>NZ_JBMPZA010000007.1:0-2135 GCF_049368575.1 Priestia sp. 40
TAACTTGTTGAATAATAGTAGAGTTAATTTCTTTTTTCTTTAAATAATCATGTACCTCTTTTTCAGAGCGCATTCGATCAGTAAATTAAATGATCGCTAAATTATAAGCTTTTTTCTCATCATCTGCATACTGAATTTGCGTTAATTCAAATTCATCAAGCTCACGACCTTTTTTAAGTCATATTTGATGAGGACATTTTCGTCAACACCAAAGCCAAACTCTTCACCTTTACCGTAATCTAAATACACATTATAACGTTCACCGCTATTCTTTTGCGTTGTGATCTTTGTGACAACAGGCATTAACCTTCACCTCATATTTCTTATTAAATTGATGGCTGAAGAACCGCCAAACGTATCATACACATTTTTATTTATCTCAATAAAGGAGGAAGTTCGTATGAAAATTGTTATTGCTGGAGGAACTGGATTCGTAGGTAAAGCTTTAACAAAACATTTTTTAACACAAAAACATTATGTATATATTTTAACACGCAATGCAGATAAAGCTGCAAGAGATCCGAAACTTAAATATGTAGAGTGGATGCAAGAAAACAGCCAACCTGAAGAGCATGTAGAAGGAGCAGACGTTTTATCAATTTAGCTGGCGTTTCACTTAACAGCGGCCGCTGGACGGACGAGCGCAAAAAAGCCATCGTGGAAAGCCGCCTTTCTTCTACTCAAGAAATCCTTCGTATTATGGCTGCGTTGCCCGAAAAACCGTCACTTTACGTAAATGCAAGCGCCGTTGGTTATTACGGGACATCAACGAAAGAAACGTTCACAGAAGCTTCTCCATCCATCGGCACAGACTTTTTAGCTGAAACGGTAAAAAAGTGGGAAAATGAGGCCCTAAAAGCGATGGAACTCGATATTCGTACTGTCTTAACAAGATTCGGCGTTATATTAGGGAAAGGTGGCGGAGCACTTCCTTCTACGGCCCTTCCTTATAAATTATTTGCAGGAGGAACAGTCGGTTCCGGAGAACAGTGGATGTCTTGGGTACATCTTCAAGACGTCGTGAAGATCATCGATTATTGTATCCATACCCAACAAATAGAGGGACCTGTTAATGTAACTGCCCCAAATCCCGTTCAAATGAAAGAGTTTGGAAAGACGATTGGAAAAGTGTTGAATCGTCCTCATTGGATGCCCGTACCTAGCTTTGGCCTTCAGCTGCTGATGGGAGAAATGAGTATGATTATTTTAAAGGGACAGCGCGTTTTACCTGAAAAATTGATTCAACAGAATTACATTTTTACATATACTGTATTAGAAGATGCATTGCGAGATTTACTCTAGTTATTTTCTGTTATTTCCCTAAAACAGGTGACTAAGCTGCCGATAGATAGGAGTAACTTTATGAAAACCATTCTCTTGAAAAATGCAACGCTCTATCCTATTACGTCAAAACCTATTTATAATAGTGATGTGCTCATTCAAGATGGAAAAATTGTTTTAATTGGGCCAAACTTGCAGCCACCTCTTCGAGTAGAAGTCATTGACTGCAAACAGCGTTATTTATTCCCTGGATTTATTGATGTTCATACACATCTAGGATTATATGATGAAGGAACCGGCTGGGCCGGGAATGATGCTAACGAAACCATTCAACCTATGACTCCACATATCCGAGCTTTTGACAGTGTACATCCTTTAGATCCTGGGTTTAAAGATGCCATTGAAGCGGGTATTACGTCTGTACACATTATGCCAGGAAGTGCAAATGTGATTGGAGGCACAACTTCCGTTATTAAAACAGCTGGAACAAGCATTTCTCAAATGTTAATTCAAGAGACAGCTGGACTCATATTTGCGCTAGGAGAAAATCCAAAACGAATTCACAGCCACGGCAATAAAGAATCGATTACGCGAATGGGCATTATGGGAGTGCTTCAGAAGCCTTTTATCAAGCAAAAAGCAGTGACAACAAAGATGATTTGCGCATCAAACCTCTCACTCAAGCACTGAATAGAGAGATTCCAGTTCGAATTCATGCTCATAGGGCCGATGATATTCTATCAGCTCTTCGCTTAGCAGATGAATTTCATTTAGACGTTCGTATTGAACACTGTACAGAAGGCCATTTAATTGCCAAAGAGCTGGGTGGAAGAAATTTAAAAGTGAGCGTAGGT
>NZ_JBMPZA010000008.1:0-122960 GCF_049368575.1 Priestia sp. 40
GTTATGTACATATTTACTCGTTCGGTTTGCAGCCGCCGATATTAACCCTACCTACGAAGCTGAGGGACTGCGTTTTCGCATTTATCGTGAAACGCTTTCGCATTTTCGTGCGCCGCTTCAGCAGCAAGATGGATGCATATTGTATGAGGAAATAGGAATTAACCGATTATTTATTAATCAATCGAAAGAAGAGGTAAAAACCTTTATTGATGAAGTATTCCTCCCTCTTAAAAACAATCATTTGAATGATGAACCTTTAGAACAAACGTTAGAAGCCTACTTCGATAATAATCGCTCTGCTTCACTTACAGCTAAGCAGCTTCATATTCACGTTAATACACTTTATCAGCGCTTAAAGAAAATCGAAGACAAAATGAACATATCATTTACAAATAGTGAGCACCTATTAAAAGTCCAGCTAGCGTGCTATTTGAAAAAATTTCACTACAGCTAAAAAACCGATTCTTATTTTTAAGAATCGGTTTTTTCAGTAGAAAGAACAGCTGCAATTGATTGCTTCCAGCGGCTTAGTACCTGTTTGGAATCATGAAGCTGAAATTGAATTCCTGATGTTAGAACGGCATATTTTGCATAATCTTCTTTAACAGCGGCTACTTCTCCTGTAAATAACTCATAGCCTGATAACACAGGAGCTTCTTTTTTCAGCCAAAATTTAATGTAATAAGCTTTCCCTTCAACAACTAATGTAACGGTTGCCTTATGATTCTGTATCATGTTTTTTGCAGACGTTGTACCTTTCCATACTAACAGCTTGACGCGTGAAGAGCTAATAGCTACCAGCTCTCCTGCGCTAATCATTGCTACATGAGGAAAACCCTCGGATGTCACTGTAGATAGCAACATCGCATCACGCTGTTTTCTTTCTAAGTCTTTTCCATTTAAAAATACGCGCACGGCTTTTGGCAGCTCTGCTTTATTCATTTTACTTACCGCCTTTGCTTAGTAAGATCGGGGTGGCACAGGAGGCACGTGCGTTGCCAGCGGTACGTCTTTTGGATTGACTTTAAATGGTCGAGGGTATTTTTCAGGATTGGTGATGGTCTCAGGTTCAGAAGAACGCCAGGTAAACAAACACACGTCGCATAAATAAATTTCCCAGGCTCCTTCAACTGGTGATTTAGATACTACGTTTGCTTGTTTGGTTTCACATCTTGGACAAGTATGCATGTCGATTCCTCCTTGTTTATTTTTGCATCATATTCGTTAAGATTTTTTCCCATTTTTCAGTTTCAAGTGGTGTATCTAAAGGCTGCGAATAGTGGCCTCTTGTTTCCGGTGCAACTGGTGTTGTAGCATCCAAAATCATTTTATCTGTAATACCAGCCGGCTCAGATCCTGGATCAAGTGGAAGAACTGAAAGATTAGGCACTGTTATAACATCATGTTTTGGGTGCATTTTTGTCGATAGCGCCCACATGACTTGCGGTAAATTAAACGGATCCACATCTTCGTCTACTAAAATAACTAGCTTGCAATATCCTAATCCATGCGGCGTAGTCAATGCCCTCATACCAACCGCCTTAGCAAATCCTCCGTATCGGCTTTTCGTTGAAATAATAGCAACGAGACCGTGAGTATACATCGCATTCACAGCTTCAATCTCTTCAGGATATGCTTCTTTTAGCTGCTGATATAAAGGAACGCTTGTATTGATTCCAATTAAATAATCTGTTTCTGTCCAAGGCATACCGATATATAAACTTTCAAAAATAGGCTCTTTACGATGATATACGCGATTGATTTTGATAACAGGCATGCTTCTGCCACCGGAGTAATGACCTGTAAATTCGCCAAAAGGACCTTCATATTCACGTTCACCGGCTAAAATTTCTCCCTCTAAAATCACTTCTGCTCCCCAAGGTACATCTAAATCAGAAAGCTGAGACTTCACAATTCTGTACGGCTCACCTTGAATAGCTCCTGCCATTTCATACTCTGATTGATCGTAATGAAGCGGCGTAGCAGCTGCTGTGACAATCGCAGGTTCACATCCTAAAGCAATTGATACAGGGAGGTTTTCACCTTTTTCTTCGGCTTGTTTCAAGTGAATGGCAATATCATGCTGTGGCACAGGTTGAATGCCTAGACGGTCTTTCCCTTTGACCTGCATACGATATATACCTACGTTTTGTTTGCCAAAGTTCTCCTTATCATGCTGATCACGAGAAATGACGCACGCTTTATCTAGATAGTAGCCTCCGTCTCCTTGATTCAAGCGGAACAACGGCAAAAGGTCGAATAAGTTAATATCATCTGTGATTTCACACTCATGAAATGGCGCTGTTTCTTCTCTTTTTACTTTGACAGGAAATTTTTCATATCTCCGAGCAAACTCAAAGAACTGTTCTTTTACAGGAGTTGATTTCGGCAGTCCCATCATTAACGCGTGATTTGCCCAGGAACCCATTACGTTTAGGGCTACCTTTGCGCTGTTGTACCCATAAATATTGGTAAATAATAACCCTGGCGTTTGGTCTCCTAAATTACTGATGGCTTGACCTGCTGAACCTAAATCTGGATCAGGCTGTACTTCATCTGTAATCTTCAGCAGCTGCCCTTCTTTATGTAGCGTATTAAGGAAATCTCTAAAGTCTTTATAAGCCATGTTTATTTTCCTCCTTGTGATAAATGTTTAATTCCATTCCATCTTTTTGCCTCAGGAAGCTCAATCCCTAATTGATCTAACGTTCGAACAGCAATATGCGTGACGATATCCTCAATCGTCTCAGGTTTGTTATAAAATGCCGGCATAGGAGGCACAAGGATAGCGCCCATTTTTGAAAGATCCAGCATGTTTTCTAAATGAATTGTATTCAAAGGCGTTTCGCGAGGAAGTAGCACCAGCGGCTTTCTTTCTTTTAACATTACATCTGCCGTTCTCGCTATTAAGTTGTCTGCTAGTCCCATTCGAATAGATGCTAATGTTTTCATACTGCAAGGACTAACAATCATTCCATCTATACGAAAAGAACCGCTCGAAATCTTTGCTGCTTGGTCTTGATATGAATAGCAATAATCTGCTAACGCTTCTACTTGCTGAACGCTATAAGGTGTTTCCAGCTTAATTGTGGCATGAGCCCAAGGCGACATAACTAAATGCGTTTCAACAGAAGTCTTCTTCAAAAGCTCTAAAATTCGAATACCTAGAATAGCTCCCGTGGCTCCTGTGATTCCTACAGCTATTTTCATTTCTTTTCCTCCTCTCTGCTTTGGTTACACATTTAACTTTACACTCATTTTCCATACAATTAAAATATTGATAAAGTATATAATAATACCTTTAAAGTATGGAGTTGAATACAGTGGAATTAAGACAGCTGCATTATTTTATCGTCATAGCTGAAGAATTAAATGTAACTAAAGCAGCAAAGCGCCTGCATATGGCTCAGCCTCCTTTAAGCAGACAGCTAAAACAGCTCGAAAATGAGCTGGGCCTTTTGCTTTTTGAACGAAACAATAATAAGCGCTTATTGTTAACGGCAGAGGGAAAGCTTTTTTTAAAACGAGCGAAAGAAATTGTGCAAAGGGTCGAAAAATCAGTATTAGAAGTACAGGAATGTAAAAACGTAACAAATGAAAAGCTTGAAGTCGGATGTACAATCTACTGTGCATCTACGGTTCTAGATAAGCTAACTCTTATCCAAAAACAGTATCCAAACAGCACTTTTAATATCTATGAAAACGAACCAGCTCATTTAAATGAATTATTAACAGAAGGGAAAATTGATGTAGCGGTCACCACTACAGACTTACCTTATCAACAGGTAAAAACAAAAACACTTGCACCAGATGTTTTTGTTGTAGCCGTTCCTAAAGAAAGTGATCATGCAGAAGAAAAAATTTCAGTCGCTGAAATTGCTTCTCTCCCTCTTATTCTTCTTCGTTCAAACCGGGAAATAAGCATATATAATCGCATTGTGAAGGAATTTGAAAAGATAGGTGTAATACCCAACATTTTATGCGAATGCCATGATTCAGCGATGCTTCTTAATTTAGTATGTCGTGGCCTTGGTGCTGCCATTGTTCCTTATTCAATGCTTTCCTCTTTTTCGCTAGAACATATTAAAATTCTAAGTATAGAAGATAATCCATTTGTAATAGAACCTTTAGTTACGTGGCGTACGGATAGTTACCTTCCCAAAATCGCCCAAGAATTTTTAAAGCTTTTTTAAATATAAATGCATAAAAAAAGACTTTGCTAAAATAGCAAAGTCTTTTTTTATGTTCTATATTTATATATGTGACTACATTAACCAAGAAATTAACAGTGGTAATGTAACAAGTGACATAATGGCACTAAGTACGAATGCTGAAGCTGTTTCACCAGCTAAGCTGTCAAAGCGAACTGAAATCATCGCTGCTACAGCTGAACCCGGGAACGCTACTAATAATACTAATTTTACGATGTCAGCTGATGATAGGCCCATTGCTGTTGCAATTCCTAACATTACAAGCGGCTGAATAGCAACTTTTAAAATCGCAATACCAAATGCCGCTGGGCTAAATTGAATTTTACGGATACCAATTGTTACCCCAACTGCGAATAGTGCCGCACCAGATGTAATTGAACCAATTTGATCTAAACTGCTTGAAAGTAAATCTGGAGACTGGAACCCACATAATACTAATACTACTGCGATTAACGGAACACAAGCTAATGGTTCAGAAAGACCGTGTAAGATTGATTTAATCGTTACTTTAAATAAGCTTTCTTCTGAATCCCCTTCACTTCTTTCGCGCTGTCCAACCGTACCAATAATAGTTGCTAAAGGATCGAGCATCGCGTTTACTACAATACCCGTAATAGCGATTGGAATTGCTACTACATCCGCGCCAAACAAGCTACCTAATACGGGAATACCCATAAACGCAAACGTTGGCTGCGTAGAGTTTAAAGAGAACATAGACGCGCCTGTTAGTGAGTATTTAAATACATATTTTGCAACAAGTAAGAAAAGAACATAAAATCCAATAATACCAAGAACTAATGCTAGTAAAAAAGGCCATTTTTCAATAAGCGTTTGTTTTGATGTTGTTGTAATACCAACGAATAGATGTGCAGGTAACGCAAATTTTGTTACAAGCGTATTTAACCCTTTAGATGTTGTTGCATCAAACTTTTTAAAATACCCTGCTAAATAACCTAGCAAAATAACAAAAAAGATTGGGGTTAAAATAATAAAGATTTGACTAATTTCCATTTTTGAACACTCCATTGTTTAGATTAGAATCAATCATATAAATTTGCTTTCTTAGAAAGATAATTATCTTCTAAGGCTTGTTTATGGATATTGTTTACGTCAGGCCATTCATCTCCCCTTTTGCTAAACATCTCTACAAATATGAAGTAACGTATAATGGTTCATGAAAACGCATGGACTTTGTTTTTCTGCAATCATTTATTTACTTCGAAACTGTTCATTTAGTTAACATCAAATCACAAAAAACTTGTCATACAATACAGTAACTATACAACCTTAGTAAAAACTTGTCATACAATCATGTTGTTGGCTTACTTAGGCTGAAAAAAAACACCTTCAAATGAAAGATGCTTAATCTTGTGACGAAAGAAAGCTACTTCTGATTGATGAGGAAGAATCTCTAAGAGTTTGAAACTCTCAGTTAAAAAGTTCCATAATTTCACAAAGTTTTTACAAACAACCTTACTTATTTGTATATTGCTTTCTGTGACGAATTTATGAACATGTTTTAACTTAACATTTGTAGGGCAATTATTCAATTACATTGCTTAAAATTTTAATGAAAAAAATATTTTAATCCTGTTTTTTTTACATAAAACGGATTAAAATAGTCATAAAGACCTATATATTATCGGTTAAAAAGAAGATGATTCATCTATCACCTTCTTTTGCTCACTTTATTTAATAATGACATTTCGATCGTAACGTTACTTTATTTTAGCATCAATAATGGAAAAATTGTGTTCTTCTGAAAACCACGTTTTAATTTTTTCTTTTGCCTTAAGTTTAACACCTTCATCAATGTACATGGCAACTTGAATCAATGCAAGCCCTAGAGCTCCTAAATCATCTGTAAACCCAATTCCTGCTGCAAAGTCCGGAATTAAATCTAAAGGAAGAATAAAATAACCCAATGCTCCTATAATAACTGCTTTTGCTTTTGGCGGAATATCAGGCTTTTGCAGCGTGTAGTATAAAAGCAATACGGCATAAACAACGTTTGCCCCTGCTTTTTTACCAAACTTTTTAAGCTTGTCCCAAAATTTTTCTTCCGAATAATATTTGGCTGTTTCCTCTGTACGAACGGGTACAATTTCTTGTTTCTCTTCCATATCGATCACCCTTTCATCACCATATGTACTTATTATAAACGATTATCTTTACCCGATTCCATCGAGAGATGAAACTCCATAAACCTGCACAAAGCAGGCTTATGAATTTTTTAACGAATAATGCTTCATAACGATGTTAACCAAGTCATTCAGCGCTGTTTCACTTTTAGAATGATTTTCAAACTGCTGAATGAGATCCATATGTTCAAGCAGCACTTCGTAATTACCCGTCATCTTTCTAAGAACTTCATATGCGGAACTGTTCAAATCCACTTGTATTTTCAAATCCTCCAGCTGTACTAAATACTCGTTCCAGCGCTGGTCTTGTTCTAGTAGCAGCCATACAATTTCTTTTATCGCCTTCCGCACATTGGACTCCATCTTTTCATCTCCTTTGATAAACAGATATAACAAAGTCTATGAAAAAAACGAGCTTTTTCATTCCCGTATTGAGCAAAAAGAGTTCCTTTTATTTTATAACAAGTCCGCTTAAAAGCTCTTCCCATACTTTGTCGTCGCGCAGCACATCCATTGAAAAAATAGGTGCATGTAAGACACATGTATAAGGCAAGTCCCAGTTAGCTTCGGACAAAAGTTCTTTTTCACTGTTTGTCAGCAGCAGTATATAGAAATCGCTTTTGACCATTCCCTTTAAAGTATGCTCTAATTCTTTCGCTTCTTCATACGTTCCACCCATACGAATAAACAATATACAAGAACTGGTCTCCATCGACGTTAAAAATCGCTCCGTTCTCCGCTCATACTTTTCTTTGACTTCATTATACGAAAGCCAGTTATTTTCTGTATTAATAGACGACGGAAAATCATGAGCAGAATCAATTTGATACACCTTATCACGCAGCCTAAGCGTAGAACCATCTCCGAAAGAACTGATATAGGTTAAGTGTTCATACAAAAATAAGTCTTTACAGCGATTTTTCAACAGCTGGTTAACATGAGAAAGAGAAATGCTAATACACCAATCAATCACGCCGGCTTGTTTTCGCAAAGAATATTTTTTCATGTATATCCCTGGAAAACAGTTATAGCCTAAGCTATATATCATATCGTACTGCTTGCTTTTTAGTTCATTTAAAGTAACCATGTTCATCCTCCCTTCTACTATAAAATATGACAGCTTTTTATAGAAAGAGGCGGCTTCTGCCTTATACCGTACAAGCTTTTTGCTTCTTGGAATCTTGTGTAACTAAAGAACAATAACGTAAAGGAAAATAACCGAAGCAAAATATTTTGGAACTCGAAAGATTATTGTTAAAATACTTGTATTCCATTGAAATAACAAGGCCTATGAAGTCTTTAAAGAAAGAAGATGAAATTGATGAGTAAAGCATTAAAAGATATTCCGATTTCCGTATTAGATCTTTCTCCTGTAGTTGAAGGAGGAACTGTATCTGACTCGCTTAGAAATACATTAGATTTAGCTCAGCACGCTGAAAAATGGGGATATAACCGCTACTGGCTAGCTGAGCATCATAATATGACAGGTATCGCAAGCTCCGCTACATCTGTTGTAATTGGTCATGTAGCTGCAGGCACGTCACGTATTCGCGTAGGCTCTGGAGGTATTATGCTTCCTAACCATTCTCCGCTTGTTATTGCTGAACATTTTGGCACGCTTGAATCACTATTTCCAGGACGTATTGATTTAGGCTTAGGAAGAGCGCCAGGGACAGATCAGCTGACAGCGCATGCCCTGCGACGCGACCGCAGAAGCGACGGCAGTGACTTCCCAGAACAGCTAGCTGAACTGCAAGAATACTTTAAACCGGCTTCAGAAAGTCAGATGCGCGTTAAAGCTGTTCCCGGTCAAGGTTTAAACATTCCGATTTGGCTGCTTGGCTCAAGCGGTTTTAGCGCACAGCTTTCTGCACAGCTAGGCTTGCCATTTTCATTTGCGAGTCACTTCTCACCTAATAATACAATGACAGCTCTTAACATGTATCGCCGTTATTTTAAGCCGTCCGACGTGTTAGAGAAACCATATGCAATGTTAGGTGTAAACGTAATCGCTGCTGATACAGATAGAGAAGCTGAACGCTTGGCTACTTCTATGCAGCAGCAGTTTCTAAATTTAATTCGAAACACACCAGGTAAACTAAAAGCTCCTGTGGATAATATGGATGAACTATGGACTGACTTTGAAAAAGCTTCTCTTCAACAGCAGCTGGGCTCTTCTATTGTCGGAAGCCCTGAGACGATTAAAGTCAAGCTGGAACAGTTTATTGAAGAAACAGAAGCAGATGAACTGATGATTAACGCTCAAATTTACGATCACAAAGCTCGCCTTCGTTCGTACGAAATTGTTTCTCAGCTGTTCAAATAATAAAAAGGCCGGACGTGTCCGGCCTTTTTATTTGCTTTCTACTGCTTCAAGAAGTAAATCTGCAAGATGAACGGCCCTTACACTTTCTTCTACTCCTTCTCTGACTACGCCTAGCTTCATTTGAATGAGACAGCCCGGGTTTGCTGTTACAATCGTATGTGCATGGGCTTCTTTCACTTTTTCCATTTTATAATCTAAAATTTGCATAGACATCTCTTGTTCCGTTAAGTTATAAATACCGGCTGAGCCGCAGCAATGATCCGCATTTTCCATTTCATTAAACACCGTGCCGTTAATCGCTTGGATCAGTTTTCTCGGTGCGCTGGACGTTTTCATCACGTTTCTTAAATGACACGAGTCTTGATACGTAATAACTTGACTTGAAAGCGATAACTTTTGTTTTTCCACAAACTGCTGCTGCAATAAAATCTCTGAAAAATCTTTGACTTTGGCAGAAAAAGCCGCCGCTCTTTCTTTCCATTCCGGCTCATCTTTTAATAAATGATCGTATTCTACCAACAGCGCACCGCAGCCTCCTGCATTAAGAACAATGTCATCCGCTTGAATGGATTCAAACGCCATAATATTTTGCTTCGCTAACTTCTTTGCCTGATCTTTTTCTCCTCCGTGCGCATGCAGTGCGCCGCAGCACGTCTGCACCTCTGGTATAACGACCTTACACCCCGCTTTTTGTAAAAGTGCAATCGTCGCGTTGTTTGTCTCCATAAACATCGTATCCATTAAACACCCTGTAAAAAAAGCAACCGTACGCTCTCTTGTTCCTTCTGCTTCAAATAAAAAAGGACGTTTCTTCATTTCTTTTTTTGTTGGCACAGGCGGAAGCGTTTTTTCCATTTGTGCTAAATTACCGGGCAGAACGTTTAGTATGTTTGTTTTTTGAACAGCTTTTTGCAAGCCGCTTCTTTGATAGAAAGCAAGCAGAGAATGTACATTTTTTAATCGTTCTTTATGGGGAAAAAGCTGTTCAAACACCATATGCCTGAGCGCTTTTACCGGCCATTTATGTCGTTTTTTCTGCTGAATAATATCACGCGCTTCTTCTAATAAGTGTCCGTACTTCACACCCGAAGGACAAACAGGCTCACACGCTCGGCAGCCAAGGCAAAGATTCAATTGCTTTTCAACAGATTCATCAGGTTCAATAAGTCCGTCTACCACTCCTTTCATCAAAGCAATTCTTCCGCGCGGTGACGCTGCTTCATATTGATTCGTTTGTCCATACGTCGGACAGCTCGGCAAACAAAAACCGCATCTCATACAATTCATTAACTCGTCATAATCTAACCGTTCTTTGAACGCTTGCTGAATGTCTTTTGTTGCCGTCATGAACGAACCACCACTCTTTTTCTCGTGTCTTTAGCAAAAATTTTCCCTGGATTCATAATTCCTTGCGGATCCAAAGCATACTTAATTGCTTTCATCGCTGCTACTCCTTCTCCGCCCATCTTCAACGCCAAATACGGTGCTTTCATTTCTCCAACTCCGTGTTCCCCTGTAATCGTTCCTCCGAGCTCAATGGCTTTATGAAAAATTGCTTCAAAAGCTTGTTCGACCCGGTGAAGCTCTTCTTCGTCACGCGCATCTGTTAAACAAGTCGGATGCAGGTTTCCGTCTCCCGCATGACCAAACGTACAGATCTTAACGTTATATGTTACAGCAATTTCATTAATTGCTTTGACCATTTCACTAATTTTAGACCGTGGAACGGTTGCGTCTTCTAAAATGGTCGTTGGCTTCATCCGTGCTAAAGCAGAAAGGGCTGACCTTCTGGCTGTACTTAACGCTTCTGCTTCTGCTTGCGAAGCCGCTACTTTTACCGATACAGCGTTTCCTTCGCTGCAGATGCGTGAAATCATTTCAATATCGCGCTTCACCACTTCTGGCGGGCCATCTTGTTCAATCAATAAGACAGCGTTTACATCAGTTGGAAGCCCAACTTGCGCAAAATCTTCTACTACTTCACACGTCGGCTGGTCTAAAAATTCAAGCGTAGCCGGAATAATCTTATTGGCGATAATTGCTGAAACCGTCTTAGCAGCTGCGTCCATGTCTTCAAACAGTGCAAGCAGAGTTTGTTTTGTTTCAGGTATTGGAATGAGCTTTAAAATCGCTTCTGTCACGACGCCCAGCGTTCCTTCAGAACCAACAAACAAGTTCGTTAAATCGTAGCCAGCTACATCTTTAGCTAACTTGCCGCCCGTCTTTATGCAGTCGCCGTTTGCAAGAACTACTTCAAGACCAAGAACATAATCTTTTGTCACGCCATATTTTAAGCCTCGTAATCCTCCTGAACATTCATTGATGTTTCCTCCAATAGTTGATATTTTCATGGAGCTTGGATCAGGAGGATAAAATAAACCTTTTGCCTCTACAGCGTTAATTAAATCTAACGTAATAACACCCGGCTGAACGGTAACCGTTAAATTTTCTTCATCAACTTCTAAAATTTTATTCATCCGGTTAAAGGTAAGAACAATTCCTCCTTGCGTGGGACACGTTCCTGCGCTTAAATTTGTACCTGAACCTCTTGGAACAATGGGCACGTGATCTTCGTTGCATATCGTTAAAATTCTTTTCACTTGTTCTTTGTTTTCAGGCATAATAACCGCATCAGGAAGCGACTGAAAGTTAGGTGTTGCGTCATAGGAATACACGAGTCTTGCTTCACTACTATCTTGAAAATTGGCTGATCCTACAACTTCAATGAGCTTTGCTTTTGTTCGTTCATTAAGCATAACGTTCCTCCTTATATGTATCTCTTACTCTTATTATAGTTACAGAAGCAACGAGGGACTATAGATAAAGAACTAAAAAAAAGCGCTTTAAAAACTCTTTTTTTGTATGTTTATCCAACGAAGGACGCACTTCACTCTAGTAAAGATAGCGCAAGGTAAAAAAGCGTAATACCTTTTACGCTTTTAGGATCAATATCTGTGAGCTCTTTTATTTGCTTCAAGCGGTAATGAAGCGTATTAATATGAATATGTAAATCAACTGCCGTTTTTTTTAATGATTGATCATTGGCCAAATAGCACTTCAGCGTTTCAAGCAGCTCTTTTTCTTTTAAGAGAGTGGAAAGCACTCGACTCAAGAATTCCTTTTTTACAGGTTTAGAAACGTCTTCTAAAATCATGTCCATCAGCAGCTCCTCATAAAAAACAACGGTTTGACGTTTTGAAGCCACTTTAAGCGCTTTTTTCGCTTCTTCATATGAAGCATGCAAATTAAATTGCTCCGCTGACTTTCCTACACCAATAGTGACCATAACTTGGTTGTTTGCTTGAATGTACTGCTGACATTTTTTTAATTCTTCTTTAAATCCATGCCTTGCCTTTTCACCTACCGCCTCTTTCAGTAAAAGCAAACGATCATATCCCCAGTTTGCGATATAATCTCCGTCAGCTTTATGACTTTCAAACCAGTAGCGAATTGTTTCTTGTACCTGCTGCTGCTTATTTTTCGAAAGAGATGAATCAATTTGAAACAGCGTGCAGCAATAAGCACTGTCTGCTTGTACTCCTAAAATATGGCCTCGTTCAATAAATTCTGCATCTACCTGCTGGCTATAAATCCATTCACGAAAAAAAGCTTCCACTCCTTTATTTTCCCATTCCTTTGTTTCTATGTAATATGCCTCACGAATAATTAACTCTGTTAATCTTCGAATAATATCTGCAAAAGGCTCAACGGCTTCTGGAGTACCTGTAATGCCAATAACCCCAATAATCTCTCCTTGATAACTGATAGGCAAGTTAATACCAGGCTTAACTCCTTTTAAATCCGCTGCTTCTTTTTTGGATATATATAATTTTTGCTTTCTTTGCATCACGTTCCACGCGCCTTCGTGAAAAAAACCAACCCGTTTTTCTTCTGTTGACGCAATAATAATTCCACTTGGATCTGTTACAATTACATGTTCTTTCATCACAAGCTGCACTTCTTTTATAATTTTCTTCGAAAGTTCAGACATAAGCTGCACGTTGTTTACACCTCACCTATCATCATGTAAAAGAGCTGAAAGAATTCTTTTCTCTCAGCCCGCTTTTTTATTATGCGTTCACTTTTTCAGCTTTTTTTAGCACGTTAAAAAATTCTTTCATAAATTTAGGTAAATCTGGCCAAGCTTGTCCCGTTACTAAGTTTCTGTCTACATGAAGCGTCTGTTCAACAAATACTGCACCCGCCGCTTCTACTTCCGGACGGCAAGCAGGATACGCTGTCACTTCTCTGTCTTGCAGATACTCTCTAACCGTCGTTAACACGAGCTGACCATGACAAATAACGCCTAAAGGTTTGTTTTCTTTTAAAAAATGAGCGGCAATTTCCTGAACTTTTGTGTTCATTCGAATATATTCAGGCGCTCGTCCTCCAGGAATAATAAGTCCGTCAAAATCAGCGGGATCCACTTCATCTACAGAAGCGTGAGAATCAATTTTATATCCCGTTTTTTCTGTGAATGTTTCCATTTCTGGAAGAAAATCATGAACAACCGTTTGGAGCTTCTTTTTCACTGGAGAAGCAATGGTACACTGAATATCTTCTTCTAAACAGCGATAATACGGATAAAAAACTTCTAAAGCCTCCACGGCATCTCCTGTTAAAATCAAGACACGTTTACTCATCTTTTATCACCTTTTCTTTTAATGTCGTCATTTACTTCTTCTCGCAAGCTGCTTTCCATTCCTGCTTTTCCCCTAGGAATAATAAAAAAAGCAGGGCCTTCATTCCTTATCAGGAATTTCAGCCTTGCTTTTTATCTTGTAATCTTTTTAATTCAGCTGTTAATTCAATAAACCAAGCTTCGTCTTTCGTTAGCAGCGCGAGATCAATTAATGAAAGAATTTGCTCTTCGTGCGCCGTTTTTTGAAGGGGCAGCTTTTCTATTTTTTCATCCATCATGCCAATGGTTGTGCCGACCATTTTTTCATCATCACTTTTCACAACGTTGATTAGTGCTGCTTTTTTAGATGGATTAATCGTTTTAATATATCCGTATATAAGTTCACCGTCGCGAGACTTTCCTTTGACCCAGTCGCCTACTTTTAAATTTCCTTCAAATAGCTTCACAGTCATTCTCCTTTCTTCATAAACATGCTAAGAATTAATGTAACGGCATATAGTACTGCAGAAAGTAGTGTAATCATAATACTTACAGTTTAGAAAGTCAAAGAATCTGTTTTAGAGCAAAAATCTTGATATACAACTAAATCACTGCAACAATAAAAAGATCCGAACAATTCATCGTTCGGATCTTTCTTCAACGAAACTACTTTTTTCTCAACCTCTTTACTGGTTATACGAGTCCAGTTAAGCTGTAGATTCCAATAATTAAGAAACATGCAAGCGTTTTTATAATAGTGATGGCAAAAATATCTCGGTAAGACTGCTTGTGGGTTAACCCGGTAATAGCAAGCAGTGTAATAACGGCTCCGTTATGAGGAAGCGTATCCATACCGCCTGATGCCATCGCTACAACTCTATGCATAACTTCAGGAGGAATGTTGTACTGATTAATAGCTTCTACATACTTATCTCCCATCGCACTAAGCGCAATTCCCATACCTCCAGAAGCAGAGCCTGTAATACCCGCTAAAATGTTTGTCGTAACGGCTCCATTGACAAGCGGATTTGTAAATGTATGTGAAATACCGTCACGAACGGCTGCAAACCCAGGAAGAGATGAAATAACGCCTCCAAAGCCATACTCAGCTCCCGTGTTCATCGCAGCAAGAAGCGCTCCGCCAATACTTGCATTAAGACCTGCTTGGAAACCGGTGGTCACTCGCTTCCAATCATACGCAATCGTTGTGATAATTCCAATAACAAGTGCCAATTCCACTGACCAAATACCAACAACCGCGGTTAAATCTACTTTTCCGAACGCTTCAAGGCCAATTTTGGCAAAATCAAAACCCTCTGGATACCATTTTGGAATAGAAACAGTAAAAAATTTGTTTGCAACCCCTACAAGCACAAGAGGAACAAATGCTAAAATCTGTCTTGCTACGCTAGGTTCATACTTAGGTTCTGTAGAAGGCACTGACTCTTTTTCTAGTTCTGCAGCAGCCGCTAGTTCATTATTAAATCCGTAGTAGCCTTCTCCAGCTTTTCTTGCTTTTTTGCTTCGACTTTCCAAATACCAAAGACCTAAGCTAAAGACAATAACCGATCCGATAATCCCCAGTGTCGGAGCAGCATAGATGTCTGTTTTAAAAAAAGTCGTTGGAATAACGTTTTGAATCTGCGGTGTACCCGGAAGTGCATCCATGGTAAACGAAATAGCTCCTAATGCAATCGTTCCCGGTACTAATCGTTTTGGAATATTCGCTTCGCGGAATAAGTTAGCTGCAAACGGATAAACTGCAAACGCAACAACGAATAAACTTACGCCGCTGTAGGTTAAGATTGCTCCCATTAAAACAATCGCCAAGATCGCACGTTTAGCCCCTACGACTTTAACAATTGTTTTCGCAATCGACTCAGCGACTCCAGACATTTCAACCATCTTCCCGAAAACCGCTCCTAATAGAAAGACAGGGAAGTAGTTTTTAATAAACCCAACCATTTTCTCCATAAAAACGTTTGAGAAAAACGGGAGTGCATAGCTTGGTTCCGTTAAAATAACGGCTAGCAGCGCACAAAGTGGAGCAAACAAAATAACTGAAAATCCGCGGTAAGCAACCAGCATCAAAAGCCCCAGAGACAGCAAAATAATCAGCAAATCCATAACGTTTCCCCTTTCATCCCTTATTCAATTTGTCTTATTTTTTATAAAGTGCAGACTCAAACTCATATTCATAGCACGTGTAATAAAGCTGAATAACTTCTTCTGCCGTCGGTACGATCGGATGATTAGCAGGACTTCCGCTTTGAATCGCATCCGCTGCCATTTTCTCAACCGCCGCGTAAAACAGCTGTCGATCAATGCCCCACGATTGAAGATTAGGAATCTCTAAGTCAATACAAAGCTGCTTAATGGCTTCAATTAACACATCTGCTCCTTCTTTTTTTGTATATGATACGTTCGGAAAAAGAGCTTGTCCTATTTCACCTAAACGATCGATTGAAGCCTCTTTTGTATAGTCCAAAACCGCAGGCAGGAGCATCGCATTAGAAATACCGTGCGGCACATGGAATAACGCGCCAATTGGCCTTGACATACCGTGCACTAGCGCAACGGATGAGTTTGAAAACGCCATCCCTGCCAGCATAGAAGCATAGGCCATTTCGTTCCTTGCTTGAACATTTTCTCCATTTCTGTACACAAGACGGATATTTTTCATGATTAACTCAATTGCTTGAAGCGCAAGGGAATCTGTAAAAGGATGTGCTTTTTTAGACAAATACGCTTCCACTGCATGACTGAGTGCATCAATTCCTGTAGCTGCCGTTACGTGTTTTGGACATGATAGAGTTAATAACGGATCAACAATGGCTGTATCAGGCAATAATTGAGGCCTTGCGAGCATCATTTTTACATCGTACGCCGTGTCTGTAATAACTGTCGCTTTCGTCACTTCTGAGCCGGTTCCGGCAGTCGTAGGCACCGCAATCAAAGGAAGAGGGCTACCTTGAAAATCTTGTTGATTTTGAAAATACGTTCGTAAATGCCCTTCATTAGTCATCATCACGGCAACCGCTTTCCCAGTATCGATACAGCTGCCTCCCCCTAAAGCAATAACCACATCGCACTGCTCCGTTTTGCATACGGCAAGCGCTTCATCTAGATGAATATCCGTTGGCTCTGAATTTACGCCTGTATACACGGCACAGTCCATGCCAGCTTCTGCTAAGTAACGACGGCAAGCTTCTACATTGCCTGCTTTCGCCATAACGTCATCACTTATAAGCAATGCCTTTGTCCCAAGCAGTGCAGCCTGTTCTCCAATTTTAGAAAATGATCCTTCTCCATATAAAACCGTGCGTGGTACAAGTAATTCATAAATTGCCACTGTTTTTTCCCCCTTTGTTATCTCGCTGACAATCTCTCCTTCCGTCTTTTCATGCTGACTTATGTAAGCGATTTCATTTATTTGTGCAAAAAACCAACATGAACTTCGTTTTTCTCCCCTATTTATTCTCTTTTTGTATACCCCTTTCCTCTTTCATTCTAAAATTTCATCTTATATTTTTCAATCTTTTTTTGTAACTTTTTAAAAATTACAAAAAAAGCCAGAGGTATTCTCTGACTTTACCATTTAAATAAACTTTTGAACAGTATTATTTCGATTTAATTTATAAATCGATAGCAGGAAAAAAACAAGTGCAAAAGCTAGTAAAATGCTGATATTTAACCATAGGCTGCTTAAATCAGCTCCTTGTTGAACACTTTTTAACGTACTTAATACCCACGTTTGAGGAAGAAAGTCGGCTATTTTCTGCATCACATCCGGCATAAATTCAGGCGGGAAAAAGCAGCCGGACAGTAAACAAGTTGGCGTGATGATAAGCGTCTGAAGACCATTCGCTGATTTTGAACTTTCTGTAAAAGCGATAATTACAAGAGACAAGCCGATGGCTACTAGACCAAACAAAACTAAAATGAAAAACAGCTGCCACACGGGAATGTTCATATCTACGTGAAAAAGAGTTGTAATACAAACAAGTGTAATCATTACTTGCAAAGTTAATAAAATCATATTTGTAATAACATTAGATATCACGTATTGCCTTGCGCTAACTGGCGAAGCTAGCAGTCTAAAATACGTGCGCTGCTCTTTTTCTTTTGTGATAAGAGCCGATAGATTTACGGCAGAAAAAAGCATAAACATAATTAAATACCCAATTGTCTGCTTGACAATATTTTGATCGGTTCCTTTGTCTTCAAGGGCGTGCGTAGAGACGTGGAATGGCGCTTTTTGATAATTCTCATACATTTGTTTAAACGCAGCATTGTTGCCTTCAGCAGCTTGATTCAGTGCAGAAATATTATCAATATATTGATACAAATAAGACTTAATAAAGCTCGTTACTTCTGCTCCTTTTATTGAAGTGATTGTAATATGATCTGGTTTGTTCGCTTTGACGCTGTCAGAAAACCCTTTTTCAAAAGTAATAACCGCATCAACTTTCTTTGACGTAATCTCATGATCCACTTCTTTGTCCGTAAGCATTTTAACATTTGTTTTATGCAGTCCTTTTAAAAACTGAACGGTGTCTTTTGTGATATCCGTTGAGTCGTGATTGACAACTCCGATATTCACCGAAGTCCCTCCTGCATTTCCATAAATAAGAACGGACATCAAAATACCTGCAATAGGCAAACCAATAACAAGCACAAGCGTCCTTTTGTTTCTAAGCAGCATATTTCTCAGCATATTTGTGACAAGCCACATGATATTTTTCATGTTATAACCCCTCTCTTTTTCTCAAAAGCACAATGGCTGTGCCCAAGAATAAAATAGAGAAGCCTACATTCAACCCAATAACTGAAAGAGAAGCGCCGATATCATTTGTATAAATCAATTTAATAAGTCCATTATTCATCCAGGTTAAAGGTGATACATTGACGAAGCCCTCTCCAGATCCATTTTGAAAATAGGTTCCTCCTACAATACACGACACTTGAATAACAACCATAATAATTGCTCTTGACGCCGCTTCTGTCTTCGTAAGGTAGCTAACTCCTAGTCCAAAGCTAATAGCAAAAAGAATTTGAGATACTAACATTACGAGTACTAAGAGTAAATGATCTCCCCAATTCGCATCAAAAAGTATTTAGTCGACATAATGACGACTAATACACAAATAGTGTGAACCAAAACAGTACCTAAAATTTTCCCGACAAAAATTTCAGCGGTTTTAATCGGAGCGGCTACTAATCGATTGGCCGTATTTCGCATACGCTCTCCTCTAATTAAATAACTCGCTGAGATAGATCCGTACAAAACAATCATGGTTGTCATTGAAATAGCGTAGTAGTCTATTGAATTGGGCTGTTTTTGAGAATGAAGGGATGTTTCTTGAATATAGTCATGCTTAGAGGCACGCAGCAGATTCTCCACTTGCTGAGGATTTACTTTTGCCACTTCCATAGCCACGTTATACTTATCCGTAAACGTGCTTAACATACCTTGCACCATGTTAAATTCAATGCTGTTTTCTTCATTTCCGTAGAGATCAATGCCTCCGTCTTTCACTTCTACATAAGCTGTATAACGCTGCTCTTTTACTTCTTTTTTTCCATCCTGATCTTTTTTCAACGCTTTAAAGTGAATGCCGGATTTTTCTGCGTTTGCAGCAAACTGCTTAAATGCGGCAGATTGTTCATTGCTCGTGTCGATTTTATAGAGAACATAGCTATCGTCTATCGTCATGTCGTTATTAAAAGCTTGAGACAAAGCTGTTCCTAAAATAAGGACAAGAGCTAGCGGAAAGAGAATCATAAAAATAAATGCACGCTTATCTCGCAGATCACTTTTCATTTCTTTCAAAGCAATTGCAATAATATTCATTCGTTATTCCTCCTTTCTTTTATAGATCTCTTAAACTGCGCCCTGTCAGCGTGAGAAAGACTGTCTCTAAATTAGGGGCTTGTTCTTTAACTGCTTTAATTTCGATATGATGCGTCATTAAATAATGAATGACTTTGTTCAAGTTATTCACTTCGGCGCTTGAATTAATTTTAATGATTCCATCTTCATACGTAACGGCTGTTACGCCTGGAATTTCTTTTAGACCGCTGCAATCTATGTCGTCCGCTGCTTTTACTTCAATCCAAATATCTTTTGTATCAGTGATAATCGCTTTCAGCTGCTCTTTTGTTCCTTCAGCAATAATCTTGCCATGATCAATAATCGCAATCTTTGTACATACCTCTTCTACTTCTTCCATATAGTGACTCGTATAAATGATTGTGCTTCCCATTTCATTTAGCTTTTTTACAGATGTTAAAATATAATTTCGCGACTGAGGATCAATGCCCACCGTCGGTTCATCCATTATAATAAGCTTTGGGCGATGAGCAATTGCGCATGCGATATTTAGCCTTCTTTTCATTCCTCCTGAAAAACTTTTCGGATACGCCTTTTGTTTATCCAAAAGCCCTACAAATGCTAAAGCTTCTTCGACTCGTTCGTTAAGCAGTGAGCCTCTTAATCCGTAAAGTCCTGCAAAAAACTTCACATTTTCATAGGCTGTCAAATCTTCATAAATCGCTAAGTCTTGCGGAACAATCCCGATGTTCATCTTTGCAAAATTTCGGTGCTTCTTTATATTTTTCCCCAGCACTTCAATATCGCCGCTGTTACTTTGAAGCAGACTAGCAACCATATGAATCGTTGTGCTTTTTCCTGCTCCGTTTGTTCCTAAAAAGCCAAATATATCTCCTTCTTCTACTTGCAAAGATAAATTATCTACTGCAATAAAATCTCCAAATTTTTTTGTTAGTTTTTGAATTGATAATACGTTCATCATTTCACCTCTAGTGTGTTGGTATATCTTTATTTTATGAAAAAAAGGCAAACTTACGTCAGTGCATAAGTTCACCTTTTTCCCATGAGAAATCTCATTATTTATGTATGAAGTTTCTCACCTATCGGCAGTAGTGTGGTAACAGAAAATCCGTTTGCCCCGTCAACAATCACCGTCCCGTTAATGGAAGCAGCTCGTTCTTCCATTCCTGCTATGCCAAGGCCTTTTTGAAACAAGTGAGCGCCTTTTCCATTGTCTTTGACTTCTACTTTAACCATTTTATTTAGTACGTGAAGCTCAATAGAAATCATCGTTGCTTCTGCATATTTTAAAGCGTTTGTAATAGCTTCTGTTATATTTTCATGGATAATTTTCCACTGAAGAGGCGTGATAAGATCTAAATTACCTTTGTATACAAGAGGCATTGCGATACTATGCTTAGCCTCAAACTCACCAATAAATAATTTAAGTCGGCTGATTCCTATTTGCTCAGCAGGAGGCTTTATACTTTTTAACGTTAGCCTAATTTCTTCAATACCTTCTTTGGAAATCGTAATCGCATTTTGAAGAAGAGACAGCGCTTTTTCCTCGTCTTGCTTCATTACGTGCTTTGCTGCCTCCATTTGAATAAGCGCTCCTGTCATTGAATGACCAATCTTATCGTGAATTTCCTGTGATAATCGATTTCGCTCTTCTAATTTTGAAGCATATTGAGACTGTCTTACATACTCTTTATTTTCATTGACATGCTTTTGCAGTTTTTGCATACTTACTCTCATTTCATCGAGCTTTTGCTCATAATTAATCGTTCGTTTTTGATAGAGAGCTGCTCCTGTATAAATAAAGAAAGTAAACGCAGCGACTAACGCATACAGTGCGCTAATGTCAGAGGGAACAAGCAGCACTGGAAGCAACACAAGCAGCAGCACCACCCATTTTTTTGCGACTGATTCTCCAATAAGTTCACAAAGATTTAGCGGCAAAAGAAGAAAAAACAAAGGATGAAGTTTATACGCACAATATAGAATAAGGACTATTGAAAAAGTAATAAACATGCGCTTGAACGCGCTCTTTTTCACAATGGACGCTGCAATATTAACACAGCTGTAAAGAAGCAGTGCCAACACAATAGCTGAAATCGAGTGTACATAATTAAACTGAATGTACGTAATAGCCAAAAATAGCATGAGGATGAGCTTAGTCATCATTAATCCAACTTCCATAGCTCTACTTCCCTTTACCGGTTAAATAGTAAATAGCAATTTGAGTACGATGCTCAAGTCCCGTTTTACTTAAAATCGAACTAATATAGTTTGCTACGGTACCTTCTGAAATAAAAAGTGTTTTAGAAATTTCTTTATTTGAAAGCCCCTTGGCAATCAGCTTCATAATGCTTGTTTCACGCTCTGTAAACTGTGTCATATCCGCTTTTGACTCGCGCTCAGTTGCAGCGTTTAAACTTGATTTAATTTTATCAAGCACAACATCTTGCAGCACCGTATGTCCGTTGAACACACTTTTGATTGCGTCTCGAATGCGCTCTGGTTCTGTATTTTTTAACAAGTAGCCTTTAGCTCCGTTTTTTACGGCATCAATAATATATTCATCGTCATCAAACGTAGTTAAAATAAGCGGCTTTGCTTTCGTTGACTCTGAAATAAGCTTTGTAGCCTCTACACCGTCCATAACAGGCATCCTTACATCTAACAACGCAATATCGACGGAATGATTCTTGCAATATTGAACAGCTTCCTGACCATCTTTTAAAGTAGCGACAACGTCGAATTCCTCGTATGTATTTAATATAATTTTCATTCCTTCTCGAATAAACGAATTATCATCTGCAATAATAATAGTAATTTTCATTTCTTTAAGTGAGAACATCTCACTTTTTTTCACATCCTTTTTTCACACCCATCCGGATGCTTCTCATTTATTGTATCCATAATAAACCAAAAGTTCAATGTGATAGTTCGCAGTCTTTCTAAGCACTAAAAAAGAGCAAACCTCTAAGGTTTACTCTTTGGTCCTGTTACTTCTGAGCTAACTTCATCACCGTCTCTAACAGTACATTTACACCTTTTTCGCATTCTTCCCAAGGAGTGAACTCTTCTTCACAGTGACTTTTTCCGTTTACGCTCGGAATAAAAATCATAGCCGTCGGAATATAGCTAGCTAAAAACTGTGCGTCATGTCCAGCTCCGCTGACCATTCGCTTGTAGGAATACCCAAGCGAACGAACAGTTTCTTCCACTTCATCGCAAACGGTTTTATCAAACCACACGGTATCGCGTCCCCAAAGCTTGGTCACCCGCACTTCGCAGCCTTCTAACAGCTCCGCTTGATTAGGCAGTGACTGAATGATCTTTTCCACGGATGCAATGACGTCTTCATCGGTATGTCTCGCTTCAAGTGAAAAAATAACTTTATTTGGAATAACGGTATGAATATTAGGCAGTACGTTCATACGCCCCATTGTATAGACTAAATTTGAATCTAATCTGCCGAGCTCGTGACGAGCTTCGGCAATTAAATTATTAGTTGCAAAAAGTGCGTCTTTCCGCATATCCATCGGCGTCGTCCCGGCGTGATCTGACTCCCCGGTAACTTCAATTTCATAGCATACCATTCCTAGCACGCACTCGACTACACCGATTGATTTGGCTTCTCGTTCTAGAATAGGCCCTTGCTCAATATGTAATTCTACAAATGCCGACGCTTCAGTAAGACGGCTATTCGTATCGCCTTCATATCCGCATGATTGAAGGGCTTGCTTAAACGTCACGCCGTCAACATCTGTCTTCTTCATCATAACGTCTTTTTGAAATTTGCCCGATAAAATACCTGAAGCCATCATAGAAGGCTCAAAACGCGCTCCTTCTTCATTCGTAAAGTTAACAATGGTAATCGGCACCTTCGGCTTAATATTATGTTCAACCAGCGTTCTTACTAACTCTAATCCTGCAACTACACCGAGGATTCCATCAAACCTTCCGCCTTTTTTTACGCTGTCCATGTGTGAGCCAATCACAACAGGCGGCTTATCTTCTAGTCCTTCAAGCGTAGCGTAAATACATCCAAGATCGTCGATTTTAATATCCATTCCAAGGTCACGGCAACATGAACAAAAATAGTCTCGTGCTAAGCGGTCTTCTTCTGACAGCGCTAAGCGGGTTACACCGTTATTAGGTGTTCGTCCATAATCGGCAAATCGTTCAAGCGTATTTTTAAACCTTTCTCCATTCACTGCTACTTTTTGTCGTTGCAACTCAACCACTCTCCTCATTATTTGGTCATAAAGTGCGTCTAAGATGCGGTGTTAATGAATATCATTCATTATGACATAAAATAGGCGATATCACTTGAAGTCTGTTAGAACCCCTTCCATTGTTTTTGTAATGAAAGTGCGCAGCTTGCCTTATGTATCTATTAGCTTCAAAACGTAAATTTCCTGCTTTTTTCTATGAATAATGCACGCGTCATTTATGCATTTTTATTATAAAAATAATAATAGGTTTTTTTCAAAAAAAAGAGAATTAGTTATTATACTAACTCTCCTCTACACACTTACTTTTTATTTGCTTTCTTCGCAATCGCAATCATTGTAGCCAAAACACCAACTGTAATAATCACAATGGCGATTACAGCAGTGGTAATAATAATTCCTGATGTTACTTCTGAAACACCCATTAGTTTACGTTCTCCTTTTGTGCCTGACCTTTTTATCTACATCAGCATATTGGTCGGTTTATTCCTATTATATACGAACTTGTAAAGTGACGAAATATGTGACACATAATTGACATACTGTTTATATGTTTTCTTTTAATTCTACGTTTTATTTAAGAAAATACGGGAATAATTCAAACATATATAAGAAATACTCTTTATTTCTTTAAAGAAGTATTGTAATATAAATGTAACAATTGTAATATTAACAGCATGAATGTTACATATATTTCAATGAATGAGTAGGAGGGAAATGGAAATGAAAAAATTCGGAATAATCTTAGCATCACTTGCTCTTTTCTTTTCACTAAGCACAGGAGTTACAGCTCAAGCAGCATCACAAAATCTATCAACGACTAATGCGGTAAAAATTGCAGCAAACGCAAGCAACCATTTCTGGAATGCACTTCATGGATCTAAAGGTAATTTATGTACTCAAAAAACATTTAATTATAAAGGCACTCAGTACTCATATCTTTGTCAGGATTTTAATACAAAAACCAAACTAGTAAGCTATTTATCTGAAACTTTTACAAACAGTGCTATTCAAAAAGGATTAACAAACTATCGCTACATCACATATAACGGAAAGCTTGCTCGTCCTGTCGGTGACGGATTCAGCATGCTAGAGTGGAACAAAGCAAAAGCAAAACTAACTTATCAGCGCGCCGATGTTCGCTCTTATCAATTTACGGTTCCAACAGTTGACGGAGGAAGTGTAAAACGCACCGTTACATTTTATAAATCTGGTTCACAGTGGAAAGTAAATAAGTTTGATGCTGTACTATAAGCAGTACCAAAAGCAAGGTCTACCAAGACCTTGCTTTTTTGTGTGCTCATCAGCTCTTTATTAACGAAGTTTCACTTTATTTTCACTAACTCCCCTTATAGTATGGATACACACTACTACTTATTCGATACATTGTCATCGGAGGATTTTATATGAACATACTACAAAAAAGAACGGCTTTTATCGTAACGGCGGCTTTTCTTTTAGCATTTGTTTTCAGTATCGTTTCACTATCACACTATAAAGGAGAAGAACATTTATTTTCGATTCAAGAAAGTCATCAGTTAAAAAAGATTACGAATGGTATATCTGTTCTTGATAATAATTCGAGGGATCATCGTCTTCCTTCAGGAAACGGTCCCGCTTCGTCTACCAACTCCGGAGAACACGTAACGCCTTTTCATAATCTATCTATGGATAACGGTGCCGGAAGTCAAGGAGCTAATAAAGACTATGAAATGCCGCTCGCTCTTTATACGGTGGGCTTTTTTATAGCAGCAGCTTTCGTTTACGGATTATTAAAGAAAAAGAAATGGCATCATTCGATAGAGCATTCTCGCGTTATTTTATGGTCATTACTTGGCACTGGACTATTTATCCGGATTGCGCTGATTCCGTGGGTAGGCTCTCATATGGATGCATCTCTTTTCAAAAACTGGGCATCGGTTGCGGCTAATCATTTTTCAAATTTCTATGCTAAAAGCGGAAGCGATTATCCGCCGTTTTATATTTATATCTTGTTTATCGTTGGGAAAGTTGGCAGTTTACCGGATTTTCAGCAGTATTTTTCGCTGTTGATTAAAATCCCGCCTATTTTAGCAGATGTTGTCACATCTTATTTACTCTATCGTTTAGCTCGTAAATACTTGGCACCTTCTTTTGCCTATCTGTTAGCAATTGGGTATTTATTTAATCCGGCCATTTTAGTTAATTCAACGTTTTGGGGACAAGTCGATTCATTTTTCACTTTGCTTATTGTCCTAGCGATTGTAATGATTACGGAAAAAAGAATTTACGCGTCGGCCGTTATTTTTACAGCAGCGGTCTTAATGAAGCCGCAGGCGATTATTATCCTGCCTATTTTATTTTTCGAACTCATTCGCCTGAAGCAAGTTAAGCATTTCTTTGGCATTGCTTTAACGGCTGCTTTCACTGCTACAGTGATTTTATTGCCTTTTTCAGCAGGAAAAAGTCCTACGTGGATTATTGATTTATTCTCATCCACCATTGGAGAGTACCCGTATGCCTCTGTTAACGCCTATAACTTCTTTAGTTTAATAGGCGCAAACTATAAAGACAGCTCTGCAACGCTGCTGCTTTTCAGCTATCATACGTGGGGACTTATTTTTATCGTCGCGACAACTATTTTTTCATGGCTTATTTATATAAAAGGGCGCAGCTTTAAATACGCCGCTCTTGCAGCGCTTATTCAAATTTCCGGGGTATTTACGTTTTCTTCAAGCATGCATGAACGCTACTTGTTTCCAGCAGCAGCGCTTGCTTTGCTCGCTTATATTTATTTGAAAGACAAAAACTTGCTTTACTTATCCCTTGGATTTAGCATCAGTATTTTTATGAACACTTTTTTTGTTTTATACGGTGACAACAGTATGCAAAACAGTACGTCCTATCCGTTTTCTATGTTTGCTACGTCGATGCTGAACGTTTTGCTTGTTGTTTATTTAGTAAAAGTTGCTTGGAATTTAGTCCAAAAAAGTACGGTTTTAAAAACGGCATAATACAAAAAGCTCAGTGAGTATGATTGATCACTGAGCTTTTTACATAACAAGCGACATGCCTGGCGAGTCTTCTTCTCTTTCTTGAAACCCTAATTTTTTATAAAAATGATGCTTTCCTTTTGCTGCAAACAGCTGAATCGATTCAATTCCGCTTTCTTGACATTTCGTTAACAGTTCTTGAATAATTTGCTTTCCAAGTCCTTTGTTTTGGTACGAGGGATCAACCATCACGTCGCAAATAAGCGCTTGGTAAATTCCGTCTGAAATCATACGGCCAAATGCAATTAATTGTTCATTGTCATAAATACCGACTCTAAACCAGCTGTTGGCTACCGCTTCAAACAGCTGTTCTTTTGTATAATTGCCTTTTTTACTTTTATGTAATCCGCTCGCTTCATGCAGAGCTGCAAACTGCTCAAATAACGGAACCTCTTTTTTTATTACGTAAGACACGTTCATTCTCCTCTCAATACCGTTGCTTTCTATATTATATTTATACATCAAAAAGAATAATAATTCAACATTTTTATCTAGTTATCTTGTTACCCTTTCTCCAAATAAAAAAACTGCCAAACGGCAGTTTTTTAGGCTTGTGCTGATTTTTTTCGTTTTTTAAGATCAATTCCTGCTATAATAAGCAAAATGATTCCAAGAGCAATCATGATTTTACTCACTGTTTCTACCCACTCAGGTGCGCTTCCAGCAAGTAAAAGTGAAAATCCAATGATATAAATAGGAAACCCAACGAGAGCCCAAGGAGATTTCACCTTCTTTTTCTTCATACGTACGATCTCCTCTTTCTTTACAGATTCTATGTAGGCTGTATATGATGAGTTTATCAGAAAAATTTGGAAACGACAAAGGAGATAAACGCATGTATACGCTGCCTCAAACATTTTGTGATACAATTACTCACCTTTACCCTCATAAAAGCCAAAAGTGGCTCGCTGACTTCCCTCAGCTGATTCGCTACTGCGAACAGCGCTGGGGTATCACCATTCACAGTCACTTTCCCCTTTCTTACCACTTTGTTGCTCCTGCGCGCAAAGCAGATGGAAGCGAACTAGTTGTCAAATTTTTTGTAGAGCCTTCAGAGCTGCTTCATGAGCAAGAAGCACTGACAGCAATAGCTGGTGAGAACACGGTAAAAACAGTGGACAGCGATGCTGAAAAAGGCATTTTACTGCTTGAAAAGCTGTCTCCCGGATGCCCGCTTTCCTCTTTATCAACTAAAGAAGAGGCTGTGTTAATCGCTGCTGGGCTCATGAAATCTCTGTGGCGCATGCCTCAATCAGACTCCACTATCGAAGAAACAGCCGTTAAAAGAGAGAAGCAGCTTCGAGAGTATACACAAATGTATCCAAGCGGCATTGATTTTCTTTCTTCCGAAACGCTTCAACACGCGCTAGCCGTTTTCTCTGAATTAAACCGGACTTCTCAGCAGCTTTTTTTGCTTCACGGAGACTTGCATCATGATAACATCTTACAGTCTGGTGAAGCGTGGAAAATAATTGATCCAAAAGGGTTGATTGGAGAAAAAGAGTACGAAATTATCCCTTTTCTTTTAAATCATCTGCCTAAGACAAACGTAGCAGAGACAATTGACCATCGAATCAATATATTTGTAAAAGAACTGAACGTAAATAAAAAACGCATTTTACTGTGGGGATACGCTCATTCTGTATTAGCCACGTGCTGGTTAATAGAAGACCGCCAAGACGCCGCTTCTTTTTTACGTGCTATAGAAGCATTTCAGCACTTATTTGAGTACTATTACGGGCATAAAAAATAAGAGCCGACATTTGGCTCTTATTTTTTGCATTTCTCTGCGACAAGCTCATATGATTTTAATCGGTCAGCCGGATCGTGCGTAATGGTGACAAGCATGAGTTCATCCGCTCCGTAGCGTGCTTGAACTTCTTGAAGACGGACGTGTACTTCTTCCGGGTTTCCGATAATCATAGCTTCTTTCATCTTCTTCATTTTTTTCTCTTCTTCTTCTGTCAGCGGATAGCTGGCCGCTTCTTTAATAGAAGGCACACCTTTTGCTTCCATTTTATCCTGTTGAATTTTCCATACGAGTGAGCTCGTTGCGATGCGATGCGCTTGCTCGGTTGTTTCAGCGCAAATGACCGATACAGTGACAATCGCATAGGGCTGATTCCCGCTCTGTCTTGGCTGAAAAGCCTGCTTGTACTGATCAATAATAGCTGAACCGTCTTGTTCACTCATAAACTGTCCAAACGTATAGGCCATTCCGTTTCTAGCAGCGAGCTCGGCACTTTTTTTACTTGTGCCAAGCAGCCACGGTTCTGGAGAGACAGGCGGAAGCGGCGAAGCTGAAAGCTTGGCGTACTCATGTTCAGCTGGAAATTTATCGTCTAAAAACTGCAGAAGCTCTTCAACAAGTTCAGGCATTTTAAATACTTGCTGCAAGAAGTTATCCGACAGCGCATTTGTTGCTTCAGCCGATCCACCCGGCGCGCGCCCAATCCCTAAATCAACGCGCCCAGGAAACAGCGTTGCCAGCATGTTATACGTTTCAGCTACTTTATACGGCTTGTAGTGAGGCAGCAGCACCGCTCCCGATCCAATTCGAATTCTATTAGTCTGTGCGCCGATATAGCCAAGCATCACTTCAGGAGCCGAACAGGCAAGTCCAGACAAATCATGGTGCTCTGCAATCCAGTAGCGCTCATAGCCAAGCTTGTCACCCGCTTTGGCCAGCTCCATTGATGCTTCTAACGCTTCCGCTGGGGTCTGATGGGATGAAACGGGCGATTGGTCAAGTATACTTACTTTCATCACGCATCTGCTCCTTATTCGTTCACTTCAATTAAACTTAATGAAAAATCCCCTACCTGGCCTTTTTCATATAAATTTGTAAAAGACGTAGAGTACTGGTGAATCGTTCCTTGGAAATCGAGATCTTCTTCCGGGACATTTACATGAAAAGTACCTTTATATAAAAGTGTAGTAATATCATGATATTCCTCACTTGTTACCTTAAAATCAACTGAAACTTTTGTTTTGCCTTTTACAATTTCTTGTTCATAGCTGTAAATTTGAATAGGCGTATCATTTAATACAATTTCTTGTACCACGTTAAATCGTCTCCTTTTTTAGTGCGTATGAAAAATAATAGCACTTGAAGAAGTCATGAGCAAATAAAAGAGCTTCTGGTTGCGCATGCAAAAAAAGCATGGCTTTTCGCCATGCTTGTAGTCCAAAAACGATCTTATACGCGCTTTGTACGCGTGCGTTTGAATACGAAATAAAGAACAATAATCACAAATGCCGCAACTACAAACGGAAGCGTATATTTGCTTGCTACGTCTTCAATGTTCGCCCAGTTCTCGCCTAGCTTTCCGCCTAAGTAAATAAATAAAATCGACCAAGGAATCATCGCTAACACGGTTAAAGACGTAAACTTCCAAAACGGCATTTTAGCAATACCTGCAGGGATCGAAATCGCATGTCGAACAACCGGGACAAAACGAGCGGAGAAAACCACACCCGCGCCGTATTTATTAAACCAGTTTTCCGCAAGATCGATATGCTTATCATGAATAAATAAGTACTTGCCGTATTTTTGAAGAAACGGACGTCCTCCGTAGGCTCCAATCCAATATAAAAACCACTGTGCAATCGTTCCGCCAATAATTCCGGCAATGACTGCTCCTGGAAAACTGATCATGCCTTGAGAAATCATATACCCCCCGTAGGCTAGTACAATTTCACTTGGAATGATTTCAATCATTAAGCCGAGCGCAATACCTAAATAGCCAAGGCTCGTTAAAAAATCCAAAATACTCGTAATAAATGAACTCACCTTTAATCACCTTACTCATTCTTTAATAATTTTACACTACTACTATATTCCAACCATCAGTATAAAAGGAAACTATGAACTCATTATGAACAGCTTACTTCCCTGTTGACTGCCGGTACCTTTTCCTCAGCTCATGCGTATGCAGATCTGCTAGGCGGACTGGAATCGGAAGCTTACTTTCTTTTGAAATAAAATGCATCATAAGCTGATATGACATGTCCAAATCAATATAGTTTCCGCACGACAGAAAAATAGGCTTTACCCCTTTGGCTGTCCTTACTACTCTACCATAAACTTCGCCATCAATCACAATATCTTCATAAGCGCCTGCTGTATCTTCAGGCATAACGTAATCATGTCCCTTGATCTTTAAATAGCTTTTCCCAATTCCAACGGTAGGTTTATTGAGAAAAAACGAAGCATGTGTGGCTACTCCCATGTGCTCGTAGTGCAAATATCCGTTGCCATCAAATAAAAACACGTCGGGCTCTACCTGAAGTTTTTTAACCGCTTCAAGAATTAAAGGAAGCTCTCGAAAAGCTAGAAACCCAGAAAGATAAGGAACCGTTACTTCTCCTACACTGTGCACTTTTTCCACAACGTTTTTCGTCTGATAATCAACCACTACAATGCTGCACGCTCCGTGAGATATGCCGTTTTCTTCCCAGTACGCAACATCAACACCAGCACAGTTATGTATATGCGTCATTTTGACGCGTAATGTTAAATCAATTTGTGCTTTTAGCTTTTGCTGAAGCGTCCAGCACTCCTCTTTCGTTTGCATCGTAAACGCATGTATGTACTGAATATCCATGTTCCATTCCTTTCATTGACTGACTCACCTATTATACAACTATTTTCTAAGAAATTCCTATTCTTTTTTTCACACCTTTTATTATAGCGCTGTTTCCTTAACGTTTGATTAAAATCCCTATTCGTTTACGCATTCTTTGTAAACATCACCATGAAAAAATCCCTAGTTTTCTTTACGAAACGTCAACGCTTTCTACACACTTCCTCTATATCAGCATCACATTTTTTCGTTACGCTATTTCTATACCAACGCATAGGAGAGAAATGTGATGAAAAAATATTTAGCTGGTCTAAGCGCCGTCGCCTTGTTATGCTGTTCAATCGCCTCTTCTGCTTTTGCACGCACGGAAGAAAAACTTACAAATATCGCGCACCGAGGAGCCTCCGCTTACGCACCTGAAAACACAATGGCTGCTTTTCACCAAGCGCTAGAAATGAATGCGGATTACATTGAACTTGACGTGCAGCAAAGCAAAGACGGTGTACTCGTTATTATGCATGACCGTACCGTAGACCGAACGACAAACGGAAGCGGACACATTCGAGAGTTAACGTACGCGGAGCTTCAGCGCTTGGACGCAGGAAGCTGGAAAGGGGATTCTTTTGCGAATGAAAAAGTCCCAACTCTTTCGCAAGTGTTAGATGAATTTCAAGGAAAAATCGGTATATTAATAGAGTTAAAAGCCCCAGAACTTTATCCTGGAATTGAAAAAAAAGTAGCTTTTGAAATCAACAAGCGAAAGCTCGATCACGTCATCGTTCAGTCTTTTAACGTTTCATCCATGAAAAAAATGCATGAGCTTCTCCCAAACGTTCCTATAGGCATACTAACTTCTTCAGAGCGAGATACAGACCCAAACTCAATTCAGCAATTCGCTGACTTTGCCACTTACTTTAACCCTTCCTATGACATCCTAACGCCTGCTCTTATCCACCAAGTCCATTCTGCTGGAATGAAAATATCACCGTGGTCTGGAACCAAGCGGCTTCCCGCTTCATTTTTGTGGAAAACAAAAAGCGACGGAGTCATTACAAATTATCCGGATGAAGTGAATTGGGTGCAAACATCAAGTGCAATCGGACAACAGCTCGAAAAAGGCAGCGCCCGCGGAGTAATTACACTTGCCGTCACAATGTGGCCATAGTCCCTGTAGTCTTTTACTAGTAACCTCGTCTTCCTTACTGCCTTTTTAACGCTTCAATACGTTTAATTTCACTGAAATACTGAAAGTTCCCTTTAAAACATCTCTCCATCGTTTTAAAAAACTGCTCCGCTCCTCCTAACACCATCATAAAAAAGTCTAGTTTTGGAAGCACTACTTTTATGGGAGGAGATGTATGCAAGGTATACAGTACAAACTGTTCAGAAGCCGATTTTAAGGTTAATACTAACGGTTGATCTGGAAAATTCATCTCTCCATATCCGGTCTCTTTTAAACTCTCCATTACATCCACCAAATAAAGCCACATCCCATCTATAACATCCCATGCAGATACATCAAGAAGCGACTCACCGTAGTATTCAAGCTTAATAGCTCCTTCAAGGCAAGTAAAATCAAGCTGATTACCGTAACGAATGAGTTCTTCTTCGTTCGATATATCGATAAAATAGTGCGATTCCTTTTCATATAGAGATGATAAATCGGTAATCAAAATATCTGGACGCTTAATGAATGTTTGAACACAAAACAACGTTATCCCTCCATGCTCTGTTTACTTTCACAGCTCAAATAAATTTTCTCCGTCCTTATTTACCCAATACTTTTCTATTTTTGGAATCAAACCTGTAAAGTCTTCATACGTTCCTTTCCAATCGCTTGGAACATATTCTTCAAATGAAGCCGGCTCAGGAAAAAGTGAGTAGAACGTTTTTTGATCAAAGTCCACTAAAAACGAAGGGCTAAAATCTAATACGTCTTCTCCATCTCCGCTTTCTATTTTATCTTTAAACAGCTTTAAAAGAGTAGCTGCATCTGCTTTATATGACTCTATACGTTGTAAAAAAAGCTCAACATTTTCACTGCTGAGAACCTCGATTCCTTTTCGTTCAGGTTCGATGTATTCATTAACCGCTGAATCACCTTCACTTTCAAAAGCTTGTGCAAACTTTACATAATCCAAATACCATAGCTCTCGATCGGTCACATACCATTGAAACTGCTTTTTATGTACCACTCCGACAATTACGTTTTCAGCATATATGGGTTCTAGCATGAGATGGACCTCCTTGCTTTTATTAGTTTTGTGACCTGTTATATACGATTTAATTAACCTTTAAGCACTCTCTTTTGTACTTTTTCATTCAGCTTTCGCTTTAAATATTCAGCAATTTCTATTTGTCCAAATTCCTTAGCATATCGATACGCATCCATATCCTCGATATTCTCTCCGGTATATTGAACGGAAATATCTATACCTTGATCAACTAGATGTTCAACTACTTCTCTATGACCACCGTAAATTGCTGCGAATAATGGATTTCTTTTTGCTGAGCTTACATCTAATTCTGCTCCAGATTGGATTAAGTACTGTACTATTTCTACATGCCCCTCACCTGCTGCCACTCTTAAGGGAGAAGCATCAAATATATCCCCTTTTATATTTACATCGATTCCTTTATGCACTAGATACTCTACTATTTCCATCTGTCCTTTTTTTGCTGCTATATGCAACCAGCTACCAAATGGAGTCATGGTGTGTAGAATTGCTTTATTACTACCTATTAATTCTTTGACTGAGTTAATGTCACCACGTTTAATTGCATTTCTTATTGCTTTATTGACGCTGTTTTTCTCCAAAGCATATCCCCCTTAATTTAGCTGTTTCTACCGTTTTTACTTTTAAATAGTTGTGGTCAGTGAACTTCACTGTCGTACTTGTAGTTCTTTTAAGACTTTTGTTCGCAGATCATTCACTGTTTTCCTATTCTTATCATCATTTAATAAAGAAGTTAATCTTTCTATGTAACTATCCGCATTCTCTATACATCTTTCAAAACCATTTATAAAATGCTCTACTAATGTATCATTAACTAAAGCAATGGGTTCGGGATAATATTCGACGCCTTCTCTTTCAAATGCTTTTCTACTAGTATAGGCAACTGCATCAATAATACAGTCCCAGGCTATAACATCTGTTTTATTATCTGACGTCTCTTGAATTATTGTGATACCATTTTCCTCGTGATCTAATAATTCATAAAGAGTATCTCCACTATTTTCTTTGTCTTTTAACCATTCCCAGCATTTACATATAACTTTCCGGGCTGAAATTTGATCTTCCGTACGAGAAAGTACCGGTACTACTTTTTCTGAAAGTGCCAGAAAAAATATCACTTTATCATGTTCTGTTAAACTATTGAAATTAGCATTAGTCATTCTTAAACTCCATTTCCACTTCTCTCACTATGATGAGCTTAACTCCTCCGTCTATATATCTTTTGCTCTTCTATGATTAGGAAAGAAATTTTTTTATGATCTTTTTATCATATTCATCTTCTGAAATAATCCCTAAGTACTTATACTCCCAAATCACCTGTTGTTCATACGGGTCAACAGTAAGAATATCTTCATACCTGTAGTCTATCTCAAATTTCCCATCATGACCTAAATGCAAAGTTAAACTTGTCCATATCTCCTGTTTGTTTTCTATAAATACATCTAACAACTCACGAAAGCACTCTAACTGTTTATCTAATAACACTAAGTAGCTCTGTTCTGACACCTCAAATAGTTCAGGTATATCATGACTATATATAGGTTCATCGCTTCCTTTTGGATAATAAAAGAAATACGTTGTTTGAGAACCTTCTCCTACTTCTGCATACAAATAGATTTCTCGCCAGTCTTCTTGTGTCATTTCCTTTAAATTATCGGCCACCTTTTGATAAATATTATTAAGCTTTAATTCCATTTACTGTCCACCTTCTGCTTTAAATATTCAGCAATTTCTATTTGTCCTCGTTCAATCGCAAATTCACAGGCATCCATATTTTTCATCGTATCCCCTGTATATGTTACAGTAATATCAATACCACTCTGAACAAGGTATTTTACAATATCAAGATGACCACCATAAATCGCTGAAAATAAAGGATTTCTACTCGAATCGCTTACATCTAATATTGCACCTCTATCGTATAAGTACTGAACTATGCTAAATTCACCTACACTCGCTGCATGTGCAATTGGCGCTGACTTTGGTACACCTTCATTTGTGTTAATATCCATCCCGTATTCAACTAGGAACTTTATCATATCAAGGCTACCAGCTCTAGCAGCCACGTGTAGCCACGTTCCAAAAGGAGTTATAAGCTCAAGCAGCGTTTTATCTGTAATCAGAATCTCTTTTGCTTGTTCTGTATCACCATTCTTAATGAGATCATAGGTTTTAACTGCTTTTTCCTTATTATCCATAGAAACCTCCTAAGATATTTTTGTTCATAAGGCTTCTTCACCAGTTTATAGTATCAGAGAGATTCCTTTAGTCTTCTGAAATCCCTTCCAGAATTCTTCTAATGATTTAGATAGGATTATGTGGATATTCTTTTAAATAGTGCTCTATTAAACTCTTACTCTATTTCAGCATATTGGTTCACACGCCCTACTCATATGCATTAAAACCAAAAATCCTCAATAGCCTGCTCTACTGAGGGTTTTACTCTTCACTTAAACTGTATTTTTCTCTATTTAAATTAACTCTATAATAAGTTTAAAGTATTTATCATCTTCCTGAAAAAAGATTTTATAATCTTCAATTTGATAAGCCTTGTACAAATACGCTTTTGCTTTTTCAAACTCTCCAAGCTCATAAAAACTTTCCCCTAACCGCAACAACAGAAAAGGATTTTCATTTCCGTCCGGACACTTCAAGGCATATTCCAAGCTGCGTATAGCATCTTCGTAGTTTTTTATTAAAAAGTATGTATCACCCAAAGTTCCGTAAATCCACGTAGCCGCTGACCATTTTTCCTTTGGCTCTGGAACTAATTCAAGTGCTCGTTGATAAGAAGCAATCGCTTCACTCATTTGTTTCAGTTCAGCGAATTGATCACCTTCTTCACATAACTTGACAATTTGCTGGTGAAGTTGATCGTTCATTTCCATTACAGCATCTCCCTACTGAAATAATAAGGTTTCATCTTCATGATCCTTTTAGCAGCTTTATATATTTGACATCTTGCCCTTCGAACGATCTTCCTTCTGACTTTTTATTAGCAATATCAAAAAATTCTTTTGCGACATTTAATTCGCCCAACTCATAATAAATAGTTCCTGATAAAAATTCACGCTCTCCGTCATCTATTCTTTCAAAATCCGATGTATATAAATGATTTAACCATTGCTTAGCGCTTTTGTAATTCTTTATCACTGTAAATGTATCAATAATATCCCGTACAATATTGTAAGTGTCAGGATATAAACCTTTAGGCTGTGGAATTTCACCCCAAGCTTGTACCAATAAATCTATAGATGTTTCGTAATCATTATTTTCAAAGCATTCATCGCTTTTGGTCTTATATTTCTCAACTCTCACTTGCTTTTCAGGGTCAATTTGTATCATTTCTTCCTCCACTCAAAATATCTTCATCTCTTTCATTTAATACTTCCTTCACTTGATCTCTTTCAAAAATCACCATATATTCATATGGTAAAGCTAAAACTTGAATAAGGGATGGACGAATCTTTAATAATTGATAAACATAAAAAGCCTCAAGCTCTTCTGTATCATCTTCTTCATTTACCGGCCCTATGTACCAGCCAGAATCTTCTCGTTCAGCTCCGCCGCTTCTTTGTAAGTAAATACTATCTACTTCTAGTATATTTTTAGCTACCACGACTTTATCTCTAAAGCTGATACCTTCACCATTTTTCATGTTTAACTTGCGCAAAAAGTGAACTTGTTCCAACTGCACCCATAGAGCAAGCGTTAAATCTTCTGTATAATCCTCAAAGGGATTCCCTGAATAGTCCGGTGAAAGAATGTAATACTCTTCATTCTTTACAGAAACAATAAAGTTCGACCACCCTATTTGTATCGAAAAGCCGTCAGTCCATTTTTCTCTTTCTATCGTTTCAAAGATACGAAATAGACTCTGAACCTGCATTTTTAATTCGTGTTCTGCTTGAACTACGACTACTTTATCCCCTATATTTTTAATAAATTGTTTCAATTATTCTTCCCTTTCTTTTTTCACTAATTCTGTTGCCAAATATATTGCGTTTGGACAGTACGTAAGGTTGCTTTCTATAGCTTATACCCATAAAAATACTTTTGTCCTTTTTCCCAGTTTTTAATGGAAAGATTATCAATATACTCCATCATTTTTTTATAATAGCTTGCATTCATAATTGTGCGGTAATCTCCAGGCACTTTTTCCCCAGTTAAAATGGATAATAAAGATGGAATCAACTCCATTTTTAATGGTTCTTCGTTATGTACTGCAATCATCGCTCTTTGGACTAATTTTTTTGCTAAGTCTCCGGGAAAAGCTAAATTTTGTTGAAAGTAATAACTTTCTGGATCATTCTCATTGCAATACTCAACATAATAGTCTCCTATTTCCTCCACAGTCGCCTCTTCTCCAATTTTCGCTTCATAGTCAAGGAAAAAATCAAGCGAATCCCTTATGATAATAGCCGTATCGTCAATTTCGTTCCAGTCTTCAAGTAAACCCAATAAATATGGAACTACTTCAAGAGAAAGTGATGTTATCGCTGCTGATGCAAACGTATCAATTGTTTCTTCAGTACCTTTACTAAGAAATCGCAGGTTGTTTGAATCTCTTAAGTCGTCATGTGTTGCGATAGCGAAAAAGACCCTTATACACAAATTCAAAACCGCTTCATCTTTAGTCCGGTTCATCAATTGAATTAATGACGGCTTTTGAGTAAAATCCCCTATTTTATATAACTCGATTAAATTAAATAAAATGTCCCTTTCTGTATGGCTTTTCAATAGATGTTCTTTTATTTCAGCTTGAGATAAAGTGGTTTTTTCACCAAACCATATACTATTCATAAGGTTTCTTAAGCCTACCATCGTTACACCTTCTTTCGCTAAGTAAATTATCTATTTCAACTTTCCCTTTAAATATTCAGCAATTTCTATTTGTCCTCGTTCAATCGCAAATGTGTAAGCATCCATTTCTTTTATGTTTTCACCAGAGTATGTAATCGATATATTAATATGATTCTCAACTAACAGTTTAACCATCTCAAAATGACCGTTATATATGGCAGCAAACAGCGGATTTCTATCTGGTTCACTAATATCAAGTTCAATATTATGGTTAATAAGATACTTAGCAATATCTATATGTCCTTTTGCAGCCGCTCTTTCTAAGGCATTGGTAGAAAAAGTTCCTCCTTGTGCATTCACATCTATTCCAGCACGAATAAGGTATTGTACAATTTCTAAATGACCATGAGCTGCCGCTACATGTAGCCATGTGCCAAAAGGTGTGATCCATGTTAACATTTCTGCATTTTTCTCAAATAAGTCTCTTACCTTATTTAAGTGACCACCTTTTATAGCACCTCTAATAGCTTTTGTCATTTGAGTTATTGCCATTTTTCGTTTTCCCTCTACTTTCTACCTTGTAGAATTCTCTCCAAAATATATCGTCTCTTTGCTTGATGTAATGCGCTGTAGTGTGGAGAGCTTGTTCTCTATAGCAAGACTCCATTCGTTGCTTCTTTATATACTCCTACTAGTCTTCATTACTATGATTTTGTTTAATTTTATGTAAAAGAGCCATCACTTTTTCTTTATCATGGGCATGATCTTCAATATATACGCGGCAGATTTTGTGCAAGTAAGTTAAAAACGTTTCATAATCGACAATAACACTTTTGTCAGTGTCACCCGTACCGTCTAGAAATTCAATTCCGTTTTCAACATAACCCTCTTCCCACGGCTCTAAGTCGTCTGAAAATGTACAAATGTGGTACTCATTTCCATAACCAGTTTCCTCTGAAAAATAGTGTAAGACTTTTAAAAATTTTTGATCTGATAAAGCGCTATAAAAACTTATCATGGGAGACAACGTACAATCTATATCATGAAATAATTCTACGATTTTCTTCATTTGTATCCCCTTTTTATAATTAATTGAATCAACATTTACTATTTGATCACGCCTACTTCTATGAGAGCCTCAAAAAATCCACAATTATTTTCATGCCCTACTTTAGCTGCGGATTAATGAAGCATAGCTAAAAATTCTTTGAATGTATCTGCAACAGGGTACGTGTTCGGCTCAAGCTCAGCAGAATTTTCATGATCCCATACACAAACGCTAGGGTTATCTCTTGAATTTCTATAATCTAAACACACAAAATCTCCTGCAAATAAAGTCGCGATTGGTAATAAAGCTACTCCCAATAAATCTCCATCATCTGTAAGCCGATCCTCTAATTGAGTCCATGTTACATCAATATCAAACGTACCGGCTTCATTGTTCTCTGGGGCTTCAAGAATACATAAAAACCTTATTAATACATAGCTATGACTCTTCACTTTAAAAGCTTTTGCTTCTGGAGAAGCCCCGTTATTTCTTTTTATCATTTGTTTATAGTCTGGAGGTAATTTCACTCTCCAAAACGCTTCCTTTTCAGCTAGTAAATTATCCGATGGTAATGGATAAATGATTGAATCTTTTTTTATTTCCATTGAATGTACTCCTTCTCTGTAGTATTCTTTCATTCCCTATTGAAATATGTATATTTAACATAATGAATTACACTATAAGCTGTTCATTTTTTATCTATCTTTTACAGCCTCGAGATATCTCTTTAGATGCTTTTGTCCTAGCTTACTTTTTGGCAAGATACCAAGGTATTCATATTTCCATATTGTCTTCCTAGCATGGGAATCTGCGGCTGAAAGATCATCATAATTAAATTGAATCGTAAACGTTTCTTTGTGATTAAAAATTAAAGTGAAGCTGGTCCATGGCTCTTGGTTCTCACTTCCGGTAAACACTTTCCACAATTCTTGGATGCAGTCTAATAATTTGTTCCATTGTTTAACATAGTCTTCTTCACTTACAGCAAAAATTTCAGGAATGTCATGACTGTATATAATTTCATCACTGTTATTAGGATAATAATAGAAGTACGCTGTTTGGGCACCATCAACAACTTCACCATAAAGATAAACTTTAGAACACGCTTCCGGAATGGTCTCTATTACGATATTGCCCATGTCTTGATATAGCTTATTCACTTTTTCTTCGTTCATCTAACATTCCTCCTGCTGCCTTGTTAAATTGCCTAAGAAGCCCTAGCAAAATATTAAAGTCTATTACGTTTCACCTTTTCAAACCACTCATTAGCATTATAACTAGCGGTTTTAACATCATCATTTGTATAAACCAACTCGTAATTGTATTCCGCTGTAAAGTGGCCGCTCTTCACATCATAAATTAATTTCATCTCCGTTGGCATGTCTCTGTTATTTTCTTTACACAGCGCTTCAATTTTTTCAATATCTTCATTTAAAATATCTAATACCATAAATCCTCTTTTCGGAGATGTATCATATCTTTCATCCTCATCCTCTAAGGCGTCGTTCACTTGATGAGATTTTACATATTGATTGTTAATAAGGTAAAAAAACTTACTGGCGATAATGTTTCCTTCACACGAAGCATAGATATACACTTTGTCGGCTCTATCGTTAATATATTCCATACAAATTGATATCATATCGGCTTGGAGTTCACTAAATCGCTCTTCAAATTCTTTCATATGATGTTGCACCTCTGATGTTGCACCTCGCTTATAAACTTTTAATTCTACACTTATAAAAAGTCCTCTTGATGTAATTTTTTCAGGATTAATTTAGTACCTTCATGAGGTGGGAATTTAACCACAAATACTGGATTTATGCTAATTGATTATTGGGATACTCATTTAAATACTTATCAATTTCCAGTCATCCTTTGCTTTAAATATTTAGCAATCTCAGTCTGCCCAAACTCTCTTGCATATTCATAGGCATTCATATTTTTGATATTTTCTCCCGTGTATCTAATGGACACATCTATTCCTTTTTGTACTAAATATTTAACTACTTCTTGATGCCCCCCATAAATTGCTCCAAACAGCGGATTTCTCTTCGCTAAGCTCACATCCAGTTCTGCTCCCGATGCTATTAAATACTTTACTATCTCTAAATTGCCAGATCCAGCTGCTAGATTTAACGCAGAAGCATCAAATGTCCCACCTTTCGCATTAACGTCAATTCCTTTTTTAACTAAATACTGGACGATTTGAAGGTTCTCTTTTTTAACCGCTACATGTAACCACGTACCAAATACAGTCACGGTATTCAAAGTCTCTATATCATCACCTATTAGTTTTTTCACTGCATTGATATCGCCAGTTTTAATGGCATTTCTTATCAATTTCTTACTATGGTTTCGGTCCACTATGCAAACTCCTTCATTTTCATCTACTCAAATAGGATCATTCGGAAATTCACTATCGTACTTTGCAATTAATGCTCTATCTTTTTCTTCACTTGCTTCTTCACCTAGATATTTACGTTTCCAAATCATCATTTGGTCACTAAAACTATACTTTGTATCGAACCAATTCGTATAATCATAGTGTATGTTCAACTTCCTGTTACTATCTACAGACATTGTAAATGAATACCAAAGTTCTTGATGATTATTTTCAAAACTGTTTCTTAATTGATTGCTCAATTCAAACAGTTTTCTTTTACATTTTTTAAATTCTTGTTGATCCATATGATACTCAAACGGGATTTTCAAGCTATACGTAAAACTTTGTGTATTCTGAGGTGTATTATAAAAAAATAAGTACCTCCTCCAGTTTCTGATATTTGAGCATAAAAATAAAACTTTCCCCATTCTTCTGGTATCATTTTGTTCACTGTTTCAGCTATTTCTTTATGTAATTGCTTCATTTTATTTTCCACTCTTAGCAACCTCCGATACATTTGACCTTAATGAAACACCAACAAAAACGGTCTCACCTGCCACTCTTTTCATGACTTCAGTTCGTTCAAATTCTATACCTACCATTCTTCCAGATTTAGCTGCTTGATATTGATATTTAGCTTCCTTTATGTATTTTAGACTTAGACCTAACTCTTTTTATAATGCATCAATTAATCTAAGGTTAGTTAGTTAGTTACTAATTCATTATATTTTAAAAATATCAACCACATCTCCTGGAGATTTATTAATAAGGAGTTCAGGAATGTTTGGATTGCTCTTCTTTAATTTATATTTTTGAATATTTGTTAATGCAGGATTGAAAGAAATATCCTGAAATGTAAACTCTAAGTTTATGAGTTTATTGTAAACTTCCCCTAAAAAATTTTTCCAATTTTTCAAGGGAGAATTTGAAACTTCACCAGGATCTTCTAACATACGATACCCGTCTGCATAATGAAACATCAGTAAACCTGTTCCAAAATCACAAGCTGCATTTTCTAGAATAACTGCTGGCACTTCAAATCCACTATTCCAGTTATAATTCGCAGCAGAGTAATGAAGCAATAGAGAGTTATTAGTATTCAATAAATAACTTATTATGTAATCCTTATCTGTCCTATTAAGTAACTGTTGAAGAAAATGAATATCGTCCTTATCCATAAGTTCTTGCCTCCTTTTTAAAAAACTCAAATGCTATAACTTATTGATTATTGCTGTTAAAACCTTCTTCATATCTTTTCATTTTCATCATTTGTTCTTTACCTTTTTCATCCGCTAATTCTCTACTTAAATATTTGTACTCGAAAATCCCGCATTTTCACTTTGTGCTTACTGCTTCCTTCATTTGTATAGCCTTAATAATTATTTAAATAGGATTATTTGGATATTCTTTTAAATATTGATCTATTAAACTTTTAGTTTTTTCATCCGCTGGTGCTTCATCCAAATATTTATACTTCCAAATCTTTTTCTGTGCTACAAATCCGTAATCTGTATTCAGCCAATCTGTATAATCAAATGATACAGAGAACTTCCCTGTTTGATCTAACATTAGCGTAAAAGAATACCATAGCTCCTGGCTATTTTCTTTAAAGATTTCTCTAAGCTGTTCACTAAGATCAAAAAGCTTATCTTCTTTATTATTAAATTCTAGTTCCGATAGATTAAATTGTTTTGGTATATCTAGGCTATACGTGTAGCTATTATCTCTAATTGATTTATAAAAAAAGTAAACTCGCCCCCCGGATTCATCAATCTGTGCATAAAAATAAAATCTTTCCCATTCTTCTGGAATCATATTATTAACCGTTTCTGCTATTTCTTGATACAATTCCTGTAACTGGCTTTCCATTTGCATAGAATTTATCCTCCTGACTGGTTTTCAACTGTTGCTATCCCTAGTTCTTCATCTTCAATTTGGTATGTTATTCTAACTGTTTATCTTTAACTTTTTTATGTTTCTTCAAATCCATGTCAGACAACTAAAAAAAGACCCTTGGTTACTTTTGTACAAAATCAAGTGCTTTAAGTCCATCTGTTTTTTAGTAGCATTAATGTTGTAACTTTCATAGTAAAAGTATGATACTTATATATATCGTAGCAACTATTACGCTGACACATCTTATGAACTCTAGCTTTACAAAAGAATTAGCGTTCTTCTTTGCACAAATATAAGTATTGGCCAAATTCAGGAAACGCATCCCAGTTTTCCCCAAGGATATTGTTTGTTTCGCGCTCCTCGACTGAACCATTCTTTAAATCTCGCTTTTCCATTGCTATGTAACCATCTTCTCGGAAATGTAAAATCAAAATACCTACTTCTGTATCAGTTTCATCATCATATTCCCAATACATGGCTGTTCTTAAAAAAACCATACCTTCACTCATAACTTCGAAGTCATAATTTAAATATTTACGAATTAGTTCATCGTAAAACCCTACTGAAACCCATTCATTTGTAATATTTATAATATACTTGTGCTTCTCATCTTCCCTTAGTACGACCGTATAGGGTTTATGTTTTTGGTGGTATGTGTATGCAGTATGCTCATCAAGAATGTTCCAAGGCTTCTTTTTGATATCTGACCATTCGTCACAATAATACATTTCCATAGTCACTTGTACACCTTCCCATAATATTTCTACTAACAGTGCTGTTTTTTTTCACAAATTCTTTATACGTTTCTGGTAAATTTATTCTCCATTTACCTTCCTTTTCAGAAAGCACAGTATCGTCCGGCAAGGGATAAATGATTGATTGATCCATCCTTACATTCCATTTGTATACCTCCTTAACATTATGATGAAGTGTAATAGTAAATTAGATAGTGACAATAGATACTCGACTTTAGCATCCTTGCTCAAATTATTAAATCGATTCATTTGATTTGGTGATTCTCCTTCATACATGATTACCTTTTGAGTAATTTTATGTATTTCGTATCTTTCCCTTCAAATAATCTTCCTTCTGATTTTCGATTAGCTATATCAAAAAACTCTTTGGCAATTAAAAGAGATCCCACTTCATAATAAATAACGCCTGAAATAAACTCTTTTTCACCATCATCAAATCGTTTAAAGCCTGATGAGTATAGATGAGTTAGCCAATATTGGGCACTTTCATAGTCATTCATTATGATAAAGGTATCAATGATATCTTTTACCACCTCATAAGTATCACTATATAACCCTTTTGGAAGCGGAATTTCTTCCCACCCTTTGATTAATACATCAACAGATTGTTGGTAATTTTTCTGTTCAAATAACTGATCACTTTTCACTCTATATTCTCCAACTCTTTGTTGGATATTTAATTCCATTTTCATTTACATTCTCCTTAATAAAATGGGATGACTTGTTAAGACTAAAGATACATTGTTATTTAATAGTTTTGCACTTATAAAATTTGACTAGACCTATTAATCCCTATCCTAAAACGTAAAAAACACCTTTTTCTTTTCTTTAACAATTACGTGCTGTTAAAAATAGTGCATTTAACTGCTTATTGAGGTTTGCTGACTGTTAGTTCTCACTATTTGCTGTAGTGGTCTACACTTACTCATTCGTTCTCTTTATTCAATGGGTTCCATACACTGAGTTAAAATAATTTCATAAAATCTTCTCTTTTTATTGAGGTTTCATTGCTTGTACACTCATAATCATAAAAAACTAATTCCATTCTTTCAATTTCCTCTACTGTGATAAAACCGGTCTCAACTGCGCTATTCAAAAAGACAGTGATACTATCTGCACCGATACCTTCCAGTGCTTGCGGTACATATTTTACTTTTTCGTTTTTATAAGCTTCCCAAGATGTATAAGCGACGGCATCCACTAGTAGTGACCATAGCCTAGCCATATTCAAGTCTTCTTCTTCCTCAGCAAATTCTGAGATCCCTGTATAGTCTGCACTGTCAATAAACTCATAGAGTTCATCTCCAGTTACAGTATGAGATTCACCCCATAACCAACATTTGTCTAACGCTTCTCTACCTGCTGAATATCTTTCATCACCTTGGCTTATTACAGAAAATACTCTTTCAGCAACAATTAAAACAACCCCAACTTTTCGTTCACTTTGTAAATTAAGAATGGATTTATTTTTCATAAAACCCTCCTTATGTTTATTTAATAATCTTTCCATTTTTTTAACGTACACGTAATTCATTTTTGAACTTTTTTATGATTGTACTGATTGTTACGCTCAAATAAAAGAACGCACCTGCTTCCTTTTATGGACAATCAAGTGCTATATGCTATATAAACTTACTTAGTCTATTTACACATTATTTTTTAATTATCTTGTAACCCTATTAAAATCCATTCATCTACAATATCCCAGAAATCAACACTATATTCAGGCTGGTCATTGGTGAACCACAGTGTTGCTCCATTATGCGTACAATTGTTCAAATCTACCGCAACGTATCCACCCATACCATTCTCAAAAAATCCATAAGTGGTATCAAGATTGATTTCTAATGGATGCTCTAAATCATCAAGAATCCCCCATTCATCTTCTTTAAAATAAGTTACTCTCTCTAACGGTACTAGACCCATTGCTCGACTTGGCATATAATAAAAGCCATTATGTAACTTTCCGTAAAATTTAACAATAGATTGCGGAACACTTGACCAAGCTTGTTCCATGTCTAAATCGTAAATTGATTTGTTTGGTATTCCCCCTTCATAATAAAGAATTTCGTCATTTTCACTCTTCACACTATATAGAATGGCGTACTGTCCATTATCTATAATGAGTTCAACATCTACTAAATTCTCTTTTAAATATGAAATCGTGTGACTTAATTCTTTTTCACATACCCGATTCCATAAAGCAATTAGTTTATCTTTCCTCTCAGTCTTGTCAGTTTCTATAAATACTTCCACCCATTCTTTCGGGATGTTCTCTTTCTTAATATTTAGTAAGTCTTCATTAGATACAAACTCAATACTTTTTCTGTATTGTTGCAGAAAAGACAACTTATCCACTTAGAATCACTCCTATTTATCCGCTTAAATTCATTTATTAAACTATCTTTATTTTCTACCGTGTTTTCTCTTGTAAATATGCTTATAGATTGTTGTCGGATAAAAAACAGTTTATTTAGATGGTCACATCATGCCACCCTACGTCGTTCACCTGTTCATCTAATAAACGAAGTCCCAATCCATTTTCTATATCCCATGTACAATCAAATGTTAGTCCAATATCACGTTCATCATAAATATCCTTATACGAAACAATAATACCCACTAGGCTAATTATTTCAAGTATTTGGTCAGTGTTTTCAGTTTCTAGGTAATGCCTATTTTAACTAACATCACAACCTAACTCATGCCATGTTTGTTTATATACGTCTTTGTACTTTTCATACATGGAACTTCCCCCCACTTACTCGCTGAGCTAAGCTCGTTCCGCTCCTTCAGGTAGGGGTCTTCTAGACTAAAATGATAAAATGTCATCTCACCTAGACTCGTAATTCTTTTTCTACTCATTTCACTCGTACTTTGTTTTTTTATTTATATATTCGTTATTGTGTTTCCTATACGATCTGCTTGTAAAATATAAAATAAGTAGTAAGTCTACTTCATTAGAACGAACCTTATACCTCTACTGGCCCCATAAAACCAGTAATAATAAGAATATGTTCCTTCAATTTGACCTTTTTTAAGTTCTCTACTTTTTCTGCTCCACCTAACCCTAATAGAGGTGTATAACAAAAACACTCATCATACTCTAACTCATTGTATTGTTTAAGCGCTTCGGGATAAGGCTACCAAGATAAATCTTCATCCCTGAATTCTAAATCAGCAATATTTTGAAAGAAAAATTCAAATGTAAACATAATAATCTTTACTATGCCATACCTGTAATTAAGTAATCCAACATATCCATCCGCCCAAATAATCAAGTCTCCCATACTCGTAGCAAACAATACGATTGAATCCTTAAATCTTGGACAACTCTCCTCCAAGATTTCTATAAATTCCTCTGGATTTACGCTTTTAAAATACCCTTGCATAAATGTACCAAATCCATAATTACTCCAAAAATTTATCACTTCATTTGGTACTAATTCTTTATACTTTTCAATGATTTCACTCGGAACTTTACTATGCAACTTAAAATCTTTTAAATATTGCTCCATTCAACCTCCTCCCCTAAAGTGTTAACTTTACATTCAAATACGTATTTTTAAATTGTTCTGGTGTCATGTTTTTCGCTACTTCCTCTATTTGTTTATCAATACTCTTGATTCTAGACCTCCATTAACTACCTATAGAGAAATTAATCCTCTTATCTCCTATTATTTCAGCTTGTCCACCTGCTATCTAGTCAGGAGTCAGGGTGCTTAAGTAACTAACCATGCCTGAGCTTTTTTCTTTGCTTGTGATAACGGTAATCCCTCACTTTGAAGTTCATTTACCTTTTGTACATAAGCTTTTTGTCTAGCTATTTTTGAACTGCATTTCCTTCTTTCGCTCTACCTTTATCAATAAATTGCTCTCGATTTTTCTGATATTCATATATGGTTAATTCATTCATCCCTTTTTCTTGATCTTTTAACTGTCTTGTAAATTCTTATGAATCGAATTTAGTTTTGTAGGTAAATTTCACTTTAATTTCTTTTGTTCTAGGTATATCATCTAAATGCTTGGCTTTATCCGTATCCTTATTTAAAACCAAAAGCGATAATTGGGTTACCAATTATCGCTTACTAAGTCAAACCATTTGATGTACTATAAAGTAACAATTATTTTATTATCTATGATAGTTCTAAAATTGGTGTAATTTCTCATCATGTTATTACCATATGCACTAACTGCTTCATTACCACACACCAATACTAAATTAAAGCTTGTTATTTTTCACTTCTTCAAACCACTCATCAGCAACATGATCAGCTGTTTTACTATCATCGTTAGTATATACTAAATCATACTTGTATCCAGCTTTAAAATTGCCACTCTTAACATCATAGATTAACTTCATCTCCGTTGGCATATCTCTTTCATATTCTTTGCATAATTCTTCAATCTTTTCGATATCTTCACATATTATTCGCAACACCATAAGCATTCTTTTTTGAGACACATCATATCTTTCGTCTCCATTCTCCAATGCATCATTCACTTTATGACATTCTACATACTTATTATTGATACAATAAAAGAAACTGCCTGAAACAATTCCTCCTTCACGTGAAGCATAAACATATACTTTATCAGCTCTATCTTCAACGTACTCCATACATATAGATATCATATCAGCTTGTAATTCACTAAACTTATCTTCATATTCTTTCATTTTGCTGTTTTCACTCCTTAGATTAACTCTCAAGAATTCCAGTTAATCTTACCTAAAAAATCTTTTCGTTCCTTTGGTCACCATAGAGTGACCCACCTTATTTATTTAGATACTTGCAATGACTAGCGATTGGAATAAGCTATTTTGACGCTATTCTATTTTATAAGCCTTAACTTTTATAAAATAGAAAACAAATGATGAAATGCGCAAATGCGTTTAATAAAAGCACCGATTGCCTAGAAAATACAATCGGTGCTCCCACTTACTCTTGCAAATTTTTTATTGCCAAATTAATCTTATTAATTCAGGAATAAAAGAATTTATACCTATTTACGAACGTAGGTTTTATAAGTTTCCCAATAAAATTAACAAACAAATAAGTTTAGCAGCCCTCTAGGGTTATTTGTCTTTGAGGCTTTTTATAAAATCTTCAAAGCTATAAGAAATAAGGCTAAAGTGCGTGTTAGAAGGTTCATATTCTTCTTCGTAGATGTCTTCCATGTCTAAGCTCCAATAATAAACCGCTCCAGCATTTTCTCCTGATAATGACAAGCAAATTTTGTTATCAATTGGATCTTCGCCAATAATTAGAAGATTATCAGGTATTATATGGTTACTATGAAAAGCTAAAAATACATTCTGTACATTTTTATGCACTTCTTTAGTAAATGGAAGTATGGATGTTAAAGACGACGTGATTTTTTTGTCTAAGGTTTGAAACCTTCGTATAGTAGGGTTGCCGCCATTGGTTTTAAGTAAAAACTCTTTATAATCATCGGGCAATTCAATATTCCACTCTTCTTCAAATGATTGAATCTCTTGCAAATTTGCAGGCTTACTATTATTTTTAATCTCTATATTCATAAATAAATATTAACCTCCCTCTATAAATTATCTCGGTCTATAACTTTGCAACCCATATCATCCCTAGAGATTCTTTCTTTTAGTTTCAAGTTCTATAGTGAGAGTGTGACACCCTTTACATGCTGTGACAAATCATACATTAAAACGTAGGTGCCAATTTTACATACAATTTAAAATCAACTTCTATATCATTTTCAACACTTGTTCTTTCACATTTTCGTCAAACTTAGCTCCTTCTACATTTGCTCCTGTCCAAACTGCATTGTCGAGTTTAGCACCGGTAAAATCCGCTTCTGTGAAATTAGCATTTCTAGCATCTACCGCTGATAAATTTACATTTTCCAAATGCGCTTTTTCAAATTTACTATTTGTCAGATTGGCACCGCTGAAATCCGTTCCCGTACAGTCGGCCTGTTCCGCATCAATTCCTGACAAATTTGCATGGCGAAATGTAGCATGATTTAAAATTGTTCCAACTAATTCTCCATGTGAAAAATCAACTTCATCAAAACGAGTTTCAAAGCAACTACTTATATTTATCTTTGCATATTTCATATTTGCTTTAGAAAAATCCGCTTCGCCAAACATACAGTCTGCCATGTTAATTTCCTCTAAATTACAACTTCTGAAATCAGCTAACTCAAAATCGCAGTCATGAAACGCTGCTCTCATTAGTGAAGAGGCTCTCAACACAACACGTTTTGCCATAATACGCCTTGCCATTACTTCTGACAGGTCTGAAAAACTAAGGTCTAAATCATTCATATCTACCTGATCTATAACCTCATCATTATATTGAGATCTATTTACTATTTCCATAATCCTTATTCGATCATTACTTTTCTCATCCATAATTACAAATTCCTTTCCTTTAATTTTCTAGATACTTCTTCCAAGCAACATTGGGCGAATACGTGACAAACATTCGACTTTCATGAAAACTTAGCACAGCTATTACTTGAGCTGGTTCTAAGTGTTTCATTACATGTAACCAACGATCTAGCCATGTATCACTATCAGCTTCTAATGGATTTTGTAAAAGATCCATACAAACTCCGCCCCATTCTAATTCCGATACGACAGCGGGAGTATTTAGTAAGAATTCTTTATCAAACATTTCCAAAACCTGACCACTAAAATATGTTCTAGCTCCTACCCCCAAAGGACCGTTAGGAAGAAATCTAACCGGTATAGGTAGAGATGAAATATTCATCCATTTTTGTAAGCGTTCACGTTCAGTATTCCAAGGATTAGGTACTGGCCAACAAATTTGAGCTACTCCAAAACAAGGTTTTGCAACTTCTGCGATTTGATCAGATAGCACAAAAAAATCTGACCAAAATTTTTGAGGAATAGATTTTTGAAATTCAAATTTCAGAAATGAACCATAGTTCAAGTTAACTTCAAAGCGTCCTCTATAGTGCACAGATTTATCACGATACAGATGAACTTCAGATACTCTACGCTCTGAAATCACTTTTTCTAGAATTTCCCGACGATTATATTCTACCTTTACTGTTTCAGAGTTACCCCAATGGGTAGGAGCAAATTTTTCATTTGACTCAAACACATCCAAAAGACGACCTAGTATCTCTTCCTGATTAATAGATACTGTAGGATACATTGCAATCGTAAAATAATTAGGTTTCATTTATATCCTCCTTCCATACTAGATATAATATCAGCCTTCAATTCACTGAATAAATCTTTAAATTCTTTCATACTACTTTTACTTCTTTAACAATAATAAAATGCTGTAAGGCCATGCTTACCATTAATAATGTTTTTAACTATAAATTTCTTTGTTTGCATATTACTCTCAGTATAAATGTTTTTAACATCAACACCTGTTTTTTTGAAATATTTTTTTCAAAATTCAACCTCATTTCTCTTTAACTTTCTGATGTTTTTCACATTCACATCGGATAATTTAAAAACAAAAAATTGTTCACAAAAAAACACTTGTTGCCTAAAAGGCAGTCAAGTGCTTATAGTTCATTTTGTAATATAGCTTTGAACATTACTGAACTGGTCCCATGAATTCAGTAATAATAAGAATATGTTCCTTCAATTTGACTTTTTTTAGATTCTCTACTTTTTCTGCTCCACCAAGCCCTAATAATGGAGTATAACCAAAACACTCATCATAAGCTGGCAACTCATAGTGGTCTACTGCTTCAGTATAAGGTGACCATTCTAATGATCTCTGTCTAAATGGTTCTTCCTCTAAAAATCTAATAAATAAAGAATATTTTGAAGCTAGCACTTTCGTTTTAGCCTTACGATAGTTAACCATCACTACATAAGACTCATTATTTTCATCCATCTCAAATAATATAATATCACCCATGGATGTAGCAAAAATTGGAATGGTCCCTTCATTTCTTAAATATGTGTCAGTTATCAACTCCCTAAAATCATCAGGGTTAATTACTTTTAAATAACCATTCAGAAGAGTTCCATATCCATATGTTTTCCACGCTTCAATCAATTCTTTTGGAAGATACTCTTTATATTTATTGATTGTTTCTTCTTCTACTGTTCCAATTTGCCGAAAATCATTGTATATATTCAATTCCTACTCCTCCCTAGTGTGTAAGCTTTACATTTAAATACGTGTTTTTTAGTTGTTCAGGCGCCATATCTTTAGCCATCTCTTCTATCCCTTCATCTCTAACAATATGTATCAAGTTCAAGCCTTTTTCCTTACAGTATACTTTGATTTCGTCTTTTTGATATTTCAACTTACCTGTCCTTAAGTTGAGAATTGTGTATACCCAACAACGTTTAATTTTTCAGCCCCCCATTACGAAATTAAAATTTATGTAACGCTTTTTTAACGAATAGCGAGTATTATACGGCCGTATCTAGTAAAAATACAACTCATAATTTATTAAGCCAAAGCAGAGTTCGAACATCCTTTTACTTTATCCATTGTTTATCGCCTAATTATTATATTATTTTCACAAACCAAGTATTAAAACATAATGCCTTGATGGTACAACCATCATAAGCTATTGATTTTCATTAGCATTTTTTATGTAGTCCAAAGCATAAATTTCTCACAAAAAACAAAAAGCACTTGTTGCCTAAAGTAGACAATCAAGTGCTTTAAATTCTACTGTAACCCTTTTAAAAAGTTCATAATATCATCTTTTTTTAGCGAAGTATTACTATCCTTTAAATAATTAATGAACTCTTTAACCACTACCTTATTTATTAGTTTTATCTCATAAAAACCGTTGGGTCCATTCGGCACTGGGTAGTCCCCAAATTATAAAACAATATCTTGAAAACCAACCTCGACTATTTCTTCATCCTCAAATTTTACCGCAAGACCATGCTCAGGTTCCCACGTGCATTCAAGTAACAAACCAACTTGTCTTACATCTTCATCAAAGACCATAGGAAATATCAGTTGCTTAGGTTCAACAATAGTAGCTATCTCGTCCTTTGTGGATATGACAGGAGCCATCTTATCAGCGAATTTCTCACCGAGTCGCTGTCTGTAATCTTCGTAAACTTCTAAATAATAGTTCAATATAGCATCCTCAGCCAAGTTCAAAAGACGTTCTTTGTCATTAAAAAATTTATGATAAGCATTGACCTGTGCATCTTCAAATTCTGCATCATCTTCTGCTTCAATATTTAATATTACAGTCTTTTCATGTCCAAACAAAGTAATGTTATTATTCCTCTTCCAACCATAGTTGTAGGCTAATTCTCCAAACGTTTCATGTTTAATTGTCTCCATTGATTCCACCCTCTATTATAGTTTTTTTTCGGCTTTACCTGCCTCGGAAACTCCACCTAAATGACCAAACTTACTATTTATTACAGAAGGCACTAGGTCCATAGTCTTCAAATCATTATCCTCGTGCCAAGTATATTTATTTTGCTTACGCCATTTCCTTACTTCCTTAGGGGTTACCCCACATTTTTCAGCTAACCGTTCATCAGCTTTTTTAAAATTAATATCTCTATCAATAGACATGCCTTCTATCTCAACTCTTCCTTTCGAGACAGGAGAAAAATCAGGGACAGCATCTGAGTAATCAATGCCTTTCTTATCAACTTGACTTAGGATTTCATTGACTTTCTCATTCTCATGAATAAATGTAGATTCACCACGTTCTCCAGTCCATTTTCCATTATTTACTGGTGTTTGTGCAAGTCTTTCTTCATAAGTGCTGTTAAAGGTTCTAGTTGCACTCTTCTTCGAAACTTCACCCGTACCCTTAGTAACTTCTTGAACCTTCTCAACTTCTTTAACAACCGGTTTCTCCACTCTCTCCACATTCGGGTTAGCCACAAATTGTCCTGTCTCTGGATCTTGGTATCGTTTGGCCGTTGGGTTATAGAGAGCTTGCGCCATCTGCATCGTCTGTTTCTTTACATTCTGCAAGGTCTCCCTCACCGTCTGCTGGGCAAGCGCTGGACCTGCCGGCACAAGATCTGGCATGAGTCTTGGCATCTGGCTGTCTAGGATGTTGTTATACGTTTTATGTAGCGACTGAGTCCAAGAGGCCGGTGCATTTTTGACGCTTTGGTAGGCTTGCTTTGTGACGTTGGCAACGGCGCTTGTGCGAAGCGTGTTGCGCATGTTGTTGAGCTTTTCGGTTCCTTTGGTCGCAAGGCTTTGTCCCATTTTCCCCGCTGCCTTCGTAGAAAGCGCCCCAGCTCCAGCAATTCCTAATGCTTGCAGAAGACTTGCTTTACGCTGCTCTTCACTGATTTTATTCCCGAACATATCGCGTCCGGTCATGTATTCTCCTAAGCCGTTTGCAGCCACAAGACCGTAGAGGCCTTTTTCGGTTTGCTCCAGGACTTTGAAGGATTTGGCGGATTTGTAGGCGTCTAGGGCGTGATCCGCTGCGCTTAGGCCTTTAGCCGTTTTGTAGATGGCTTTTCCGCCTTTTGCGGCTCGTCCTACCCAGCCGACAACCGGAATGAAGCCGGCTGCTGCCATGGCTCCCGCTGCGACGCGCTGTGAGGTGGAAAGTTTTTCACCCGTAACAGGGTCCACGCCTTCTGCTGCTCGTTTATAATCATAATATCCGCTGACCTCTCCTGTAAAGGTAGAAACCGCGTCCCACGTTTTTTCATACCACGGCTTGTTTGCTTCTTCTTCTTGCTTTTTTTCCAGCTCGTATACTTCTTCTTGCTGCTTGTTGTAATCAACATATGAAGTGGCATAGTCGTTTAGCTTTGTTTGAACTTTATACAGCTCGCTGTCGTGATAGGCTTTTTCGTCAAAGGCAAGCTGATAGACACTTCCTCCTTGACTCGTAGCAAGCTCTAAGCCGCTTACTAGCGTATCCACTACCGCATAGAAGTCGTCCATTTCGCTGTATTCTTTTGACCATTCAGCGTCAAGCTGGTTCACTGCTTCAATTGTATCGGTGCGTTTTTTCTCTGCTTCTTCTATTTTATCGTTAAACTCACTCGTTGAAAACGCTGAAATAGAGACGATATCGTCAATACCGTTTAAAATACTCTGCAGATCGTCGTGCTGCTGCGCAACCATTTCTTTAGCATTGCTATTGGCGTTTTTTAGCTCTGTTTCTAAAAATGATTCAGTTACAATCGTGCTTCCTGATAGCTTTGCTTTTTCAGCTTTAACGTGAAGCGTTGAAAAATAGCTTTGCTGCATTTTAATTAAGTTTTCCCACTGTCCGGCCGTATCGGCGTGCTGCTTATAAAAAGATTTTATATTGTCAGCGCCTTTTCCTTCTAAGCTGCCATCTAAGTCCGCTACGCCCTGCAGCGCTTTTTTCAGTTCACCCAGCTGGCTTAGTAACTCATCGTAGGCTTTTTCCCTGTCTTTTGCTACATCAAACAGCGCTTTTGCATCGTATACCTTTCCCACAGTCATCCCCCTTTGCTGCTACGAATGGATAATAGATTCGTCTTGTTCTTTTAGTAAGTCTACATTAGATTTTGTATCTTTTACGTTTTTGTTTAGTGCTTTTATATAAGTAGAAATAAGCGTTTGAATTTCTTCTTCGCGCGCTTCCCATTTCTCTGTAGTATCAAGACTGTTTTTTCCAAGGTCAGGCATTTTGCTAATGGATAAATTCCCAATCGCTGAGCTGACTGCTTCAAGCTTTTTGATAACGTCAGCGTGATCAAGCTTAATTGTCATGAAAACAGCCCCCTTCTAATTTCACTAATCTTGTTTTCTACTGCGTCATAGGCTTCTTCACCTTTAGCTAATAAAGAATCCGCTTCTCCAATAACGGCGTTCAAGCCACTCAAAGCTCCTTTTTCAGCTTCTAGCGCCCATATCTTTGTTTCAATTTCACGAATGTATCCATCGTAATCACTGTCTAAAATGCCTTTTATGTTGTCGTAGGCTGCCGTACGTTTTTCGTCAAAATCATCCGATAACGTACCCGTCCATTTGTCTCCCAGCTCAGGCTTTTTGATGTGTTCGATTTCTTTTAATGAAACAGCTTGTTCATGCTCAATTTTACTTTTAGCCGTTCTTAGCTTAGAAATTTTCCCTTCTACATCTGAGACTCTTCCAGATACTTCACCCAGCAGTCCGTCTAATACGCTTCCTAACCCCATATCGTTCCTCCTGTTCCGCACATTTCGAGTTTAATCCAATAATTATAAGTATAAAATTTGTCTCATTATAGCTAAATAGGAAAAAACTCTCTTTTTTATGCTTCTAGTTTCATGAATTGAGATAAAAATGAAAAATAAGAGAAAAAAGACTCATGTCTAAATACGTTATCCAACCATATACCGTTATCTAAAACAAACAATAAGTAGAATAAAACCATTCCTTTGTACCCATACCCGTTTTTTCCCACAAATTAAAGCTTTTTGCGTAAAAAGACCAACTTCACTTCGTTTTTTTACACAGCAAAAAACCTCTGCACATCCTGCAGAGGTTTTGTTTTATACTTGAACCGGCGTTGGTTCTTCAGCTGTTTGTTCGTGCTGTATAAGTCCGTAGTTTTCCCATGCTCGGCTTTTCCAGCGGAAAAACATAATAACCGCGCGCGTCCATTCATCGGCTGCGATGGCAAGCCAAATGCCAGCGAGCCCCATGTCTAAATGGAAAACGAAGAAATAACCGAGCGGCAAGCTCATCATGACCATCGACATCGCACCAATTAACACCGGATATTTGGCATCTCCTGCTGCCCGCAGCGAGTTAATCAGCACAATGTTCATCGTTCTTCCCGTTTCAAGCACAATGCTCAGAAGCAGCACCGTCGCCCCAAGCTCAATGATATGCGGATTGTCTGTAAACACGCTGATCAGCTGTGTTCTGAATGTCATCACAAGAACAACCATCATCATCGTTACGGCACTGGCCCATTTGACGCTTTTCCATACGCGATGGTACGCTTCATCTTTTTCGTTTCCGCCTACTAAACGGCCGACAATAATCGCTGTACCCATTCCAATTGCAATGGCAAATAAGTAAATGAACATTGAAATATTCATCGCGTACTGTCTCGCAGCAAGTGATTCTGCTCCTAGGTAGGTTGCATAGTATAAAAAGACAATTTGACAGCCTTGATACATCACTTGTTCAAAAGCCGACGGAATACCAATTTTTAAAATTTTACCGATATATTCTTTTGAAAGCGTAATGTAGTATTGAAATTTCACTCTATATTCCATCACTTGATACAGCAGCCAAAAGAACACAATAAGGGCAACGAATCGGCTGAACGCAGATGAAATTGCTGCTCCTTGTACGCCCATTTCCGGAAAGCCGAACTTCCCGAAGATTAAAGCATAGTTTCCTGCAATATGAAAAATGTTCATTCCAAGTGAAACAAACATTGCCTGCTTCGTAAAGCCATGTACGCGAATAATCGCTGCAAGAGAGTTAATAATGGCTTGAAGAAAAATAGCTCCTCCAACGATGGATAAATAGCTTTGTGCATACATCAGCACGTCACCTTGTAAGTTCATCGCTTCCATCATATGTCTTGAAAACAAAAGAAAACCCGCGCTAATGACTAGCCCGACTCCTAAATTTAACGTAACGGCCAAAGCAGAAATCTTTGACGCTTCCATATACCGTTTTGATCCTAAATACTGAGACACAACAATTGCCGCTCCGTTACCAATGACCTCTAACACCAAAATCGCAATGTGAAGGTATTGATTGGCTGCTCCGACTCCTGATACGGCATCATCCGACAGCGCACTTAGCATAAAGGTATCAGCAATCCCCATTAACATAAAAAGAAACACTTCTAAAAAGATCGGCCACGTTAAGAAAAACAAATTCAGCTTTTCTTTTGGCCCTTTTTTTGTTTCGACCGCGGTCATCCCATCACCTTCTTTACCGATATCCAATTTCAAACAAGAAGTATCTTACCACACATTTCCTTTGTATACATCCCCTTTTTAGCACATTTTTTATTTTATTTGTTTAGGCATAAAAAAAGCCGCTCCCTTGGAGGAAGCAGCTTTTTTTCCGTTATTAAATTGAAATTTTCACTTCCGCATTCATACCTGGAAGAACTTTATCTGATGCGTCATCAATTGAAATTTTCACCGGTACTTTTTGCGTTACTTTTGTGTAGTTTCCTGTATTTTGAGCAGGAAGCATAGAAGACACTGAGTTTGTTGCGCGGCCGATTGCTTCAACATGGCCTTTAAAGACTTTACCTGAATCTCCATCCACTGTAATGTCGACGCTGTCTCCTTCTTCTAAGTCACCTAAGTCTGTTTCTTTAATGTTTGCATTGATATAGATTTTAGATAAATCAGCTGTTTGTGCTAACACATCGCCAGCTTTTACTAATTGATTTTGAGATACGTTGTTTTTAATAATTGTTCCGTCAATCATAGACGTTACGTCTGTTGATTTTTCGCCTTCTTTTAAGCTTCCAACAGAATCACCTTGAGAAACGCTATCTCCTTCTTTTACATTCCATTCGCTTAACTGACCGTTAGCTGAAGCGATGACTTGTGAAAGCGGTGCTTCTACCTGCGCTTCATCTGTTTTAACGTAATTTGCTTTTTCGTAGAAATAATATCCACCAAAGCCTACTAGTAATAAAATCACAATGATTCCAACAATGTTAGTAACCAATAAACGACTTTTACTCATCGGAATTCCTTCTTTCTATAGTTAGTATATTATACAGATGTTTCTTCTGTTTGAGGTGCCGGCAGCATTTTTCTTTCTTCTTGCGGCTCAGCTTCTTCTTGACCCTCTTCTTTTTGAACAAGAATTCTATTTTCACCGCTCCATGCTTTACTTAGTGAAGCAATGAGCATAATTACGCCTAAAATACCAAGCATGAAAAATAAGTTGTGATACGCATGTAAAATCGATGCTTTTTTAGCGCCTGCTACAACAGCCGTCACAGCCGATGTTTTTGCATCCGCTTGACTCATTCCCATACCCATATAACGTTTGATCATTTCAGACAGCTGCACCTTCACCTGAGGATCTACTGAGCTAATTTGACCTCGGAAATCTTCATAATAAATCGCGTTTTGTCGAACAACAAACCATCCAATCACAGGTGCTACAATCGCCCCTAATAAATTTCGAATGGAGTGCAGTGAAATGGAACGCATCGAAGCTTGATGTAAATCTCCGGCTAGTGCCGCTCCTAGCGCACCGGATACCAGTGCCATACTAACACCCATACCAAAGAGCATAATGTGAACATACAAGCTCACTAGTGATGTATCGGCTGATACGTTTACCCAGCTAAATCCTACAATGACAATGAGAAGTGATCCAATCGCTCCAAGATAACCTGGACCAAACTTGTCATACAAAAATGTCGTTGCAAATGCTGAAATCAGTACCCCAACAAAAAAGTATAAATAAAAATAAGAAAGCGTGGTGTACGATGCATTTTGCACATTTTGCATGACGCCATTAATACCTGCGATTGCTAAGATGTATGCCATATGACCGCCAATGGCCATAATTGTACCCGCAACTGGTTTTACGGCTAGCAGCGATTTTAATGGTACTAGCGGATTTTCAGCCGCTAAATCAACTAAGACAAAAATGACAACTAACCCTGCTGCAGCTAGTAAAAACGGCCACACTTGAATAGAAGCGAATCCTTCGTATCTTAGTTCATACAGTGGATACACTAATAAAATCATAATAAGGCTAAGAATAAAGATACTTTTCTTATCCACTGGACGGTCTTCTTGCTGAGTTGGATCATGAGCAGGCAATACCTTATATCCGATAAACAGAGAGACAAGAGAAGCAAGTATTCCTAAAACAAACACCCAGCGCCAATTATCCATGCTAAGAGATACAGCGCCTAAAAAGGCTCCAATTGCTGTTGAACCGAACAGTCCGCCGATCGCTAATACTAAAAAGAAGTTTCGGATTTTATTCGGAAACGAAATCAGCGCAGCTGGAATAATGGTTAAAAACAGCATTCCTGAGCTTAAGCCTTGAATCAGACGACCAAGGGATAAAAACGCCACATTTTCAGAAAAAACGTTGATAATCGAACCTGCTAAAAAGACTAAAACGAACGTTAAGTATGCTTTACGTACGCCATATTTTTTCGCAAGCATCGGACCAATTGGTACCCCAAGTCCAAATGCCAAGTTAGAAATAATAGATGGCAATAGTAAGCTTTGTGTACTCGCATCAAATCGATTTTGAATCAATACTTGATTGACCGTGTAAGATAAATTCAAAAAATACTGAGGGCCAATTGAAAATAGCGTTAAAATCGCCATAATTAAGTATTTAGGTACGCTTAAACCTTGTTTGTCGGAGGCTACTGCTGGATTATTCTGACTCATATTTATTCCTCCTTTTATTAAATTCTTTTCATATGACTAACAATTCCTTACATATTTTATTGTACAAGTTGTATCATGCAAGTTATAGCAGCACTACATATTATACATCTTTTAATGAAGAAATCAACTTCTTTGTTTCAACTTAAAAAGACTATTTTTCAATAGCCTTTTTGTTCATCTATATGTATTCGCTTTAACATCCATTACTGCGCCATCTTTTAAAATCAAGATTCAAGCGTGATAAACTTTTTTCCAGTGCCAAAACCTCTTCTTCCGACCAATTTTCTAACACTTCAGCATAGGCCTGTTTACGCTTGCTTTGTACATGCTGCAAAATATCTTTCCCTGCATCCGTCATTTCAATTAAACTAATCCGCCCATTTTCTGGACTCGGAAAGCGACGAACAAACTGTTTAGTCTCAAGCGCAGATACTTGCCGGCTAGCTGTAGATAAGCTCAGCTTTAAATTTTCAGCTAATGCATTAATCCCGAGCGGACTGCGCTGATCTAGCTCGCTTAACAGTAAATACTCAGAACGGTCCAAGCTTCCAAGCTTAGGACTGTGCGTCGTTGTTAGACGAACAAGCAGCGCAATTTCGTGTTCAATGGTTTGCAGCGAGTCTCGCTTCACCTCTGTCTCCCCCTTTATCTCCTAGAACATTCTGTACTTTTCAATATGTTTACTATACCGCAACCGTTCGCGTGAACCAACCTTTTTTCCGTTTTTCTTCTATTATATAGAAAGATATCATAGATGAGGTACATTTAATTCTAGCATCACAGGACAGTGATCGCTTCCCATTACATGCGGATGAATAGTAGCTTCTTGAATAACGTCTTTGATTCTCTCCGATACGATAAAATAATCAATGCGCCACCCGATATTTCGTTCTCTCACTTTGTTCATATACGACCACCACGTATAGGCTTCTTCTTGATTCGGATACAAATAACGAAATGTATCAAGAAATCCGCTAGCAAGAAGCGTCGTCATTTTTCCTCGCTCTTCTATGGTAAAACCAGAATTTCCTCGGTTTGGCTTCGGATTACGCAAGTCAATTTCTGCGTGTGCTACGTTTAAGTCTCCGCACAAAATCACCGCTTTACGGCTATTTAATTTGTTTAAGTACACGAGCAGATCGTCTTCCCATTGAAGCCTTTCTTCAAGCCTTGCTAAATCTCTTTTAGAATTTGGCGTATACACATTTACTACATAGCATTGTTCAAACTCAAGCGTGATAATACGCCCTTCGTCTTCCGATTCTTTATCTACACCGTATGAAACGGATAAAGGCTTTTGCTTTGTAAAAACAGCCGTTCCGGAATAGCCTTTTTTCACGGCGTAATTCCAATACTGATAATACCCTTCTAGCTGCAAATCAATTTGGCCTTCCTGCAGCTTCGTCTCTTGAATACAAAATACATCTGCATCCACTTCTTGAAAATAATCTAAAAAACCTTTTCGCACACACGCGCGAATGCCATTTACGTTCCACGAAATCAACTTCATAAACTGTCCACGTTCTCCTCACTTGATTTATGTATCAGTGTTTAGTGTAGACAATTTTTTGCACGAGTTCAAATAATTTAAAGAGTACCCTTCTTTTTAAGGTATTCCTGATATTTCTTCTTATTTTATTTTCTGTACCTCAAACACTAGATACAAGAGGTGAAACATAATGTCAACAAACTACACGTATGAAAATAACGAAGAAGTTTCTACTGTTTCTAAAAAAGAAGAGCACCCTACTAAAGAATGCGAAACACAGAATCAAACGGTGCTTACCAAAGAAGATTTTTCTTTAAATGATTTTTCTTTAAATGATTCTGCCATTAAGCACTTCAGCAGATAATGGCTCCGCAAAAATAGAGCTTGAGACATAGTTAAGTAGGCGCAACCTTCGTTTACCAAACCAATAAAAAGATCCGAACGATTCATCGTTCGGATCTTCCTTAAACTATTCCTACCCTAAGTTCTTTCTTTACGAAATAAAGCTGCGAATCGTATCTGCCACAAGTGCATGATCTTCTTCTTGCGACATGCCTGATACGGTAATGGTTCCAATTACGCCGACGTTTTTAACCGAAATTGGAAATGACCCTCCTACTGCTTCGAATTCCTGGGGATTCGCTGCGTAAAACTGCGCGTAAGAACGATCTTTTAACTCGCAGTACAGCTTCATATAGTACGAGCTGTGATGGTGACGAAGAACGGTGTTTGATTTTCGTTTAATCCATTCTTCATGATCGGGAATAGCCCCTTCCATCGCATGTTGAAAGAGAGTTTGACCATTTCGTTTAATACTTACGGTTACTGCCTTACCTTTGCTTTTCGCTTCATTAATAATGGCCGTTCCGATCTGTAAAGCCTGGTCATTTGTAAATTGATGAAAGATCAGTTCTTTTTCCTGTTGAACTACTTTTTCAAGAAGCGTCTCTGCCGAATGATTACTCACTGTTTCTCGCTCCTTAGTTAAAATAAACCGCTTGTTTTTCTTTGCTGCTTTCAAATGCCGCTTCAATGACTTTAACCACGTCACGAGCTTCTTCTGCTGAAACCGGAAGCTCTTCTCCTCGAAGCAGGCTGTCGGCAATTTTTTGATAATACGTCACATAAGAACCGTGCAGCGTTTCAATTTCTGTTGTTTCTCCTTCCCCTGTTGTCAGCTTACCGTAGTGTTCAGGGCTGTCGGCTCCCCACGTATCATCCACAGGCTTCTTGCCGGCTCTTAGCATATCTTCCTGGCCGTCAATTCCGTATTTGATATAGCTTGCTTTTGTTCCGTGAACTTGAAAGCGAGGCCCGTTGCTTGGCACAATAGCGCTTGAATGTAAAATAACGCGAAGAGAACCGTATCCAAGCACTACGTGGAAGTAATCATCCGTACGTGCATGATCTCGCTGACCAAATACATCTGCTTGAACAAATTCAGGCATTCCAAAAAGGTGTAAAGCCTGGTCAATTAAATGAGATCCTAAATCATAAAGCGCTCCTGATCCAGGTCCTTCATTCTCTCTCCAACGGTCTCGAACAGCTGGACGATAGCGATCAAAATGAGCTTCATACATTTTAACGTCGCCTAATTTCCCTTCTTCAATCAGCTGTTTCACTGTCAAATAATCATTATCCCATCTACGGTTATGATAGACGCTTAGTTGAACACCTTGTTCTTTTGCTAATTGAATTAATTCATTTGCTTCTTTTTCTGATACGACCATCGGCTTTTCAACAATTACATGCTTGCCTGCACGTAGTGCGTCTTTCACCATTTCATAGTGCATGCCGCTAGGCGTTGTAATAATAACTAAATCAATGCTGTCATCTTCTAGAAGTTCAGATAAAGTACTCACTACTTCAACGTCTTCTAAGTCACTCGTCACCTTTTCAGGATTTGAACTCATTACCTTTGAAATATGAAATTCGTCTAACACGCTTAAAAGCGGCGTGTGAAAGACCGTTGCTGAAAATCCGTATCCTACTAATCCTACCTTTATTTTCTTCATTTCGTTTCCTCTCCTTTATCAAAATCTGTGACGATAATCCGCACTTGATTTTGTTCTATTTTTTCTTTTACATCCGCTTCTGGGTCTTTATTTGTAATTAAGATATCAATGTCGCTCATATCACAAACTCGATGTAAAAATTCACGTTCAAACTTCGTATGATCCGCAAGCATAATCACTTGTCTTGCACATTGAATCATCTGTCTTTTTAAAAACGCTTCTTCTTCACTTGGAGACGTAATACCATCTGCACCAACGCCGCACGTACCTAAAAACAGCTGATCTACTTTGTATTCCTGCAACGTAGAAATCGTTCTTGGCCCGGTGACGTTACGGTTTTTCCCGTTAAACTTGCCCGGCAGCAAAAACGTATCACACGGGGTATATTGATCAAGCAAATCCACATTATCGATGGAATTCGTAATAACGGTTACATGCTTTACATCCATATACTTCGCCATCAGTGCGATGGTAGAAGACGTATCTAAAAGCACGTCATACCCCTCCGACATTAACAAAGCTGCTTCTTTAGCAATTTGTTCTTTCGCTTTGGTAGGCGTTCGCTCACTGTAATCGATGATATGACTTGACGATAGCGTCGCTCCGCCTTTGACTCTCATAACCTCACCGTGTTCTTCAAGCTTGACTAAATCGCGTCTCGCCGTATCTTTTGAAACGGTGAACATATCGCAAATTTCGTCTAATGTAATTGTGCGGTGTGTGTGAAGGTATTCAATAATCGCACTCATGCGCTGTTCTTGATACACCCGAATACCCTCCTTTTTTACTTTGATATGAGCTAATTGTAGCGCAAAGAAAAGTTAAAAACCAGCAAAAAAACTTAAAAAAATTAAGTTTTTTGCATTTTTAACTTAAATTATAAAAGTACACAAACGATTTCTGGAAATAACTATCTTATTTTGGATAATACTTCTTTTATATCTGATACCCTTTCACGCTTTTCACTAATCGCTTATGGTTTAGACTTCTAGCAAACGTATATGCAAAAAAAGCGGGAATCGTAAAGATTCCCGCTTTTTCGTTACATCTTATGTTCAAGCGCTTTGAAGTTTTCTTGAAATTGCTCCAAGCGAACAAGTCCTTCTTCACGAAGGCGTTTATTTTCTTCTTCGATTGCTTTTGTTTCCTGCATTCCTTTCATAATAATATTCCACGTTTGTTCCATCGTTTCTACTTTTACGCTGGGCGCACCCGACATTTTGGCGATTTTAACGCTTTGCTGTGAAATATTTTCTGCATTTCGAATGAGCAGCTCATTTGTGCGTTTGTCTAATTCGTTCATCGACTCAGCTACTAAATTTTGACGTTTTGCTGCGATTGCGTTAATAAGTCCATTTTTAAAAATAGGAATCGTTGTAATAAACGCCGAATTGATTTTTCCGATCAGCTTTGTATTTCCTCGCTGCAGCATACGGATTTGAGGAGCGGATTGATAAGATACTTGTTTTGCCATTTCTAAGTCATATAATCGCTGCTCCATTAGCTCAACTGCGTTTTTTAAAGTTTGAAGCTCCATTGCCGCCAGCTGATTTCCACTCGACGCTCTTTCTTCAAGCACCTTTAGCTCTTGTTTTAACTCTTCTACTTTCACTTCGCCCGCTACAATGTATTTTTCAAGCTCCATATAATACTGATAGTTTTGCTCGTAAAGCTGTTCAAGCGTTGTGGTCGAATGCTTCATTTCCGTTTCATATTTTGTAATCTCTACATATACTTTATCAATTTCAGAGCCCATTGTTTCATATTTTTGAAACAGCTTATCCACTATTTTTTGACCGCGTTTAAAAAGCTTAGAGAAAAACCCTTTATCTTCAACAAAATCCTTTGCATCAAATTTATCCATAATCTTTCCAAGCTGCTTTAATAATTGACTGGACTCTTCCATACTAGACGATTTAATTGTACTAAGTACTTTTCCAGAAAACGAGGAAATTTCATTAGCTGTTTCTTTCCCGTATTCAAGCAGAGACAGCTGATTTTTATAATCAATTTGTTCTGCTAAGCGACGTACTTCCGGTTCTTCTCGCAGTTTTGCTTTTACTTCGTTAGGCTTTGTTTCTAAAACTTCTTCGGCTTCGTTTACATCTAAAGGCTGTAATTCATTTGTTGCCATTTAAAAACCCTTCTTTCTTTAAAAGATTCGTTTTAACCATTTTTGAATGAGCGACGGCTCTTTGAATTCTTCATTAAAGCTAATATCTTCTAGCCAGTGCATATCGAAATACTTTTCTTCGACGAACGCTTCTATATCCAGTTGACCGGTTGGATTAAAGAGAACAATATCAACGCCGAATTCATTTAATAGAAGCAGTAAAGCTGCATCTTCACGCGTAAACGCTTCTCGTTCATTTCCATGATAAATAATGAGACGGGGTACATGCTGCGTATAATCAAACTTTTGAAGCATGCGAAGCACGTTGTTTGGAAGCTTCAAAGACTGATTAAACAAGTACATTTGATGCTGATACGCATCTTCATGATCTAACCGAAGAAGCTTTGGATGTGCACAGTATCTAGAAATGGCTGCAGCTAGCCCTTGCTGAAGCCCGATAGGCAGTTCTTTATAGCGCCACCAGTTGCTTTCAATCATTTTATCAGGACTGAGCGTCCCATCACTTCCGAGAGCTCCTTGATAGTGAAAATGATTATTCCCCTCTATCTTTTTGGCAAAAGGAACAGAATCAATCGTCAGAGCTAACTCATTTTCCGTTTGCATGAGCTCATGCACTTTACTCCAGTACTCTTTTCGGTTTTTAGAGATGCCAAGCACTTTTGAAAACAGAACCGGCACGTGTACATATGGCTTTGACACTTCAAAATTAGGACGAATAAAGGCCCGTTCTCTCATTAATAAAAAGATTTCATCATACGTCGTTTTGAGAGTGACTGAAGTTGGAAAATACGAACGAAATTGCCAAGGTTTATACAGCATGGACTCCTCTGAATGAAGCACTTGCTCAATTTCTTGAGAAGCTCGAAATGCTACCGTACCTTTTCGAACCGGTTTATCCGTTGGAAAAGGTACAAGAGAGCTAGTAGAAGGAAACGTATAAACCGTTGTTAAGTGCTGATTCTTATCTACTTCTTTTAAATTATCCTTTCCTTCTGGATGAAAGGTAAGGACGTCAAAACCTAGTAAAATTAAATAATGGAGAAAATACTGCTCGCTTTTATTCGCATCCCCATACCACATGATGCGAGGCGCGTGCTCAGGAAATGCTTTATCGACCATCCAAGGTTTTACATGATTCCACTGCCACTTTATTAAATCGATTAATACGCGTTGAAAATGCCCGTCCATAAAGCCCTCTGCGTGCTGTTCTTTAAAACGCGTTAACGTTTCAATAAATTTTTCACGTACTCTTCTATGTATAGCGGGATTTTCTGACTTCACGATCAGCTTTTTTCCTTCTAAAAAAGCAAATAGCCGATTGACAGAAAGGCCGTGCTCTTCTTGATTAATTTTAAGGATCGTTTGTACTTCTTTTAATCTATCATTAGAAATGGACTTATCAAGCTTATCTTGCAAGACAATAATTGATGGTGATGAATGCGCAAGTTCATAAAGAAAATCTGCGTACTCGTCCTCATCAAGATGAGTGCCTAAATATCTGCCTGCCACTTGTTTATAGGTAGTTTGCTGCTCATTTTGTATAAAGTCACCTCGCAGAGAAACATCTTTAGAAAAAAGAGAAGTTCCATCCTGCTCGTTAAGATTAATCATATGAGGATCAATTAATTTACTCACACCTTACAACTCCTTTCTTTTCAGACATATACATGCTAAAAAGAAAGGGTACTCGTTAAAGCACCCTTTCTTTTTCATTTATCCCGCGTCTTTTTTATACGGATAGTCCGTAGTTGCGGCAAAGATCGGCCAATCCGCCAGAAAAACCGCTGCCAATGGCATTAAATTTCCAGTCGTTTCCGTGCTTGTATAGCTCACACACCACAACAGCTGTTTCGATTGAAAAATCTTCGCCTAAATCATAACGAAGCACTTCTTCATTTGTTTCGGCGTCAATGAGACGAACAAACGCGTTGGATACTTGTCCAAAGTTTTGTCCGCGTGCATCCGCGTCGTGAATCGTGACGCTAATTCCGATTTTTTCAACATGGTCAGGAAGAAGAGAAAAATCAACAGCTATTTGCTCATCGTCTCCATCTCCTGCACCTGTACGATTGTCACCGGTATGCTCCACAGCTCCGTTTGGACTTTTTAAATTGTTGTAAAAAACAAACTCCTCGTCATTTACAACTTGGCTTGATTTATTGGCTAAAAATGCACATGCATCTAAATCGAAATCTTGAGATCCAGCATATTTATTTGTATCCCACCCAAGACCTACTATTACTTTTGTTAAACCTGGGTTCGTTTTGGTTAGGTCAATGCGCTGACCTTTTGATAAAGAAATTGACATAAAAACATCCTCCGTACATTTTCTTACTTTAATGATTAGGCGTTTAAACCAAAGTCGTTTACAAGTGCCGCTAAGCCGCCTTGATAGCCGCTGCCAATAGCATTAAACTTCCATTCTCCGCCGTGTCGGTACAGCTCGCCTACCACGACTGCTGTTTCAATAGAGAAGTCTTCACCTAAATCATAACGAATTAACTCTTCGTCATTTGTTGCATTTAAAATACGAACGTAGGCGTTGCTTACTTGGCCAAAGTTTTGACCGCGTGCTTCCCCTTCATGGATCGTAATGGTAAACGCAATACGTTCAATAGATTGAGGCACATTTTTCAAATCTACTTGAACCTGCTCATCGTCTCCTTCACCTACGCCTGTACGGTTATCTCCGGTATGCTCAACCGCTCCGTTTGCACCCGTCGTATTATTGTAAAAAATAAAATCAGATTCTGAAGCACATTTTCCTGCGCCGTTTAATAAAAAAACAGATGAATCTAGATCAAAATCGTTTCCACCGTCATACTTATTTACATCCCATCCAAGACCTACTACTACGTTTGTTAATCCTGGATTTGTTTTTGTTAAATCTACTTTTTGTCCTTTTGAAAGATTAATAGCCATTTCGTTTCCCTCTTTTCAAGTTGTTTATTTTGTATATTTATTTGCAATTTCAGCCAATCCAGTATCTCTCGTTGCATCTCCAGTTGCTGAAAACTTCCACTCTTTTCCGTCTCGATAAATTTCACCTGCAAATAAAGCTGTTGCTCCTGAATGGTCTTCAGATAGATTAAAGTGTACAAGCTCTTCGTTTTTAGCACTGTCCACAACGCGAATAAACGCATTTTTAATCATACCGAAATCTTGGTTTCGCTCAACACACTGATAGATGTTGACTACAAACACAAGTTTATGTACGTTTCCAGGAACATTTTTTAAATTAACAAAAATTTGTTCATCGTCCCCTTCACCTGCTCCGGTAAGATTATCGCCTGAATGCTTGACGCTCCCACAGTTACTATGACGATTCCCAAAATACACAACGGCTGAGTTACTTACAACAAGCTTATCGTTTGAATTGAGCATAAGCACAGACGCATCACAGTCGATATTTGGTCCGCTTCCTCCGAAACCAAAAAAGCTGCGTTTTTTTACAGGATCCCATCCTAATCCAACTGTAATAGAAGATAGGCCTTCTCTTCCTTTTGTTAAATCAATTTTTTGACCTTTTTGTAGATTAATAGCCACGTTTATTTACTCCTTTACTGTAACGCACACATTCTTTTTCAGACTCTATATAGCTCTATATCATAGCGCAAATAAATGAAAAAATAGTGAAATCTTTTATACCACTTTTAACGTTTACGTAAATCTTCTTTCCATGGAAAGAATACCACAATCTGGTGATTGTTTCAAAAATTAAGCGGGCTGTTGTGACATAAATTAGTTGATTTAAAGTTTAAAAGGTAAGTCAGCCTACTAAAAAAAGACTGTCTCTAAACCGGAAATCCGGGTTATGAGACAGTCTTTTTTGGCTTATTGAGCTATTTTCAAAGCAGGCTCTTGCTGTTCAGCTGTTTTAGCAGCTGCCACGTTTTGAATACGTCCTTCTGCTTTGTATTCAAACGGGCTATTAAGTGTTTTAATATAGTTTACCGTTGCTTGTAAATCTTCTGGTCCCACTTCCATATCTGAAGAAAGTGCGCCAATCCCGTATTTTTCATTTCCATACATATAGTTATTGACTACTACTGTATATTCTTTTTCTTTGTCAATTTTACTTCCATCTGGAAGCGTGATATCAACTACTTTATTCGTGCTTCCATCCCACGTATAGTTAAAGCCTGCAATATGGAAATCTAGTCCAGATGATGTAATTTGATTGTTTAACACCGTTTCTAAATCCGCTCCGCTTAGCTTTACTTTATTTAAGACGTTGCCAAACGGCTGAATCGCAAACAAATCACCGTATGTCACGTCACCAGCATCAAGCTGTGAACGAACGCCTCCGCCATTCATTAACGCAAAGTCAGCTTTCATTTCTGCTTTCATACCGTCAGCAATTAAGTTTCCAAGCGCGATATCGCCCGTTGCTCCGCTAGATGGATAACCTTTTGCTAGAGCAGTAGATGAATTTCCAACAACTTCTGCTTTAATAGGTGCTGCTAAGTCTTCATACTTTCTCATAATGCTTGAAACTTCAGGATCTGGCGTATAGTCTTTTTGATAAACGGTCACAATTTTTGCATCTTTTTTCACGATGTCACCCGTATTATCGATTTCAACGTCTACGTCAGAAAACGCTGAACCGTATGAATAAGCTTGAACGATTAGTTTGTTATCTACTACTTTGTTGTTGTATACGTGATTGTGAGCTGAAAAGATCACGTCAACTTCATCATCAATTTTTTTAGCGATATCGGCTGCATCAAATTCGGTAGACGTTCCATTTTGATTAGATGGATTATGAGCAAGTACAACAATTGCTTTAATACCCTTCTTTTTCAACTCTGCCGTATATTTATCAATTGCTTCTGCTTCGTCCGTAATTTTTAAGTTTTCATTTCCTTTACGAACAATCATGCTTGGCGTTTCTTGTGTTACAACGCCGATGAATCCAATTTTCTTGCCGCCTACTTCTTTTATCGCGTAAGGTTCTGTAATTAATTTATCAGTTGAAGTATCATAAGCATTTGCCGCTACTACTGGGAAATTCATGCCGTCGTATCCTTTTGTGCCTTTTGGATGGTCTCCGCCTTCAATCATACGATGAAGCTCAGCAATGCCTTCGTCAAATTCATGATTTCCAAGCGTGCCTACATCAAATCCAAGTGATTCCATTACTTCAACCGTTGGCTCATCTTGAAACAGCGCTGAAACTAACGGGCTTCCGCCAATCATGTCTCCTGCATGAACTAAAAGCGTATTCGGATTTTCAGCTTCTTGTTTACGAATAGCCGCTGCTGTATACTTCATATTTCCAGCTAACAACGATTGGCCATTTGACGTAATTTTTGTATCTGTATCGAGCTGACCGTGCAGGTCGTTCATGCCTAAAAGCTGTACCTTTGTATTATCTTTTGGTTCACCGTTTAGGTTGATTTTGTAAATGCCAAATCCTTTGTCATCCGTTTTATTTGTATACGTAATGTTACTTCCTTCAGTTAAATAGCTTTCTCCGCGCGGTGAGCTTGTGAACGTCACGTTAGCCGTTCCGTTAATTGGTGCAATAGACCAGTTATCGTCAGCTGTAGGCGTAATTTCTTTTTGCTCGGTGATGTAGTCCATTAGAATTTGACGGTTTTCATCAGCTGAATCCACCACAAGCTCGCTTCCTTTTAGACCTGGGAAGTTTCCGCCTCCACCAGCTCGGTAGTTATTTGTCACAACGATAAACTCTTGATTCGGGTCAACTGGTTTACCGTTATACGTTAAGTTAACAACTCGGCTTGAATCTGCGTGAATCACGTTTCCATTCACATCGTATTTTGCTGGTTTTGTGACGTCAATTTGATATTGAACGCCGTCAATGACGTCGAAGTTATAAACAGGGAAGCTTGGGTTTAATAATTCCTGCTCTTCTGTTTTATTCGGTGTAATTTGATTAAATTTACCGGCAGACATATCGATCCAGTCTTTTACAACAGAACCTTTTACTTTGACAGCTTTCAACGTGTTGTCATATAGATACAAATCGCCTGCGCTTCGAATCGTTAAGTCACCTTTTTTAATTTCCGTATATTCATCTACGCCGTTTCTTCCTGCTTTAAAAGGTGCTCCCACTGATAAAATCGGAAGGTCTTTATATTCCGGCTTGTTTTGAGAAACGTATTTTTCCACGTAGTCTTTTTGTGCATTTGTTACAACTTGAATAGATGGATCATCTTTTACAAGAGAAAAATAGCTGTGAATATCATCCGTCGTTTTACCGATTGGCGTGTTCACATATTTAACCGTTGCATCGTGATCTTTTTGAACTGCTTTAACAACACCTTTATCCGGTTCTACCGTACTTTGCGTAACCGTTTTCCCTGACGCATCTTTTACGTCTTTATACGTTTCACGCGTGGACAATTGAGAGCTTACTACTTTCCATTTTCCTTTTTCTTCTTTTAACGTTAAGTCAATTAAGCCAAGTGATCCTCCGCCGTAACCTGCTTGGACAGCCGGAACGCCGTTGATTGTTCCTTTTGCATTATCGACGCCAGGAAGAGGCTTTTTATCTGCTCCGAGGAACAAACCGTCTAGCGCAGCTTCCGTTTTAGCAGGGAAGACTTTATGCGTGTGTGAAAACGTAATAGCATCAATGCCTTTTACTTCACTTAATGAGTAAATCACATCTTCCGTGTTTTGCTTATTGCTGCTAAACCCAGAGTGAGCCATCGCGACAACTACGTCCGCACCTTTTTTCTTCATTTCTGGAATATACTTGTTGGCTGTTTCTACAATACCTTTAGTAATGACTTTTCCGTCAAGGTTTGCTTTGTCCCAATCGTTAATTTGAGGCGGCACAAAGCCAATGAAACCGACTTTAATCGTTCGTTTTTTACCGTTTTCATCAACGACTTTTTTATTCATAATTTTATAAGGCGTAAATTTATTTTTGTCATTTTTCGGGTTGCTGTCATGATCGTCAACATAGACATTGGCATTTATGTAAGGGAAGTTCGCATCGTTGTACGCTTCTTTTAGAAAGTCTAATCCGTAGTTGAACTCATGATTTCCAAGCGTTGCAATATCATAATCTAGCTGATTCATCGCTTTAAATACAGGATGAACTTCGCCTTTTTTCAGCGGATTAATCTTGGCTTTATACGTTCCTAGAGGCGTTCCTTGAATGAGGTCTCCGTTATCTACTAATAAGCTATTTTTTACTTCTTTTCGAGCATTTTTGATTAAAGTAGCCGTTTTAGCTAAACCTACTTTTTCATAAGAAGCGTCTTTGAAATAATCATAGTTTAATAGATTCGTATGAACATCGGTTGTTTCCATCAGGCGTATGTTCACAAGCGCATCTTTTTTATTGTGGCCTTGATGCTTGCTTTGCTGTGAGCTTTGTCCAGGGTGACGCTCTTCTGCTCCTGCCTGTGTAGTTAGAAGCGGCATTGATAATAAAGAAAGTGCCAGTGATGTAGTTAGTATTTTCTTCGTTTTGCTGCGTTTGTTCTTTTTCATCTACCATTCACCTTTCAAGTAAGTTATCATCGCTATAAATCTAGCAACTGTTCAAAAATAGTATAGCAGAAAAGATTTATAAAGGATGTAAATTTTTTGATTTTTTAGTAAACCATTTGTATGCGTTTTATTAACTTTTTGTAAACCGAAAAAATTTTTTTAGTTTCTCTCTTTAAAATAAAGGACTATAGTTTTTATTAATTGGATGAACCCTCCTTTTTAAATGAGTCTTATTACCTAATACATCGACGTTCCCACGTTCTCTTTTCATTCAAAAAAAATTTATTTCAAGCGGTGTGTATATATGTACTATACATAGGATATGAAAAGCAGACATTAAGTTTGTCAAAGTTTCTAACAAAATTTCGTAGATATAAAAAAGAAAGAGAAGGTTTTGTCTTCTAATAAATAGATATATTTATATAATTTTACATTTATAATAGGAAAACGAGGTTGAGTCATAAGACATAGCTACATCAACCCAATCTAAATCATCTATACACATGAAACCTACGTTCACCCTACAAATAAAAAAATCCGAACGAAGTTGATTCTCCATCAAGAATCGTGATTCATCGTTCGGATTTTCTTCAGCTAACACACTTTTGTCCCAGGTTCGTTTTTTTACTGACCTAATTCTTTAATTTGTTTCATAATACTTGATACATCTTGAATTGATTGAAACAATTCACTGTTTTTTAGTGCTTCTGGATTAAAGCTGCCATCCTTTATATTGGCTTCATACGCTTCAATTCCACTAATGATTTTTTCGTTTTGCTGAACAAGCTGATCGTGCACATCAGAAGCGATGTCAGGAGCTTTGGTTTGATTAAATTCTTCAGCTTTCCCTTTCATTTCCTGCAGCTTTTGCTCGAGCTTTTTTATTGCCTCATCGTCATTAACAGCTTTTTCCGCTAGAGGCGGTATTTCTTCAGCAAACTTTTGGGCTTCACTCACGTAATCTTTTGCATCGTTTGCGTAGTTCAGCGTACTGCTTGTATCTTCAAGAAAAGAACAGCCGCTGACCATCAAAAGAACAGCAGTTGATATGACTAGCATCCATTTTTTCACTTAGCACTCAACCTTTCTTGTTTTCTTTTCTGCTATCTTCTTTTCGATTTTCGTTTCTTTAACTCTTTCATAATAATGGGTACAGCTTTTTTTATTCCTTTTTTTACAGCGGGGCTTTTTAACAGTCTCGATAGTTTTGACATTTTTAAGCTCCTCTCTTCTTTTGAAATAACAAAAAACACCTTTACCACATGTGGTAAAGGTGTTTGTATCCAGACCTTTACCAATGGCAACATTGGCAAAGGTCTCGCTAACAATTTGCATTGTCAATAAAGCCGGAGATAATAATCTCGAAATGACGACTTTACTGCAAGAGCTACTCCCCTTTGAGCAAAACAGCATTTTTTGTTAACACAATCATAACGTATGTTCCTGATTATCGTCAACTTATATGGAATTAGTACACATCTTTTTTGGTAAATACCAGAAACGACACGAGCAGCCCGGCAAGCCCCCAAATGGTTAAAACACCTAAGGAAAATCCTAGTGTCATTCCTTCAGTCGGAGGAGCTGTGCCTTGCAGGTAAGAAGTTAAATTTAAATTGACCATAAACAAGTACTTGGCTGAATTCCACGAAGAAACCATACTGCTTAAAATCGTACCTGCAATCAAACAAGCAAGCATCACACCCATACCAGCAGCCGTACTTTTAATTAAAACGGACAGCATAAAAGCAAGCGTTCCAACCACCAGGGATACAAACCAAGCAAGGCCAAATTCCATTAAAATATATCTCCACTGCGAAATTAAATGAACGTCCGCTGTATTCAAATCATTGCCCTGCACGCTAAATCCCGTAAGAATAGGCGCTGTCCAGCCTTTAAATCCAAATACAACGCCAGAAATGAGATACGACAAAACGCCAAACATTAAAATTAAAAACGAGACGGACATGACGAGCGTGATGTATTTACTAAGCAGGATTTTCCACCGTTTCACAGGCCTCGTCAACAGTACCTTGATGGATCCCAAGCTGTATTCTGAAGACACTAAATCCGCTGCAATAATCATAATCATTAGCGGCAGCAAAAGCTGAATGGCGTTTTCAATGAACCCTCGCACAAACGTTGGGGCTCCTGGTTCCGAAGGATTAATATCGTTATCTAAGTAATACTGCTGCTGCGCCACGCGAATTTCAAGCTGCTTGCGCCAATCATCTGAAATTTGGCTTCCGCTCAGCCGGTTTTGCGTATCGATAATTTCTTGCTGCAGCGTACTGCGCCAATCGGTCGTTCCTAGCTTTTCTTGAAGGCGCTGCGTTTCGCGAAGCTGAGCATAGGTGAACATGGAAATCAAAACGCCCATAATAAGGGTAACGATTAACAGGCGCTTTTTTCGAACGAGCTTGATCATTTCATTTTGAACCAAACTAATCAATCGATTCGCCTCCTGTCATTTCGATAAATAAATCTTCAAGAGTTGGAAGCTTTCGATTCATTTCTTTTACCGTTACTCCTGCTTGAATGAGCTGTTTGTTCCACTCTCCCACTTCCGCTTCTTCATAAAACGTCGTAACATATTCTCCCTGCACTTGCACAAAGTCCGTCACTTGTTTTAAGACGTCTATTCCCGCAGGCTGCGGATCTAGCTTCCACAGTAATCGCTCTTGCTGAGTTAACAGGGTCTTCACCGATTCTGTGTGAATAACTTCTCCTTTTGCAATAATCGCTACTCGGTCACACATCAGCTGAATCTCACTCAGCAAATGACTCGATACTAAGACGCTTAGTCCTTCACTTTCAGCTAAAAAGCGAATGAATTTACGCATATCCCGAATTCCAGAGGGATCGAGTCCGTTCGTTGGCTCATCTAAAATGAGCACTTTGGGTTTTCCGAGAAGCGCTTGCGCAATTCCTAAACGCTGCCTCATGCCTAACGAATACGTGCGAACTAAGTCGTGGATACGCTCTTGTAAGCCAACTAATGCCACAACTTCATGAATGCGTTCTTCCGTCATAGAAGGAATCATACGTGAAAAGTGCTGCAGATTTTCCCAGCCGCTTAAGTATGGATACAGCTCAGGATTTTCAACAATACAGCCGATATGCTCCATCGCTTTTGTAAACTGCTTCGATACGCTGTATCCACAGATAGAAATCGAACCAGCCGTCGGGCGAATCAAGCCTACAAGCATTCGGATCGTTGTTGTTTTACCAGCTCCATTTGGCCCTAAAAAACCAAATACTTCGCCTCTTTTTAGTTCAAAATCAATATTTTTGATGATTTCACGTTTTCCTATTACTTTTCTCAGTCCTTTTACTGAAAGTGTTACTTCACTCATATCATTCCCTCCCTTACCACGTAATAAGCGATGCTACACGCTCGGCGATCAGCTTATAGCCTTTTGCATTCGGATGAAACTTATCAGTATATAAGTAGTCATCTACCTTTAGCTGAAACAAATCAAAGGTCGGAACAAAAACAGTTTGCTTATAATTAGCGCTTAATTCACTGCTTTTATAATTCCATTCTCGTACAATAGCCGTTGTCGTTTCTGCATCTTGCAGGTTACTAAACGGATTATATAAACCAATTAAAAAAATCGTTGCGTCTTTATTTGCCGAACGGATGCTTTTTAAGATGCTGTCTACGTTTTTTAAATAGTCATTTTCTAGCTTTTGAATATTGTTTTTATTTAAGTTCTGCAGCGTTTGTCCGCCTTGAAATAAGTCATTTCCTCCAATCGTAATCAACACGGTATCTGCAGACTTAATCTGCCGCTGAATTTGCTGCTGCTTTACTTGACTTGCCAGCTGCGAAGACGTTTGACCTTTTATTCCAAAGTTACTTAAGAGGATTTTTTTCTTCGTTTTTTCTTCAAGATTATCTTTTAAATACCCAACATATCCTTTCCCCGCTGCGTCTCCTGTTCCTCTTGTCAGTGAATCTCCTAAAGCAACAATCGTATAATTTTTGGTACTTTTGTTACTGCTGCTTGTTTCTTGCTTCGGCTTTGGCATTTCTTTTACAGTAGCTTTTGAGGCGCTAACGTAATCATAAATAGACATTCCAAGCCCTGCTGCAAACAGCAGACACGAAATAATCGAAATAAAGGATACGATCCATACCCACTTTCCTTTCGCTTTCACTGGCTGCACTCCTTTTCGTCTTTTTAGTTATCTTTTTTTAGAGCTTCAACTGTTTTTAGTAACGCCGACCAGTCTAAATGACCCCAGCCATTTTCAATTCCTTGTTCATAATGACCTTTCACAAGCTCTCCTAACGGAAGCGGCGCGGACACTTTTTTGGCTGCATCAATAGCCAAGTTTACATCTTTTAGTCCAAGCTCCAGCTTGAATCCGGCTGGATCAAAGTCTCTTTTAGCAATTAAATTGCCGTAATTTTTATACACAGGAGATGCAAATAAGCTGTTAACCACTTCAAGAAACTGCTCCGCTTCCATGCCATACTGCTCTACCATGACTACTGCTTCAGAAATGGCTTCTAACATCGATACTAATAAAAAATTATTGCCCAGCTTAGCTACATTTGATAAGTAAGGCTCGTCTCCTACAGTAAAAATAGTTTGACCAATCGCTTCAAACAGCAGCCAAACGTGCTCTCTTGCTTCTTTATTACCTGCCACTATTACTTTGAGAGCCGCAGCTGCTGCTGCGTCAGGGCGACCTAAAACAGTCGCTGCAACAAAATGCTGTCCTGATGCAGCATGTGCGCTTGTTAATTTTTCGGACAAATCTACGCTAATGGTACTCACAGAAACGTGAATACCGCCTTCTTGGAGGCCTGCAAGTATACCGTCTTGTGACATCGTTACTTCTTCTAAAGCCTCGTCATTGGAAAGAATCGTAAAGACAAGATTCGCTTCTTGTGCTGCTTGAGCAGGTGTCTCTACAACCTTTGCTCCTTTTTTCACAAGACTTTCCGCCTTTGAAGCAGTTCGGTTATAAATCACAAGTTCATGACCCGCTTTTATCATATTTTCCGCCATCGGTAATCCCATATTTCCTAAACCAATTAAACCTACCTTCATCTTTACCACTCCATTTCAGCGCTCAGTATGTACATTTATACTTGTTTTCTACCTTTAGAAAAACCATATTTTCATTATTATATAACTACAGTAAAAGCGAATACAAAGAATAGCCTTTCTAAAATGTTCAAAATGTGACATTTTTTAGACGTGCCTTATGAAAAACTTGTCAAAAAAATACGGATAGTTTTTAAATAAAGCGCTTGCAAGCATAGGAAATTTCTGCTAAGATGTAAGAGAATTATTTTTGTTCGGTGGGGATGTATGAGTATTGTCACTTTTCGTCTTTAGATTTGAGCAAGAATAGTACCACAATGTGCGAGTCCGCACGAGGAGGCAACAATTATGGAACAAGGTAAAGTAAAATGGTTTAACGCAGAAAAAGGTTTTGGATTCATCGAGCGCGAAGGTGGAGACGATGTATTCGTACACTTCTCAGCAATCCAAAGCGAAGGCTTCAAATCTTTAGACGAAGGTCAAGCTGTAACATTTGACGTAGAACAAGGTCAACGCGGACCTCAAGCTGCTAACGTTCAAAAAGCATAAGAAACACAACATATCAGAAACAGATCCTTTAAAGGATCTGTTTTTTTGTGTACAAACATAAAAAAGCCCTGTTTTTCAACAGGGCCAGTCGGTACAAATACAGAAGTAAAGTTAATGGTACTCTTAGTATAGCACAAGATCATAACAATCTATACGAAATAATAAAATAAAACTTTCATCCGGCACGTTTAGCTAGGTTTATAGCTATTCCAAACACTCTAGGGCGCTCGCAAATCGTTTAATTCCTTCTCGAATAACCTCTTCTTCCCCTCTGCCGAACGTAAAGCGAATAGCTCCGCTTTGAGAACTCAGCACGCTTCCTGGGACAAAGGCTACTCCTTTTTTAAGCGATTCTTCCAATAGACGATAGTCATCGACCGGCTGATTTACTTTGCACCATAAGTGAATACCGCCTTGAGGCGAATCGAAAGATACTTTTGATCCAAGCAATTCGTTCAGACTCGACGACAGGGCATACTCTTGCTTTTTGAGCTCTTGTCTAAGCTTTTCAATATGAGAAGAAAACGTAGGAGAATCTAAGAATTGATAAGCGATCCACTGCGGAAAGATGCTGTGACCAAAGTCAATTTGCTGCTTAGCATCTGCCAGGCGCTGAATCACTTGCTCCGGACCCACTATCCAGCCAATTCGAAGGCCTGATGCAACAATTTTAGAAAGCGAGCTGATATAGAGGACATTTCCGTTCTCGTCCATCGATTTCAGCGTTTGATGTACATTGCCATCAAATGCCGTGAGTGAATAAGGATCATCTTCAATAAGCGGAATGCCGTATTCTGAAGAAAGCTCTAAAAACCGCTTTCGGCGCGCTTCTGATAACACAATACCGGTCGGATTTTGATAGTACGGATTTAAAAAAACCATTCGAATGCGATGCTTTTTATGTAATTCTACTAAGTCGTCCGGGTTGGCTCCATTTTTATCTACAGGCAGTAAAAACGTTCGTAGACCTGCTGATTGAAAAAGTGGCAGTGAATAGCTATAGGACGGATCTTCAATCGCTACTGCATCCCCTGGTTTTAACAAGCACTGCACAATTAAATGAAGTGCTTGCTGTGCACCTGATGTAATTAGAATAGAATTAGAATCCGTGGAGATTTTCCGGTACTCATGAACATGAGCAGCAATAGCGTCGCGCAAACGTTCATTGCCGTGGGGATGATCATAGCCTAAATGTTCATTAAAAGGCATGCCCGCTAATATTTGCTGAAAATCTTCGCTTGGAAATAAGCTAGGAGCTAACTCTCCGCTGGCTAAGTTCACAAAATCTGTTCGCAAAGCCTCGCTTCTGATTCGCTGTACGAGCGGCAAATTAGGCAGAAATGAACCGTCTTCTACATATCTCCCCCAGTTTGGAATACGTTTTCGGGAAATCCCCCAGATGCTCGAACTAACTCGCGTGCCGCTTCCTTTTTTACGTTCTACGATTCCAAGTGCCTGCAGCTCTTCATAAGCAGCTACTACCGTACTCCTGTTCACGTTTAGCTCAGCGGCAAGCGTTCGTTCTGATGGCAGCATAGAATCCGGCGGAAACGCTCCCGATGAAATACAGCTTTCAATATATTCTGCAATTTGTTTATAAATCGCTTTTTTGCTAGCGCGATCTGGTTTCCAGTTCATGCGGCGTCAGTCCTTACATTTAAACTTTCTTATTAGTAGTTTATCTCTTATCTTTCTTATCTTAAAGCAGTTTTATGAAAAAAGACCATCCAATTCGGTATTTTTTTACTCATCCACTTTACAAAAAATATGATATCACTACTTTTCATTTGCTAGCACTTAAGTTTACATAATAATTTTATTGTTAATTAAATTATATTCACCATCACAATAAAAAATCCGAACGAAGTTGATTCTCCATTAAGAATCTCGGTTCATCGTTCGGATCTTTACTAAAATACTTTTGTCACAGCCTCTTTTTTATAGAGGAGGTAAATCTAGCTTGCCTTCTTGAAACAATTCTTTCACCATGTGCTTGGCATACCCTGTTGCTTGCCCTAGCGTAATCTTTGCTGGCATAGGCGCTTCATTTGCATCGACGATTACATCGATAATGCACGGTTTATTCTGTCTAACTGCACTTTCAAAAGCCGGAAGCAGCTCGTCTTCCTTTTCTACTCGGTAGCCAACACCTCCGCAGATATCTGCATACCTAGCAAAATTCGGGTTTGTTAAATCCGTCCCAAATTCAGCATTTCCCATTACTTCTTGTTCAAATTTAATCATGCCGATTTTATGATTATTAAATAGCACTACGACTAGCGGAAGATTGTATTTAACGGCTGTAATAAAATCTGCCATTGTCATCGCGAAGCCGCCGTCTCCACATATCGCAAACACCTGCTTCTCGGGATAAGCAATTTTTCCAGCAATTGCGCCCGGTAGCCCGCAGCCGAGAGTTGCTAGCCAGCTTGAAATTACAAACTGCTGATTTGTCATACGAAAATGACGCGCCATCCATACTGTGACGTTTCCTACATCTACAGACAAGACCGCGTTATCATCCGCTACGTGCTGAAGCGCTCGAATCACTCGCTGAGGCTTGATAGGTACACTTTCTTTGGCTTCTTGGGTATCAAGCTGATTCCACCACTTTTTCATACGTTCTTGACTTTGCTCTAAAAACTGGCGATGCTCTGAGCGGCCCACGTTTTCTAAAAACCACTGAACCGTTGCTTTCGCTTCTCCTGCAAGCCCTGCATCTACAGGATATCTTTTGCCAATTTGTGCAGGATCAATATCAATATGAATCGTTTTTGCATGGTCTGGCAAAAAGCCTGTAAACGGATAGGACGTCCCAATCATGATAAGCGTATCCGCTTCTTGCATCGCTTCATACGCTGGCTTTGTCCCGATTAATCCAAGTCCTCCAAGACAATATGGATGCTCATCCGGTATTGCGCCTTTTCCAGGAAGCGTAAGGACAATAGGTGCTGCGATTTTTTCTGCAAATGCAAGCAGCTCTTCTCTCATTTCATGTGTGCCTCGACCGGCTAGGATAACCGGACTTTCCGCTTTACCAATCAAATCTTTTGCTTTTTCAAGATCTTCTCTATGGGGGAAAATGTCTTGCTTGACAATGATGCTTGATGTTTCTCGTGCTTCTGATCCAACTTCAAAACGAGGAATATCATCGGGAATGGTTAACACAGCCACACCTTTTTTAGCATAAGCTGTTCGAATCGCTTGATTAACAACAGTCGGAAGCTGCTCAGCGGACATGACTCGCTGGTTATATACAGCCACGTCATCGAACATTCTCTCTAAATTAATTTCTTGAAACGCATCGCTGCCGATGAGATCTGATTCTACTTGCCCCGTAAGTGCTAAAACGGGCGCTTTGTCTAATTTGGCATCATATAAGCCATTTAGTAAATGAATTGCTCCCGGTCCGGCAATAGCCGTACATACACCGATTTTACCCGTTAGCTTTGCATATGCAGCCGCTGCGAGAGCTCCTGCTTCTTCATGCCTCACTTGAATAAACTTAATTTTATCTTGGGCTTTGCGAAGCGGTTCAATAATTGAGTTAATGGAGTCTCCCGGCATGCCGTAAATATGATCAACGCCCCATTCAATTAGCAGTTCAATCAGTTTTTCTCCAGCTTTTTGTTTAAACATATGACTACCCCTTTCTTCTTATATATAGAGATAGTGTGACCTGATACGCTCTTTCTTACTTATTTTCAGTCGTATAATTTTCGTTTTCTTTCGTTAAAGGAAGACAACATCTTCGTTAAATTTTCTTCATTCCTTGCAATTATCATTATCTTTTGCTATTCTATAAGAAGAATTATTTTTGTTCGGCAACAATCGATAGGTGAATACTTTCGTCTTAAAGATTTTGATCATGAGCAAGGATAGTAATACAATGTGTGCATAGCACACGAGGAGGCAACATTCATGGAAAAAGGTACAGTAAAATGGTTTAACGCAGAAAAAGGTTTCGGATTTATCGAGCGCGAAAACGGCGACGATGTATTCGTACATTTCTCAGCAATCCAAAGCGAAGGATTCAAATCTTTAGACGAAGGTCAAGCTGTAACATTCGACGTTGAAGAAGGTCAACGCGGACCTCAAGCTGCTAACGTTCAAAAAGCATAAGTAGTAAAAAGACTCTGATTTCAGTCAGAGTCTTTTTTTATGTAGAGCTACGCATAAATTTTTTTAACATGTAGTTTGTACACGTTATTATAAATAGTAAACTAAAAGAGTCTCTTCATTCCGAAGAGACCTTTTGTGGAAGAAATAGTTGAAGAAATAAAGTGTGGATGTTGCGTCGTCCTCATTTTTTAATAATTAGCACCAGCCGCCGCCGAAGCAAGAAGCGCCGATGATGATTAATAAGATGAAAAGTACAATGATTAAAGCGAAACCGCCGCCGCAGCCACCACCGCTATAACCACAACCGTATCCGTAACCTCCGTAGTATCCCATGTGTTTCACCTCCATTTGCTATACTTTAAGATATGTGGATTTAGTTAAATTGCTCCTAATAATTCCATAGAACTTTTGAAAATGTTTGTCATACACTAAAATACTGAGCTTCTCAAACAAGTTCCACAAAGTGATAAAATATCTGATTTTATGGGCATTTACTCCTCTTTTCTGTACCTTTTAAAAATGTAATCGCTCCCTTTTTCATGAATGTACACCCCGCTGAATACCTTTAGTTATGTACACTCACACAGGAGGGATTCAATATGTTAACACTCGAAATTTCAAAGCAAATCGTTAAAAACGTCTACCCTATTGTCTTATCGAATCGCAGTAAAATCTTTCAAGAGGAAGTGAGCGTCGCCGCCTTGCAAGACTACTTTGGTCTTGATCATGCCTTTAGCGTGTATGCAGCTGCCACCATTATTTATCAGCTAGAAGCTGACGGATATGTATCCAAACCTCTGAAGCGCAGCGAATACAAGCGAATTTTGCTCAAATAAAAACAAGCATCCCCGCAAGGATGCTTGTCTTATTTATAGCTATACCTGTCGAATAATTGCTCGACTCTTTTGTGATAGTCCGCAAGGTAATCAGAGAGCTCCGTTTTGCTCAAATTATTGGCCTGCTCCTCAAATAGTGACAGCAGCGAAATTTTAATCATTTCCATTTCCGTTTCCGAACGATTTTCATTTCGCAAATCTTTTCTTAAATTCCACAGGCTTTGCTCCATTTCATGCTTTAATTGTTCTAGTGAGTGTGGTTCTTCAGATCCGGCACGAATGTCTTTTTTAAATCCACTCATCTTATCACTCCTCGCATTTGCACCTGCTAGATAGTATCTAATGTATACTATACCATAAATAGCTATACGAGGCTTAAGCATGCATTTTAAGCAATTGGTCACAAAATAAAAAACATCTCTTTGGATGTCTTTACGTTACTTTTTATCTTACTTCGTCTTCTTCACCTTTTACATATTTAAAAAATGAATCAATCATTTCATTTAAAAAATCATTTCGATCTTCAAAATTCATAATTTCTAAAAACTCCACAATATCCTTATCTAAGCTAATAGAAGCGGGAACATAAGCAGCTGCTTCCCTTCTTTGCGGGAATGGAATCACATTATCTTTCTTCTTCATAAAACACCGTCCTTTTTCTGTGCTTTACTAGTGTAAGCTTTCAAGGAACGATTTGCAAGTCCCTCTGATGTAAAATTTTATATAAACATTCTTCTGAAAAGACAGAGTATATCTTTAGCTACTCAAGTAAGCCTATTTGAGATTAGCCTTTTTCGTGTTCTGGCGTCATATTAATAATTCGCCGCTGTTTTCTCTTTTCCTTTTGGCATCTTTTAGCAAATTTAAACACAAATAGTTTAAAAGAGGTTTTTATTTCCTTCTTATAGGTTAAAGAAAGGAAACAACATTTTTATATGGAGGGGTTACAAATGATTGCATTAACTGGAAAAGTTGCGCTTGTGACGGGAGCGGCATCTGGAATTGGACGGGCTTCAGCCATTACCTTAGCTGAACAAGGAGCGCGCGTTGCTCTTTTAGACTTAGAGGAAGAAAAACTACACGAAGTAAAAGAGACCATCATGGCGAGTGGCGGAGAGTGTATAGCCATTAAAACAGACGTATCTGACTCTGAAAGTATAAAAGAAAGTATCGAAACGATTAGCAGCTTATGGAGTCAATTACATATTGTTTCTATTAACGCAGGCATCAACGGTACGTTTTCTTCTATTGAAGAACTATCACCAGAAGATTGGACAAAAACAATTGATACAAATTTAACGAGTACTTTTTTAACCGTGAAGCATTCTATTCCTTATTTGAAAGCTCAGGGAGGAAGCGTTATTATTACTAGCTCGATTAACGGCAACCGTACCTTTTCAAACATCGGCATGAGCGCATACAGTTCCTCAAAGGCTGGCCAAATGGCCTTCGGCAAAATGGCAGCTCTTGAACTTTCTACATACGGAATACGCGTTAACGTTATTTGTCCAGGAGCAGTTGATACAAATATTGAAAGCAATACATTCCGTCAAGAAGACAAATTAAAAGAAGTCGCGATTCCAATTGAATATCCAAATGGCAATCAACCGCTTGCTAAACGCTCGGCTAAGCCTGAAGAAGTAGCAGATTTAATTTCCTTTTTAGCTTCTGACGCGTCCAAACATATTACCGGAAGTGAAATGTTTATTGACGGCGGAGAATCGCTGCTGTAACGTACAAGCCCCTGCATTATCTGCCAGGGGCTTGTTTTTTGCTTTTATGAACAACGTCTACTCCACCCGAAGCGGATATAATACTGCCTGTAATCATATCTGAGTTTTCATCACAAAGAAACTCAATAATACGCGCAATGTCTTCTCCTGTCCCTGATCGACCGACAGGCGTTGCTTTGTCTTCTAGTAATCTTGCTTTTATAATATCACTTTCTTTCATGTCTCCTACAATATCTCCGGGGCAGACCATATTGGCCGTAATCCCGTATTCCGCTACTTCTAGAGCAAGCGATTTGGTCAGAGAAGCTAGCCCTGACTTAGCGGCACTAAAAGCCGCGCGGTACATCCATCCAGGGGTATGCTCTACATCTTGAAAGCCGTATGTAATAATCCGTCCAAACTGCTGGTTTTTCATAATAGGAACAACAGCTTTGACAAAGTGAAAAACAGAGCTTAAATTCCCTTCCACCATTTCATACCATTCACTGTCTGTGTACTCTATTAATTTCTTTCTTTCAAATACATACGGACCTGCATTATTAATTAAAACATCAATACGTCCAAACCGCTCCATAGCCTGCGCAACGACATGTTCAATATCTTCTTTATTTGTTATGTCTCCTTCTATAAACTGTACGTTATCACTATATTGATGCCATTCTTCTTGCAGTTCTCGCACTTTATTTTTATCACTGCGAAAATGGACGGTAACGGAATACTGCTTTTTTAGAAACTGTTCTGTTACTTTTTTGCCGATACCTTTATGACCTGCTGTAATTAATGCATGTTTCATCGACCTTCACCTCTTTTACTCTACTTCTCTACTATATATATTAGACAGCTTCTTGATTTCTCCTTTACTAACGGAAAAAAGCCCTTGACGAAAGGGCTTTTCTTTTACGGTCTTAACAAAATTTTACCTGTACTTTTTCGGCTTTCAAGAAGCTCATGTGCTTTCGCTCCGTCTTTTAAGTCAAATACCACAGGATCGATTAGCACAAGCTGACCTTTACTGATCCACTCAAACAGCTGCTGTGAGCGTACTTTGCGTTCTTCATAAGATACAAGCACGTTCCACAGATCTCCGCCTGTAAGCGTTTTAGAGGTATCCATCAGCATACGTGGGTCGACCGGGGCCGGATCGCCTCCTGCCATTCCGTAAAATACCACGGTTCCGCCTGTTTTTACGGCTTCAAAGCTTTTTTCTAGCGTAACTCCTACAGATTCGTAGGCAACATCTGCGCCTCGCTTCGTTACTTCTTTCACTTGTTCCACCCAGTTATCTTCGTATAAAAAGACGTAGTCAGCCCCTGCTTGAGCCGCTGCTTTTGCTTTTTCAGAAGATGACGTTAAGCCAATAACCTGTCCGCCTAATAGCTTGGCAATTTGAACTAAAAGCTGCCCTACACCTCCGGCAGCTGCGTGCACAAGTACATAATCACCCGGCTGAATGCTGTAGCTGTCTTGTGTTAAATAGTGAGCCGTTAACCCTTGCAAAAGCACAGAAGCAGCTGTGTCAAACGAAATATCGTCAGGTACAACAATTATTTTATCTTGTGGCACAGCAACAAGCTCTGCATTTGCAAAAGGAACGTCAGCAAACGCAATGCGGTCTCCTACGTTAACATGACTTACTTCTGCTCCTACTTCTTCTACCACACCTGCTCCTTCATATCCTAAAATATACGGAAGTGTACCCGTTAAGTGGTAGTTCCCTTTTCTTCGGTACACATCAGCAAAATTAAGTCCAATTGCTTTTGTTCTTACTAGTACGTCTGTTGGACCAATAGAGGGATTCGGTATATCTTGATAGTGAAGAACGTCAGGTCCTCCAAACCTTTCAAATACTAATGCTTTCATAGATAAGTTACCTCGTTTTCTTTATGTATTCCCTTTCATCGTAATTCAAAGAGATACCAAACACAAGTTTCTTACTCAGTGGAAAAACGCTTTGTCTCCTCATGAGACAAAGCGTTTTTTTAATTTGTTTGTGCTACGGTTTCTCTCATCGTTCCATTTTTTTGATAAGACGTATGAAAAGAAAAGGCTTTTTCAAGAACGTGCGGTGTTTGGCCCCCTCGCGTGAGCGCTTCTTCGTAATACGCCATAAGCTGGTCGCGGTACATTGGATGTGCACAATTTTCAATAATGCGCTTTGCCCGTTCTCTTGGAGCAAGTCCGCGTAAGTCTGCATATCCTTGCTCTGTTACAATTACATCCACATCGTGTTCCGTATGATCAACGTGTGAAACAAACGGCACTATGCTTGAAATATCACCGTTTTTGGCAATAGATTTTGTTACAAAAATGCCGAGACGCGCATTTCGGGCAAAATCCCCTGAACCTCCGATGCCATTCATCATTTTTGTTCCCATCACATGCGTTGAATTAACATTTCCGTAAATGTCTAGCTCTAGCGCAGTGTTAATGGAAATTAGTCCTAAGCGACGAATAATCTCTGGGTGGTTTGAAATTTCCTGCGGGCGAAGAATAAGTTTATCTCGATAGGCTTCAAAATTAGAGAAAACTTGTTTCATTTTATCCGCTGAAAGCGTAATCGAGCAGCAGGAAGCAAACGTAACTTTTCCTGCGTCAAATAAATCAAACACGGCGTCCTGCAATACTTCGGAATATACTTCTAAATCATGAAACTCCGAATCTAACAAACCGTGGAAAACAGCATTTGCCACAGATCCAATTCCAGATTGTAAAGGAGCAAGCGATTCAGTTAATCGTCCTTCTTTAATTTCTTGGCGTAAAAATGAAATCAAATTTTGAGCCATTACAACCGTTTCTTCGTCAGGTGCTACAATCGTAGAGGGTGAATCTAGCTGATTTGTAAATACAATACCCTTTACTTTATCTAAATCAATTGGTATGCCTAACGAACCAATACGATCATCAGATTTTTTCAAAGGAATTGCATCACGCTGTCCTTGAACGCCCGGATCATACAGATCGTGAATACCTTCTAACAGCTCTGGCTGCGCTGTGTTAATTTCAATAATAATCGATTTTGCATGCTCGGCAAACACCATCGAATTGCCGATTGACGTTGTTGGAATCATCATTCCGTCATCCGTGATAGAAACCGCTTCCAAAATAGCGAAATCTATTGAATCTAACACGCCTGAACGCACCCATTCAGAAGTATGGGATAAATGCTGGTCGATAAACTGAAATTCACCTTCATTAATTTTTTTACGCATGGTCGGGTCCGCTTGAAACGGCAGGCGTTTGTTTAACATGCCTTTTTCTGCAAATAGCTTATCAACATCTGACCCAAGTGAAGCACCGGTATACACGCTGACTTTTATTGCCTCAGTTTCCGCTCGTTTCGCTAGCGCAAACGGTACAGCTTTGACATCGCCCGCGCGTGTAAAACCGCTTAGACCAAGCGTCATTCCATCTTGAATCCAAGACGCTGCTTCTTCAGCAGAGACAACGCGATTCTGTAATGCTTCATGCTTAATTCGATTACGTACGTTTTCCATTCTCTTCACTCCTTGTTTTTGCTCTTTTTACCATTTTACTGTAAAGAAAGCGTCCACAAGAGTTTTTGGAATGAAATGGACAAAAATAGCGACAAAACAGCATATTTGATGATAATTAAGCTAAATGACGGTTAAAACCCAAGCAGCTTTCGAAAATAACTGGCGTACGACTGACTGACCGGAATTTTTTCTCCATTGTTCATCACTAATAAAAAAGTTGAATGTGTATCAGGATAAATTTCTTGGATTTGCGTCACATTGACGATAAAGGAACGATGACAGCGCACAAACTCTTCTTTTGGAAGCACATAATCAAATTCATTTAACGTGTATTTATGCGTACCCGTATACTTCTGTGCGTACACATATGTTTTTCGGTCACGCGCTTCTACGTAGATGATTTTTGAGAAAGGAACCGGTATCCATCCCTCGTTCACCTTTAACGTCACAACTGACTTTCCGCTCGTTAACGCGGGAAAAATCGCCGTTACGCATCCTTGAACATCTCCTTCATCTAAGAAAGGTACGGCCATGCCGTAGTAAGGTGTGCCGAACACGTCTCGGTGAATAAATTCCGATACTTTTTGCTTTCGTTCTAATGCTTTATATGTAATCGTTCCTTTTTTTATTTGATCTCCAGGGCTGATTTTCAAATTAATTCGTTTGCTTGCTCTGTAATACACGTACGTTTCTAGATCTGAAACGGCAATCGACGCTTCATCGGAGAACAATTCACTGATGACATCTAATAATGCTGATGCTTTAAATGGTTTCATCTTTTCACCTTCTTTTGTCTAGTTAAACACGTTGCTTCTTTATTGTAGCGCAAAAGCAAAAGCGATTGGGAAAGAAGCATGGAATTTATCCTTTTAACTGCATAAAATTTCTATTTTTTCACAACATAAAACAAGGAAATGAAGGAAGGGTGAAATGTATGGGCTATGCTGAATCGACGTTTCGAATCGCCTGTTCATTTTTTGTGCTGCTTCTTTTAACGCGGCTCATGGGAAAAACAGAAATTAGCCAGCTAAATGTGTTTACATTCATTACGGCAATTACGATTGGTAATATCGCTTCTTCTCTCTCCACTGATGAGCGAGTGGAGATTGATAAAGGAGTATACTCACTGCTGGGATGGACATTTTTAACAATCGCTATGGGCTATATTGGAATGAAATCGAAAAAAGCGCGGCATCTTATTACCGGTGAGCCTAAAATTGTGATTAAGCAAGGGAAAGTGATGGAAAAGGCATTAAAACAAGTCCGGCTAGATATTGAATCTCTTTTGGGCATGCTGAGGCAGCAAAACGTATTTTCCATAAAAGATGTAGAATACGCCATATTAGAAATCAACGGAAACCTTTCCGTTATGCAAAAACAAGATAAAAAGCCAAACGCATGGTCAAAAACGCTTTTATTTCCCACTTCAACCGGCGTTATTTACGATGGGAAAGCGAATGAAGATGCTTTGAAGGACCTGCACGTAGACCATAACTGGCTGCATAAGCAGCTAGAAAAAGCGGGAGTCAACTCAATTGATGACGTCTTTTACGCTGAGGTTCAGTCGGACGGATCGCTTTATATTGACTATAAAAAAGACAAATTTAACTCATAAAAAAAATCCGTACCATATAAGGCACGGATTTTTTATTAGCTTGCTTTTTTCACACGATTTGTAATGGTATCTTCTTTTGGTGATGTTTTACGAATAAAGAAGGCTAAAACAAACGCGATTACACTTAAAATCGTTGCGATCATAAACGCATCGTTAATACCCATTGCTGTACCTTGATTCACAGCTTCAGCCATACTGCCTTTATCTGTCGGCAAAATTTGCTGATTCGTTACGATGTTTTTCACGTGTTTTTCACCTTGATTCATCATAATGGATACAAAGAACGCCATTCCTACAGCTCCAGCAACCATTCGAAGCGTATTAACCATTGCCGTGCCGTATTTATTTAGACTAAGCGCAAGCTCATTTAATCCTGCTGTAAAGATCGGCATCATGAGCAGTGACATCCCAAACATACGAACAGTATAGACAATCATCACATACATAAATGTTGTTGTCGTTTCAAGTTTTGTTAATTCATATGTTGTCACAACGGTAATCGCTAAGCCAATAACAGCAAGCCATCTTGCGCCGAACTTATCAAACAGCCTTCCTGTAATCGGAGACATAATCCCCATTACAATTCCCCCAGGAAGTAGCAGCAATCCTGAAAGAAACGGTGAAAAGCCGCGTACGTTTTGCATATAAATCGGCATTAAAATCATACCTGAAAACATTGCCATTGTCACAATCACGTTAATGATTGTTGTCAGCGTGAACATACGGTAACGGAAAATACGGAATTCAAGAAGCGGCTGATCGATTTTTAACTGACGGAAAATAAAGAACAGAATTGAAATACCGCCTACAATGAACATGGCTAATACTTCAGTGCTGGTCCAGCCCTTTGTACCGCCCGTAGCGAACGCATAAAGCAAGCCGCCAAATCCAATTGTTGACAAAATAACGCCAAGCACGTCTAGCTTAGGTCGGCTTGTTTCTGTCACGTTTTTCACTAAAATAATCGCCGCAATTACGTTAATAAGTGCAATTGGAAACATCATAAAGAATAAAACGCGCCATGAGTAGTGCTCAACGATTAAACCAGAAAGCGTCGGCCCTACTGCCGGTGCAAAGTTCATTGCTACCCCAAAAATCCCCATCGCAAAGCCGCGGCGGTCAGGCGGGAATAGCGTAAAAATAACGTTTGTAATTAACGGAAATAAAATTCCCGCTCCTGCTGCTTGCACGACGCGTCCCACTAAAATAACGGAAAATGTCGGTGCGATACCGCAAAGCAGCGTTCCTACTGTAAACAGCCCCATTGCTGTAATATACAGCTGCCTTGTCGTAAATCGATTCATTAAAAATGCTGTAATTGGAATAACAATTCCGTTTACTAGCATAAAGATGGTTGTTAACCAGTTGCCCGTAGCCGCCGTTACATGGAAATGATCCATCATTTGCGGAAGCGCAATGTTAATCAGCGTTTGATTTAAAAAAGCGACGAGCGCTCCCATTATCATTACGCCAAAAATAGACCGAGTTCGGGCTTGATCGGACTGTTGTGTTTGTGTATTCATTTTAACAAGACCTTTCCCTTTAAAATTATCTGTATGTAAATCTTCAGATGACAAACAGGTTAAGAATATAGTTTATGTGTTCATTCTATTAATTTATGTCACGAATATTTAATGAACTTAATTATATACCGGATAAATATATCTGTTTCCGAAATATTTGTCAACAAATATGATCATTTTCGTAAAACTTTTCCATCAGTATATATAAAGTAGCATACCCTTTAATGAAGAAAAAAATGAGAGCCCTTCAACGAAGGCTCTCATTCTCTTAAGAAATACTTATTTTAAGATTTGAACTTTTACTGTTTTTCTTCCCCATTTTAACGCTTCTTTTTGAGAAGGAAGAAGAACATCAATTTTATTTCCTTTAATCGCGCCTCCTGTATCAGCTGCGATTGCCGTGCCATAACCTTCTACGTATACTTTTGAACCAAGCTTAATCACTTTTGGATCGACAGAAATAACTTTTTGATTTGGATTCTTTTTCAAATCGATTCCAATCGCCGTCTTTCCGCTGCAGCCTTTGCAGTTCGCTGTGTACGCTGTTGCTGTTACTTTAAATTCTTTCACAACGTTTGAAGACTTCGCAGGCGCTGCTTTAGCAGGCGTGCTTGATTTTACTTGAGATACTTTTAATACTTGTTTCGGATGAATGCTGTCTGACTTTAAGTTATTCCACTGTTTCAGCTGACTAACCGATACTTTGTATGTCTTTGCAATTTTATATAGCGAATCTCCGCTTTTTACTGTATATGTATTTGTTGCAGCTGATGCACCACTTGCCACTCCGAACAGTGACATTAGAACTAAACTGAACGTAATCATTGTCTTTTTCATGTAATTGATTTCCCCTTTATCTACCAATACATAAAAAATAACACATGAATATTACAGTTATATTTCAGTAACATGTCAATAGTTTGATAGTTTAGTTACAGTAAAAATAAATATTCTTCCTTTTAAACTAGTAAATTAATCACCTTAACATTTCAAAAACATACATATTTAGGCATATAACGGTGCTTTTACACACATTTATATTGGATTATTTCATTTGTAACATTTAACTGGTTCTAGAGGCTTACACTTTATTTTTATATTAGTTATTTAGAACATAGTTTATTTAAAAATAAATAAACGCGTTAAAGTAGATAAAGAAAGGAGCTTAATATAAATCACTTTTTACATCGTGGTTGATTTCCGTGCAAGACGTCGCTTTCCGCGAGTGGCCGATGAGTCTTAATCTTGCCCTCCAATCAACCGCTAAAAGCACCTACATACATGATGATCGCCATAACAATAAAAAAATCCGAACGAGTTAGATTCTCCATCAAGAATCTCAATTCATCGTTCGGGTCTTTCTTCAACTAATATAATTTTTTCATATCCTCTTTATTTGAAATTAAAATACCTGCAATACTTGTTAATACGGCTGCCACTGAAGCATTCTGGCTGCCTCAAATCTTTTTTCTACATTTGGCCAGTAAACGATTTTCCACCAATTATCAACGTAGGGATCACGTTCATTTTTGTACTGCAGATAATAAGCGTGTTCCCATACGTCTAATACGAGCAGCGGAATGGTATCCCACTGCGTGAGAAGCTGATGACGCTCCGCTTGCAAGACTTCAAGCTTTCGCGAACGCGGCGACCATACTAAGATAGCCCAGCCCACACCTTCTACTTTTTTTGCGGCTTGAGAAAAGTGCATCACAAATTTCTCATAGCTGCCAAAGTCTTTTTGAAGCTGCTGCTGCAGCTGGCGCCTCGGCCTTCCTCCTCCTTCTGGACTCATGATTTCCCAAAAGATTGTATGCAGATAATGACCGGAGCCATGAAAAGAAGCTTCCCGTTCCCAATGTTTTATGAGGTCAAAATTATTTGTGTTACGGGCTTGTTGCAGCATGAGCTCTGCTTTATTTAATCCATCGACATAGCTTTGGTGATGCTTGCTGTGATGAAGGCGCATAATTTCTCGGTTAATATACGGCTCAAGAGCTGAGTAACTATAACCAAGCGGCGGCAGCTCATGCTGCCCCGGCGCTATCGATTCCCTCTCCCTGCCATCGTCTCCAAGCCGCTCTTTTAAAACTTTATCAATATGCCGCACTGCATTATTGATTTCTTCTAACGTATATTCGTTGACATCTTCTTCGCTTAAATATTCAAGAACGTCTTCTTGCGTGCGCGTTATATATGACGTTATATCTACTTCTGTAATGGCTTCTTCAAATACAGGATCACATACTTGTTCAAGCCAGGTCTGAACTTCCATCAAGTATCTTTTTCTCTCATCTTGATCGGCCATACTTCCCCTCCTTACACCTCATCTTCACTATCATATTCAAAAGAAAAAGCAACATAACTTCCTACTTGTATCTATTGAGGTAGAAAATTCGACATAAAAAAGCAAGAGCTCCTTAAAGGATAAACTCTTGCCTTTTTTCTTATATCTTCTTTGCCATATTCACATAATCAATCGTTTCTTGCTTGCTAACAGCCGCGTGCTTCAGCTTTGGATTATAATAGAGCTCGACTTTTATATTATTGATTTCACAATCATCTGGCATATCCTGCAAATCCGTTAAAAACGGCAGCAAGTGATTGTTCATATCGTATTCAAACGCCCCATTTTGCAAGTAATACACCTTTGGCACATAGTTAATATGGCGAAAAAACTTCACTACGTTGATTCTCTCACCGTATGAGGCGATCACTTCATCTTCTGTCAGGTTCGGATAAGATAAATTAAACACTTGCCGAACCGGCGTTTTCAGCCACTTGGTCAAGCAAGTCTGCGGATTGTTGACAAGCGCTTTTGCTCCTTTTACGTACCCTGCTAAAAACATCGACATAAAGCCGCCGCCCGATGATCCGTAAAATAGCACATTAGACGAACTCACCTGTACTTTTTTCATGAACTTTTCAATTAAAACCGCAATGTCTTTTAAATAAAAACGATCGCTTGTCCCTTGTCCCCACGCAAGCGACACCTTTCCTAAATAAAGCGTAGGATCGTTATAGTAAATAATTGAATCTTGGAATTCATTCATCCACGAATGGCGCTGAAAATATGGAGGGCCTGCAGGCATTTCCTGACTTGCCCCTCCTCCTGAGCCAAACACAAGCAAATGAGAAGACTCTTTTTTTAACCTGATTAAAAACTCAAACAGCACTCCGTTCCACTCGATTCCTACTAAAACGGGCTTATCAAACGGCAGCTGAAGTTCATCCAGCTTTTCATACGTACTAGTTATCTTTTCATATTGATCAAGCAACAGCTCTGCAACTCACTTTCCTTAAAATGATCTGTCGTATGCGTCTGACATTGATCATGGCTCTGTAAAAAAGAACCTGTTACAGTGTATGAAAATCAGTGGACAAATGTTTGTACACGTTATCAAAAATAGGCCTTACCTACAGATCCTCCTAGGCTTCTGTCACGAAATAAAACTCTTCACATACGATACAGCATCATAAAAAATTCAAGGATAGGAGCTGGAGACCCTTGTCAACGCCCTATATGGATTACAATAATCCAAACGTACAATACTTTTCTGATGTGAATAAAAACAGACTTAATACGCGAAACGATCAAAATTACATTAACCGATTAGGCCGGGATGTGCTCAACACATTAGGAAACGTATCATTACTTGATATTTACTTAAGCAAAAGCCGCGTAGTCGAACCGCACTATCACCAAAATGCCGCTGAGCTAGTCTACTGCATTTCAGGCTCAGCCGTCGTTTCATTAATCAATCCGTTTAACAATGAAGTGACAAATATTCCGATTACTCCCGGTCAAGTAGCTAATATCCCTCAAGGCTGGTGGCACTGGGAAATTGCGTCTGAAGACAATACGCATTTACTTGCCATTTTTGACGCTCCTTATCCGGAATACATTTTTGGATCTGATATTTTAAATAAAACGCCTATTGAAGTCCTTGCTCACACGTACTGCTTAGATCCGAAGCAGCTAAAGAAAACGCTGGCTCCGTTAAAAAATCAAACCATCGTGATTGGACCAACGGACGAATGTGGAGAAAAAGAACACTATAAAAAGAAAAAACAAGCCGGACCCCCTCACCACGAGACTCCTCCTTATACGTATCCTCCGCCTCAAAATTCTTATTACTCTCCTCAAAATCCCTATCACTATCGATATTGGTAGAGACAAAAAAACCCGCTGCCAGTGCAACGGGTTTTTTTAACGAATACATAACGTTATTAATCTGTATATGTACTGTGAAAAGCGGCTTCAATATATGCAACTTGGAAATGATAATGTCCAATTAAATATTTCACAATATCCACTTGATCGATTTTGCCAGGCTTATCGACCATCGCTTCTTTCACCATTTTTTCAAATGTACCTTGATCAAATTGTTCTTCATGAACAACAATTGTTTCAGAGTACGTTTCGCCTTGCCCTTCTGAAATGCGGTAGTAATACAATTTCTTCACCTCAATTTATCTTAAGTGTATGTATACCCTTAACTACTCATTTTAAAACATTTTTTCAGCGTTCTTTTTCTACTTTACGATAGGCTGCGGCTTTTGCTTTTACAAGCAGCCTTGTAACCCAGTACGCCACTAGCGTTATCCCTATATCAATCAGAAAAATATAGAACAAGCTCATTCCTTTTCCTGAATCAATAAATTTAAAATGGTGTTCAAGGGGCGCCAGTCCAAATGAAAAAACAGCGCTCAGCAGAATCGTATACAGATAAAAATTCTTTTGGTGATTCGTACAATATTGATAAAGCAGCAGAAAGCCTACTGGCAAAATAGAAGCCGTAATATTTGTTGCGTTTGGAAGCTGTGGTGTTAAGAAAAATGTGTGCGTTAAATAACCGGTTCTTCCAAGTGCAATATCAATATATGCCCAGAGCATGTGAACTGTATAACCGAAGAAAAACACCTCAAAGATCCTCGTCCGATCTACGGTAAAATACAACAACACAAGAGGAAGAACGAGCGAAGCAACCACCACCCAAAACTGCCAGTTTCCGAAATCTGAGTACTGATGCCAATACGACGATAATAACTCCTGCAGCTTATCGCTTTGTTCATGTATGTTTCCCCAGTATTGTTTATAACTCACTGAAGCACCCTCCTATATAGAATCTCTGCTTATGTATGTACGAATAAGCTCCATTTTATACAGAGAAACATGAAAAGCGGCCATTTATTGCTTGCTATCACCCAAATTGGTCACCGGGAGTTCATGCTCAATGACTTTACTTGCTTTTCGATTAACAACATACGCTTTTGCTGTAGGCCTTGAGCTAACTGATGTTAATAGCTTCTCATCTTTAAAATGCAGCGCTACTCCATCATCTACAGCATAGCCTGCTTTGATTTCCCCGCTTGCCATTAACTCGTGATACGAAGGTCTTCGATTGCTTTCTCCGTCGTAGTGAGGACAAAATCTATAAAGTTTGGTGAAAACAGCGATAAATGAGACGGTTTGCATACCAACTTCTCAAACGCTTCATAAAACCTTTCTATATAATTATCCGCATCTCCGCTGGCTGTAGGGATAAAACAGATTTTCGGCACATCTATATGAGCTTGTGAAAGTATGTATTGATCCAGAAGCAAGTTATCCGGCTCCATCGAAAAACCTCCGCCGCCCATGGCTATAATTTGTCTCATTTCAATCATTCCTTTCAAAAAAGTGATATAGAAAATGTAAATTCATACTATTTCAAACAAGCAGTTTTCCGTATAATGGAAGAGTAAAAAAGGTGGTGCAAAGCTTTTGAAAATAGTACGAACACTTATACTAATACTAGGTATTTTTATTATTTTGTTTTGTATTTTTGGCTATATCGATTATAACGGTCAAAAAATGGAACTTGGAGCCAAACAAGAAAAAAACATTCCTTCTTCCATTAACACTGACGGAGGTGCCATTACGCTATCTGCTGTCAGTAAAAAATACGATAAAACGCAGTTTGGCTTTTTTGTTATCCAAAACAATTCGACGCATACCTTAACAATTCCTTATGAAAATACGGCGGATCACTTAAAAGACGGCAAGTGGTACGAAGTTGTGCTAAACGGATTAGAGTTTCCTGATAAAACCGTCACGCTAAAGCCAGGGAAATCACTCAAACTAGATATCGCAACTCCTAACTACAAGGTAGGAAAATACCGTTTTGTACAGCACTTTAAAGATGAAAACGGAAAAGAGTATGTGTTAGCGGCTCCTTTTGAAATCGTTTGGCCGAGCCTTAAGAATGTTCTGGGGCAGTTTGATTAAAGGTAAAAAAGAGAGATTTAGACATACCGAAATTCATCTCACCTAAAGACGAGCAAACCGGGTGAATGATTAGTATGAATTGCTTGTTACCCCGCTGTTGATTTCCATGCAAGACTTCGCTTTCCGCGGGCGGGCGGTGAGCTTCCTCGTCGCTGACGCTCCTGTGGGGCCTCACCTGTTCTGCTTTTCTCGCAGGAGTCTTCGTCTTGCCCTCCAATCCACAGCTAGAAGCTTCTACGTTCACTATAAAAACAGAAAAAACGAACGGTTAATCGATAAACCGTTCGTACATTACTTCAACTTATCTTTGCCTCTCTTTATCAGCTCTGATTTAAAACACGAAGCGTAATTTGCTTTGTTCCGACTTTTACCGTCTCTCCATCTTCCATCGTTTCTGTCACGCTGAGACTGTGTAGCAGAAGATTTTCTTGAAGCAGCGTTTCAAACTTCGCAACGGCTTCCTTCACTTCTTCGTCTCCGCTAAGCTCCAAATCGACACGTAAATTCACGGGTAAATCCAGCTTTTTGCGATAGTCTTGAACCGCTCGAATTACTTCACGAGCGACTCCTTCCTGCACGAGTTCTTCAGTTAACGCCGTATCTAATACCGCAGTATACGTGCCGTTTGATGCCACTGCAAAACCTTCTTTTGGCACTTTTTCAACAAGTACGTCTGCCGTTTCAAGCGTTAGGTTTTCTCCTGAAGCAAGCGTAACACTCAGCTTGCCTCGTTCAACAAACTCTTTTCCTTGCTCTTCTGAAAGGTTCTTTAACGCTTGGTTGACCTCATTCACTTGTTTTCCAAACTTCGGTCCAGCCTTTTTAAAATCAAGTTTTAACACGTACGAAACAAGTTTGTCGTCGTCTTGCTCCACGTTAAAGTTCTTCACATTAAGCTCATCTTTGATGACATCATGGTATGCTTCCCACTCTACATCTTCTTCCGTTACCACAAGCGAAAGACTTTGCAGAGGCTGCTTTACTTTTAACGAATGCGTATTTCGGATGCTTCGGCCTAGTTCAACTACTTGCAGTACCGCTGCCATTTCTTTTTCCAGCTTTTCATTCACTTTGGTTTGATCATATGCAGGATAGTCTGCTAAATGAACGCTTTTCCCTGTGAGATTTTCATGAACGTCATCCGCAACAAACGGCGTAAACGGTGCTAACAGCTGACTAAGCGTGACTAACACTTCATGAAGCGTATCGTAAGCTGCTGCTTTTTCTCCGTCCATTCCTTCTGACCAAAAACGATCGCGGGAACGTCGCACATACCAGTTGCTTAGCTCTTCAATAAATGCCGCGATTTCACGAGCGGCGCTTGTAAACCCGTAATCTTCAAGATGTGCTGTTGCTCGCTTAACCGTACTATGCAAACGTGAAAGAATCCACTCATCCAATTTTGTTTTTTTCAATTCATACGTTTGCTTCGGGTCATAGCCGTCAAGCTTAGCGTACAGAACGTAAAAGCCGTACACGTTCACAAGTGTATCAATGACTTTTGACTTCGCTTCTTGCACGACACGCTCTGAAAATTTCTTCGGATTCCAAGGTGCACTGTCTGCCAAAAGCGCCCATCTAAGCGCATCGGCACCAAATGTATGAATAAGATCAACAGGGTCCAGCGCATTTCCTTTACTTTTAGACATCTTTTGACCGTTTTCATCTAAGACGTGACCAAGAGACAAAACGCGCTTATACGGTGCTTTTCCTGTAAACAGCGTTGAAACTGCCATCAAGCTGTAAAACCAGCCGCGCGTTTGATCAATTCCTTCTGCGATTACGTCTGCTGGAAACTGTTTTTGAAACAGCTCGCTGTTTTCAAACGGATAGTGATACTGCGCAAACGGCATCGAGCCGCTATCAAACCAAACGTCAATTACTTCCGGCGTGCGCTTCATTTCTCCGCTGCAGACCGGACACGTCAGCTGCACGTCATCTACGTAAGGCTTATGCAGTTCAATGCTGTCATCCACGGAATGTGACGCATGATTTTGCAGCTCTTTGATGCTTTTCGGGGCTACTTGATGCTGGCATGCTCCGCATTCCCATACGTTCAGCGGCGTTCCCCAGTAGCGTTTTCTGCTGATGTTCCAGTCCACCATATTTTCTAAAAAGTTGCCAAAGCGGCCGTGCTTGATATGATCCGGGTACCACGTCACGCTTTCATTGTTTTTCAAAAACTGTTCCTTTAACGCCGTCGTTTGGATAAACCAGCTTTCATTTGCGTAATAAAGAAGCGGCGAGTCGCATCGCCAGCAAAACGGATAGCTGTGCTCATGCTTTTCTTTATGATACAGCACGCCTTCATTTGCTAAATAACGAACGATATCAACGTCGCAGTCTTTCACGAAACGTCCTTGAAAAGGCGGCACTTCAGACGTGTACTGTCCTTTTTCATCCACTACGTTCACAAACGAAAAGCCGTTTTCTTTTACTACTCTGTAATCATCTTCACCATATGCAGGTGCTAAATGAACAACACCCGTTCCGCTTTGGTCCGTTACATAATCAGCCGTTACGACTTCATGACCTTTTTCAACGTTCACAAAATTAAACGGCGGCTCATACGACATCCCTTTTAACTCATTTCCTTTATGATGAGATAAAACGCTATACTCTCCTTTTAACACTTTGTCTGCAAGTGCTTCTGCCACTATATACACGCTGCCGCCTTGCTCAGCGCGAACGTAGTTCATCTCTTCATGCACCGCAAGCGCCACGTTTGACGGAAGCGTCCAAGGCGTTGTCGTCCACCCTAAAAAATACTCATTATCGCGGTTTTTCACTTTAAATTTCACCGTTACCGTTAAATCTTTTACATCTTTATACCCTTGCGCTACTTCATGCGAACTCAGCGAAGTTTGACAGCTCGGGCAGTAAGGTGATACGCGGTGGCCTTTATAAAGAAGTCCTTTGTCATGAATCGTGCCAAGTACGTTCCATACGCTTTCAATGTATGAATTCTCTAAGGTGATGTAAGGGTCTTCCATATCAACCCAATAGCCAAGCTGCTCCGTGAACGTGCGCCATTGTTTTTCATACACAAACACACTTTCCTTACACTTGTTGATAAAAGCTTCTACGCCGTATTTTTCAATATCATGCTTGCCTGATATCCCGAGCTGTTTTTCAACACCGAGCTCAACCGGCAGTCCGTGCGTATCCCAGCCTGCTTTTCGAATCACTTGATGCCCCGTCATCGTTTTATAACGAGCCACCACGTCTTTAATCGTCCGGCCTAGCGCGTGTCCCACGTGAGGCAAACCGTTTGCTGTTGGAGGCCCTTCATAAAATACAAATGACGGATGCCCTTCTCGATTTTGAACCGACTGCTTAAACACATTTCCTTTTTGCCACTGCTGCTGGATACGCTGTTCGCGCTCTTGCGAAGACTCCCTTACATTCACTTCTTTCATGTGATACCACTCCTTTTAAAGTTAAAAGCACACAAAGAAACCCGTCCCTATGACTAGGGACGGGTTTTAACCGCGGTACCACCCTGGCTTCTATTGATCCGTTCATCAATAGCACTCAGCAACGTACAATCATACGCGTTCTTTTTAACGGTAGACTACCGTTCAAACTTACTCATAGATTCAGTTTGACTTCTCAGAGAGGATATTCCCCTGCAGCTTGAACACCAGCTTTCAGCTATCACCAGTTCTCTGTGGAACAAACTTGCAGCGTACTGATTCTCTTCAACGAATTTGTGTGCTTTTATTAGTAGCTATTGTATGCGGTTCGGAAGGGAATGTCAATGTTTTAAAATCCTTATTGAAATCCAAAGGTTTAGATCTAAGTTATTTTGTTTCTGCACTTAACATTTGATCGATTTTATTACGCGCTGTTATCCCGTTCTTATCTTTCCATTCAGAAGTTCCACTGCTTCTTCGCTGTGTCACAAACACTGCCGCAGCTGAGATAGAAGAAAAAATTTGATCTTGTACCAGCACGTATCTACCATCTTTTATTTCTAGTACACCGTTTTCTAGAAAAGTATTAATATGGTCTTGCTGCCTTTTAAGTTTAGCTCCTTCTAGCTGTTGTTCGCTCGCAAGCAAAGCTCCTTTATAGACAAGAAATCCATCGCTAACATATTTCCCGGTCGCATACGCATCTCGGCGCTTACAATATAGAACGTCCTCTACTATTACTGATTTTATATCTTTTGACAAATGTGTCTCAACTTGAACAACCTCTTCTATCGCTTGCTCTGCTTCAATCTTTGGTATGTCACCAGACTGTACAGCTTCGCTTTCATATTCTATTCCATTTGAAGCATCCGCAAAAATTGAAAAGCCTAACCCACCAAGTAAAACTTTAATAACATTAAAAATATCTGTCAGGTCGTCTCGTCTAAATTCACGCACAAACGGTTTTGTGGGAACGGTTTGATTAATATCATATGTACCAGAGCGCATGGCTGCTAGATAAGAAATATGTTCTAAGTATTTTACATCAACTTTATCTAATTGATCTTGAGAAGCATTAGAGACAATTAACACGGCCACATCCCAAAAACTTTTACCTGTTGATGGACTAGCATGCTGTCTTAAACGTTCATATCCCACTTCTGCCTCTCCAATATATGCCTCTTTATCTTCTCCAAATAAAAAATAAATGCCGGGCTTTTCTACTTCGCTTTCACCCTTTAAATCTTTCAAACTATTTCTGGGAATGAATACAGCCTGTATCGTTGTATTCGGCACCTCAGATACTTTAATCCCATTTGGATCTTCATCGTAAAACCAAGTCTGTATTCGTTTCGCACCGCTTTTTCGTAGCATCTTTCTTCCTCCGTTTATATCTTCTTGAACGTATTTTAACTGACATTACAATATGTAAATCACTTCCTAATTATAGACGCAGCAATCTATCATTCACAAAAATTAATTTATATCACCTGCTTGATATCTAGCAGGTCCCCTAAATACTTCTCTAACATGCCACCCAAGAAAATCTTCACTCGGCTGATACGCCGGATGAATAGGATCTCTAAGCTTTTGTCCGTGGAACTTCATAAGCCACTCTTCAAATCCATTCGTCCCATGCGCTTGGGTTGCTACTAACAGCTCATTATGATCTGAAAAAGTAAAAACTCCTCGATCAAATAATTTATGATGCATCGAACATAACGCAATTCCGTTACTTTCAATATCTGGTCCTCCCGCTTGATGCCACTTAATATGAGCGGCCTCTACACCAACTAAATTATGTCCAAGACGAACGTTAAACCCACAAACAGCGCAGCTATATCCGTAAGCTTGAAGAATTTTCTCTCGAAACTTTGGATCTCTTCTTCTCTTCAACTGTGTTTCAAAATCCAACCCTACCGCTCTTAATATATCTTCATGGATCGTATCGGGAAAATGCTCATTTAATAAAAATTGTGCTGCATCTTGAAGTAGCGTAGGATCATTTGCAAAAAGGTTATAAACATCCTGTCTAAAACCGCCTACTATATTTGTACTCAGCAAATATTTATCGGTAAAGCTACGCTTATCAATATCTTCACTTAGCTCCCATATTCCATCTCCTGTCAAACGAACAAAAGGATGCTCCGGATGATAGGAACTCCGAGAAGGTCCAAACTCCATAAGCAGCTCTTTCAAAGGAATTTTCACCTCTCTATACGGCAGGTGCATTTGCTGCTTGGCCTGCAGCTGACCTAGAGCATACAGTATTAACAGTGGTTTGTGCGGAGCTCTTTGATCTCTTTTTTTCCAGATATTTAAGTTTTTTATTTTTTGAAGTACCTCTTCTCTGTTCATGTTTATTTTTAGCTCCTATATATAGTTTTGTTGCAAATTATCTTTTCGCTCTTAATTGAATGATTTCATGTTATCACTTTTATCCAACTATTACTCTCCTAATCGTACATAAATATGTTAACATTCACTTATGAAAATAGGGACTCCACTTTAACTATCTTCGTCTACGTGACCAATTTGACGCTCTTTTCACTAGCTGAATCCCGCTCTTCAGCTACAAAAAAAGCACTTATTTCCTGTAAAATAAGTGCTTCTCCAAGTTAAAGTTTTCTTTATATGAGAGATTAAAGAGATACCTTCTGTTTAATTCTATCTTTTTTCACTATTTCTTTGATACGCTGATCAATTCTTTCGATTTCTCTAGAAGGATTTTTCCACCAGTTCCGGCTCCAAATCCGATCAATATTCCATCCGCGTGATTCTAAGAAACGCTGTCGATAAACATCTCGTTCTTTAGCACTTGGAGAACTATGATACATAGCTCCGTCACATTCGACTCCTAATATATAACGCTGTGGATCATCAGGATGTACAATAGCAAGATCAATACGATATCCTGACATTCCTACCTGTGTTGTTACGTTATAACCTATGTTTGTTAACTGTTTGTATACTTGTTCTTCAAACGGAGAATCGAATTGAAGCGTGCTATTTTCTTGAATATGTGTATTCACGCTTTCAGTAATTTCATTGATGACACTCTTAATTTGATCATGCTGAATACCAGATACTGCTTTAACGTATTTCAAATAAGATTTTAATAATCTTGGGCCGATATTTGCTGTCGCTGATACATTTAATTCTTCTGGCTCTATGCTTGAAATTACTACTATGTTTTCTTTTGCACGTGTAATTGCTACATTTAATCGATTTTCTCCCCCCTGTTGATTAAGCATACCAAATCGATTAAAAATCTTTCCTTCCTCGTTTTTAGCGTAACCGATAGAAAATAGAATGACGTCTCTTTCATCTCCCTGAACGTTTTCTATATTCTTCACAAAAATCCGCTCGTCTAAGTCTTTCCCCATCACTTGACTGTATAGAGCATTAAACTCAGAATCTTCTTGGAGCTTTTTATCAATAACATCCAGTATTTTATCTTGTGGTTTTGCATTAAATGTAATAATTCCTAATGTTTGATGAGGTTTTTGAAGTAAATGCTGCTTCAATACAGCTACAACTTCTATTGCTTCAATTTCGTTACATTGATTTAACCATTGGCCCTCTACTTTTCTCCATAACATATTAGGCGGTTGCTTTAATGGCTCAACATTTGGTGCAATTTGTATTTGACCTTGATAAAAAGCATGATTAGAAAAATTAATAAGCTCTTCAGACTTAGATCGATAGTGCCATTGAAGAATTTTTTCCGGAAATCTGCGCTTTGCTAGATTTAACAAACTTTCTGATTCATCAATATCATACTCTGCTTCATCATCTTGATTATTAGCAGCAGCTCGAAACATATTGAAGGGTGGAAGTTGTTTCTCATCTCCTGCTACAACAATTTGCTTTCCACGATAAACAGAAGGAATTCCGCTTTCTACCGTACATTGAGAAGCTTCATCAAAAATAACCAGGTCAAATAAACCTTCTTCTAGAGGAAAAATAGAAGATACGGTTTCGGGCGAAGCTAGCCACACTGGCATCAAATTGAATAAACCATCATTATGGAATTGTTCTACCAAACGGCGTATTGGCCAAATTCTGCTTTTTTTAGTTACTTCATGTTTTAATTCTTTAATTCTTCTTAAGTTTGTACTATTCACATCCATAGACATTTCCGATAGCTGATGGCGTAAGTATCTTTTGGATGCTTCCCTTTTATCTATAAGGGCTTTGGCAAATATATCTCGAATTCGACTAAATTCGTTTGTTGATATTTTTTGAACTTCGGGATATTTCTTTTCAATTAAATCAATCCAATGAATATAAGTAGAATTTTTCACTACATCTACCCACATTTCAGATAGAGATGAAAAACTGGAATCGTTTAAAGCTTCAATATCGCCTTTATCCTTTAATTTATTTATAACAGTTCGTGAAAGATCTGAACTGTCCTCATAAAATGCATCCATCTGCCTAACATCATCAAAGTCTCGATGGATGTATTCCAACATTTTATCTAACTCTTCATACGGTATGTCACCTTTAGCAATGCGCTCTTTGATTCTACCTATTTCTTCATTATCGATATAACTTTTCAGCTTATCAATTTCGTTGGCCATCGCTGTTGTTTCATTAGCTAATTTATGCATAACAATTAAGCCGTCACGGACCTTCATCCATTCTGGTGAGTTCAAACCTTTAAATTTGCTTCCCAGCAACAATTCTTCAACAATAGCTTTTCCAGTAAAAGATGTCCAGATCCACAGTCTGATCCCTTGCATTGTACGTCTTTTTTCGACGTCCAAATCATCATATATTTTTTCAAGTTTATTATTAATCATCCAAGTATAGGCAGGAGTAATTTTTTCATGATTTAGTTCGTTTATAAATTCAACAGATTGCTTTGCTCTTTCAAGAACACCCTTCAATGTTTCAATCATTTGAAGCTTATCTTTTATCTCAAGCTTAGCGTAAGATTTTCTGTTTTTTAGCGGATAATCTTTTTTTCCAAATTGTTCATACCACTCAGCATACGTATATAGATTGGCTAAAAGATCCTCTAGCTTCGTTTTATTTAGCTGTGAAATCGAATCAGATAAATCTATATAATAATGAAGTTCGTCCATTTGCTTCGCTTGTCCATACAAATCATATAATCGATAACCAAACTTTTGATGCTCAAACAAGCCTTTAGATATCCTGCTAAGCAAGGCTTCCTGATTAGCGATGTTAGTGGAAATATCATGAAACTCTTGAGAAGCTTGCGAAAAAGATTCTTGGGAGTGATTCAAGAGTTGTTGTAAAGCTAAATAGAGTTCTTTTCGATCTGACTTTTCATCATGTATTAAAGCTGTATGTGAAGCCAACTGTAGACTATCCAAACGCTGATAGATAACATCTAAAGCTGCTCGTTTTTGACAAACAACCAATATTTTCTTATTTTGATGAAGAGCATCTGTTATTAAATTTACAATAACTTGTGATTTCCCCGTACCTGGAGGACCATGAACCACTAACCCTTTTTGAAAACGCGCTTCCCGTAGAATATCTTCTTGAGAACCATCTGTCTCTAACAAGTAGAGTTGATCTTGCTCTTTAATTATTTTATCTTCTTTACCCTCTACACCAGAACCAAGCATTGATTGGTCAATTAATTTATCTTTAGGATCAACTAATTCTTCAGCCAATGCTAAATTATTATCTTCACTTTTTTTAATTAGTTCTTCGTAATCTTTTACTAAAGATGAGCCACCTTGTGGAAAATCACCAATAACAGCATGTTCTAGAAGCGTTAGATTTGAAACTTCTGGTATATCTTCTCTTTTATATTCTTTTAATTTAACCAAACCTGTCTCTTCATAAGATATATGACGATCAAACTCTGCTAACCAACTTACCCATGATTTTAAATCTCTTTTAACTGCTAAATTGTTTGCTTCTTCAAGCCATTCATCAGAAAACGTTAAGTTATTTGCTTTCTTGAATGCTAAAAAAAGTGTTCGATTCAATTGAGGTTCTTCTTCCGTTTTTCGCAATATCCACTTTTGTTGATTCGTATTATTTTTCTCCAACCTTACTGGATAAAGAAAAAGCGGTGCTTGAAAAAATGTACCATCACTCATTGTACCTGCTAAAAACGGGTACCCATGTAAAAGTCGTGAACACCTGATTCATCTTCTATAGATTTGACGTTCCGATACAGGTCTGTTAGCTTTTTTGACAAATAAAGCGTTTCTTCATCATCCATTTTTGGAGAGACAATAGAAATATCACTTTTAAAATTAGTAAATATCTGTTGAACAACTTTCTCTGCTGAGCCATTTTCTATTCTTTTATCAAGTTCTGTTAGATCAAAGCTCCACTTGTTATATAGTTTTAGCAAACGTATAGAGCGGTTCCGTTTACTAATGTCATTTAGCTTATCTCGCATATGAAGTAACTTTTCTTTCATTGTGATATGCCTCTTTCCTTACTCTCATGATTTTCCTTTAACCACTATTTATATGGCTATTCGATTGACCACTTTTTTAATCTTATTACTTTGTACTCGTTTTTCATCTTGAAGTGTATGGCAGATAAATAGGCATACTATAATAAACAGTATACCTATTCAAAAATATATTCTTTCATACAAAAGAATTTGATTTTAATTATTTTATAAGAAATTATTTTATAAGAAATCGATAGGATTATTTGTTAAATGATTTATTTTATCTGCTGTTCGCTTTTCAATATAAATATTTAAATATCCAATAAGTATTATATCACTCATTGCGGAGCTATTCATGTAAACCACTTGACTCTTTAAACACCCTATCCTTTATTGATTCCTCCAATTACAGTTATTATCTTTGATTAAGATTAACACATTTTCCTTCAAGCCTTTTTGAAGCTTGTACTTTATAACTTTCTCATCACCCATTATAAACAAAGTATGTGCATAATAAATGCCCACACTGCCAATTAAGCGTATCCTCACCCTATTCTCGTTGTATTTTTATATACTTAATGGAGCCTTTCCTCATATGCTTACCTACTAACCCGACTCCTAAAGAATCAAATAAAAGAGATACTCATACCTCTGCAACACATCAAATAAACATATACAGAATGATACCTCTGATGGGATTCGAAAGGAGAAATCACCTTTGACAAAATATCGGATTATGACCTTTGATGGAGGCGGCACTTTAGGTGCTTTAAGTTTACAACTTTTGAATAGATTGGCTTATCAAAACCCTAAGTTAATTAGTGAAACCAATGTTTTTTCAGGAAATTCGATTGGTTCATTTACTGCTCTTGCGTTAGCAAGCGGAAGATCACCAGAAGAAACGTTTGATTTTTTTAAAGATCAAATCTTACCGGCATTCAGCGTTTCCCGACCGGGCGGACCTGTTTTTAACCAACAAGTACCCTATTCTGGTTTTATTAAAGCCATACGAACATTTTTCCCCCGAGACCTTCGCCTTAGAGACTTAAAGAAACGAATTGTTGTGCCATCCTTTCACTTATTTTCACCGGAGCTGAATCGTTGGAATCCTGTGTTATTTCATAATTTTCCTGGTTCTCCCTATCTTAATGAAAAAGCAAGTGACGTAATACTTAGAAGCAGCGCTGCTCCAGCAACGCAAAGAGCTTACCAAAACTATGTGGATGGGTATACAGTAGCAACTAACACCAGTACAGCTAGTATCGCGTTTGCAGTGGGAAAAGCAAAACAGCCGTTGGATCAAATTGCCGTATTATCCATTGGAACAGGTGAACAGCCCACTCAATTAAGAAGAGATACGAAAGGATGGGGAATGGTGAGTGCCGATAACATACGACCTGAAGATATGGAAGACCTTCCGCCAAATTGGGGAGTACTTTTAGACCGGTCCCCTAATGAACCGTTGCTGCCGTTTCTTCAGATTATCTCCGGTGGATCGAGCTACTATGAATCAATGGTCAGCTCTGAGCTTTTAGGCGATCAGTTTTTTCGGTTAAATCCGCGGATTCCTAATTTCTCTAAAACAGATCCTTCTGTGGTTCCCGCTCTTATTTCAATTGCTAATAAAACAAATTTACGACCGGCATTTCAATTTACAGAGAGAAACTGGAATTAATATGACAGTACTTTAGATTAATTTCTTGTTTCTATTTGAAGTATTTAAAATTTTATATAACAAGATATCCACGCTGGCAGCGTAGCAGTCACTCAAAACACTTCCCTCTCCCCCAACCACAACAACCGCTAGCCCCCAAAAGGAACTAGCGGTTATTCATAACCTCTCAGAAACCGCTCACTCTTCCACCGGCTTCTGCTCATCTGTTAATGTATCAATTTTAGTAATTTGAAGTTTGTCTTTGCCAGCAGCTTTCACATGATAAATTCGTTCTTTTTTAAACTGCGTGCTCGCGTCATATGAGTCGGTGAACGTGTATACTTCGTTTGTATAAATGTCGTAGGTTCCGTCGTCATGTGACTCTGTTTTTGTCACGAGAAACTGATCGTTAGCAAACGATACGTTTTTGCCGGCGAGTGATGTGATGTAGCTTTTCAGCTGTTTATACACTGGCTGATTCGAGTCGATATAGGGTGCCATCCCACTAAAATCTCCACTGTTTAAACTTGAAAAGTACGCGGCTTTATAGGAAATAAAAAAGTTTTCAAGATCCGTTTTGCTTACAGCATCTGGCTTAGGCTGTTCATTTTTTAACAACTTCTTGCTGGCCGTAGCTTTTATGTTTGAGCTTGTTTCTACCGTTTGATTATCACGATTCATATATACAATCGTCAGCAATAAGACCATAACAATAGCGCCTCCTATTAAAATAGGAAAAGTGCGTCTTGATGATTGCTGCTTTTTGAGCACAGGAAAGTCTGCGTAGGCTGGCAGCGTAACAGGTTCTATATCTACCTTTAACCGAGCTAACGGCTTTGGCATCTCCGTGCTTTTTATACTGTTAAGCGGCTGAAGTGCTAAAAATTCTTCGTAGGTAACAATAAACTCGTTTACTGCTATTCCTTTATACATGCCGTAAATTCGGTTCCATAGCTCTTGACACCGAGTATCCTTTATATCTTCACTCAGTTCGTTAAAAAATGGTCGTGATTTTTTAATAAAAGCCGCTAACCACGTTTGATGAACGTCGACTTTGTGGACTTCATTTAGGTCGTTAAGTGATTGCTTTAACTTGGCGTGTTCATTTGCAACGTTTTGGCTAATGACTTCCATAGTGCGTTGCGTTTCTTTCAGCACGGTAGAAAGGCTCTTACTCATTTTTTCTTGTAGCGCATCAAACTGGCTGCGAACATCAGGCCAGTGCAGTTCGAGTAATTGTTTTTGTGCATTTGTTGCTTTTCGGATACTTTCATTTAGCTCATGCTGTTTTGTGCGAAAGGCGGTCGCTTTTTGTTTGGTCACCAATTTGTTTTTGCTTAGCTGATGCCATTCTTGCTTCAAGATCTTGGCTTCTTCGAGTACTGTGGCTATCGCTTGTTTTACATGTTCATGCTTTTTTTGAAAGTCAACGAACGCGGGCAAATACGTATTCCAGTTTTCCTTCATTTCTTTTAACGATGACGTGTTAGCGTGTCTTTCTGTTAGTTGAAAAAAGTCGTTTCTAAACGCTACCATATCCGCTTCAGAAATGAGTTCTTTTCCGAAAAGCCCTGTCACATTCCTATGTATGTTTGTTAACTGTTCAATCTGTCTCATATTGCTTTGACGCTTTTTTATGTACTCCGGATAGTCGCTCGAAAGAAACGTCACCATTGTATATTCAACGTTGTTCATGTTGTACTCTGTCCGTTCTTTTTCTAGTTCGTCATACACTTTCTGCAGCTGACGTTCTACTATGGAGAGAAATTTTTCTTTATCCATCCCGTCTACTTCTTCTTTTAGCATGTTTAAAGATTCCGTTTCTTCAATAAGAAATGTTTTTTCTTTATATAGCTGTATCCACCTTTCTAGTAAATGTGCTGCTGATTCATTCCAGTGGCTTGTATTCATCGTTTGCTTCACCTGTTGTTTTTATTTTTATCCTTTCTTAACTATACAGGAATTGAACAGAAATTCTATTACAGTTTTATTACTCTTGAAAAATCAGGTTCAAGCTTTCTAGAGCCGCTTCTAACGTTTGTTTATCTCCTTGATCGTAGCTATGTGCCACAAGCACTACGGTTGTAAATACGGCTTTCCATTTTGCAAGCCTGTGCGTTTCTTCATCTACTTCTCCGTATTCTTTGAAAAAACGAGCTCTTCCTTTAGATGGTAGGAAGCTATAGGCAATCGCTAGGTCAACTGCCGGATGACCAATATGAACGTCTCCCCAGTCAATAATGCCTGAAACCATATTGGTTTGATCAACAATCATGTTTTTAATATGAAGATCTCCGTGAACTAGTACATGTTTTTCTTGATACTTAATTTCTTGTATGTCATTTACATAGTCTTCAAGAATCTCTTGTTTTGAATAAAGACTACGCTCTTTCATTTGCTTGACATACTTCTCTAGCGCAGGCTTTCGCTTCATCATATCAAGCCGATTTAACTCATCAAACGGAACACTGAGCTCTTGCGCTTTTGAGTAAGGATAGTGATGTAACGTGCGAAGAAACCTCGCTAGTACAGAAGCGGATTGTATGCGCTCTTCTTCTGTTAATCTTCCAGGTGGAGTTCCTTGAACGTAGTGATAGCCCGTAAAAGGCCAAGGATAGCCTGCATTCGGCTTACCGAAAAAAATAGGCTCTGCAATCGATAGAGGCAATTGAGAAGCAAGGCTTGGTAAAAGCTGATTTTCTGTTTTTAATAGTCTCACTGCGAGTTCTCGTCTTGGAAACCTGAAAACAAAGCGGTCGTTTACTTGATAAACCGTATTGTCAAAGCCGTAGCCAAGCAGCGAAACTTTAGCGGGCACAAGTTCTGGAAACTGCGTCTCGATTAGCGTTTTGGCAAGCGGTGCTGATACGATTTGTTCTGCATCCCATGCATTTGGCACTGTGATCACCTTTCTTTAACGTGAAGTTTGTATGTAAAGTATACTATAAATAATTTTGACCATAAAAACCCTCTGACGCAAAGCCAGAGGGTTTCAGTGAGTATATAAATAAGATAGAATGCCTTAGAACGGCACACCCCGCCTCTAAGTTAGAGCCTACGGTACGTTTACTACTTAATACGTAAACCAAAACACCTTATCGGCTGTTTCTTCAACGTGCTCCACCTTAATAAAGTTCAATAAAAGATCCGTTTGGTCATTTCCTGTATACTCATCTTGGTCAACATTATAAAATTGGATAAGTTCGACCTTGTACATACCGTTTTTAATATCAATTCTATACTTGGAGCAGTTTTCATCAGGCACTAACTGATCTTCAAACTGGGCGGCCATCGTAAGGCAGTCATAATCTACGAGATAAAGCTGATGATTGGTTACATTTATATAACCTGTTGCTTTCCTAAAGTATGTATCTATATCCGACTCTGTTCCAATATTCACTTCTACGTTCCAGGAGTGTTCAATTCCTTCTTCTGTCATTTGACATACTAGGATATTTCTTTTTTTCATTTCACTGCCGAAGTGGTTCAAAAGCTGATCTAGCCCCCAATCCTCATCGACAAATGATTGGTACTCTTTTGCGTTTGCCACTCCAATAAAATTGGTATCGCCAAAATCCATACAAAACTTCACTTTATCTCCTCCGAACTTTTGAGTAATTTTTATTATCCATTAACATATATCCGCAAACTTCTTACACGCTTTCTCTAACTCTTCTTTTTTAGCAAGCTGACAAATCCACTCTTTAGGAATGCCATCCAGCTGATAATATGCTCCTGCCATAGTACCGGTAATAAAGCCTATTGTGTCTGTGTCTTCTCCTAAATTCACACCGGTAAGTACAGCTTCTTTGTAGTCATCACTTTGCAGAAAAGACCAAAGAGATGCTTCTAGCGAGCTGACGACGTATCCGGTTGACCCGATTTCCTTTCTCGCTGCGTGCGGCAAGCTTAGGTTTAACACTCGTTCATACGCAGAAAACTCTGCTTCATACTCCGTACCTGTTAACTGCTTTTGACAGAGATTTACCGCGTTTTCATATGCTTCAAAAGGCTCGTTGCCGTCAAGAAGACGAATAAGCAGCTCCACGTATATAATGCAGCCAAGCGTAGAGCGCAAGTGGCGGTGCGTAACGTGAGCAATTCTTTCTATTTCTTCTTTTCTTTTTGTAAAGCTAGGTTCATCACATAGTGTAAACGCAAGTGGGGCAATACGCATAAGCGCTCCGTTTCCATTGTCGTATTCAGCGCTTCCTCCCCACTCTTCTTTAGAAAGTCCGCTTTTATAACGGCGAATCGCTTCGCTTGTTGCGATGCCTATATCAAACATTTCTCCGTACGGCGTCCAGTAGCCATTCGCCCAATAGCTCTCAAACTTTTGCATTAAATCATATTCATCTTGTTTTTCTAGTAGATTATCAATCAAGCACATCGTTAAAGACGTATCATCTGACCACGTTCCTTCAGGCTGGTTATACGTACCGTAGCCAGTCATAGCCGTAATTCGAAATGAATCGCGTTTTTTAAACTCAACTGGAACGCCTAAAGCGTCTCCTACAGCTCCTCCTATAATTGTAGAAAGGACTTTTTTATGTAGCGTCATGTGATCAACTCCTTTCTATTATTGTAATTGTTTGATTTTGGAATTTGCAAGAGATCTCTTGCCTAGACGTTTTTTCTTCTTTTTACAAAGGAATTTACAAGCCTTAATCTAATTTAGTAAGAGGTAAAAAAACATGTGAGGTGTGGTAGATGATTCATTTTTTTGAATATAATTGGCAAGTGAGAGATGAATGGTTTAGCTGGTGTTATCAACTTTCTAGAGAAGAACTGTTGAAGAAGCGGACTGGAGGAACGGGCAGCATTTTACAAACTCTGTTTCATATTATTGATGTGGAAGACAGTTGGATACGCGCCATCCAAGGTAAACCAGATATCGTTCTTTCTTTTGAAGAACACGATACGCTCGAAAAGCTTCAAGCACTCTCTTCCGCACATAGACCCGAAATTGCCGACTTTCTAAGTCATTTGAATTTTTCCAACAAAAGGTACGTAACAGTCCCTTGGGATTCTACTTCTTACACGGAAGCTGACATTTTGCATCACATCATCATTCATGAAATCCATCACATCGGCCAGCTTTCTATTTGGGCAAGAGAGGTGAATAAACAGCCTATTTCTTCTCACTATGTAGGAAGAAACATAAAAGAAATTCCTTCGTACTTCTCTAAAAACAATTGACCAACAAGAACAAACGTTCTATAGTAAATATATGGAGGTGAAAACGATGCGACCTGAACTTACAAAAGATTTACTTATCAAAGACTTTACCGATTTTTACTGGCTCAAAACCGAGCTGCAGCAATTTTGCCGAGAAAACAACATGAGCCCGTCTGGATCTAAAATGGAACTTTCAAAAAGAATTGAAGTGTTATTAACGACCGGTGACACTCAACAAATAACAACGCGACCTAAAAGACGCTCGTCCTCTAAAACACAAGCGCCGCTAACATTAGATACCGTCATTGGAGAAAATCATCGCTGCAGTCAAGAAGCACGGGCTTTTTTTAAAGACGCCATTCATCCTACGTTTCATTTTTCCACGCATATTCAAAACTACTTTAAAGAAAATGTAGGGAAAACCTATCGAGATGTGGTAAAAGCATGGCATGAAGAAGAAAAACGAAGAAAGCAGCCTTCTTATCAAAAAGAAATTGCGCCTCAGTTTGAGTACAACCGCTTTATTCGCGATTTTTTTAACGATCCGAAAAACAATGGAAAAAGCCGCGATGATGCAATTGCAGCGTGGAAGCATTTAAAAGTTCAGCCTGGAAGCAATCAATACCGCTCTTAACTCAAACTCTACATATAAAGACCATTAAAACACCACCTCAAGAAAAGGTGGTGTTTGTGCACGCCTGTAGATTTCTTCACATACACATGTACTGTTTGTTACGGCGTAAAATCTTTAGCTATAAACGGACTCTTTTTTAATTAAACCAAGCGTCTGTGAAGTAGACGCATGAATTTCGTTAAAGAAGTCTGGATGATCAACTAACGACATGCCATAAGAAGGAATCATTTCTTTTATTTTTGGCTCCCACTTGTTCATGTTTTCTGGGAAGCATTTTTCCAATACTTCTAGCATAACGTGAACGGCCGTTGACGCACCAGGAGAAGCGCCAAGAAGTGCAGCAACAGAACCATCAGCGGCACTTACAACTTCTGTACCAAACTGAAGCGTTCCTTTTCCTCCGGCTTCCGTGTCTTTGATTACCTGCACACGCTGGCCTGCTACAACGATATCCCAGTCTTCGCTTTTAGCGTTCGGGATAAACTCACGCAGTTCTTCCACACGTTTTTCATTTGATAACAGCACTTGCTGAATTAAATATTTCGTTAACGCCATTTCTTTGACGCCTGCTGCTAGCATGGTTAAAATATTATTCGGCTTTACAGAACTGATTAAATCCAAGTTTGAACCAGTTTTTAAGAATTTCGGCGAGAAGCCGGCAAATGGACCAAACAACAGCGTCTTTTTGTTGTCAATATAGCGTGTATCAAGGTGCGGAACCGACATTGGCGGAGCTCCGACTTTGGCTTTTCCATATACTTTCCCGTGATGCTGCGCAATCACTTCAGGGTTATTGCATACCATAAATAATCCGCTTACTGGGAATCCTCCAATATGCTTGGATTCAGGAATACCTGTTTTTTGAAGTAAAGGCAAGCTTCCGCCTCCACCTCCGATAAAGATGAACTTTGCCGTGTGGTACTCAACTTTGCCGCTGTCTACATCTGCGACTTTCACTTCCCACATACCGTCACTTTTACGTTTAATATCTTTTACACTTCGTTTGTAATGAACGTGAACCCCTTTATTCTTCAGATGGTCAAACAACATGCGTGTTAAAGCACCGAAGTTTACGTCTGTTCCCGAATCAATTTTAGTTGCGGCAATTGGTTCATTTGACGTGCGCCCCTTCATGATTAACGGAATCCATTCTTTTAGTTTGTCAGGACTGTCGGAATACTCCATTCCTTGAAACAACGGATTGTTTGACAGCGCTTCAAAACGCTTTTTCAGAAACGATACATTTTTTTCCCCTTGTACCAAACTCATATGCGGAATTGGCATGATAAAGTCTTGCGGATTGCGAATCAACTTGCTGCTTACAAGATAAGACCAAAACTGTCTTGACAGCTGAAACTGCTCGTTAATTCGAATCGCTTTCGTTATATCTATAGATCCATCAGCTTTTTCTGATGTATAGTTTAGTTCGCACAGCGCAGAATGGCCCGTCCCTGCATTATTCCATTCGTTCGAGCTTTCTTCCCCTGCGTCTGCGAGTTTTTCAAACACTTTAATGTCCCATTCAGGTGCTAACTCTTTGAGTAATGATCCCAAAGTTGCGCTCATGACTCCGGCACCAATTAAGATAACGTCTGTTTTTTTCTGTACGTTGCTCATTATAACCTTCCTCATCCCCTATATTTGTAAAAAGATGTAGGCGCTCCTGCTTACGTAGTAAAAAAATTCAGGTGCGACCTAAGAACACACCTTTTTCTGTCTCACTTATAACTATATCACAGTATAATTGTCTGATGATTATAAACTATTCAAAAATGATAAAAAAGTGAGAAAATCGCCCACAAATTCCAAAAAACTTATTAAATTCCGTCTGCATTTTCTTTTATTAGTAAACTTTTATACCTACTTCTAAGTGGCAAAGCATTGATTAATAAAATAACAAACTATTCCAAAAATTCAGCTTAAAAACCAAAATAACTGTCTTGAAAATTTCACCTACTATAACTATACTCATTTGAAAGAACAAACAGCACTATAATTAGAAATGCCTTCATTCTTTTTGACTAGTTATACGTAGATGTATTCATATATGTATAGAGCACCGGCTCTTCCAAGTGCATATTTAGAGAAATAAGTATATATTATAACAGCTAACTTTCAGCTCATATTGCAAGTTACAATATCTATGTCATATAACATACCATGAAATAAGTGAATAAGTAAATGATTATTCAGAAATTTATGTTATAAAACCTAACATGTATGTTGACTTTTACATAGACTATAAATGAATAATTTTGGGATATTTTTGAATATTCAAAAGAGAACCCTCCACCTTTTGACGAGTGATATACTTTTATGCCCCTCGAGCATTTTTTTATGATGAAGCACTTCCACAAAAATACCCCTTTAAAGCCTTTAGCAAATCAACGTGCACTTACAAAAAGTTTTTTAATCATGTAATTTACTTAAAAAATCCGTAAACGTATCTGCGATGTAAAATACATTGCTCCTTGCACGTTCTTCCACTTGTTCTTCAGTTAAACCTTTCTCTTGCATTAACACTTCTTTTTCAGGGGCATTTTCGTGTTCCCAAAATACCACAATCGGGTTGTCTATATTATTTTTATAATCTAAACAAATTAAATTTCCAGCGGGATCATTCGCAATAGGAAAAACCTTTTGCGGAACCATAGGTTTATATAGTTCATATTTTTGAACAATGTACTCACTGCTTTTCTTATCAAAGCTAAATAAACTACCAAAACAACGCTCTACGTTGCCTACATTAAATTCTTCTGGTAATACGCTAGCACCTCCATTTATTTTTACACAATCAATATAATCTTTAGGTAAGTGGAATCCTAATTGCCCTCCACTTTCTTCAACCTCATTTTCTGATACTTCTCGATCAGCATATTCCCACTCTAAATCTTTTCTCATCTAATTCCTCCTTATAAATACGGACTATTCCATAACTCCAATCAGAAATGGATATTTAATTCTTCACGAATCGATTTTTCTAGATATTCTTCAAAGCTTCCTGCTATAACTTTTTTTCCGCCAAAGTCAAAATCAACTATGACGATTTCTTTATTAGGGTATTGAAAGCCTACTGGATTTCCCGCACTGTCTACTCCAATCACAACAAAATGCTCGTATCCTTGAGGCAACATATTTCTGAACTGTAGAGATTTATCTACAAATGACGGTGTAGACACAAATTCTGCCTCTCTTAACCCTAAAACAACCGCTTCACCAATTGCCCCCGAACCATACCTCAAAAGAAATTTTTTAAAGTCCTCTGGAAGTTTCACTTTTAGCTTCGCTTCAGCTTGTGTCACTTCCTCACTAGTAACAGCACCGCCAAAAGCTTCAGGGTACATTTCCAACTCTTGGTCCACTGCTTTTAATAATTCGATCTTCATTCCATTCCTTCCCTTTCTGTAGATGATGATTTAATTCTTTTTTGTACATACTTTTGTTATCTTTGTAAACGCAGGCTAGAAATTAAATCTTCTAAGGAGTTTGCAATTTCTTTAAAACAACCTCGTTCAAAATCTTCTAATTCGATTTTGCCGCTGATGTTATGGATCACAACTACCAAACCATTGCCTTCTATACCTATAGGAACCTTATCAAGCTTATCGTGATTTCTTTTATATCCCTTTAAATTCCTTTCAAACGTATCCAATTCAATATTCGGTAATACAGCCTCTAACGTAATGTAATGCCCATCCATAAAACCATCTAACTCTGCAAACCAGTAGGAATTAAAATAGCAGTCAATTGAAGAATGAAATGTAATATCAAACCTTTCTTCAAGTGGTGTTATATCGCTATGATTATTTTTTGAACAGGGTTCCATAAAATTTCTTCGTCTTCATCCACTTCCCCTTGGTAAATCATTAAGACTCATATATTGCTAATAGCATTCAAGCTCTCATTGTCTTTGTATATAAATCTCTATTTAAAATAAGCACAATCCAAAAGAATGCTCTTTTAATGTCTTTAGTTCTCTATGTTGTTACCTAATAACTCAAATCCCGTATTAAACCGAGATTAATTTTACTATTTTGGTACATAGGTGTAATGACTAATTCCACAAAATTATCTGTTTTAATTACTTCATTAATCAACTGCTTTAGTTCTGTAAAATCAATATGTCTTCTATTTAAGCCGTGGTTATAAATTGTAAACTCATGAATTAATCGCAAACCTTCCCCTGTTTTTTGTTTATCACTAGACAATACTCCTTTTGCGCATGATGAATTATTATTCAATTAGTACCTTGTTAGCAAGAACCCATCCATTTAATCCGTATGAAGCTTATAGTTTGTAGTAATGGTCATTATTTCCTTCAATATAATTAATCAGTTCCTCAATATGCTCATAGTCCATTGGCCAACAATAATCTTTTGATTGATCTAACAATGTTTTATTATCTAAAGCAAACGAATTAACATCTCCTTCAGCTATATCTAAAAGTATGCTGTTAGGCAGCTGGTTTTCAAAATGAAAAGCAAAAAATCTTTAAACAGAATGTTTACTTGTTTTTCTTTTTCTGTCATCACTTTCACTTCTACTTTTAAACGCTCAAAATCTATTTGATAATTTAAAATTTTACTATCTCTACATTTTGTAGTCCTACTATTACTTTATTCATTCGTGTCAATAAATCTTTTATTTCGTCTAATGTTAGCTCGTCTTGCGCTTCTTTTAGGTCAAATTTCCCTAACCTCCCTGTTATACCTCTAATGCGCCCAACGAAAACTTGCTCATGGGTAATTGCAATTTCTCCAATAGCAGTATGTATCCACCATAAAATCTTCTACCTTGCCTAAATTATCAAATTCGTCCGTGAAACAATTAGCTCTGCCCATTTTTGCTCGATTCTTAGATTATTATCATCTAGTAATACTCGTGCACCTAAGACTGCTCTAACTTTTTCCTCAAACATTGTGAACATCTCCATTTTAATTTTGCACCTTGCACTGCTTCGTCTCACTCAAATATCAGCTGATTCGATATAATTTAAAGTAAAAAACCTCGAAAGGCATTTAGCCAATCAAGGTTATAAACTTACTCTATTCCTACTCAAAATCCTCGTATATTCTCAGCTTACACTATATCCTTTTTAAAGTCACAGCTAATATTATGCTCAGAAGTAGGCTTTGTACGAACATTTTGTGCGAACATGATGACTTTTCAATATCTATATATCTACTAATATCCTCATTCAATATAGAGATTATCTCTTAGTTACATAAAGCCTTTGTTTGATGTCCTTGAAATCGGTACCAGTTTATACAACACAGCTAGATTTTTGTCAGTAATTTGAAACTTTATAGGGAGGTCATAAAGCTATGTGACTTAGTTACCCATTAAAATAATGGAGTGCCTTTTTTAGTTAATTATTAAAAATTATACACATAAACTGCGTTTCACTTCTGCCAATAAACCTGTCAGCTCAGTTTTCTCTGGTTTATTCTCCACTTCTTTATTTACATTTTTCTCCAAATAATCATAGAATGTTTTAAAATCTAAAAAAGCTATTTGTTCAATTTCAACAGCTGGGTAACCTAGCTCTATCAAAACATGTTTTTCATCTAAAGGTCTAGGTAATTGTGCCATGTCATATTCATCTAAATCAGACTGAAAAAAGGCAAATACTATCTCCTGTCCATAACCTTCTCTTTCGGCAAAGCTTTTTAATGCTTTTTCTAGATATTTTCCATTTATAAAATTAAAATATGTTAACATTAATTTATCAATATCTTCTTTACTTTCATTTACTTGATATTCTCCACTCATTTTTCGTCCTCCAATAACATCGTATTTTTAGTTAATCAACAATAGGGAAAAAGTTTGTTATTTCACCAGCCTCATTTAAATACCCTCTAAATTTTAAACCATTTGAAGCAGTTCCTTCGACAAGTCTCCCATTTACTTTTCCGTTCTGCATTGCTTCCTGTCCCAATCGATAAATTTTGTCGTCACTAATCTTAAATGGGTCATAAACTGTTTTAGGATCGGATCCTACACTTGCTTCCCATCCACCTTTTACATTGGAAACCACAGGCACCATATCCGCTACAAAAGAAACAGCTGCTAGACCATCTTGTTGTTGCTTTTTGGCTTCCGTTTCATATACACTTCTTGCAATTTCAGACTTTTTATAATTCGCATATAGATACGGATACTTTTTCAACTCTTTTTCTAATTTTGCTTTAGAATGAGAAAGTGCAGCAAGGTCTCGCTGAACCTTTAGCAACTTTTTCTGCTGTCATTCTATTCTTAAAAGTTGAAGAACCAGTAATTTTAGGATTAGTTTTCAATCTTTCTAAAAGTTGTTCATCAGTTTTCCTAACATGCCTCTCTATTAAATGCTCACCTTTTAACTCATGTACAGCTAATCCACCACCTGGCGCTAGAGAGCTTTTATCTCCTTGCTTGACATTTCCCGTACCCTTACCATCAAGCTTTTCCACTTTCTCCAACGTTTTCGACTGGCCTTTTGAAACACGTCTTCACCACTTCTACTGTCTGAACTACTTTTTCAGCTTAATCGGTTAAATTAACATTTTAAGTCCAATATATAGTTTTATTTTACAATAAAAAGCACTTGTTGCCTTTAATCGACAATCAAGTGCTTTTAGTTCATATGTTTTTAAGTAGCATAAACTTGTAAGTTTTGTAGTAACAATATGACACTCTTTATGTGTCGTGACAATCATTACCTTAAAGCTTACGGGGTTGTACGAGTTCGTTAATTTAGTATCCATTCCGTGTGTTTATATTCACCGCCCAGTATAATGTCATCTCGCCTAAGCTCGTATTTTGTTTTCTATTCTATTGAAGCGGCGCACGAAAAGCGCGAAAGCGTTTCACGATAAATGCGAAAACGCAGTCCCTCAGCTTCGTAAGTAGGGTTAAACACCGGTTTCACAACTGAACGAAGTAACAGGCACA
>NZ_JBMPZA010000009.1:0-3402 GCF_049368575.1 Priestia sp. 40
AAAAGGCATCCACTCCGTTGTAATTTTCATTTGGCGTATACGTATAGGTACCATTTGAATTTACTACCACCGTCCCATTCACTGGAACTGCCAGTAACCCGTACGTCAGTGGGTTTCCGTCCACATCCGTTGCCACCACTCGGCTATTCAAACTCGTGTCTTCATTGATCACAAACGCGTAGTCTGGCACCACTGGTGCATCGTTCACTGGCGTGACTATTACTAGTACGTTCGTTACTATGAACGCACCCGACGGGTCGCTTATTAGGACTGTGAACGTATCACTTCCAGTGTAATTTTCATTTGGTGTGTACGTGAACGTTCCATCACCATTGACCACTGCCACTCCATTGGTCGGTGGATCCTGTAACGCATACGTTAGTACTTCCCCATCTGGATCAAACGCTGTAATTTGACTAGATACAGCTGTATCCTCATTCGTGGTCAACGTCACTACCACTGGACCTACTGGTGGATCATTTACGGGCAGAACCGTAATCGTGATGGTGGAAATGGCCGTGCCTCCCTGGCCATCACTTACCACCACACTAAAGCTATCCACTCCGTTGTAATTTTCATTTGGCGTATACCATAGGTACCATTTGAATTTACTACCACCGTCCCATTCACTGGAACTGCCAGTAACCCGTACGTCAGTGGGTTTCCGTCCACATCCGTTGCCACCACTCGGCTATTCAAACTCGTGTCTTCATTGATCACAAACGCGTAGTCTGGCACCACTGGTGCATCGTTCACTGGCGTGACTATTACTAGTACGTTCGTTACTATGAACGCACCCGACGGGAATTTATTTAGGACTGTGAACGTATCACTTCCAGTGTAATTTTCATTTGGTGTGTATGTGAACGTTCCATCACCATTGACCACTGCCACTCCATTTGTTGCATCGTGCTGTTGAGCGTGTTACGTCAGTACTTCTCCATATTGGATCAGTGGCTTGATTTCGTTAAGTAACAGGTGTTTCTTCAGGTGTAACAATCGTAATTTCGTTTGGACCTACTGGTGGATCATTTACGGGCTGAATCGTAATTGTGATGGTCGAAATGGCTGTTCCTCCTTGGCCATCGCTGACCACGACACTAAAGCTATCCACTCCAGTGTAATTTTCATTTGGCGTATAGCTATAGCTGCCGTCTGGATTTACTACCACTGTTCCATTTGCTGGAACTGCCGTAACCCGTACGTTCGTGGGTTTCCGTCCACATCCGTTGCCACCACTTCGCATATAGAAACTCGTGTCTTCATTGATCACAAACGCGTAGTCTGGCACCACTGGTGCATCGTTCACTGGCGTGACTGTTACTAATACATTCGTCACTATAAATGCGCCCGACGGGTCGCTTCTCAGGACTGTGAACGTATCATTTCCAGTGTAATTTTCATTTGGCGTGTACGTGAACGTTCCATCACCATTGACCACTGCCACCCCATTTGTCAGCGGTAGATATTGTAACGCATACGCGTCAGCACTCCTCCATCTGGATCAGTCGCTACGATTTGGCTAGTAACAGGTGTTTCTTCAGGTGTAACAACATCGTAATTTCGTTTGGACCTACTGGCGGATCATTTATTGGCAGAATCGTAATTGTAATTGTGGAAATGGCTGTGCCTCCCTGGCCGTCTGACACCAATACCGTAAACTGATCTATCCATTAAATCAGCATTTGGGGTATACGTGTACATCCCATCTAAGCTCACGTTTACTATTCCATTTACTGGAGCATTTTGTAGCAAATGGTAGATGGATTGCCATCAATATCAGTGGCAATTACCATAGAAGTTACTGATGTATCTATTCATTTGGTATCTGTCAACTGATAATTAGGAACAATCGGAGGATCATTTATTGGAATAACTGTAACGATAACTGAAGAAGTAGCATTTCCTCCTAAATTATCAGTTATATATACTACGAACGCATCTGAACCGGTAAAGTTTGCATTCGGTGTATACGTAAATATTCCTGTATCAGAATCAATTGTTACTACTCCATTAATAGGTTGATTTTCGATAATTAAACAAGTGGATTTCCATTTACATTAGTAGCAATTATTTGATTTGTTACTGGTGTGTCTTCATCAGTAGAGATTTGTAAATCTTGTGAAGTTGTAGTTCCATTTGTTTCAAGTACCCTTACAAAAATGGTTGATAGTGCAGTCGCTCCTTCTGGGTCTGTTATTAGTATGGTAAATTGATCATTACCTATAAAATCGTTATTAGGTGTATAAATGAATGTACCATCTTGACTTATAACAGCATTACCGTTATTTGGAACTAATTGCAGAGTATAGGTTAGAGTAACGTTGTCGGGATCTGAACAGGTATGCTGCTTGTAACAGGAAGGTTAATGGTCGTTGTAACAGATCTATCTCCTCCTACTGGCGGATCGTTTACTGGGACAATCGTTAAGGTTACAGTAGAAAGAGAAGTTCCTCCTTTACCGTCTGACACCAGCACACCAAAAGTATCCATTCCGGTGTAATTTAAATTTGGTGTATAAGTAAATACTCCGTTTGCCCCTAATACAACACTTCCATTTGACGGAGGCGGATTCAACAGAGTAAATGTCAAAGGATCTCCATCGGGATCAAAAAAGCTGGAATTTGATTTGTAAGGGGGTGTATCTTCATTAATTGTAAATGCTAAATCAGCGGTGATTGGAGGGTCATTCACTGGAATTACATTTTTATTGTAACGGTCGAAACCGTCGTTCCCCCCTGCCCATCTGAAACCAATACCGTAAATTGTGATCTGTCCCATTGAAATTTAGGTTTGGTTGATAACTAAACGTTCCATTTGCGTTCACGGCAGCTATGTCCAATTTCTTGGACCATTTTGCAGCTGATAACTAAGAGGATTTCCATCCACATCTGTCCCTACCGCTCTCCTACCACAGGACTATCTTCTTGCTTACTAAACGTGTAATTTGGCACCGTTGGTGCATCATTCACTGGCGTGACTATTACCGTCACCGTTGAAACCGCCGTGCTCCTTGGCCATCTGACACCAACACGGTAAACTGATCCGTCCCATTAAAGTTCAGGTTCGGCTGGTAACTGAACGTTCCATCTGCATTCACCACGGCCACTCCGTTGCCTGGTGCCGTTTGTAGGCTAAACGTTAACGGATTTCCATCGGGATCTACTGCCACTACTTGATTGATTAACGTGCTATCTTCCGCAATCGTAAAGCTACATTTGGATGTAATTGGGGGATCATTGACAGGGATAACGTTGATGGTCACCGTTGAAACCGCCGTGCCTCCCTGACCGTCTGACACCAATACCTGCAACCGTTCCATTGAAATTTAGGTTTGGTTGATAACTAAACGTTCCATCGCGTTCACGGCAGCTATTCCATTTGTTGGACCATTTTGCAGCT
>NZ_JBMPZA010000010.1:0-16130 GCF_049368575.1 Priestia sp. 40
GTATGGTAGTCTTTGCCCCATGAAGTTGGTGCAATACGAGCTTCCATATACAGCCCTTGTTCGTCCTCACGCAAAATTAATGAACCATTTTTTGTGGAAGAAAGGACCTTCGTATTGTCATGTTCCGCCAAAAAGTTGATTACATTCTTGTTTTGTAATGCTTTACGAAATGCGCCAGGAAGAATGCGTTCTACGAATTTTTTACGTTGTCCGAGTGTTTGGCTCCATTGGTTCGTTTTATTTACATAGCCCGACACCTTCAGGCCATCGTTATTTGTTTCTAAATCCATATCTTTAAATCGGATTTCTACTTGTTTCATAATGTCGTGCCACCTTTGTAAGTTCAGTTGTTTTTATAAATAAAAAAAACAGTCACCTGTTATGGTGACTGCTGTACGGTTAGAGGAGGTGAGCCGATTTCCGTTCAGCTCACATGAATTAAAAATGTCAAAAACATAGAACTATGCTATGTTGATGCCAAAAGGCACCAAGTCACATTGTCGCGACCGTTCGTTTCATAAAAATAAGAGGCTCTATGTTATTTATGGCAAAAATAACATATGAATTAAATTTCTATTTACTATCTTTTTGCGACAATGCAACTTGCTACCTTCCGACTTTATGAAATTGTCAAAAACGTCTCCACCATTTTTTAGCCCATTCGTATGTAAGATGTGGTTGGTTATATTCCGACAACATTTCATTGACTTTGTTCAAAGCTTGTTTTATGGTCAGTTTAATTTCATTGTTTTGTTCATCATGTTGCACACGTTCTTTTAATTCTTGAAGCTCCATACGTGCCAAAATGTTATAAAATTCGTCATCACTGATGATCTTGTTTTTTCTTAAACTTTCATCTAAAAATGCCATGTAATATGACCTCCATTCCTTATAAAATCGGTACGATTCGTACCCTTATAACTTATATATATAGATGTGATAGCATAATCAACTAGTTCTAAGTTTTTTTCTCCGACAAATTTGTTTTGCACCAAAAAAAGTTGATTAGGTACGCAAAATTTGACCAAAAAGTTCAACAGGTAGGTAATTCTAATAAAATTTTTACGCCAGAAGTCCAACAGGTAGGTCTGGTGTTAACAACCGTCCCCCGTAACTCGCAGTCCCCCTGCTATTTTTTCTTGGTGTTGTTAGGGGGCTATCTATTTGCGCTTCTTTTTCTTTTTTAAATCTTTTATTGTATCTATATCGCATAATATCTCAGCTATTAATTCAAGTAATTCAAATAATATATTCATGTAATCTCCTTTAAATAAATAAGCAACTGCATTTGATTACAGCTGCTTTATAATACAAAATCGTTTTCTATTTTTGCTTCAAAAGGAAAGTCTAATTGTTCTTTGGTTCCTAATTGCAAGTTACACGTCTTGCATAAAGTTACACAATTCGTTGGTTCATAAGTCAATTCGGGATATTTATCTCGTGGTTTAATATGATGAACTTCTAAACTTTTAGTTGTAATTAAGTTATATTTACGAATGCACCGTTGGCAATGAGCACCGTCTCGTATAATAACTTCCTTTCTGAAAGCTTTCCACTTTCCAGACCTAATTACTTTAGTCTTTTCAGGGTTGCGTTTGATATAATCTTTAGCATATTGTGTGCGTTGTACCTTCCTACATTTACATGTAGTGCCGTAATCAACTAACTTTCCGCATGAACATGTTACTGTCCACCCACTCATGAAGCTTCACCCTTCCATATTCTATAGCCACCAACGATTCTCGAAGGGTCTTGTAATGCGGAGCTGATACTGCCACGACTAACACCTAAAACTTTAGCTACATCTTTTTGTTTATATCCTGCAATAAAAGGTTTGGTATCTGTAGCTGAACCAGCTTGTATATTCAACGCCCAAATTGGTTTACGTTTAACTGGCTCATATTTTTTAGATTTCTTGATTTCTGTTCCTTCTACTTCTTGCGCTGTTTTACCAAGCATTTGAGCAATATCATTTGCTAATTCCATTACGATACGTTCATTCTCTTTATATTGTTTGGAATGACTTTCGGCATAAGCTTGACTTTCAACATACGTTTTATGACGCATATTAATGTTATATAAATAATTTACAGCCAAACTGATAGCGCTCATTTTTCGGTAGTCGCGTGTAAATCTACTGAAATCACTGTATGTCTTTTTGACTTGTTTCATTGTTTTATATAAAGTTGGTTGAATTAGGTTTGGGTTGTCAGTAATCATGTCTAAAGCCAACTTAAAACCGATGTACGTAAGCTGTTCATCTTCTTTTGTTTTAAATAACACCTTACTGTTTAATGCAGAAGTTAATTGATTTGCTTGTTCCTCAAAATTGGGTACGTTGTAAGCTTGGGTAATTAATTCTAATTTCATGATACAAACTTCCTTCCGTTGAATTTAATTTTATTTTCCATATCCATTACATTTAATTTATTTCTGTAATCATAAGCAACTTTAAATTGACCATCTAAAACAGTAAATTGTAGTTGATAACGTTTTGATTCAAATTTGATGTTGTTTCTATCATGAATGCTCATATAAAATCCATGATCTTCCGCATGTTCCGATATACCGTATTCAATAAGCGCTTCGACCGAAATAGCCGAGAAAATTCTGTATAGCTCAATGATGTTTTCATTCATTTCACGCATAATAATAACTCCCTTGTTTGTCTAAAGTATCTGTAATCTTATTTATGGCATTGTATAAAGATTTGCATCTAAAGGACCGTTTACCGATTTTTATAATATAAATGCTGTCTACAGCTTCAATTTCAATTCCAATACCGTTACTGGAGATAATCACCGTTGCATCTACAACAACATGAACATATCCTTTTTCTGTGAAAATGGCTGCTAATTCATGAGCCATCATATTTTCTTTTGTTATTCCAAATCCACTCATTATAAAATTTCCTCCTAAAAAAATAAGAGCCACCGAAGTGACTCATGTTAAGCAAATAATTTAATTAAACTTACAATTCCCCAAACAATTGCCCAAACAACTCCGATAAGCGCCGTTGTCATACAAACATAATCAGTTATTGTAAGCTCGCTGTCATTTTTAGTTACCGATTCTATTTCTTTTTTATCATTATAATCATCTAATAAACTGTTATATGACGTATAAGCATATGGTACCATTTCATTAGCAATTTTCACGTGTCGTTTTGCTTCGTTTAAATGTTGTTCTCGTTTATCCCATTCATTTTGAGGCGTTTTGTGCAATCTGATAATACCGTTCACATGGTCATAAACATTCAAATTTCCTTCATAAGGAAACTGTTCTTTTAGTCCTTCGATAATATGTGGTGAAACATTCGCATGTACTTTAATGCTTTCAACGTCTTTTGGTACGTTCACCGTATAAATCTTTTCTTCATCTTTAGTCAAAATGTCTTCAATATAATTCGTCATAATAAATTTCCTCCATTGGTTTATTTTTGAATATTAACTTTCAAAATGTTTTATATGTATCGTTTTTAACGTCCTAATATATATGTACAGTGAAAGCGCTTTCAATAAACTATGTTTTTGCATCTTTTTTAAAAAGGTACTTTCTACCCTATCTTCTGTTAAATTTCACAAGATCGCCGAAAGGCGAAAACATCACATTAGCGCAAGCTAATGGCTATTGCTAAGCTTGTCTGCAAATAGCCTATAATTATATAAAGTAATCATATTGGGCATTGCGGTAGCAATCCCCCGTCCGAGACAAGCTCGTCCGATGTGTCATTTTTTGTTTTGTTTGTTTTTATAAAATAAAACACCTCCTTAAAAAGGTCGGTTACTAATCATCTTCTTATAGTGAATGAATAGTATATGCCGTTTTTAAGGAGGTAATATTAAACTGTTGTTTTAATAACAAAATATAATCGTATTTTTTCAGTTCCTTGTTGTTTAGACAATAAAGAAAATCCATGTTCTTCAAGGAATGATTTAATAACACTGATGCCAGGTTTCTTGCCTTTTGTATTTTTTACACCGAATTTTTCAAACATATATTCTTTGAACTCCTCAAAGGTGGATTTGTTCATTTGTTTACCCAATTGACCATTAAGAAATGGAATTAAATGACGAGCTATATTTTCAGCAATGGTTTGTTTTTTCGCAAGATTTTCATGATACAGATTTTTATGGTCAACACTAATGTTCATGTAACCCATATCATTTAAAACGTGTTCCATTACCTTGTGAAGTGGCATGTTTTTTATATCATCATTCAATTGGATTTTTGCATCTAACAGGCGATTCAAGTAATTTAATCGGTAATACGATTTTGACACCAAACAGAAGTTAACAGTAAACACAGGAGTAAATAAATCCGTGTGTCCATCTACACGGTGCATTTTTACTTTAATACATGGAACAGTTGAATTTAATTCATGTTCATCTATTTTATCTTGTAATTTTTCAACCGTTTCACTATTCGATGAACCGACTAGCTGAGCATGTTTTAAACGACTTGCATATTCTTCAATGAAATCTCCACCGTTTAGATTTTTATATGCCTCGTACATCATAATTTGAGATAAAGCCTGTTCTTTTTCACGTTTCAAAAAGGTCCGGTCTGTATTGATTACCCAAACCTTGAGCTTATCGTCAGGGTTGTTAATATTGAACCGTTTACGTCCTATCATTTGTTTCATCGTTACAGGGTCGTAGTGATCCAATAGAATGATATGCTTGAGGTCTTCATCTTTAAAATCGACTCCATTATCGACAGCTGCGTTTGCAACTGCTCCGTCTTCATCGAATTTATGAAGCTCCACAAGATTTTGATATTTTGCGTTCATTTCTGTAATGATATAAAATTGTCCATTTTTACCGAACCATTTTGAATGATAGAATCCGACACAACGTGAATCGGTGGTTAATTCATCTGCCAAGTTAGCAATTTTATTTTTGGAATACGTGTTGTTCACAAACAAAATATACTTTTCCGTTAATGGAATGCCATTGATAATGTCGTTGAAGTCCTTGTTTGTGGTGATACATTCAATTCGTTCATTGAATCCAAGTTCATGCGAATAATCTATTTTATCAATTTCAATGCCACGTACTTTAACATAATCAATCAGTTCTTCTGGAGTAGCTGTGAACATCGTACAAGGAATGTCTTTAGAACGTTCAATGATTTGTGTAAATACATCGTCCGTTGTTCCATTCCATGAGTCCTGTAAAAAATAATGCGCTTCGTCCATGAGAATTAAATCAAACGCCTTTAGAAATTCTTCATCTTTATCAATTCTTTTTTGTGCGGTTTGATAGCTATAGACATGTACCGAGTTACGGTAGACATAATAACCATCTTTTTCAAATGTTTGCAAAAATGTTTCATCAATTGCCTTTAGATATTGTTCTAATAGCGCGGAACGATTGACCAATAACAATACACGTTTCATCCCAAATGGTGCTTTCATTGCTTGATACTCGTTTTTCATTTCCTCAACGATCAAATACGTTTTTCCACTACCTGTAGGAGCTACGCAAAGCTTTAAACCATTTATTTTAAACAAATTTTCTTTTTCTTCCGTTGATAGTATTTCTGCTAAGTAATTCATTTCAATTCCTCATTCCAATAGGAGTAACTTTCATATTATCTATTGTACTGTCAGCAATTTTACTGTCAGTCTAGCCATTTGAAAATCCCTCGATATTCCCTGATGACATATGTTAAGACCTACTAAAATGCCGATTTTAGGATATTTATATGAAGGGAAAATTTTGTCTTGTCAGCCATTTTCTAGTGTCTTATCATTAATTGGTAATATTTACTAAATAGGAGTGATTACCAATGGAAAACATGCTCGTAAAGCTAGCTAAGGTGTACACAAATGACCTAATGACTCAAATTTATTTCATGGAATTAATGAAAGAGACAATTGCAGAAATCGGAGGGAATTACAATGAATAAGGAGCTTATGACAAATGCTGTAGAAACATTGATGAAGTATAAAACAGCAGGCAAAGAAGAACAGATTATCTTTCATAAATTCCTTGAAGTTATGTGTGAAGCTGGTGGGAAGTATTACATTTTGGGACATCTTGAATTATTAGCAGAAGTGCTGAAGGAAAAAGAATGTGGAAGTTTAATTGATTATATTGCTAAGTACGATTACAAGGCAGCGCAACAATTAGACGTTTTAATGTTAGGTTGAGTTGCTGGTACATCTTATACACGGACAAGCTTTAATTGGCTTGTCTGTTTTTATAAACAACCGCATTACGTAATGATTATCTACCGAGGTAACTCTACCGCGTTAATACAGGCCATAAATACCGAAGTTATAACATGCAACGTTTTTGTATAAATAGGTGTACGGTATTTTACCGTAGACCTTGAAATAAAAGGACCTCGCGTTTCGCGATACCCTTGAAATTACAAAGGAGCTGTTACAAATGACAGAAGAAAAACGATTGAAGAATATCTACAAAAAGTCCATCGCCATGGATTTAATTAAGCTTGGGAATGATCTTCACCATACAATGAGAAACAAACGCAATCCCAAGTACCAAGTTTTTGTGTTCCACGACAATGAAAAGCTGATTGAAGACCTGCTTTACATTACAAGACGTAACCGCATAAACAAGGACTATGAAAATGGTAAAAAGTAGGTTTGTGCAAATTGTCGCCCTTGCTTTGGCAGTAACCCTGATGTATTCGGCTATCGGATACATCGTTTTTTGTGGTTCATTAGTACCAAGAACTGAAGAAATGGATAAAGTTGACATACAGAAAAAAAAGAGAGCAAAATACTATGAACGACTTGAGAAAAACCGCAAAGCTGTTGACGTTCGTAAACGGTGAAATAAGCTCATTTTGACCTGAATCTATAGACAAGGTGTGTTTTTAGGAATAATATGCGTTTATACAAACCAAAACAATTCAGTTCAAGAAAGGTACGGTATAAATGACAACGTTAGCAAACGCATTAGCTAAACACATGGAACATGAATTAACAAAGTTCTCTTATTTAACTGCTCTACTTGATGAAGAAGGCATGAAATACGATATCCTTCCATCAAATTCCAAAATCAGCATTTTAGTTTCAGCTAAAAACCAAAGCAAAATGACATTTCGAATTGAAACCAGTGATAAAGGTTATATATTATTTCCTGTTTATACCACTACTGAACATTTGCACAAGGTCGCATTGAAAAAAATCGAGCGCGTATATGCTGAAACAATTATTGATAATATACATCGCATTTCAAACAATTATCTTAAGGAAATGTTCAAACATTTTAGAGAAGAAGAAGCTTGGATGAAAAGACGTAAGCTATTACATAAAAAAGAATATCTAAACGACTTAAAACACGGTGTTGTCGTTTAAACGTATTAGCTTTCGTCTTGACGCATTTTTATCATTTCATAATTGATGATATTCAGATACTTCAAAACGTTCCGTATGCGTCAATCTATGAGGTCATTTTCTTACGCATTTGATTTTTTCATTCACTTAATGAAGAAATTAACTTCCGAGAAATTTTTTAAATAAATTTTGATCTTCTGCCTTACAAAAATCAGATACATAATACAATAGTTGTGTAATCGCAGAACGCAGTGAAAAATAATTTAAATAAATTTCAGTTGCTGACTGCAAATCGGATTTTTAACAGTATAATATCCGTGTAATGAAAAACAAACGGAGGTAATCCGATGAATATAACATTGACGGATTATGAAAAATCCGTATTGAAAAATTGGAAGAAAAAACACCGTGAAGTATATTTGATGAAAAAATTCATTCACTGGTACAAAGCTGAAATCAATATTTCACAACGAGATTGTCACCAACGTTTGAATCAATTTCTGATTGAAAATGAGTATAAACCCAAAAAAAGCTACACCTCGGTATTTCATTTATGGCACGAATCGTTTACGCCTTTAGAAATGAAATCATGACGTAAATATTTTTCAGAATTTTCACTTAATTATCCTTACAGTTAATGAACTTCACAGTAAAATAACTAAGTGATAACAAATCGCACACAAAAAATTTAAAAAAAATTAAACTTTCGGAGGAAATTAAAATGAAAAACATCGAACAAGTATTAGCTAAATTAAAAAACGAAATCAAAATGCAAAGAGAAGTTTCTTCTTCTTTATCAGAATATGAAAGAACAATGTTGCTAAAGAAAATAGAAACAGTTGGTCTTATTGAAGAAGGTTATTTTAAAACCGAAGAACACGTTAATAAATGGCTTGAATTACATGAAACGATTGAACAATTTAATGCTGATAAGAATTTTAACATAAGTCATTATTTCGAATTTGAATTTGAATCTGGAAAATCTATAATTGCCAGTTTCTATGAAGACATTTCTAAAACAACATATGTCAGTTTTGCGAATAATAAATTGCTTATGAATGATAAAGAAATTGATTCCGTTAATACAATGTTAAATTTAATCGAATTTGATCTTGTAAAAACTGCTCACAAAATTGCTAAAGAAAAAGAAATTACAGATTTCAAATACGGCAGACAAAAGAAACTTGCTGAGGTATTAATTGGTATTATTGACAGTGACATTCCCAAAAATTATTATGAAACCGAATTTGCCGTGTTTAATAGCGTACTGTTATTTGAATATGCTAACGTTTTTGACGAATCTATTCAAATTGAAATTGGACTACAAACTGACCGTCAAATTTATGTAACTTTAAATGATGAAGGTATTGTATTTAAAAGTAAATCTGTTGAAAGTATCGTCAATTATATTACACAACAAGTCTATGAACTTGAAGGTTTTGGAAAAACAGATTCAAAATGTGTAGACATTCCTGATTTTTGATTAAAACATGGAGCTCGTAAGGGCTCCCTGTTAAAAAGATTGAATATTTTGAATATATATTTTCAATTTAAAAAATTAAACTTTTGGAGGAATTTTATCATGAAAAAAATTACATTAGGTCTTGAAGGAACAGAATTTAATCAAATCGCAGTTGACGGAGAAAACGCCGTGTATTACAACGGTGAACTTAACAACTTAATCATTGTACGAACAGATGCTACCGATGGAGCTTCAAACAAAAATAATGACACAATTGAGGAAGTGTTCGGTTATCTTGTTGGAAACCGTTTTGAAGATTTTTGTATGTCTGCGGAATATTTTAGTAACTGCACAATCTTAGTTCACAAACCATGGCATACAACAACAGATTTTGTTGCTAACTACGATTTAAACCCAAAAATGTTATTATCACCTAATCGTAGTGTCAAAGGTTACACACGAGCTTTTAACAAAGCTTGTCCTGAATTGCTTCCTTATAAATTGATTGAAATTATGAATGGAAAAGTTTATCGACATGGAGAAATTCCTGAAGAAGTTTTTGAAGCATATGATGGAGTTAACCAATAACAACATACGGTATACTTGAATAAATTTATAGAAAAAGACGATCTTTTTAGGTCGTCTTTTTTTCCGTTTCATCTTCAATTAATGTAAACAAATCGTCCAAAGTTACGTCAAAATATGTCATTAATTTTGCTAATAGACTAGCTGGTATTCGCCTGTTATTCATATCACGATTGTTCGCCAAATCGTTTATTGTATCGCGCCTTTCATTGATTTCTTCGGACAATTTCCTTACAGAAATTTCATGTTCATCTAAATATTTTTTTAAATGACATTGTAATTTTACGTTCTCCAAAATTGACCTCCTTCTCAAAAAAATTCAATAATTTATTGACTTTTCATTATGTACGGTGCTAACATTAAGTCAACAGGTTGGCTCGTTTACCGTGTCGGCTCAGTAAACGTGTTAATACTAAATTATTTAATTCATTTTAACATATAAAGGAGCTGGTAGAGATGGAAAAAGCTGAAAAATTGTTAATGGGTATTGAAAATGTTTTGGGTATGGCTAACGAGTTATTTGACGAGGTAGCGCGTTTAAAACAAGTCGAGGAAGAATGTAAAATCTTAAAAGAGAAATTGTTCCTAGCGCAATTTACACGGTCAGAACGTGAAGTATTTGAGCTTGCTTTAGACGGTCTTTCATCATCAAAAATGGCTGAGTGGTTGTTCAAAGAACGCAGTACAATTTCACAACAACGTAAGGACATTTGCAAAAAGTTAGGCGTTAAAAACATCAAAGCAGCAGTCGAAAAATTTCAACAAATCCACCAAGAGCCACACCAAAAAATCCACCAAGAATCACCTCAGAAGCTCGTACACATTTCATAAAAAGTAAAAAAGTCATGGGCACCGTGAGTGGACACCATATAAGCTCCACATCAACAGCATGTATTGACCAGTTCAACTTTTATATAATCACTGGCTTTACAGCATGTATTCACCAGCTCGACACATTGGAAAAAATTTTGATATCACTACTTTTGGGTTAAAAACGTTGAATCGTTGGGCTTTGCCCAACATATCACGACCACGTGATATCAAATTTTCCTTATGCTCTTAATTTTTTCTTTATGGTAATTTTCCAATTCAAAGGAGGAAGCATTTTAATGAACATTTTTTTGAGGAATATTGATAAGGCCACAGTAAAAAAAATTGATGAAATCGCAAAAGAGCAGGGACGTTCCCGACAAGAATTTTTAAAAAGTTACCTCGAATACATGGCAAACTTCCGTGAACAATCTGAACGTGAAGCTCGACTCACACATTTGATTGAAACCAATACAATCATGATGGAACGTTTTGCGAGATCAGCAGAGAACATGAATGAAATTTTAAAAGAAATGATGGAGGAAGTGAACATTGATGAACTCAAACTCAACTAAGCATAGGCGTATGATTTCACTTGATGATGAAACAAACCAGTTTATCGAAGATTACATGATTAAATATAAAAAGCGCTTCCCAGGCGAAGCTATTGAAGAAATTTGCCAGAAGTACAATGAACTGCAAAACAAAGAATGGTCGTTGCAAAAAATCACACAAACTGTTTCCAATGAGCTAACGAATGATTTGAAAAGGGAACTTAAAAAGTTACAACTAGGAGTAAATCATGCGGATAAAAATATTCAAATAGCTGTGGAACTTTTAAACGGAGCTTATTATCATCATAACTGGCAAGGCGTGTTTACTACGGATTACGGAAAGGACGCAACGAAATATGCTTGGGAATGTGTGGAGAAGAGAATTGAAGAACAACGACAAAAACGACTGGAGCAACTAGCATTAAACGATTGACTGTCATTTATGGCGGTCTTTTTCTTTAAGGAGGTGACCAATATGCAGAACATCACTAGGCGCACTAGTTTCCCGCGTAGGACGTTTTTACGAGTTTCATATACAAATGTATGTGTATGTAATAAAAATCAAATGCTGACCTATGCAAATTCGATTTTTTTTGCTCTCTATCAATCTGACAATTTTCTTTGATATAATACAAAATAAGAGACAAGGAGTGGAGTCCTTGTCTCAGGTTTGGTGTACCCTCTAAAAAAGTACGTTTATTTAGTTATGTTTAATTATACGGGTACTCCAACAAAAATTCAACCGTTGGAGGTATGGAAAATTATGAATTTAATGAAACTATTATCAGGTGATGGCTTTGTAATGTACAACCGTGAAATTGCTCACGAGGTATCGGTAAACGGATCAATTATTTTTGGTCAACTATGTTCCAGCTACAGTTATTTTGAAAACCGAGATGAATTAACAAATATTGACGGTAAAAACCATTTCTACATAACTTCTGAAAAATTAACGGAATATACCGCATTATCATATAAACAACAAGCCAAGGCAATCAAGGAGCTTGAACGAGCTGGTTACATAGAAACAAAGTTAAAAGGTCTGCCAGCAGTTAAATATTTTCACATTGTTATAGACAAGCTTGTAAACAATTTAATGAATGAGTTGCAAGATAAAAATGATGAGGTAAAACCAAGCATTGCCGAAAGGGAAAACCTGAACATATCAACGATTTCAGAAGATGAAACGTCAGCAACCATTGATATGACCAGCTTTGACAAAAGGGAAGAACTTGATATGCCGAAAGGTGAAGACCAGCCTGTACAAAAGGTCACGGAAATAATAAATACTAATAAAACATCAAAAATAAAAGATAAAGATATTGTTAACAAGAAAAAGGCGGTTAACAATCAATCTACTAATTCAATTAAAATTTCTCAGGACGAAATCATTCATAAATTATGTTCTGAATTTATGTCTAAAGGCATGAACAAATCTCTTTGTTTACGAGTAGTTGAAGAAGCTAAAAAGAAAAAGAACGTTGATAATTTTGGTGCGTACCTTAGAACGTGTTTACAGAATACGTTGTATAAAAGTCAATTGAAAAATGGGCAACTTGATCTCTCTGATAAATTTGGAAACAGTAGTATGTTATTTTACAATTTCTTAAATGATGATGAAGAATAAATTGAACTTGGAATAAAAAAAAGGTTATCATCGTTCTATAACGAATTACATACAACATGAGCAAGCATGAACGGGGTGAAGAACGTGATAGAAAATGAAGAACGTGCATATTGGACACATGAAGTTGCTGAACAACTTGAAGTAGGTCAAAGCACATTACGTAAATGGTGCTTAGAATTGGAAAAGAACGAGTACTCGTTCACGAAAGGCGAACAAGAAAGTCGTGCATTTTTACAACGTGATATTGATATTTTAAAACACATGAAAAATGAAATCCGTAATAAGAAAAAATCACTCAAAGACGGGGCTAAAATCGCGCTAGACAAGGCGAGAACGGGGGTCGTTCTTGTAGAACAGAAGGAAGAACAACATGAGCAAGCGCCCCTCGTTCCAGCCGAACAAACACAACCGATGTTCTCTTTGGACGATGTACGGAATATAATACGTGAGGAGCTTCAAGAACGAGACAAAGCGCGTAATGACGAACGAGACAAAGCGCTCATGAACGTCATGCGCGAACTTCAAGACGTTAAGAAAATGCTCGCATCCACACACGACAATAAAAAGCCGTGGTGGAAATTTTGGTCATAAATATCAAAATATTTACATAGGAATGTAGCATACATACAGCTAATGGCGTTTATAAACTCCATACATAATGAACGCCATTTGTTACATTTATTCCTGTGTAAATGCTATTTTATTTCCTTCGAGTATGTTTTAATATTTACACACCTTGTAGAAAAAACGATAATTTGTCATCAGCTTGTGTAAATGGTGTAACAGCTATTTTAGAAGTCTGTTCATACATTTACCTAACGTAAGTTGAACGTGAGTTGAAGTTATAATTTATTCGGTATCAAATAGTCTTACTTAAGTTCAACTTCTGTTATAGAATTGATACCGTTGCAGAATTGGGTTCAACTATAGGTCAACTTGTCTTTTGAATATTAATATTCAAAATGGGTGGGAGTATCAAAAATATGTAAAAAATATCTAAAAAGGTTGCATATGTCATTTCTGCAACGTCTCAAATATGCAATAATTGGTTGTAAAATTGACATAAAAACAACCACGAATATGATTGCTAGGTAAAACCAAATAAATGAATGTATGAAATAGGCATTGTTTCACCACCTTTCTTACTACTATTGTACTCCGTTAGTTTTTGGTGTAAGGAAAGAAACCAAAAAAAAATGACCACCCAGTAATTAAACTAGGTGGTTTGTAAAGGACAGACAAGCAATGCCAACCGATATAAATATAAACACGGATAATTGTTTAATGGTACTTCAGAAGGTTTTCTCCATTAAACTTATGGTTTCTTTAAGGTTTGATTTCATAATATCCCTCGTTTTAGGCACGAAAAAACAAAGGCCAGTCAAGTATTATGCAAATCATGTATTTAAAGTCACCAAGCTGCATTGATTTTTATTACGTCAGTATATCGCCCAAAATATATACGCAAATTCAATACAGGTTGCTAACTTCAAGTAACATAAATAACGTTCCATGATCTCGCACGGAACGTTATCTACTAAAATATTGGTTTTACGTTGTTTTAACGATTACAATTGCTCGTGGGTTTACGACTTTACCATCAATATAAATTTCTCCAAGTGAAATTGAAGATTTTTTATATTCTTGGATTGTGTCGCCTTTGATTTGTTTTACTTCTGCATCTTTAGCAATTGAAACAGCATATGCTTGGAATGGATTGATGAATACAGCTCCAACTTTTTGACCAGAAGTAAATGCGTTTACTTTGTATACGGGTAAACCAAATACACGACCAATTGCGCCAGTAGGCACGTTATCATATTTCAAAATGGAAGCACCTGAGCCATCAACAATTGAAGAAATCTTTGAAACGTCTTCAACTACTAACATAGCGCCTTCAAGACTTTTAGGTTGTTTAGTTAGTTGAATGTATGCTTTCCACAAATCATCATAAGCAATTGCTGTAGATGATCCTGTAACAACATTAATGTCTTCCAATTTATTTGTTCCAGCATTGTGAAGTAAAATGTTTTGTAATCCAATTGTTCCATTTGCGTCACCTGTATTAAACATGTCTTCTTCGATACCTAACAAAACATTGTAAGTTAACAAATTTTTGACATGATTATTAAATGTAGGCTGAATCGCCATTCCTAGTGCGTTTTGTGTAATTTCAATAGCAGATGCCATTCGTTTTTGACGTAATTTAACTTCTTTAAAGTTGGGGTCTGTAGTTGATACATTTGCCATTTCAGCTACGATTTTAGCAGGTGTATATCCCATATTAGCAAGGAATTTATATTCGCCATTAGCTTGAAAAATATTGGTGAATGATGCTACAGAACCACCTGTTTTCGCGATTTCAAGAATTGTGTCTGAAATGGATTTAATTAATACATTGGGTCCCATATTCGCCGGACTAGTTGTTGTTGCCATAATAAAAAATCTCCTTTGATATCAGAATTTTCTGAAAATAAAAAGCCCAGTTAATACTGAGCTTCGTAGTTTTAAATGTTTGTAACGGACATAGTTTTGAATGCTTGCGGATTTAGAATTTTACCGTCCATGTAACCGTCAAGCATTAGTAATTGCGAGCCACGTAAAGCTTGTGTCGTATCGTCCGTAATATGACGGAACTTTGCACCTTTTTTGGTCATTGTTGCGTAACCTTCAAAAAAGTTGCCCAATACAATCAATTTCTTACTTGGATTTAAAGACAAGTCGTCCATAGCTTGACTTATATACACTGGGTGTCCTAAAAGTTCATATGGTACGTTTTCTTTAATATCAGGCACCATGTGCAAGTCACCGTTACTTTGTTTTAATTTGACAATATAATTGAATGCTTTACGACTCATAACCCAAATTGCATCACCGTGAAAATCTTCGTGTAATGAATTATAAAAATCTAAAAGCTTGTCCATATTGATTGTTTGTAAATCTGCTACAGTCGTAGTTTCGATTGTATTTGTAGGTGAATCAATTAAAATTCCTTGGAACTGTTTATCTGCGTCACCTGTACCAACTAAAATATTTTCATCGACAGTTTGACCGTATCTGCGACCTACAAGATTTGTTGCATAATTAACAATATCAATTCCTGAGTCGTTAATTGTTTGTTCAGAAATCTCAATAGCTGTACCTACACGTTTTTGGTCAAGACGTACCTTTTTCATTGTGAAATCGTCAGAAGTAAGGTTTAACCCTTCACCGATGAATGAAGCAGCCCTACCCATATCATCATCAGCCAGAATTTCTAAAGAACCGTTAACAGGCGTGAAATTACGAGTACGAGCAAATAATGGAGCAGTTTCACGGACTTTTAATACAACTTCTTCATGAATATGTGTTGGAACTAACATACTTCCTGCGCCTGAGCCAGCTAACATAGCGCGTTCCTCGCCCTGTTCATTGCGAAGAAATTGTTCAAGCGCACGTCTTTCTTGTTTTTGTGTCATATTTTCTTTATTTCTGTTTTCCGTTTTATTAGATGTCACCTTATCAAAAGATGCCAATTTGTCGCGATACTTATCTAAATTAACTTGCGTTACCATTTGTTTTTCCTCCGATATATTAATCTGTGGTTCTTCGATAATTTCAATGGATCTTGTAGCTTGAATAGTTGACTGCACGTAAGCAGGGAACTCCACCGCAGAGACCTCATACAATGCCAAATCAGAAATTGAACGTTCGTAAGTACCGTCTGAACGTTTCTCCCATTCATCTTTAAGAACTGACATTCCGAATGACATATTTTGAATAATGCCTTCTTTAATTAAC
>NZ_JBMPZA010000011.1:0-52145 GCF_049368575.1 Priestia sp. 40
TTCTAAGTGGAGTAATGGAACAGAAGCAAGAGCTTACGGTACGTGCAGATGCTACGATTACGCTTCAGCAGCCGAAAGTCACGGCATTTACATACCCGAGCAAAGAAAGCTATGGTGAATTGATTGTAGTAGATATCGGTATCCCACCGCTAGCAATTGAAAAAAGTTCATCTTTTAAAGAAATATGGTCAACGCAGCATATTAAGAAATCTTTTCCTATTCGGAACGCTTCGTCCAATAAAGGTACACACGGAAAAGGAATCGTAATAGGAGGTTCACTCCAAACACCTGGAGCGCCGATGCTAACGTCAAAAGCAGCACTCACCAGCGGAGCAGGGCTTTTAACTCTTGGGCTTCCAAGTGATATTCATGCGATTGCAGCTGCTCACATGTTGGAAGTGATGTATAAACCATGTCCAAGCAAAGATGGCTTTTTTGCAGGCGAGATTCCTTTAGAAGAAGCGAAGTATGATGCGATTGCAGTCGGACCGGGGCTTGGGAGAACGAAAGAAACGAAGAAAGTAGTCGAACAAGTGCTTCAACAGCCGGTTTCCGTTGTGGTGGACGCCGATGGTCTTTTTCATCTTCCCCATTTAGAAAAAGAAGTAAAAGAAAGAGAACACGCAACGATTTTAACGCCTCATCCGGGGGAAATGGCAAGGCTCGTGGACACAACAATCGCCGAAGTAGAAGCAAATCGATTTTCAATATCTAGGCAATACGCAGTAGAAAATGGTGTGTACCTTGTATTAAAAGGTCCAAATACGATTGTTACAACACCTGACGGAAAACAATACGTAAATGTAACTGGAAACGCGGGACTTGCGAAAGGTGGAACGGGTGACACGTTAACAGGGATCATCCTCGCTTTTATCATGCAGCATGATTCTCTTCAAGAAGCAATCAGTAATGCGGTATATGTTCACGGAAAAGCGGCGGATGTGCTGCTCGATCAGGGGCATACAATGATAGATATGTTAGCAAGCGACGTTATTTCTGCACTTCCGGCAGTCTTCGAACAGCTGAGTGAGAAGTAATTTCTTCTAGATTATTAAAATTTGTTGACAAAATCCTTCAAAAAGTTGTCAAAACTCTGTGTAAATGATAACGTTATTTTACGTAAGATTTTACATAGAAAGAAAGTGATGTTGTGTACTACTCAATGAGACCAAGAGGCATTCATTTAGCCGTGCCTACACTTTTCTTCCTTATTACAGTCGTGTTATTTGCGATGATGCAGTTTGGTTTTTATTTGGATTCCAGCATTCTTCGTAAAATTTGGGTCATCATTATGGCTTTATTGCCCATTGCTGGACTAATCACGGCGATTAAAGGGAGAAGAGGAAGCGCAAAGCCGTGGTTAATTATAGGGAACGTGATTCTTATTTTAACCGTTACAATAATGAGCGTACAAGCTATTATTTATTAAACAAAAAAACGTGTTCGCCAAACAGGCGGACACGTTTTTATTAGGAAAGAGAAACGATTTGCTTTGTTACATAGGCAGCTTCTCCTCCGATTACCACACCATACGTATTCTCTTTTTTTGTAATTTCTACATGAACGAAGCCATCTCTATCTATTTCCTGTCCTTGCTCAATCACAAATTGCCAGCGGTCGTTATCTTGCTGATCCACATATCTCGCATAATAGGCGCCCATCACGCCTGATGCTGTTCCAGTTACAGCATCTTCTACCGTACCCGAAAATGGTGAAGAGAAATGTCTTCCGTGCATATGAGCTTCTGAGTGAATTGTTTCAAAACAAAAGGGATGAATAGATGCTTTTGGCATATCAGTTAAAATATGAGGGAAATCTTCTTGATTAGCCTTCATCTTTTTACAGGCATCTAAATTTTTTAAAGGTACAATAAGCGTCCAGTTTCCTGTACTTCCATATACAATAGGAAGTCTTTGATCAAGGTCATCAATATGAAGATTAAGAGCTTTTGCCAGCTTTTCTTTTGAACCTAAAAACGGATGAAACTGTGGAGAAGCTTGAGTCATGGTGATAACAGGTTGTCCGTTTCTACTCTGTACAGTCATAGGCAAAATTCCAGCATTTGTTTCTACTGTAAATGTAGTCTTTTGAAGTTTGTTTTTACTATGTAAAGCATAAAGAGAAGCGACAGTCGCATGGCCGCACAAATCTGCTTCTTGTCCAGGCGTAAAGTATCGAATTCGTAAATCAGCGCGAGAAGACTTCATGATAAAAGCCGTTTCGTTAAACTGTGCTTGATAAGCAATCTTCTGCATTTCTTCAGTCGAAAAATCATCTCCGTTAAACACAATTCCTGCAGGATTTCCTTTATTAGGGCGCGTGCTAAACGCGTCGTATTGATACACAATCGCTTCTTTCATAAAAATCTCCTCCATTTTTATATCATTATATGAAAGCTATAACCATCGTTATTTAGAATAAAAAAACAGCAGTTTTTACCTGCTGCTTTTCACTTTGCAGAACTATTCTTGCATCGCGGCATTTATTCCTTCTTTTCTAATTTCTAGCATATGAGTAGCTTTTTTATCAATACCTTTAGCTGTATCGGAAGAAATGACGCCCACGCTGCTTAAGTCATAGGCAAGACTTGTAACAAGCAGTTGCTCTCTTTGTGCTAGTGTGCCGTATGTAAGTGCAGCGGTTTTAGCTTGAATGCCACTCATATTTAATTCATCAGTAGAAGAAGCTGCTTCTTTTTTTGAAGCTATTACTTCTTGATAAAGAGAATCATATCCTCCAAACCCTACTTGGGCAATTAGAAAGTTATAAATGTCATCGACCGATTTTTTCGAAGGCTGAGAAAAAGCTCTTTGAAATTTATTGCGCGGTAAAAAGTTTAGTGCCGCCTGTCTTCCGTCTTCATAAATTTTTTCTTGTATTTCTTTAGTAGCTTTTTCATCGTTTTTTTTCTGTGCTGCATCTAGCTGTTTGCGATATTTTTGAATAATGACTCCGTCCTGCTGATTGTTTCCCTCTTTGAAAGTAGCTGCGGCTTGTGGAACATCCGACGTTGCTAGCGTCTCAGTAGCGTTCTCTGAAGAAGAAAAGAACGTATTTTTGACAAAAATAAGTGCAAAGATCAGCAAAATAAACCATAAAAACCTAAATTTCTTAAACAAAATGTTCACCTCTGTATAATGTTTCTAAATTATGTAAAACAACATCGACCAGTATACAACAATTTTAGTGTTTTTTTACACATTTACCCAAAAATAAGAAAATAGTAAGAGGTGGTTTTATTAATCTAATAGATATATAGGTTCATTGTTATGGTTCTAAAGAAACCATTGATCTATTTGTACTGATTCACATAATCAAATATGTTTTTGCTAATAAGGCTTAAAGTGACAAGAATAAAAAGCGTTCGAACGTACGTCACGCCTTTTGATAGAGCGACATTTGATCCAACAAAAGAACCCACGATCATCGCAAACCCCATAATTAATCCGTAAGAAAATACAACAGAATCAAAATATAAAAATACAAGCAAAGCACCTAAATTACTGCCGAAATTTAAAAATTTTGCGCTGCCTGCTGACTGCAGGAAATCAAACCCCATAAATAAAAAAGCAAATAAAATAAATGAACCTGTGCCTGCTCCTAAAAATCCATCGTAAAAGCCAATAATAAAAATAAGTGCAGTAAAGAAAATAAGTTTCTTAATAGACAGCGGCTTATATGTGGACGTGGTGCCCCAGTTTTTTTTGAAGATTGTATAAATAGCAACTAAAACAAGGAGAATCAAAATAACAGGTTTCAAAAAAGCAGAGGATAGAAAATGAACGGTGATTGAACCTCCTAAAGAACCAATAAATACAAAAGGAAACCATTTACCTACGACGCGAAAATCGACTTTTCCAGATTTGACAAATCGAATGGTACTCGTTAATACGCCCATCGTTCCAGCTAATTTATTTGTAGCTAAGGCAGCAGCGGGAGGCAGGCCTAAAAATAAAAGGGCAGGCGTTGAAATTAAACCGCCTCCGCCAACTACAGAGTCAATGAATGCAGCTAAAAAACCAAATAGTAAAAGCAAAAGAACAATCTGTAAACTTAATTCTTCCATAAAGCACCTTCCTCATGTCATAATATATAGTGACTACTTAAATAGTAACTATATAAAAAGCAGTTGTAAATATGTAAATGATGAAAATTTCAAATAACTTAAAAAACATGGAGGCTTCCTTTATGGAAAATATTATTGAGCAGCTGCAGTGGCTTGGATTTAATCAGTATGAATCAAAGGTATACGTGACGCTTGTCAAAAAAGGATCTTCCACTGCTTATAGCATTAGTAAACATTCAGGTGTGCCAAGAGCGCGTGTATACGATATTTTACAAACACTAGAGGAAAAAGGCATGGTGTTAAAAGAAGAGAGTAATGATGGCACTCAGTACACGTCGTTGCCCGTCGATGCTTTTTTGCATTCACTGCAGAAAAAATGGAACGAAACGTATGAAGACGTTAGCGAAACGCTTAAACGTCTTGAAGCTGCAGAGTCTATAGAAGAAAGCCGGGTTATGACGATGAAAGGAGAAACTGCCATTCTTGCTTTTTGTGAGTCGATATTGTTAAAAGCAAAAAATAAAATTGTCATCTCGCTTTGGCCCGATATTTATAATGAGTTGAAGCCTCTTTTATTACAGCTAAGGGAGAGCGTAACACTAAAAGGAATTGTGTTTGAACAAGATGAAGCGATGGAGGAATTTGACCGGCACCGTCATACAAGCTATACCGAAAACATTGGGAATCAAAACTGGTTTATTATATCTGTTGACAGCAGTGAAATGATTTATGGTCATAAAGAAATGGCTTACTATACAAATAACGCAGTCAACATTAATTTACTTGAAAACTATATTTGGCATGATATTCTCGTTAACAGGCTTGTAGAAAAAAGTGATCAGGAAATGGACAGGTGGATTGAAAAGGAAAGAGAAAGCTTTTTTGCGTAGAAAAACCCGCTTTACGCGGGTTTTTGTATTAAAAAGTTTGTGCAAGTTTTTTTGCTTCTGCTATTCCTTTTTCTTTAATTTCTTGGGCTTTGTCTGGCATTGCGTTATGCCCTTCGACAAAAATGCCGTCTAATGAAGGGACTCCAAAGAAATTCATCATAATTCCAATATAACGATGTCCCATTTCCATCTCAGCTGCAGGACCTTCAGAATAAATGCCTCCGCGTGCTTGAATATGAAGCGCTTTTTTATCCGTTAATAGCCCAACGGGACCTTCTGCCGTGTATTTAAATGACTTACCCGCTACGGCTACAGAGTCTAAATAAGCTTTCATAACCGGTGGAAATGAAAAGTTCCACATTGGCGTTACAAAAACATATTTGTCCGCTCCTACAAACTGTTCGCTCAGTTCTGCAAGGCGATTGACCTTTTCTTGTTCGTGAGAAGAGAGTTCCGAGCCAGACTGCAGTTTGCCCCATCCGCTAAATACATCTGCATCAATATGAGGGATATTTTCTTTATAAAGGTCAATATGTACAACTTCGTCACTTGCATTGTGCTCTTTGTAAGCATCGATAAACGCTTTTCCAGTTGCCATACTGAATGATTGAGACTCATCGTGAGGATGAGCTGTAATATAAAGTACTTTTGCCATGTCTTATCATCTCTTTCTTATTTGGAATAATGTACTGTCTTATCGTTATCACTCGTATAAAAAACTATACGTTCTTTGTCAGGTAAGCTAAAAAAGAGCGCAAGAAAGGGATGTTCATATAGAAAATAATGGTATAATAAATGTTTGAATATTTACATAAAAAGTATGTATAACAGAAAGTAGACAAGAGGTGTCGAGATGAAAGAAAAATGGATAATCGTCACGGGTGCAGGTTCTGGAATTGGCAAAGAAATTGTAAAAGAATGTGTGTCGAAGTGCTATTCAGTTATTGCTTGTGATATTAATGAAGGAGCTTTGAAACAGCTAGCTGAAGATACGAAAGGTCATATTGAAACGTATGTAATAGATGTTAAAGAAGGGAAGGACGTAAAAAACCTTTTTTATCAAATAAAAGATAAAAATTTATATGGATTAGTAAATAATGCAGGCGTGTATTTAGGAAAAAATTTATTGGATTATGAAGAAAGCGAAATAGATTTTGTGATGGACATTAATATTAAAGGATGTATTTATTTTTCCAAATATTTTGGCGAATTACTAATGGAAAAGGAAACAGAAGGAGCGATTATTAATATATCGTCCGTATCGGGAATGGAAGGAAGCTCCGATGCTATATATGGAATGTCTAAAGCAGCGATATTAGGATTAACCAAGAGCTGTGCAATGAATTTTTCTCCTTATATCCGGGTGAATGCCGTAGCACCTACAATGGTAAATACCAATATGATGAAAAATATTCCAGAGTGGCGCAAAAATGAATACATCGCTCATCAGCTGGTTCCAAGCTTTGTTACGCCTCAAGACGTGGCAGATACGGTTCTTTTTTTGCTGAGTCCTCAAGCAAAACATTATACAGGAGCTACCTTTGATTTAAATAGCGGATGTTATTTGCGCTGAATACTCTTTCAAAAGAGATTGAGACATAACTGCCTCAATTCAATTTAAAGGCGAAAAAGTGGCATTAATAATCTAGTATGACGCTTGTTACACCGCAGTTGATTTCCGTGCAAGACTGCGCTTTCCGCGGGCGGCCGATGAGCCTCCTCGTCGCTTGCGCTCCTGCGGGGTCTCATCTGTTCCGCTTTTCCCGCAGGAGACTCCGTCTTGCCCTCCAATCACCGGCTAGAAGCTGGTACATACCTGAAACCTACGTTCACCATAACCATAAAAAATCCGAACGAACTTGATTCTCAATAAAGAATCTCAATTCATCGTTCGGATCTTTCTTCAACTAAAATACGTTTGTCACATCCTCCTTTTTATTTTCTTAAGAATTCTTAAGAAATTTACTTAACGTTTCTTTAGTTTTTTTTTCTATTCTAGAAAGAAAGAGTAGAAAGAAGGAATAGAAAATGAACTTAGCTTTTATGTATCAATATTTTCACCAGCCGCGAACGGTAGGAGCACTTTTGCCAAGCTCTACGCACTTAGCGAAAAAAATGGTAAAAGGGATTGATTTTGAACATGCAGCCTGTATAGTAGAGTACGGGCCAGGAACCGGAGTTTTCACCCGTGAATTAATAAGAAGACGAAGCGCTCAGACAACTTTGCTTCTTATCGAATACAATCGGCATTTTTACGAAAAAGTAAAGGAACAAGTAAGAGATGAAAAAAATGTGTATGTGATACACGGATCCGCTGAACATGTTCAAAAGTACTTGATACAGTATGATATTCCAAAAGTGGATTACGTACTATCAGGTCTTCCTTTTGCTTCTTTAACGTCTGAAGTGTCGGACTGTATCTTGCAAAACACGCGCAGCGTATTAGCCGATGAAGGGAAATTTATTACGTTTCAGTATACGAATTTAAAAAAACAGCTGATCCGCTCGTTTTTCCCGCACATTAAAGTTGAAAAAGAGTGGAGAAACGTTCCTCCCGCATACATTTTTACATGCGAAAAGAATGAGATATAAGGAGTTTGTAAATGAAAGACAGAATTTTAATTATAGATGACGATGAGCAAATTCGTAATTTAATTGCTATTTACTTAGAAAATGAAGGATTTGAAGCGCTGAAAGTTTCTAATGCTGTATCTGGCTTAGCGCTTTTAGAGGAACAAGAAGTAGATTTAATTATATTAGATATTATGATGCCGCAGATGAATGGAATCGACGCTGCTTTTAAAATACGTGAAGAAAAAAATATGCCTATTATTATGCTTTCGGCTAAGTCAGAAGATATGGACAAAATTTCTGGTCTAACAGCAGGAGCAGATGATTACTTAACAAAACCATTTAACCCACTCGAACTCATCGCACGAGTGAAATCACAAATTAGACGCTATAAAAAATACAATGAACGCGCTGAGCGTGACGTTATTCAAATTGGCGATTTGGAAATTAACCGCAGTACTCGCCTTGTCTTTGTGCGCGGTCAAGAGATTCGTTTAACACCAAAAGAGTTTGATATTTTAGAGCTGCTTGCACGCCATAAGGGAACGGTAATGAGTATGGGGAAAATATATGAAGCCGTGTGGCAAGAAGACGCGTTTAAATCCGATAATACTGTAATGGTCCATATCACAAAAATCCGTGAAAAAATTGAGGATGATCCGAAAAAGCCTATTTATATTAAAACCATATGGGGCGTAGGATACAGGATATGAGAAAATTAAGTGTAAAGCTTCTTTTCGCTGTGATTATAAGCTTTTTGGTCACCAATTTAACTTTTATTTTAATTGCTAGGCTTGTTTTAAGCAGGTATATACAAGAAGAGAAAATGAATGTTTCTGCATATAACCTATTGGCGTTTGGGCTTATTTCTATGGCGGTTGTGGTCTTTATTTTTGTTTTTTTAGTACTTATTCGTTCCCATATTCGTTACCTGAAAGAAATTTCCGAACAGGTTCAAAAAATATCAAATGGAGATTTAGGCGCAACCATCCATGTGCGAGGAAAAGATGAACTGGCTGAGCTAAGTCAAAATATTAACAAAATGTCTGCACAGCTTCGTACAAAGTTTGATCGGGAACGAGAAATCGAACAAGCAAAAAATGAGCTAATATCCAGCGTGTCTCACGATTTGCGTACGCCCTTAACGTCCATTGTGGGATACCTCGATTTAATCAAAAAAAGAGAAAATATGGACGATGAAACATTAGATAGCTATTTATATATTGTTGATTCAAAAGCAAATTATTTAACGGATTTAATAGACGAGTTGTTTGACTATACAAAATTAACGAGTCCGGATTTTCAGCTTCAGCGAAATGAGGTTGATATGAAACGTTTGCTTCAGCAGGTAATAGGAGAGCACGAGCCGATGTTAAAAAGAGAGGGCATTGACGTTCAGACTAACTTTGCTTGTGAATGGCATGCATTTATTGATGTAGAAAAAATGGTAAGAGTCTTTCAAAACTTGCTCGAAAATGCCAAGAAGTACAGCAAAAAGCCTTCCGTATTAGAGGTGAATCAGGAAATTGATGAGGATTCGTTGGTAATTTCCTTTAGGAACAGCATTAACATCAGTGAAAAAATTGAGGTAGAAAAGTTATTTGATCGATTTTATCGAGGTGATGAATCAAGAACGGACGCGAATGGTTCAGGTTTAGGACTGGCTATTGCAAAACAAATCATTCAGCTGCATCAAGGGGAGATACGAGCAGAGCGTCAGCATAATAAGCTCACTTTTTTGATAAAGCTGCCGCTAACACAAGAAAGCCTTAAGAATCACTTGTAGAGATTCTTAAGGCTTTTTGCTACTATTTTGATGCCATATTCAAATTCTGCAAGCGTTGCATAAGAAAAGGATATTCTGATATGCTGTGACGTTTCATGGTCATACAATGCGCCTGGATTTAAAAGAACTCCTTCGTGGAGACAGTGCTTAAATAATTTCCGCATCGAAATAGGCTTATGCAGCGTAAGCCAAAAATAAAAACCCCCGTTCGGAGTATTCCACGTAGCAAGACTTTTTAAATGCTTCTCTAAAATAGCCTGTGTTTGCTGAGATTTTTCTTTTAATTTATAGCGTACGCTGGCAACGTGCTTGTCATAAATTCCGGTTTTTAGAGCTTCAGCAGCTGCCCATTGAGATAAGGAACTGGCTCCGTAGTCAACTTGCATTTTAAGGTCGGCCAATCGCTCAATTACATGTTCAGGCCCTACAATCCATCCAATTCGAAATCCTGGACTGAATGTTTTAGAGAGCGTTCCTAAATAAAGAACCATTCCGTTTTTATCTCGAGCTTTTAATGAAAGCGGAGGGGGTGAATGAAACCAAAGCTCTCCGTAAGCATCATCTTCAATAATAGGCAAATGCATCATTTCACACCGATGAAGTAGCTCTTGACGCCTTTGTTCGCTCATCGTCACATTGGTCGGGTTATGAAAGTTGGGTATCGTATATAAGACTGCGCCTTTTTCTTTTTCATGCTGGTCTTTTAATGAAGATAATTGAATTCCTTCTTTATCTAATGAAACGCCCGTTATTTTCATTTGTGCGGACTGAAACAAGGGCAGAGAATAAAGATAAGATGGCTTTTCAGCTAAAATATTGGCACCTGGAGGCAGCAGGCCGATTGAAATTAATTGAAGCGCTTGAAGTGAACCAGATACAATTAAAATAGATGAAGGAGACGTTTCAATGCCTCGTTTTTTTACATGCTTCGCTAATTCTTGTCGCAGTTCACCGTTACCTTTTGGGTGCTCGTACCCCAAGTGTACGCTTCTATGTTTCATTCCGCTAAACAGCTCGGAAAGCTGATCAGAAGGGAGCAGGTCAGGTGCTAACTCTCCAGTTCCTAAACGAATAATGCCCCTTTGAAATTCAGCTTCATTAATATGGCGAATAGTTGGAGAATTTGGTTGGTATATTCCTGCTTCTACATATGAATTCCAGTTCATCTGAGAGGCTGATGCTAGTAAGCTCCACGTATTGTTAATGACCTTAGTGCCACCGCCTTTGTTTCCACTGAGAAGTCCTTCCGCAATTAAGTTTTCGGTTGCCGTCACCACCGTGCTTCTATTTACAGAAAAGGCAGCAGCCAAATGGCGCTGCGAAGGAATTTTAGTTCCAATAGGCCATTCTCCATTTGTGATTTTTTCTGTCATATACTCTTGGATTTGTTTGTGCATTGGCTTTTTATCAGCCGGATTTGGAGTCCAATTCATGTGAGACCACCTTTTTGTAATTTGGTTGGTATTATAAATCAAAACTTGGATGGAGACAACAGGGGATGTCAATTGTAAGATGAAAGAGAAAGGAGAGAGTAACATGTTTACAGTGGTTATACACGCTTTGTTGTTAGCATTCGGTTTGATTTTACCTTTAGGAGTACAAAATGTGTTTGTTTTTAACCAAGGAGCAAATCAACGAACGATCAAACAGGCGCTTCCCGTAGTGGTGACGGCTTCTGTTTGTGATACGATTTTAATTCTAGTCGCAGTGGTGGGAGTTTCAGCAGTAGTTGCTGCTTTTTCGTTTTTTCAAACGCTTATTTTTGGAATAGGTCTTCTTTTTTTAGCGTATATGGGCTTTGTGACCTGGAAGAGCGAACCTTCAAAAACGTCATTAAAAGAAGGAATGACGGTAAAAGCGCAAATTTTATTTGCTGCTTCTGTATCTCTGCTAAACCCTCACGCGCTGATGGATATTATGGGCGTAATCGGAACAAATTCTCTACTATACAGCGGAAAAGAAAAATGGATTTTTACGCTCGTTACGATATGCGTTTCATGGATATGGTTTTTATCCTTAGCTTTTGCCGGAAAAGCGGTAGGGAAAATGGATTCAAATGGGAAAATAATGATTTGGGTCAATAAGGTTTCTGCATGTATGATTTGGGGAGTAGCTCTTTACATGGCAAAAAGTATGTTTTTTCAGTAAAATAGACGCTAAAAGAAAAGTTATATAATAGAAAGAAGTACTTTTTTCTAGAAATGGAGGGTAAAGATGATTCAAGGAATTAATCATATGTGCTTTTCTGTGTCAAATTTAGAACGGTCCATTACATTTTATCAAAAAGTGCTAGGAGCGGAACTTTTAGTAAAAGGAAAGTCCACCGCTTACTTTAGTCTAAATGGATTGTGGCTGGCGTTAAACGAAGAAAAAAATATTCCTAGATCAGAAATTCAGTATTCGTATACTCATTTAGCATTTTCTATTTCCATTAAAAGCTTTGACGAGGCAAAAGAGCTGTTAAAACAGCATAATGTAAATATCTTACCTGGAAGAAATCGTGACGAGAGAGACAAAAAATCTATTTATTTTACGGATCCAGATGGGCATAAATTTGAACTTCATACCGGTACGCTCCAAGACCGTTTAGCGTATTACCAAGAAGAAAAGCCTCATATGACATTTTATTCGCCAAAAGAGTAGTACTAAAATAGTTATATAAGGTTACAGTTTTATTACATTCGCATTCCTCGCTCAGTTATCATTAAATAAACGATGCTGTTGTGATATAATGGAAAAAAAGTGAGGAGGAGGAAGAATGTATACCGCAAAACAGGTGAAGTTTGGTTCGCATATTGTGATAGGCGTACTTTTCGGCATCCTAGCTGCAATGTTAATCGGCACTTTTTATCAAAATGTATCAGGTGTATTACCGTACGGTATGATTAGCGGACTTGCAGTAGGATTCTTAGCAGATACATATTATACAATTAAAACAAAAATAAAGGTTATCTAATATAGTGTAGTACTATTCTCAGGAGAAATAAAAGATTCCTCTTGAAAATAGTACTATTTTTATGAAGAAAATGGTTAATTTCCACTTTAGAAAAACAAGTCAGTTTACTACAAAAATTGCAAATTTATTATTTTGAATCAGAACTAGTAGGATGAAACATAAAAAATTATAATCAGATTTGTTGAAAATTAACTTAAAAATTATTAATGTAATTTTCTGAAACTTTTCTTCGTACTAAAACGTATAGTAAGTATAGGGAATGTTAATTTAAATTCCTTTTTGCGGAAAAACGTTTAATATGAAGTCGAATTATCTGTTAGTTCTGTTTTGTTTAAAAGAATGTGGAGGGGATAGTTATTAAAAAAATTGCGATTTTACTTGTTGGAGGGCTTTTATCCTGCGGAGGATATATGCTGTATTACGCAACGCTAGGTGAACTAAAGAAGAAAAAGGGGGTATTAAGATGACAATGTGGTTGTGGGCAGGCGGATGTATAGTGTTTTTGTTAGCAATGGGTTACATTGCAGATCGTGTAGCAATAAGGAGAAACATTGAATTTAGTCCAGAGGATGGAATTAAAAATGCTACAGATGCAGAACAAATATATGTGGAGAACTATTTGAATGAAACAAAAAATACGAATAATAATATACCGCTTTAATAGATATAAATAAAAGGCTTATCCGCTGCTAATTGCATTAGGGATAAGCCTTTTTGTTTTATACTTAGTTCCAAACTTCGTCTAAAGTATCTCTAAACAATTGATCTAATTCATATGTAGGGTCATCTAATTCTACAGATAAAGTTCGGACGTATTTGTCTAAACGGTGAATTTCTAAGTTTAAAAATTCATTAATAACATTAATGCGTGGTTCTAAATCTAACTCATCACCACTAATTTTCCGCTTTAACAGCTTGCTAACTTCTTTTTTTAATTCTCCTTCTGGTAACAGTTTCTCTAAGAGAATAGGGAATTCTAGCGGAGGAAATTCGTTATATTGTTCAATCCACTTAGCAGCTAACACAGGTCTTAAAACGTAAAAATATTTTTTGATTTTTACTTCATCACCTTGCAAATACTCTCTAAAGTTATTTCTAGCCATATTTAAATAGTGGTATATACAAGAAGTAGGAGTAAAGATGTTAGAATGTAGTTCTTTCATTTTATCAAATGTTGAATACGCCTTGTAATATACAATGTTTGATTGCATCCATTCTAGTAAAGGTGGGTTTGATTTTCTAAAAAGTTTTAATGTCTTGGTTAAGTCCCAGCCGCTAACATCTAACAGGTCATTAATAGGTAGCTCTATTACATCTCGCTTTTTACCTACACCGATTGGATCAATGCTTAAATACTTATTTTTCTTATGAATATAAATAAATCTAACATCATAATCACTATCTTTAGATGGAAAGTCCCATGCTCTACTTCCAGATTCACAAGCGTATAATATCTTCACGTCGTAATCTTCTTCAATTTTCTTTAAAGCTGCAACAATTGTTTCTTTCATAAGCCAACCTCATTTTCTTTTAATGCTTTCTATATACAAATTATATTTCATAATGGATGGAAAATGGTAAATAACTAAAAGAAGCTTCCTTTAGGCCTCTAAAAAGCTAAGGAAATATTGAAAGTGAAAATTATATCACTCAAAAAGCACGACATCCAATTGGTTTCTGCGGTAACAGGTTAGAAGCGTATACAGTTCTGCACGGTGATGATATAAATGAGACTGAATTTCAAGCAGCCATTCAAAGTGCGTATACGTACATCCCCAATAGGACGTTTGCAGTGAAAAAAGCTTTCGTTCGTCAAAAGAAGAGTAGGCCGCTTTTAGCTGATTGAAGCCATCTATTAAAGCTGTTTTGAGTTCAAGCTTTGTATAAGCTGGATGCTGCAGATAAAAGTCGTTCATTTTATCTGCAGAGTAGCCTGAGGAAATAGAATAGTCTGCACTACAAATGAGACATAAATGCTGCAGCAGCTCTTGAATAGACCGCTTGTGAGGGAGGGGACGATAAGCAAGCTCTTCTTCTGTAACCTCATCAATGATCGCGGTGAGAGACTGGACGTTGACGTGTATTTGATTAAACACCATCTCACAGTACGAATTCATGTATTCACATCCTTTTTATTCAACTAAATACTGCATTTTTTGATTCAGCCAGTACTCTGATTTTTCATTGTTATCGAGCTTGATATAGCAATCGATAATTTCATCATAAATGAATTCTTTTTCTTCTACTAAATCAATAAATTTAACGAGTAAAAATACGGCTTTCGAAACTTTTCCATTCTCACAAAGCCATTCTTTCATCCAGATTAATAGATCAAGAAGAATAATCTCTATTTTCACTCGGATATCAAGGAACCAGTCGTCATAAATCGTTGTTAAATAATGAGGAACTAATTGATGCAGGCGCTGTTCAGCCTCCTTGAATTTCAGAGACGGGTCAGACTGTTCGGTTATCCACTGAAGGTCAGTTAGTAAATCTAATCCATCGCTTGACACATCGGCATTTAAAGAAATGAGCTGCCTGTTAACAAGTAAAACCGGCTCTGAATTTTCTGCGTTCAATAATTTTTTTAAATGAGACAAGTAGACGCGTAAATTCTTTTTGGCGTTGCTTAAAGGCATTTCGGGCCACAGCGCTTCGCATAGCTGTTCCCTGCTGATAGAATGATGAAAAATAAGATATAGTAAAATTTCTTGAGCAAAGCGCTTATTCCAGCCTTCTGTAATAAGCTGACCATTTACATAGACGGAAAAAGAGTATAAGAAATCTACTTTAAGAGAGGGTGTGTGGGCATGGAATTCTTTTTGTATGTCTATAGCCGTATCACTTTCCCAGTTCTTAAGTATTTTCATAGGATCATTCTTTAAAGAAGGCAGCTGAGATGTATTACTTTTAATAAAATCTATGACAATTTCTCTGAATAAAGCTGTTTTTTCTTTTATTAGAAATAAAGAGTGTGCGTTAGGTATGGTCATATGACTGTAGTTTTTTAAAAACATCGTTTTTGAAATCAGATACTGAGATGAAAACAGCAAATCATGTTGGCCAGATAAAGTGAGTACAGGAAGTGAAATGCTGCTTAGCTCTTGAAATAGACTGGCTGTAATAGAAAGTTTAACGAAGCGGAAATATACATTGGGATCCATTTGTTTAAGTCTTTCAATAACCTCTTGTATGTTTGTATATTCCAGACTTTCCAGTTTGCCTAATTCAAGGATTTTATTTACCGGTATTTGATTTTTGCTTTCTTCTTTGTAACATCTCTTAATCTTTTGAATGGTGCTATCTGAATAAAAAGGAAGAGACAGTAGTATCAGTCCTTCAATAAGAAATTCATAGCGGGCGGTAAATTTAACAGCGATTTGTCCTCCAAATCCCACTCCAACTAAGTAACACTTCTTTATATGTAACGTATGTAATAAGAGAAAAAGATCTTCAATATGAGCCTCAAACGATAATTCTCCTGTAGCAGAGGCGCTCTTTCCTGTCTCTCTCAAATCGTAATGAATAACACGGTAATGTTGGGTTAATTCCGCAGTAATAGAATCAAAAAGCGTATGATCAGTGACACAAGAATGAACCATAACAACGGTTTCTGTCTTGTCAGTGAACACGGGCGAATGAATTTCATAGTAAATTTTTTCTGTCGCCGTATGCAGAAAAGGCATAAAAGCAATCCTCCTAGTGTCTAACTGTAGCGTTTGTGTAACGGTAAAATCATTATGATAGGAATAGACAAAAATTTCAAAAAAATTGGTGCTTTTAGTAATAAAAAATGTCTAATACTCTTGCAATGTCCATTATACTGTAAAAAAACAGGGAAAAATAGGTATTTTTTATTTGATCATTTTTTTAGAAAGCGTTATCAAATTTAAAATGAAGGGGACTGGAATGATGAGCGCAAATGATAAAAGTACTGTTGATTTGGAATGGGTTCATTTAATGCTAGAAGCGCAAAATCAAGGGGTTAGCATACAAGAAGTTAAAGAATTTATCTCTAATCCAAACCAATTCAATAAGAAAGAATATAATAAATAAGAACCTTTTGTGAAGTAAAGAAGAATCTGATACAGGGAAGATAGCTTAACTAAATTCCTTTTTTATCATTTTAGCACAGGAAGTGAATAATCATTTTTTATAAAACTTATAACGCGTAAAAAAATCACCATATAATTACAATCGATTGAACGGCTTGGCTGTACAAAACATGACATCTTATTTTGAATACATAATAAGGTTATTTCAATCCATATAAGCAGTTTTTCATAGCCCAGCGATTTTAATTTGTTATAGGATTTAGTATAGAACTGTGGTACAATTATCCTTATAAGCATTTATTAAGGGTGATAAATATGACAATTGGTCAACGTATCCGGGAACTTCGAAAGAAACAAGGAATATCATTAACTGAGCTTGCTAACCGTGCTGGAGTAGCTAAGTCTTATATTTCCTCTGTCGAAAGAGATATTCAGTTAAACCCCTCTATTCAATTTCTAAATAAGATTGCAGCTTCTTTACATGTCAGTGTAGATAAGTTAATTCATGATTCTTCCGAGAGTGATAGCTCAATCTCTATAGATAATGAATGGTTAGATTTAGCAAAAGAAGCGGCTGAATCTGGTATAAGCAAAGAGCAATTCAAACAGTTTCTTGAATTCCAAAAGTGGCAGCGTTCAAATCAATGAATTCAAGAGCATTTGGTTTAAAGGGCAGTAGAAACTGATTAATTGTAGCTGCCCCTAAAGGTCTTAAATGTTCTTGATTGTTACTAAAAAAGTTATTGTCAAGTAAAATTAAAATAATTCCTTCGCTTAGTTCAACGTTTTAAGAGGCAGCGGCTTTTAAAATCATCTTTTTCCCTTCCTATTCTAACTGTATGTTACAAATTTTTCCTTTTATTTTGATGGCAGTAAACAACCCTTAAAGTATAGCGTCTACAAACAAATTCACTCTTTTAATAGTTCTCAGCTCAAAAAAAAGAATCTAATCCCTATGTGAATTGAATCCCTTGTGTCCTCTTTTTTCCTTTTAGCGAGGTTTATTATAAGCGATAAATCTTCTTACTTCTTCAATACAGATCCCCATTTTATAAGCAGTATCCATAAGCTCAACCCATTCTTTATCTAGCTTCTCTACCTTTTTATTTTCTTCCACAACGTTAGTACGATTCAGCATTATTCTACCTCCAGCTTTTCTCTATCAGGTAACCCGGCTATCATAGTCTTTTATATTTTTTGCCATGACTTTAGACCCGCAGCTTTGCGTCTTGCTCTTTCAAACAGTTTGCTCTTTTCTGAATCATTTGTATTACGAACATTTTACTGCAAGAAAATACCTGAATGTGTCATAATTTGTCGGTTTTATAATAATTAGAATAAAATGTGGTTAAGTTTTACAACTAAGGATGAAATATAATTTATTAGAGTGGACACTTAGGCAATATTTTAAAGGATGGATGGTAGCTGTATAAACTTCACTTCTTTATTGTATTTATAGAAAAGTATTTAAAGAGCTATAAAATATTAAAAGAAAGAGACTTTCTAAATCAAACATCTGAAATGCATAACTACCTACTATAAAGCTATTCATATTTATAATTAATACTTCTAGTCACTTATCTGAACTCGGAACTTATAAAGAAGGTGAGATAAGTGATAATTCAACTTCTTTAACGGTATTACTTTATGAGTTTACTTAGTTATTAACTCAATAGAATTTGTTCTTTATAAAAAACAATAAAGATTTATATTTTATATCAGAAATTCAAAAGGACTATGGGTACATATTTAGACTTTGTAGTTTAAATTAATATTGACTTGTTCTTTATAAAGAATTAAAATGAGGTAGAAGCTAATAACTAGATTTTGGAGCGCATACGAAAATAAGGAGTTAAGTAAAAGTGGTTTTTTGTTCGTTATAAAGAATTTTAGTTTTTGATATCAAGAACATTAAAAAATAATTGAAGCAAAGGTGGTTCTAATGAGTACACTGCAAGAAAAGAATTTTCTCCACCAACAAAAGGGTAAAGACATTAATTTAAAAGAATACTATGAAGTCATTAAAAAACGTATTTGGCTTATCATTATCGTTACTATCTTTACTACACTGGCTGGCTTTTTTTATAGTCATCAGAATAATACTACAGTATATTATCAAGCTTCGACCAGAGTGGTTGTAGATGTAGATACCCAGAAAATGAGTACGCTTCTAGTAATGGTTAAAGATCCGATAGTGATGGGAAAGGTAACAAAACAGTTGAATTTAGAGCAGCCTGCAGAAGCCACAGCAGGTCAAGTCCAGGCGGCGAGCCTTGATGGATCACAAATCATTAGTCTTTCTGCAACAAGTACGGATCCCACAACTGCTGTTAAAATCGCCAATTCAACAGCTGAAGTATTTAAAGAAGAAGTAGGGAATATTCTAGGTATTAAAGGAGTCCAATTATTATCTCCAGCAAAGAACTCTTCTCCTATTGATGGAAATCAAAATCGTACCATTATGCTTGCTTTGATTGCAGGTATTATAATAGGACTCGGGCTTACTTTTTTGCTAGATTCTTTAGATGGAAGAGTAAAAAAAGACAGTGAAGTGGAACAATTATTAGGTGTACCGGTAATAGGAACAATTTCGAGCATGAATAAACAAAAATTAAAATTATCTGCTAAAACAGACGTAGAATTAAGGAGTGAGACCATTGGCAGTAAGTAAAAAATCTAAAGTGAAAACAATGAAAACACCAATCCTTTTTACCCACTCTCATCCTAATTCTATTATTTCAGATCAATTTCGTGCAATTAGAGCAAACGTTCATTTTTTAACAAAGGAAAAAACGTGCAAGCTTTTTCTTATTACTTCTCCTGAAACGGGAGAAGGAAAATCAACTACGGCAGCTAATCTCGCTGTTTCCATGGCTCAAAAAAAAGAGAAAATCCTATTAATTGATGCGAATTTAAGAGATCCAGCAATTCAAGATATTTTCGATATATCAAACAATGGGGGATTAATAGATATACTAGAATCTGAAGAACCTTTCGAAGAAGTTGTACATCAAACAAGAATAGAGAATTTAGATATATTAACGTGCGGCTCTTTTTCAACACATTTTGGGGAGTTATTGGGCAATAAAAAGATGAAAAATTTGCTGGCTAAATTGTCTGCTTGCTATAATGTTGTACTAATTGATTCTCCTTCTGTATTAATGTCTCCTGAAACAAGTTTATTATCAACGTACTGTGACGGAGTAATATTAATCTTGAAGCGAGGCAACACTAAGGTGGAGAAAATAAAGGAAGCGAAAAAAGTTCTAGATATTGCCGGAGCTAAAATAGTAGGCGCAGTTATGAACGAAAAATAAAAATATTTTTTTATACCTTAGTTCTTAATAAAGAACATTATTGTTCTTTAAGAAGGTGTTTAACAAAATAGTTTGGCGATGCCTACTTGCCGTTATCAATGCAGGCACTCGATCATGCTGTGGGTTGAAAGAAACCTTAGACGCAAGTCGTCAAAAGTGTGGTGTGAGGCTGGGTTAAATGCCCATTTCAATTTTTATAAAGCTTTTATGTATACGATTTTATAAAAAACGTATACATAAGGGCTTTATCATTTTTATAGTGAAGGAGATGTAAGGTGCAATGGGGAGTTTTGATAATCATCCAAAATCTATGAAAAAACTTGTTAGGTACATTAAAAAAGATGCATTTAAAGAGCAGCTGATTGAAATTAAAAAATTGTTGAATAGTACGATTCAAAAAAGGATAAAGGCTCTTGAATTAGACAACTAACAAATTATCAACTAAAGAAAGGAGAACGTGTATGACTTATCGCCAAAGGTTGTCTTTATTTATTGTAGTTGATTCTTGTATTGTGATGTTAGCTATTTTTATGAGCCGCTTTCTTGTAGATGCAAGTATTTACGTAATTACTTTTCCTGTTGTTGTAAGTTCACTTACGTTTTTGTTGAGTCATCATTTTTTCTCGATTAGGTTTAAACTTTATAAAAAATCTTGGGAATATGCAAGTATTGGAGAACTAGTCATCATTTTTAAAGTTGTCTCTTATTCTATTCTCTGTGCTGCCATCATTCAGCAACTGGTTTTTAAAGAAACATTTTTTAGACTGTTAGCCGTGACATGGCTGCTGCATATGTTATTAATGGGGGGATCACGATTCGTGTGGAGAATGTATCGGGATTCTATTATAAACAAATCAAGCAATAAACAAAGGACGTTAATCATTGGCGCTGGATCTGCAGGTACTATGGTAGCGAGGCAGCTTTTAAAGAAAAACGGAAGCAATCTTCTTCCTATTGGTTTTATCGATGACAACATAAAAAAGCATCACCTTGATATCTTAGGTCTTCCTGTCCTAGGTGGAGCAGAGAAAATAGAAGAAACTGTTGAAAAATTCGCCATTGAAAATATTATTATTTCCATTCCTTCCCTTAGTAAAAAGGAATTAAATATCATCTTTCAGGAATGTGCTAAGACAAAAGCGAGAACTCAAACCTTGCCTATGCTTGAGCATCTTGTTACAGGGAAAATTTCAGTAAATCAGTTTCGAGATGTGCAAGTAGAAGACCTTTTGGGAAGAGACCCTGTGGAAATGGATGTTGAAAGTATCTCCGGTTATGTTACGAATAAAGTAATTTTAGTGACGGGAGCTGGCGGATCAATTGGCTCTGAAATTTCCAGACAAATCTCAAAATTCAGTCCTAAAAAGCTTATTTTACTTGGTCACGGTGAAAACAGCATTTATTCCATTGAAATGGAACTGAAAAATATGTTTAAAGAGACAAACATTGAATTTACAACAGAGATTGCCGATTTACAAGATGCTAAGAGAATGATGTCGGTAATGAATATACATAGTCCAGACGTTGTATATCACGCTGCAGCTCATAAGCACGTACCGCTAATGGAGCGTAATCCAGAAGAAGCTGTTAAAAATAATATAATTGGAACCATGAATGTTGCAAAGGCAGCGAGCTGGCATGGTGTAGGAACTTTTGTCATGATTTCTAGTGATAAAGCAGTGAATCCCACAAGTGTGATGGGAGCAACGAAAAGACTGGCAGAAATGATTATTCAAGGAATGGATGCACATAGTGCTACAAAATTTGTTGCAGTTCGATTTGGTAATGTGTTGGGAAGTCGAGGAAGTGTCATTCCGTTATTTAAAAAACAAATTGAAAAAGGAGGACCAGTAACCGTAACTCACCCGGATATGGTTCGCTACTTTATGACAATTCCAGAGGCATCAAGACTTGTTATTCAAGCTGGAGCGTTGGCTGGTGAAGGAGAAATTTTTGTTTTAGATATGGGAGAACCGGTAAAAATAGTAGATCTTGCTAAAAATTTAATAAAGCTATCTGGAAATTCCATCGACGAAATTGGTTTAAAATTTACCGGTATGAGGCCAGGTGAAAAGCTTTTTGAAGAATTGTTGAAAGAAGATGAAATTCATGAACAGCAAGTATATCCAAAAATCTATATTGGAAAAACAGCAAAACTATATGTAGAAGAAATTAATGAGATCATTGCAACATATGAGACGATGGATAAAGAATCTTTAAGGGAAACATTATTAAATTTGGCAAATAATAATCTAACTTCAGCTTCTAAACAAATTGTCTCTGTTTCAAGTTAAAGAAAAGAAGTTGAAACGTTATGCAGATAGGTGATATGAGTGAATAAAAAAGTACTGTTTTGTGCAACTGTAGATTTTCATTTTAAAGCGTTTCATCTGCCTTACATGGAATGGTTTAAGGAACAAGGATGGGAGGTTCATGTAGCAGCAAGCGGGAATATGGAGCTTCCTTATGTTGATAAAAAACATAAACTTTCCATTCAAAGATCACCCTTGCACCAAGACAACTTGAAAGCTTACAAAGAATTAAAAACGGTGATTAATCATAATAAATACAACCTTATTCATTGTCATACTCCAATGGGGGGAACGCTGGCGCGTTTAGCAGCACGTCAAGCAAGAAAAAAAGGAACGGCCGTTATTTACACTGCTCATGGTTTTCACTTTTGCAAAGGTGCATCTTTTGTGAATTGGCTGTTGTATTATCCGATAGAAAAGATACTTGCCCGTTATACAGACTGCTTAATTACAATCAATCAAGAAGATTACCAATTGGCAACTAAGCGTTTTAAAACGAAACATATTGAGCATGTGCACGGAGTAGGAATTGACACACACAAATTTAAGCCCGTAAATGAAAAAGAAAAAATTCAGCTTAAAAAGTCATTTGGGTATCAGGCAAATGACTTTTTACTATTTTACGCAGCAGAGTTTAATAAAAATAAAAACCAGCAGCTTCTTATTCAGTCGCTAGCACTTATAAAAGATAAAATTCCGCAGGCAAAACTTCTTTTAGCAGGTAAAGGACCGTTGCTGGAAAAATGCCGAGAACTAGCAGCAGACTTAGAAATTTCTCATATGGTGGACTTTTTAGGTTATCGAAACGACCTTCATCAAATCGTTCCAATGTGTGACGTGGCAGTGGCATCAAGCTTTCGTGAAGGGCTGCCTGTGAATATTATGGAAGCTATGGCTTGTGGTTTACCTGTAGTGGCATGTTCAAACAGAGGACATATAGAGCTCATACAAGATGGTGAAAATGGATATATAGTACCAGCAAATGAATATCAAACTTTTTCTTTTAGACTGTTAGAAATATACCAATCAAAAGAAATTTATAGAAAAATGTCAATAGAAGGTAAGAGAAGAGCACAGAATTTTTCTTTAACCGAAGTGAAAAAAGAATTAAACAATATTTATTTGAGATATGCGGCGGAGGAAATAAATGAATCCAAGGGTAAGTATAATTGTACCTGTATATAATATGGAAAATTATTTAAGCAGATGTTTAGATAGTTTATTAATACAAAGTCTTAAAGAAATTGAAATTATCGCAGTTAATGATGGTTCGACAGATTCCACTCTCTCAATTCTTAATGAGTATACCAAGAAGGACTATCGTATTAAAATAATTAATACGAATAATATGGGGGTATCATCTGCTAGGAACGAGGGAATAAAAGCTGCTACCGGAGATTTTATAGGATTTGTAGATCCAGATGATTGGGTAGAGCCCAAGATGTACGAAACCATGTACAATACAGCAATTAAAGATAAAGTAGATATTGTAATGTGCACATATACTCGTGAATTTGGTACTCATTCAAAGGAAAAAATATTTAACTTGCCCAATAAAGTTACCTATGAGAATGAAGAAGTTAAATTGAATGTGATGAGGAGATTAGTAGGGCCTTTAAATCAAGAAGTCGCAAATCCAGAATTGTTGGATGCATGGGGGACTGTGTGGTCGAAGCTATATCGTGCAGATATTATTAAGCAAAATAACCTTACATTTGTTGACCTTAAGCAGATCGGCACAAACGAAGATACATTGTTTAATATTCAAGTAGTGTATTACGCCAATTCCTTCGTTTTTTTAAACAACCCCTTTTATCATTATTGGCGAGCAAACAATTCTTCTGTAACAACAGGTTTTAAGCCGAATTTACTGGAGCAGTGGTTTAATCTCTATAAAATAATTGAGATGTTTTTAAAAAGTAAAAATATGAAAGAGGAGTATTATTTTGCTTTAAATAATCGAATTTGCTTAAATACACTAGGCCTTGGTTTGAATACAATCAGCAAAAGTAACGAGTTATCCGGTTTGTTAAAAATAAAGTATATAAAATCCTTCTTAAACGACTATCGAATAAAACGCTCATTTAGTCAATTTCAACTGTCGCACTTTCCAATCATTTGGAAGGTGTTTTATTACTGCGCAAAAATGCGTATTTCAATAGGTTTTTATATATTATTAGTTTCAATAGAGACCCTTAGGAAGGCTGTTAGATAGGAGTGAAGATTTTGAAACCAATTCGGATCCTGCAAGTAGTGACCATCATGAACCGTGGTGGACTTGAAACGATGTTAATGAACTATTACCGGGAAATGGATCGAAGTAAAATACAGTTTGATTTTATGGTCCATCGTATGGAAGAAGGACATTATGATGAGGAGATTAAAAAACTTGGAGGAAATATTTTTCGAATGCCCCCAATAAGACCTGGTAACTACCGCAAATACTTTAAGCACTTAAATGAGTTCTTTATAAATCATAACGAGTATAAAGTAGTACATTCACATATTAATGAAAACAGTAGCTTTGTATTAAGAGCAGCAAAAACAGTCGGAGTTCCTTGCAGAATTGCACATAGCCATTTAAGCGATTTAGGATTTGATTTTAAGTTGCCTTTTCGTTTATACGCTAGGTATTCAATGAAAAATTATCCTAATAGTTATTTTGCTTGTTCAGTAAAGGCAGGTCAATGGTTATTTAATAATAGGTCTACCAGTACTAAGGAAGTGATTGTCCTAAATAATGCTGTGAATACTAAAGAGTTTAGATATAACGAAAATATGCGAAATGACATTAGAAATGAGCTTGGCATTGATAAAAGTCAACTTGTTATCGGACATGTTGGCAGGTTTAATAAGCAAAAAAACCATGAGTACTTAATTGATATATTCCATGCTGTTTACAAACAAAGACCTAATTCGATATTAACACTAGTTGGAGACGGAGACTTACGCCAGGGTATTGAAAGGCAAGTTAAGAGTTTAGGTCTCTCAGCTAATGTTAAATTTTTAGGCGTTCGAAATGATATTTCAAACTTAATGCAAGCAATGGATTTATTTTTGTTTCCTTCTTTATTTGAAGGACTTCCGGTTGTATTGGTTGAAGCACAAGCGGCAGGTTTACAGTGCATTGTTTCAGACACAATTACGGTCGAATCAAACATAACAGGAAATGTAGAATATATAAGTTTAGGAGAGCCCACTGAAACTTGGGCGGATAAAATTCTGTCCGCATCGTATGAACATAAGGACACTTCAAGAATACTGAATGAGCAAGGGTATGATACTAAAACAATGTCTAAGTGGCTGATGGAATATTATAGAGAACATGCGCTGTGAGTGTACGAAGAAATTAGGAGGGAAAGAAAAATGGTTCCTACTTTAACGGTGTTTACTCCGACTTACAACAGAGCTTATACTCTTCATTTATGTTATGAAAGTTTAATAAGACAAACATGTCGAGACTTTGTATGGTTAATCATTGACGATGGATCAAGTGATAATACGAAAGAATTGGTAGAAAGTTGGATGAAGGATAATAAAATATCAATTAGATATTACTATCAAGAAAATCAAGGAATGCACGGAGCTCACAACGCAGCATATGAGCTTATCGATACCGAATTAAATGTTTGCATAGACTCAGATGACTATATGCCGGACGATGCTATTGAAAAGATCACAAACTTTTGGAGTAAACATGGAGGTGAAAAATTTAGTGGAATTATTGGCTTAGATTCTTATAACGATGGTGCAATAGTAGGTACAAGTTTGCCAAAAGATATTAAGCATTCTACACTGTTCGATTTATATAACAAACACAGGGTGAAGGGTGATAAAAAACTAGTTTATCGAACTACATTAACAAAACCACATCCATACCCGTTATTTCAAAATGAAAGATATGTGGGGTTAGCCTATAAGTATCATATGATTGATAAGCAATGTGAACTGCTACTAATGAATGAAGTACTATGCTGTGTAGAATATCTACCAGATGGATCATCACTTAATATGCTAAATCAATATCGTAAAAATCCTCGTGGTTTTGCTTTTTATCGTAAAGAATTGATGAGCTTACCTTTTGGTAGTATGTTATTTAAATTTAAGCAAGCTGTTCATTATGTATCAAGTAGTTTTATAAGCAAAAATTGGCTGTTTTTAAAAGAGACACCTAGCAAAATGTTAACAATTTTAGCAATGCCTTTAGGGATAGCATTATATTTCTATATCACGGCAAAAACAAAGTCTATTAAAATTTAGTTGGTTTTAACAATTTCTGTTTTTGTCTTTGAGAGGGTACATGATATGACTTTCCTTTGGATTAACCTTTCTTTAGTATTTATATTTTCTTTTTTTGGAAGATACTTTGGGAATACTGTTATAACAAATCTTTCAACAGTGTCTATAAAGCCTAAAAAAACGCTTACTTTTATTGCATTAGTATCTCTAGTTTTGTTATCAGGCCTTAGAAACAACATAGGCGATACTTTCGCTTATATGCATTCTTATGAAACAAACGATTATACATGGGATTCTATTAAAAATGGGAAAGATATAGGTTTTGGAATTCTCCAAATATTGTTACAAAAAATATCAGAAGATCCACAGATATTGGTTTTTACTACTGCCTTAATAACTAACGTTCTTGTTGTATTCGTTTTATATAGATATTCGCGAATGTTTGAGTTGAGTCTGTATGTATATATAACTGGTGGATTGTTTTTAGTTACAATGAACGGGATTAGACAAACTTTAGCCGCAGCAATTATATTTACAGCAACAAAATTTTTGATAGAAGGAAGTTGGAAAAGGTATTTCTTAGTTGTTATTTTTGCATCTTTTTTTCATCAAAGTGCCCTTATATTAATTCCAATTTACTTTATTGTTAGAAGTAAAGCCTGGTCCAAGGCTACGGTTGTTCTCATAGCTTTAGCCATTATAATTGTTTTAGGGTTTAATCAATTTTCAACACTTTTGTTTTCGGCTATTCAAGATACGCAGTACAGTGATTATCAAAATGTTAACGAAGGTGGAGCTAATATTCTGAGAGTAGCAGTGAACGCTGGGCCTTTACTCATTGCTTTTTTAGGACGAGATAAATTAAGAAGAATATTTCCTAACAGCGATCCTATTATCAATATGGCTTTAATTGGCTGCGTGTTTATGTTAATTTCTACTCAAAATTGGATTTTCGCAAGGTTTTGGATTTATTTTAATTTATATCAATTAATTGTGATTTCATGGATTGTAAAGCTATTTCGAGAAAAAGATGAAAAACTTATCTACTATGCCATCTTGGTTCTTTACTTTATCTATTACTATTACGAAAATGTAATTAGCTTAGGAATATTTTATAAAAGTGATTATTTGAATTTAATTCCCTAAAAATTGGAGGAATGAATGAATGGCGGTTCTTGTTACAGGAGGAGCAGGTTATATTGGAAGTCATACGTGCGTAGAGCTGTTAAATGCAGGTCATGAAGTCGTGGTTGTAGATAACTTTTTCAACAGCAAACTTGAATCATTAAAACGTGTATCTGACATAACGGGAAAAACATTTAAAACGTATAACGTGGATTTACTCAATCAAAAAGGGCTTGAAAGAGTATTTTCTGAAAATAAGATTGAGTCAGTTATTCACTTTGCAGGGCTTAAAGCTGTAGGTGAATCTGTATCTTTTCCTCTTTGGTACTATCATAATAACCTTACGGGTACGTTTGTACTGTGTGAACTGATGAAAAAATACGGAGTGAAAAAACTAGTATTTAGTTCTTCAGCAACCGTTTATGGATCAACGGATCAAGTTCCTATATCCGAAGACGTTCCATTAGGAGCTGTAAATCCATACGGAAAAACGAAGCAGATAATAGAAGAGATATTAGGAGATTTATATATTTCCGATGAGGCATGGAGTATTACTCTTTTACGATATTTTAATCCCATTGGGGCTCATGAAAGCGGGTTGATTGGAGAAGATCCAAATGGTATTCCAAACAACTTAATGCCATATATTTCGCAAGTAGCAGTTGGTAAATTACAGAGCCTTAATATATTTGGGAGTGATTATTCAACAAAAGATGGAACAGGAGTTAGAGACTACATTCATGTTGTTGACCTAGCCAAAGGGCACTTAAAAGCTTTAGAGAAAGTACAGTCATCAAAAGGTGTGAATGTTTACAACCTTGGGACAGGAAAAGGCTATAGTGTATTAGAAATGGTTAAAGCATTTGAAGCGGCTTCTGGGAAAAAAGTTTCTTATACCTTTACGGATCGACGATCAGGAGATGCAGCCATTTGTTTTGCAGATGTTTCAAAAGCAAAAAATGAGCTTGGCTGGGTTGCCGCTAAAGGAATTAATGAAATGTGCCAAGATACCTGGAGGTGGCAGAAAAATAATCCAGATGGATATGTTGAAGATCATGACAACTTAATCGAACATAATTTTCCGGTGCTTGCTTCTGCAGCGGGTTTTTTAGTGTCTAATTAAGGAGAAATCTCGATGAATATATCTAATATCCTTACTGAAAAAAAGCTGCAGGAAATTCTAATCCGTTTTTATGAAAAAGGCAATCAATCTCATGATATTAAACCAACCGATATTGTAAATGAGATTAAACAAACGATTTTAACTGTTAATTCTTCTGATTAGCTAAATAAGCAAAGTAAGAAATAAAAAGAAATAGAGGGTATGCATGATGAAACGAATAATGGATTTAGTCATTTCATTGACTCTATTAATATTATTGTCTCCTGTTATTTTGTCCACTGCCATATTGGTTAGAGTAAAGATGGGTGCGCCTGTTTTGTTTAAACAGCAGCGTCCTGGGAAAGATAGTAACCCATTTTACCTTTATAAATTTCGTACAATGGCTAATTTAAAAGACAAGCAAGGAAACCTGCTATCTGATCAAGCCCGTTTAACAACAGCCGGACAGTTTCTGAGAAAGTATAGCTTAGACGAACTTCCACAGCTTATTAATGTAGTAAAAGGAGATATGAGTTTAGTCGGACCAAGACCATTATTGATGGAGTATTTGCCTCTTTATACAGAAGAACAAATGCTTAGACATAATGTAAAACCAGGAATTACCGGGTGGGCTCAAGTAAACGGCAGAAATGCAATTACATGGGAAGAAAAATTCCACATGGATACTTGGTATGTAAGGAACCAAACCATATTTCTTGATTTTAAAGTCTTAATTCTAACGGTTCTTAAAGTTGCGAAAAAAGAAGGTGTTACTCAGCAAGGGCATGTAACGATAGAAAAATTCAAAGGAACGAAAGACGTGATATAACTTGAAAGTTATCGTAATAGGTAATGGCGGACATAGTAAGGTCATTCAAGAAATGATCTCTTCTTTACGAAATTACGAAATTATCGTTATTTTAGATGATAAATATAAAGAAAAAAAAGAAAGAAATGGAATTACGTATGCGCCTTTTTCGTCTCTAAATAAGCTACTTGATACAGATGTAAAAGTTGTGATTGCAATCGGCAGCAATACAGTAAGAAAAAAGCTAGTGGAAACATTAAATTTACGAACAGACCAGTATTTATCGGTTATCCATCCAACGGCAGTTGTAAGTTCAACAGCTATGATTGGAAATGGAACTGTTGTAATGCCGAATGCGGTGATTAATGCAGATGCGGAAATTGGAGAGCATTCCATTATTAACACCGGAGCCATTGTTGAACATGAAAATAAACTTGCAAATTATGTCCACATCTCGCCTAACGCTACCTTAACAGGAAATGTTTCGCTAGGTGAAGGTGTACATATAGGAGCATCCGCTACTGTTATTCCAGGAATAGAAATTGGTGAGTGGTCGGTGATTGGAGCCGGTTCAACTGTCATCCATCATATTTCTTCTAGTTGCAAAGCCGTAGGATCTCCAGCCAAAGTTATTTATAGCGATTAAACAAAATAAGTAGAAAAGGTGATGACTTTTAATGACTAACTCCAAAATATATCTTTCTCCTCCTCATATGAGCGGAGATGAGAAAAGATATATAGATGAAGCATTCGAAACTAATTGGATTGCGCCGCTAGGGCCAAATGTAGATGCTTTTGAGAAAGAACTTGCTTCTTATGTAGGGGTCAGTGAAGCGGTTGCAGTAAGTTCAGGAACTGCAGCGATTCATTTGGCTCTTTCTTTATTGGAAGTGACAAAAGGAGATATCGTATTTTGTTCGACTCTTACTTTTGTAGCAAGTGCAAATCCCATTATTTATCAAGGAGCGGAGCCTGTATTCATTGATTCAGAGCCAGAGACATGGAATATGTCACCAGAGGCATTAAAAAAAGCGTTACAGGATGCTTTTATACAAGGAAAGCTTCCCAAAGCAGTGATTGTCGTAAATTTATATGGTCAAAGCGCAAAAATGGATCAAATTCTTTCACTGTGTAATCAATATAACGTTCCTGTCATTGAAGACGCGGCTGAATCACTAGGGTCTACTTATAAAGGAAAAGCAAGCGGTAGTTTTGGTAAGTTCGGCGTATACTCTTTTAACGGAAATAAAATTATTACGACATCTGGCGGAGGAATGCTTGTTTCTAATGATATAGACGAGTTACAAAAAGCGCGCTTTTTAGCAACGCAAGCACGTGACTCTGCTCCTCACTATCAGCATAGTCAGCTTGGGTATAATTATCGGATGAGTAATATTCTCGCAGGAGTCGGAAGGGCACAGTTACAAGTGTTAGAGAAAAGAGTAGAAACACGAAGAAAAATTTTCGAGCGTTATTATCAAGAATTATCTGGTTTATCAGGTATTGCATTCATGCCCGAGCTATCAAATACGAAAACAAATCGTTGGCTTACTGTTTTAACTGTTAATGAAAAAGAAGCAGGAACATCTGCAGCAGAGCTGGTACAAGCGTTCACGGAACAAAATATTGAAGCGCGCCCGGTATGGAAGCCCCTCCATACGCAGCCTCTTTTTAAAGGAGCACGTTACTATCACCATGATGCAAATAAAGACGTAGCCCAACAGCTATTTAAAACCGGAATCTGTCTTCCATCAGGTTCAAGTATGACGGAAGATGAACAAAACAAAGTCATTGAATGCCTAAAAAAAGGATTAAAAGTCTTAAATAAAGAAAGAATCGTCCAATATTAGAAAATATGAGGTAAGGATGAATGATTGGAGACAAAATCCATAAAATCCGCAAAAAAAAGGGACTTACATTATCTGAACTGGCTGAAAGAGCTAATATGTCCAAGTCGTATTTAAGTAATATCGAGCGTAATTTAAATGATAATCCTTCTATCCAAGTAGTTGAAAGAATTGCGGCCGTGTTAAATGTAGATTTACATACACTTATCGAAATTAAGCATGAACCCTCACATTTTTTAGAAAGTGAATGGATTCATTTCGTAAACGAATTAAAAAAACTGGGGATTAGAAAAGAACAGCTTCCAGAGTATAAAGCTATTATTGAATTTATAAAATGGCAGAATGAGCAGAATAAGAATGTAGAAAATAAAAGATAGAGTATACCAGCACTTATTATTTTTTGAAAAGAGGTATAAAAATGAGTAAAGATATTAAAATACCAAAGATTATTCATTATTGCTGGTTCGGAGGAAAAGAGAAGCCAGACATAGTAAAAAGATGTATAGATACCTGGAAAAATCATTTATCAGACTATGAAATAATAGAATGGAATGAAAAAAATTTTGATATAAATTGTAATTCTTATGTAAAAGAGGCGTATGATTCTAAAAAATTTGCTTTTGTTAGTGACTACGCAAGGATACATGCTTTATATAATTTTGGAGGCATTTACTTAGATACTGATGTTGAAGTTTTCAAACCTTTCAATAATCTATTACATCATGATTCATTTTGGGGGTTTGAACAAGAGAATTTTATAGCTACTAGCACAATTGGAGCAACTAAAAAAAATAAAATAATAAAGGTATTTTTAGATTCATACCAAGAAAAAAGCTTTCTCAAAAAGGATGGAAAAATTGATCAATTAACGAATGTAGCAATTGTAACTAAAATTTTAGAAAATATCGGACTCAAAAAGAATGGAGAATATCAAGAGATTCAAGATATGGGAACTTTTTATCCTCAAACATATTTTTCTCCGTATGATTATATAAACTGCAGAAAACAAATTACGAAAGACACATATGCTATGCACCATTTTTATAAAAGTTGGCTGCCACCTAAGGTCAGATTTAAAAGCAACCTTAAAATTTTAACTGCTAAAATAATAGGTGGAGATAATATTTTGAAATTAAGGGAATTATTACTTAAATAACTTGGGGGAATTAATATGAATTTAGATGTTGTGTATTCGAGTGATGATAATTATGCACAGCATGTTGGGGTTTCTATGCTATCACTGTTTGAGAATAATAAAAGTTTCGGTAGTATAAATATTTATCTTATAGAAAATAGAATTTCAATGGCTAACAAAAATAATCTTGTATCAATTTGTGAAAAATATAATAGAAAACTAAAATTTATAGATTTTTATGAATATTCAAATAATTTAAATCTTAATATGGAACACCATATTTCCACTAATGCTTATGCTAGATTATTCTTGCCTAGAATTCTTGAAAAAAGCATTGATAAAATAATTTATTTGGATTGCGATTCTATCATAAATAGTAGTCTAAGTAACTTGTGGAGACTAGATATAAGTAATTATTATGTAGCTGGTGTCTGTGATACTGTAAATGACAATACAAAATTAAAAATCAATCTTGATTTAAATAAGTCTTACATAAATTCAGGTATGCTTTTAATCAATATGAAAAAATGGAGAGAAGAGTATGTGGAAGAAAAGTTTTTGAATTTTATAGAATCATATAATGGAAATGTTTTTCATCACGATCAAGGAGTTATAAATGGTGTTTTAAATAAAAAGATTTTACTTCTTCATCCAAAGTATAATGCTATGACTCCTTTTTACACTATGGGTAGGAAACAGATGATGCAATACTATGGATTGAAGAAGTATTATATTGAGGACGAATTGGAAGAAGCTAGAATGTCACCTGTTTTTATTCATTATACTCCTGCATTTGTAAGCAGGCCATGGATTAAAGGATGTAAGCATCCTTTAGCATCACTGTACAAAAAATATTTAGACATGACACCGTGGCAAGGCAGCACATTGAGCAATGATAATAGAAAAAAAGGTGAAAAGTTAATATCTTTCCTATTTAATAATTTTCCATTCAAGATAGCAAACGGTATACGTAATTTAATATTCAAGTAATTATCGATTTAAAGCAGGAGATGTTTTATGAAGAAAAAAATTTTAATAAGCATGTATTCGTTGAATATCGGTGGAGCTGAAAGAAGTTTAATTGGTCTGTTAGAAAGTTTTAATTATAACAAATATGATATTGATTTATTTTTATACAGACATGAAGGTGAATTTTTATCTTATGTTCCTAAAGAAGTAAATTTATTACCAACAATTAAAGAATACACGACATTTGAAAGGCCTATTAAGGAAATTCTAAAAGAAGGACATTTATACTTAGGTTGTATGAGAGTTCTAGCTAAGATAAAAACAAATATTAGAAACGATGGAATTAAGAAAGAACAAAGAACCTATAAACAAATGCAATACACTTGGCATTACTCAATGCCGAAATTACCTAAAATTGATAAAGGTTATGATATAGCTATAAGTTTCTTAGGTCCTCATAATTTTATATTGGATAAAATACAAGCGAAACTAAAATTTGGATGGAATCATACTGACTACTTTACTATTGTGAATCCTGACAAAAAGCTAGATGAAAAAATGTGGAATAAATTAGATTATATAGTACATGTTTCCGAAGAGTGTGAGGCATCATTTTTAAAGGTATTTCCAAATCTTAAAAATAAATCGATTGTATTAGAAAATATAATATCATCTTCCTTTGTAAAAGAACAGTCTAAAGAAAACATTGCAGATGAGATGCCTGATGATGGATCTTTGAAAATTTGTTCGGTAGGCAGATTTTCTGACGCAAAGGGTTTTGATTTAGCAGTACTGGCATGTAGAAAGTTAGTTCAATTAGGCTATGATATAAAATGGTATATTGTAGGGTATGGCGGGCAAGAAAAATACCTTAAACAGTTGATAAAAGAAAACAAAATGGAAGATAGATTTATATTATTAGGGAAAAAAATTAATCCCTATCCATTTATGAAACAGTGTGATATTTACTGCCAACCTTCAAGATATGAGGGAAAAGCCGTTACTGTGAGAGAAGCACAAATCCTAGGTAAGCCAGTAGTAATAACAAATTATCCAACATCAAAAAGCCAAGTACAAGATAAAGTAGATGGAGTGATAACCTCAATGGGTATAGATGGGATAGTTGAGGGACTTAAGAGTCTTATACAGAATAAAGAACTTAGAGAAAGGCTTATTACTAATACACTCAAAAAGGATTATAGCAATAGTAATGAAATAGAAAAACTATATAATTTATGTAAACCAAGATACTTTATCAAATAATACAAATGAATAATGTAGCTATTAATTAATAAGTTACTATAATTAGATAGTTAAGGAAGTGAAATTATGAAAATTTGTACAATAACATGTCATGACGTGTATAATCATGGGGCTTCTTTGCAAGCATATGGGTTGATGAAGCATCTAATGAAATGTGGTTATGAGGTTGAAATAATAGATTACAAACCAGATTATTTAAGTAATCATTATAATTTATTAGATATTAACAACCCAAAATGGGAAAAAAGTGTTGTGACAAAGTTAATATATTTAACGCTGAAAATTCCTGGAAGAGTACGTGGATTAAATAGAAAAAAATCTTTTGATAGGTTTACTTCCCGATATCTAAAATTGACTGAATTAAGATTTACATCTAATGAAGAGTTAAAGAAAAATCTCCCCTGTGCGGATGCATACTTGTGCGGAAGTGATCAAATTTGGAATACTTTGCATAGGAACGGAAAAGATCCTGCATTCTATTTAGACTTTGTCCCCTATGAAAAAATAAAGGCGTCCTATGGAGCAAGCTTTGCAACTGATACAATTTCAGATAAATACAAGCCTATTGTAAAAGAGAGAGTGGAAAGGTTAGATGGAGTGGGTGTAAGAGAACAGAGTGGAGTAGAAATTTTAAGGGAATTGAATATTAATACGGCGGTCAACGTGGTTGATCCAGTTTTTCTACTAGATCAAGAAGAATGGAATTATATTGGTACAAGAGAGTTTAAGGAAAAGTATATCCTTATTTATGACTTTGATAATAGCGATTTGATAAAAAAAATGGCTAAGCAAATTGGTAAAGAAAAAGGGTATAAAATTTATACAATAAACCAAAGTAAACTTAAATATGCAGATAAATACTATATTTTTGATGGTCCAGAAACTTTTGTTTCCCTTGTTAGAAATGCGCAATATGTGATATCTAATTCTTTCCACGCAGCAGTTTTTTCTATAATTTATGAAAAAGACTTTGTTATTATTAATAGAAAAGAAGCTATAAATACAAGAATGAGAGATCTATTAGATGATTTAAAACTTGATCATAGGTTAGTAAATGAAGACTATAAATTAAATCAATTATTAGAAAAGGTTAATTATGAAGAGAGTAAAAGAATTTTAAATAAGAAAATTGAACTTTCTAAGCATTATTTAGAAGGTGTATTGTCTAAAAAAGAAAGAGTGAGAAATACACTATGAAAAAGATATTATTTGTCATAGATTCTTTAAATAGCGGGGGGGCTGAAAAAAGTTTAGTTTCGTTATTAAATTTGCTAGATTATCAAAAATATAGTGTGGATCTATTAATGTTCTCTCCTGCTGGACTATATTTACCATTGCTATCTGAGAACGTTAACATAATAGAAGTTCCTGAGTTTATTAAGATACAGAATAATAATATAAAGTATTTAATAAAGAATAAAAATTTCAAAGAGTTATATATAAGGCTTAGGACATCTGTTTCTCTTAGAAATCCATATAATAAAAAAAATATGCACACTGCCCAATCAAGCTGGAGATGGATGTCTAAAGGTATAAATAAATTACATGGAAAGTACGATATAGCTATAGCTTATAGCCAAGGCACCCCAACTTACTTTGTTGCAGAGAAGGTGGAAGCTACTAAAAAGTTATGTTGGGTAAATACTGATTACAAATTAGCATTATACAATAAAAATTTCGATATAAAGTACTATAAGCAGTATACAAATGTAATAGCTGTATCTGATCATAATAGAGAAGTCTTTATAAATGAGATTCCTATTGCTAAAGAGAAAACTCGTGTTATTTATGATATAGTGTCACCAAAATTAATTAGATCCATGGCATTAAACTCGTTAAATAATGGTGGATTTAAAGATAAACATGATGGATTAAGGATACTCACAATTGGAAGGTTAGTAGATGCAAAAGGGTACGACATGGCAATAGAGGCCTGTTATATGTTGAAAAAACAGGGATATAATTTTAAATGGTATGTTATTGGCGAGGGGGTTTTAAAAAATAAACTAGAAAATATGATTAAGGAATTTCAGCTCGAAAATACATTTGTGCTCTTGGGTACATTTCAAAACCCGTACGTATTTTTAAAGCAGTGTGATATATATGTACAACCATCAAGGTTTGAAGGCTACGGGTTAGCTCTCGCAGAGGCTAGAATATTTCAAAAACCTATAGTGGCAACAAATTTCACAGTAGTTCATAATCAACTTAGGAATAGAGAAAATGGTCTAATCGTTAATATGAATTCACAAGCAATATGTAAAGGTATCAAAGAAATTGTAGACAACAATAATTTAAAAGAATCTTTATGTAGTAATTTGAGTGATGAAAATGTAGGAACTGAACAGGAAATTAATAAATTGTATTCGATTATAGAAAGTTTATAATTCTCAGTTTTTCAGGTATTTCTGTTTAAATTTGAGATGTCTCGTTCTTTGAACTGTTTCATACTGTAATTGTGTGTGTTGAAAATTAAGAATTTAAAAGATGAAAAGTGTAAAAAGCGAAAATCTATTTATATATGTTTTTTACATCTTCATCTCTTTCTTTTCAAATTTTAGAAAAATTATTCTTTCTAAAGTTTTTACTAGGAATATGGATGATTATCTTATTTTAGTTATTTTTGTAGCGATATGTTTGTTGTAGATAGCTCTTGAGTAAGGGGGACTCGTTGTTTTTCACTATAAGAAAAAATTCAATTGGAATATATGTAACAAATGTATTGTGAAAAACTTAGTTAACACATTTCTAATTTTGTAATACAGAATTTTATCTGAAATAGTAATCTGTTAATTATTTTTAAAACCAATATAAGAATTATTAATGCAATTTCTAGTTCATTTATGAATTTAAAATCGGGGATAAAGAGTGTGTGTAGTTTGAACACCTAAACTTTAAGTTCTAGGTTAAATATATATGAAGGGTAGTCATTAGGATGGTAAATCAACTTAAAGCAGGAGCGGTATTATCATATCTATCGTTGTTTATTAGTAGTTTTATATCAATAGTGTACACTCCTATAATGTTAAAGCTTATTGGCCAATCAGACTATGGAATATATAGTTTAGCTACTTCAGCAACAAGCTACATAGGAGCGCTAATGTTTTTATTAGGTAGTGCTGTAATAAGGTATACCTCAAAGTATAAATCCCTTGCGGATGATGAGAGGTGTTCTAATCTATATGGAATGTTTAGTGTTATGTATGGTGTATTAGGAATTTTAGCATTAGTTTTAGGTGTTATTTTGATATTAAATGTAAAATATGTGTTTTCAAACTCTCTAAGTATAGAGGAGATTCATAAATTAAGAATTGTAATAGGAATAATGGTAGTAAGCATATCGCTTGGAATAGGGCTTGGTTTCTTCAGTTCTATAGGACTAGCTCACGAAAAATTTATTTTTCAAAAGGTATTAGGTATAGTTAGTTCTATTATTAATCCTCTCATAATGATTCCTGTTTTCATAATGGGGTATGGAGTTATATCTATGGTGATAGTAACTACCCTACTTAACTTTATAACAGTTTTAATTAATATATATTATTGCTTTAGGGTTTTAAAAATAAAGATTACATTTAAAAAATTTGATTTAAACCTATTAAAAGAAATCACAGTATTTTCATTTTTTATATTTTTGAATCTAATTGTAGAGAGAATATATTGGTCAACAGATCAAATTATACTAGGTATTTATAGCGGAGCAATATCAATTTCCATCTATACAATAGGAGCGTCTTTTTCTGGATATTTTTCAGGTCTTTCTGCAGCTATCTCAAATGTGTTTCTAAGTAAAGTTACTGGAATGGTTACCAAAGAGGTTTCAGATAAAGAAATATCAGATTTATTTATCAGAGTGGGGAGAATCCAGTATATTGTAATATCGTTTGCTTTAAGTGGTTTTTTAGTTTTGGGACAGGAATTTATTAATTTATGGGTGGGAGAAGCATATAATAGTTCTTTTCTTATAGCTATTACGTTAACAATTCCTATGACAGTACCTTTAATACAAGGTATAGGAGGAGTTATACTTCAAGCGAAAAATATACAAAAATTTAGAACGATTGTCTATTTTGCTATAGCTATAGCTAATATACTTTTAAGTTTACTATTTGTTCAATGGTGGGGGGCTATAGGTTGTGCTCTAGCCACAGCTTTGGCATTTACAATAGGAAATATAATTATTATGAACATTTATTACTGGAAGAAAATAAATATAGATATACCTAAATTTTGGCTTAATATTATTTTTATGAGTGCTCCATTTGTTATTAGTCTAGTCACTGGATTAACAATAAATAAATTACTAGTGTCTGAAAGCTGGTTTATTTTTGTGTTTAAAACTATTGCATTTTCTATGTTTTACTCCTTGTTAATGTGGTTTATGGGAATGAATCGGTATGAAAAAGAACTGCTTATACCAATTTTTAAAAATGTTATGCAAAAGATTCGAACGAGAAAATTGTATAAAATAAGCTGAAAGATTAACAGACAATTATAACCAGAGAAAAAAAGGAAAGCTGATTCTTAACTCACTTTAAGATGGTTAACATAAAAGACCGTTTTAAAAAACAAACATTTATTCTAATAGAATATTGCACAAACATTTCTAAAATGATGGATAATATCTCCTTTTTGTAGAAAATAAATAAACTTTTTGCTTATATGAATAGAAAAATTAAGTTCCCAGCAATTTAACACACTTATGAGTAAGGGTAAGAAGAAGATAAAAACTGATTTGGTGATATGATTGATAATATTGTAAGAAAAGTGTAATTTTAATACGGACAGTTAAGCTATTCAAAGAACTTAATTTGTATTACCTAATAACCTTTGTAAAGAAAATAAAATTTTATAAGTAGAGTGTGAAGACGCCAATTTTGATATAAGACCTATTAAAACCATTATAAATACTTGATGTGATTAATATATAAAGACCTTTAAGTGTAGAGAGGTAGCGATTACTATGACATAAAAGAAAATTTGATAGAGAATGAGCTGTCTTTTCTATCAATGATTGATATTTTTCAAGAGAGCTGTCAAAGATATGGGAAACACAAGATTAAGTGTGAAATTAAAAAGAAGTTTGGCTACCTCTAGAATATTAGCTAAGTTAATCATGAAGAAAAACAGTACTTAATCTTGTCTAGTTATATGATTACTGTGTTTAAGATACATACATTCATTGTGTTGATAGTTACCAATTAAAAAACTCATTCAATTTAATGGGTAATACAGAACTGGGATTAAATGTGGTTATAACTTTTTAATAGCCTTTTGATATAAACACTTACTAGAGATAAAATAAAATATTTATCTTAAACAGATTTTAGCTCAGGTTTCTTTTTTTGAAAAGACTTAAATCTAAATAAATAGGAAATGCAGGTAATAAAATGACATCAAATGCCTCAAAAAACTTTATACGACTTTTATCATTATCAACTTGTGTTCTTTTGTTTTGAATCATTATTCTTGTAAACTCATTTACTAGCAACTTGACTAAAAGCTAAAGAGAAAGATATTTTATTTAGTTTTTAAATATTCCTGTAAAGAATTTGTTTATTTTTTACTTTATAGGAGTCATTTCTTTTTTACATAAAAAATAGTCTCTCCCCAAATTCTCCCTTATTACAATATTTTCTACGGTATTCTTAAAAGGTGTTGTTAAATTTATCTATATCTTTCGTGGATTTTACTATTAAATTTATAATTGTTTAAACCTAGGATATATTAGATTATCTTATATATTCCTATAAAAGGTATCTTTTCCCACTTAAAAACTATTTGTTTTCAAGTGATGTGAGGAAGTAGAGTTTCCTATCTATTACAAAAGTTAAGTGTTTGATTAAACAGATCATACTCAAAATTTTTTATTCCTCATAGGTTATAAAAATTTTTCTCTATAAATAAAAGCAATTTTATAATTTGGAAATGCGCTTAATAGAAGTATTTCATTTAAGCCTTTTAAGTTTCTTAAAGAATTTGTTTGTATCATAAGAATCTATAATTTATGAAGGGATAAATGTACTCTTTATAATAGTTAATACACCTAATCAATTGTTATATTTTTGCATATAATAAAAGAACATTAGAAAAAGGTGGAAAGCTAAATGAGTAATCTTAGGGACCTTGATGATATAGATTTAAAAACAACTCCTCCGTCTAACAATGATGTACTTACCTATGATAGTACTAAAACAAAGTGGATATCAAAGAGTTTTCCTGTTTCATTTGAAGACTGGACAGTTGAGGAGGGCGAGACAGTAACGATAATTGATGAGAAGCCTCCGGCAGATGTTAGTAATCTGATAGTTTCCAATATTGATAAAACAAGTATAACGTTAAGTTGGACAGAAAGCTCATCATTAGAAGATATAAAAGATTATACAATTTATAATGGGACAACATTATTAGGAATAGTAACAGGAACGACATTTGATATAACGGGACTAATTCTTTCTACAAAGTATACATTTACTGTGAAATCAAGAGATAGTTCAAACAACGAATCAAGTGGCATAAGTATTGATACAAAAACTTTGGGGAATTATGCTATTTCTATGAATGGTATAAGTGATTATATTAAATTACAACCATTAATATTTGATTGTATTGAATTGACGTGTAGTGTAGAGCCATTACCGAAAGTATGGAGCTATTACTTAGATGCAAGAAATGGTACACCTTTAGGTTATATAGCACGAAATTCAGCTGGGACGGATTCCTATGGCTCCAGTTGGAGTGCTATATATATAAATGGTGTGTTAAAAACTTCCAGTAAACCATCTATCATGTCAAATACAAAAACTACAATCAAGGGAGTTTTATCATCTTCTGTGAAAGATGACATAAACATTTTCTCTAATAGTTCTGGAAATGAAAAGATGAAAGGTATTATTTATGAAGTAAAGTTATACAATGATTCAATGTTAGTAGCTCATTATGATCTTACTCAACAGTTTACAGGTACAATTATTCCAGACATCAGTGGAAATAGAAAAGTAGCTACATTATATGGTGGAACTTGGATCACGCAAGGATAATAGTTTATTTAAATAATCTAGCTTTTGTATATAAAACTAATATATAAAGTATGGAGTTGTTTATTAAGTGAAAGGGAAAATAAAGAAGTTAAAAAATGGAAATGAGTATGCTTACCCAATAACTGTATCGGAAGCAGTTTATATAAATGAAAGCACAAGTCTTGCAACCTTTTTAGATAATTTAGGAGGTGTCTGGTCTTATGTACTAGATTTGAAGCGTTGGGGGGTAAGAAATGATATAGAAGACTTAGCTGATAAGAATGTATCACTAAGGAATTCTAAGGGAATTAATTCTGCATTAACTTGGGCGTCGGAAAAAGGGTATAAAGAAATTATTCTACCAAGAGGAACTTATCTAATCGACGAAGAAATACCTATCGAACCTAAAAGTTTTATGACATTAAACTTAGGAGGTTCAACTCTAAGAATAAGAGACAATGGCCTGCAAGGGTATAAGATAATTAGTTATAACAATCGGCAAAGATTTTCAAGGGTTACAAATGGCATACTTGAAGGTGATAGAATTACCCACAATTATTCAACTGAGGGATCACATGAACATGGTCTAGGTATCAGTATAGTTGGTGATACACGTTTTATTTCAATTGACAATTTGGAGATTTTTAACTTCACCGGAGATGCCATAGCAGGTAGTGCAAGAGCAAGTCAAGTAGTTGGGTTCTATTTTAACTCTACTTCTTTTGAACAAGGTGGAATAGATGCTAACACTGGGACTCTTGTTAATGATTCCACCAGAGTTAGATATGCAGGAAAGATAAGTATGACCTCCTATTCTGAACTCGTAGAGAATGGATATTTCAGTATACAAGGTGATGGTTATGGAGGGCTTGGAACAGAGATAACGGTTGGAGTATATAATGTTTTTTTCTATAAAAATGATGATACTTTTTTGTCCTGTGAAAAAGGGGTCCAATTCTTTGATGAGATAGACATACCTGAAGGTGCAAGCTATGCAAAAATCGTTCTTAACCAATCACTTATACCTACCACTCGTTATTCTATGACATTACATTCTGCTAAAATACCTAAAAATACCTACATTGAAAGATGTAACTTACACCATAACAGAAGACAAGGAATTAGTATAGGTGGAAAGTGGGTTTTTATAAGAGACAATGAAATTCACCATATAGGTGGAATTGGAAAAGTCAATGGGACACCACCTATGGGTGGAATTGATATAGAAGATGGTTATGCAGCGAATCAGTATATCTTTATTGATAATAATCACTTTCACCATAACGCCAATTATAATATAGTTATGAAATCAGCTAGGAACATACGTATAACTAGAAACAGATTGGTAAGCTCTAAAGGATCTAATGGACTAGCTGTAACTGCTGGTTGCGATATGATAACAGTTTCTCAAAATACTATCCAAGGATGTAGTATGTCTCTATATGGTGAAATTATGATGTCTGATAATTATCTTTATGGTTGTCAAATATTTGTAACTACAGAAGATACCAGAGATAAAGAAGTAATTATCGATAGTTGTCATTTTCGGAATTGCAGTATAAATATAAATAAAATAGCAAAGTATAAGGTTAGAATAAATAACTGTATATTTATAAATGATTTAGATAAGAAGGCAGTTGAATTACTTAGCACTATATCATTCGATTCTCAACCTCAAATACTATCCAATTGTACATTTAGAGGTGACGATGTCAATCATTTATTTAATCTGATAGCTACTGTTAATGATGGTTGGATATTTGATAATGTAATATTTACGGGAATGAACAAGGGTATTAGTTTACCTCCTGGTTCATATACGGGTTGTACATTTAATAAGTGTGGGACAATAGATGTAGGTATTAGTGGTGCTACTTATTCTAATTTAGAATATCAGTTTAATCAATGTAAAGTTATAATTGATGATGCGACAATATTTAACATTAATAACTGTAAATCAATAGTGATAAGTGATTGTGATATAAAAGGTACTAAAGGATATGCTTTTAGGTTTTATGACTTTAAAGAATTTATTTTCAAAAACAATAGAGTCGAATATACTTCTACAGTTGACACATCGGAGTTTTTTAGGGTGGAAAGTTCATTTAAAGGTAATAAAATACTAATTGATGGAAATGATATAGTAAGCACAGTCCCAAAGAAATTTGTAGAGATTCCTTCTTACAAAAATATGGAGAATGTAGAGACAACTATAAAAAATAACTATTTTATTAATATAAATTATAGTTACAAGGAATTCAATAAAAATGTAGATAAGTATAACAATACTATTGACATGGTTCAGGATCCTTACTATAAGATGTCATCAAAACCTTCTTCTGGTTTCTATAATTTAGGACAAGAGGTTAAAAACTTGAATCCTATTCCTGGTGGGTTTGTAGGCTGGATATGTACAACGCCCGGTTATGTTAGTAATAAGGCTTGGGTGTCCTCTACAAATTATTTAAAAGATACTATAATTCAATCAGGCGGCCACGTTTATCAAGCACAAAACAGCGGTACTTCAGGTATCACTGCACCTGCATTTCCTAAAACTTTCGGTGGGATAGTTATTGATAACAATATAACTTGGAAACAACTTAGTCTATTGGCAGTGTTTAAAGAATTTGGGTATATACAAAACTGATTTAAAGAGCTAGTTCCCAAACTGGACCTAGCTCTTACTTCTGTAGAAACGAGGATAGCAAGTAACTAATATGACCTCTTAATTGCATCTTAGTCCTATTCTTATTTTTATTAAGCGATGTTACATAATATTATCATAAAAAAAGAAGGGTTACTACACCACAAATCTCTTGAGGTTAAAATAAGTGGTGAGATTTTTGTAGCCAGTACATTATCTTTAACGTAACACTATAGAATAAATTTAAAAAATAGATAAAATCAAATTAAGTATTGTATTCTCAATGAAAGTATAGTATTGTTCTTTATAAAGAACAATCTAATAGGTTATTTGGTCCATTTCATCTAATATTACCGGCTTGGAATTAAAACGTATAAAAAATTAAAATTTATCAGGTTGAATTTTTCTATGTCAGTTTATGAAAACTTTTTGTTCTTTATTAAGAATGAATTGAGTGATTTTAAAGAATAATAGATTTATAATTTAGTGTTAAATAATACAAACGTAAATCTTTTGAATCGGAGAGAAAAACAATGAGCGCAATCGCTGGCATCTATCATTCTAATAATGAACCTGTACCGATAGAGCATGTAAGAGGAATTATGGGGTCCTTACAAAAATACCCTGCTAATGATATTAAGGTATGGCACAAGGAAAATATTTTTTTGGGATGTCATGCGCAGTGGATCACACCAGAATCAGTTGGAGAGCAGCTGCCTTATTACGACTATGAAAGACAGCTAGCCATTACGGTAGATGCTATTATTGATAATCGGGATGAACTATTTGACCAGCTGCAAGTTGAACGATCGCGAAGAAAAATGCTGCCAGATAGCCAATTGATTTTACTTGCTTATCAAAAATGGGGAGAAGAAACACCTAAGTATTTAATAGGTGATTTTGCTTTTATGATTTGGGATGAGAAAAAACGTAAGCTATTTGGAGCAAGAGATTTCTCTGGGGCTCGAACTCTCTATTACTATCATACGCAGCAGCAACTTGCCTTTTGTACGACAATAGAGCCACTACTTACCTTACCTTATATTGAAAAACAGCTGAATGAACAGTGGCTAGCTGAATATTTGGCCATAGCTGGAATGATTGATGCGGCAGATGCTTCTATAACGCCCTATAAGAAGATACAACAAGTACCTCCATCTCACTGTATCTCGATAACTAAAGATAAAATAAACCTTACAAGGTATTGTCATTTGATTTCAGAAAAGAAACTAAACCTAAAGTCAAACGAAGAGTATGTAGAAGCATTTCAAGAGGTGTTTCAAAAGGCAGTAACTTCAAGGTTGCGTACACACTTGAATGTCGGAGCACAGTTAAGTGGAGGTTTGGATTCAGGGGCAGTGGTTAGCTTTGCTGCAAAAGATACCCAAGAGAATAACAAAAAATTACATACATTTAGTTATATTCCGCCAAAGGATTTTGTAGATTTTACGCCTAAACAATTGCTGCCTGATGAAAGACCTTTTATCCAATCAACTGTACAATATGTAGGAGGTATCCAAGATCACTATTTAGACTTTGCTGATAGAAATTCTTACTTAGAAATTGATAGTTTACTGGAAACAATAGAGATGCCGTATAAATTTTTCGAAAATTCTTTTTGGTTGAAGGGAATGTTTGAGAAAGCTCATCATGAAGGAGTAGGAATATTATTAAGTGGTGATAGAGGTAATTTTTCAATATCTTGGGGGTTTGCTCTAGATTATTACGCAATTCTTTTAAAGAAGTTAAGATGGTTTCAGCTGTTCTACGAATTAAATCAATATAGTCAAAATACAGGCGGGGCTAGGTTACGTATGCTCCCAGTTGTTGCTAGAGTGGGTTTTCCTATAATTGATAAAATTTTTCCAGAAGGTATATCATATCAGCTTCCTAAACTTCTTAATCAGGAATTTGCAGAGAGCACAGGTGTTTTTACTAAACTTAAAGGGTACGGCATAGACCAAACAGGCTGGTTTCCTGGTGCAAATATATTTGAAGAAAGAAAAAGGCATTTTGAAGATGGTTTCCATTGGAATGCGGGTAATACACTTGCCGCCAAACTGTCTTTACGCTATGCCGTATGGAAGCGCGATCCAACCAATGATTTGCGTGTAGTGCGTTTTTGTTTATCGGTTCCTGAAGAACAATACGTTCAAAATGGAGTAGATCGCTCTCTTATTCGAAGAGCAACAGAGAACTTTCTTCCTGATGAAGTTAGGTTAAACCAACGTATTCGGGGAGTTCAAGGAGCTGATTGGGTTCATCGAATGATTCCCCATTGGGATGCATTTGTGGATGAAGTGGAGCAGCTTAGTGCAGATGAGAGAGTTTTAAGGTTTTTAGACGGTCAAGTAATTAAGAAGGCTCTGTTAAAAGTCAAACAAGGAGCGCGGCCGGAACATGCCACTGATCCCGATTATAAGGTTTTAATGCGCAGTTTAATTATATATAGATATATTAAAAAATTTACTTGAAAGGAGGTGATAACATGAAAAAAGAATGGCAAACACCCGTATTAGAAGTACTTGATGTGAAAATGACAATGCTTGGAAAAGATGGAGATTATACTGATGCTGCTTTTCCTCAAAACACACCTAAAGGTAAATTAACTTTTAGCTAAATGATCGGACAGAGCTATTCATCCAAATCTGCGTGGATTTCGTACATATGAAATTTTGCAGTGCAGGTTTGTAAGATTCAAAAGTTAAAAGCCCTTATATTTTAAAACACATATAGGGGCTTTTAACTATTTAAAAAAGTCACTTATTCTTTTTTAAAGTAAATTATTTCACAAATAAAACAGTTCTTTGTTCTATTGACAAGACAATTGGAAAATGTTATATATTAAGTAGTTGTTCTTAATTAAGAACTATTTATCTATTATAGAGTTTTTCTTAATAATATTAATATACGTTGGTACAGAATTATTTTTTTGATTTAATTGTTCTATATATAGAACTTATTTGATTATATCGGTTTTAAAACAGGTGACTGCCTCCTCACTGAATTTAGCTCTTATAGCTAAGCGGATATAAGGAGAAGTACATGAGGAATGGGGACGTGTTAAATGATAGACACTATAAAAAGGACTGCTTACAGGGCATTTGGATTAACTGTTTCAAGTGAGCTTTCTCTGCCAGAACTGCTGCAACCGAGCGTAGATGACGGTGAAGCAGATGTTGTGATTAAAGAGGCCAATCTTTTCGAATTATGGTCTGAAAGATCTGTTCCAGGTGATGATTTTGTTATTCAAGAAAATTTAGTTATGTTCCATATTCCCGAAACAGCTTTCTTTTTGGTCGAAAACGGAAATAAAATTCTTTTCTCCCCAATGGAAGGCGCTCAGGAAGATGAACTGCGCCTTTATATTCTTGGTACTTGTATGGGGACAGTGCTATTACAAAGAAATATTCTCCCGTTGCATGGCAGTGCAATTGCTATAGATAACAAAGTGTATGCAATAGTAGGAAAATCTGGTGCTGGGAAATCAACTCTTGCTTCAGCTTTTTTAAAAAGAGGCTATCAACTTTTGAGTGACGATGTTATACCGGTAGTTGTTACTGACGAGAACGTGCCTGTTGTCATACCTGCTTACCCGCAGCAAAAATTATGGATAGAAAGTTTAAATGAATTTGAGATGGAATCAAGTAATTACCGGCCTATTATTGACAGAGAAACGAAGTTTGCTATTCCCGTTCAATCTCAATTTGCAAATCAACCGCTGCCTCTTGCAGGTGTATTTGAACTAGTCAAAACAGATGGGGACGAAATAGAACTACACTGTATTCAAAAACTGGAACGGTTCTATACTCTGTATACTCATACTTACCGCAATTTTTTTGTGCAAAAGGCAGGCTTGATGGAATGGCATTTTAGTACTCTGGCAAAAATTATTAACAAAATTGAGCTTTATCAGCTTCGTCGACCTACGTCTCGTTTTACGGCTCATGATTTACCAGATTTAATTTTAGCTACATTAAACAAAGGAGAGGCATTAGATGATTAAAAGTATTTCAATAAGTCAATTCGTTAGCCAAGGGGAAGGAAACATTGTAAGTGATATGGATGGAGAAAAAGTGATGTTAAGTATTCACAACGGTAAGTACTATAATCTCGGGGAGCTCGGAGGTGAAATATGGGAGAAGATAAAAGAGCCCGTTTCCATTCAAAACTTAGTAGACGAACTAGTTGATCAGTACGATGTAGAACTAGATACGTGCAAGGAACAAGTCATTTCGTTTTTAACCTTGCTAATTAATGAAGGTCTAGTAAAAGTTGAAGGCGAAAAGGTATCATAGTTTTTATTGTTTTGAAAGGAATAATCATATGGCACTTATAAAAAAACTAAAAGCTTTCTTATTATTTGATTGGAAGACAAAAAGTTTGTTATTGGAGTCTTACCTTTATTTAGGGTGGTCTCGTTATTTAAAGAGTGTTCCTTTTTCAAAAGTGGCGCCTACTTTAGGTAATCATATGGAAGAGACATCTTTTACTCTTAGTTCATCAAATAAAGAGGTATTAGCCAGTGTAGCGCAAGCTATTCATATTATGAGTCGCTATACATTTTGGGAAAGTCAGTGTCTTGTAAAAGCCATTGCTGCAATGAAAATGCTAGAGAAACGCCAGATTGAAAGTACTCTTTATTTAGGTACTGCTAGAGAAGAAAACGGAGAGTTAGTAGCGCATGCGTGGCTTCGCAGCGGTCCTTTTTATATTACGGGAGCAGAAGTAATGGAAAGGTTCACCGTAGTGAGTAAGTTTGCTAAAAAGCTCTGATACTAAACGATTGAAGGAGAACTCAATGGATAATCAATTCTGTCTGAATGTATCGGGCATCCCTAATGAATTAAATTTAATCATTGAATTGCTAAAAAGTAGTGAGACCGGTGGTACGCTAGCTAACAAATTGGAAGTATGCAGAGGAATTGATTGGGATCTTTTTGTTAATCAAGCGGAACACCATCGTATTTATCCAATACTCTACTCAAAGTTAAAAACAATGGATGAACATGTTATTCCTACCTACGTTATTCAAAGTTTACGTCAAGCCTATAAAAGAAACACATTTCACATGCTTCATTTAAGTGCTGAAATGGAGAGGATAGCTAAATTATTTACAGAAGCGCACATACAGCTTCTGTGCTTAAAAGGTCCGGTACTCGCTCATGAATTATATGGTGATATCTCTCTTCGCACATCTGGTGATTTAGATGTCTTAATTCCTATTGAAAAACTCGAACAAGCAGATGAAATTCTCACAAGCATAGGATACGAAAAAGATGATTATATTCAGACGGTCTTAAACGACTGGAAATGGAGGCATCATCATGTTACGTATATTCATCCTGGAAAGCTGATTAAAATTGAAATTCATTGGAGATTAAATCCAGGTCCAGGAAAGGAACCTAGCTTTAATGAATTATGGGAACGGAAAAGTAGAAGTGAACTGATTGGTTATCCCGTCTATTTACTCGGAAAAGAAGATTTATTTATGTTTCTCATCTCTCATGGAGCTCGTCATGGATGGTCGCGGCTTCGCTGGCTGTTTGATATTCATCAAATGATGAATCAAGAGGTGGACTGGCAAAAGGTTTATGATTTACTGAATTGTTATCATTATCGTTCTATAGGAGGACAGAGTATCCTTCTAGCATCGCAGTTATTTCATACAAAAATAGCCGAAGAAATGAACTCTTTGGTTGCAAGTAAACGTCCAAGAGAGTTAGCTCAAGAAGCAATGTTTTATCTCGAAAACATGATAAATTTACATAACGAACCTGTTTCTGAAAATGTAGCTAAATATCACAGTCGTCATTTATTCGCATTAATGTCTACTCCACAAAAATTGGCCTTTATTGTGAGCTTTTTATACCCTTATCCTGAAGATGCAGAGACATTGCCATTGCCAGAAAAATTTCATTTCTTATATTTTCCTTTACGGCCTTTTTTATGGGCTTGGAGGAAGACTAGAAAAGATGAGTTACGCAAGGGGAGAACATAATGAAACAGCTTGTATACTTCTTGAAGCAGATACATTCGTTTGCTGGCAAAAGGCTCTATGTTAACCTCTTAGCAACGGTGTTTATGAGTTTACTTGAAGGTGTTGGGATTTTACTATTAATCCCAATGGTTAGTTTAAGTGGTATCGTGAACTTGGAGACAGGACGATCATCAATTGTAAGGGCATTTTCATTTTTACAGGATATTCCTCATGCTATAAGCTTGCTTCTGATTTTGGGTAGTTATGTGTTCATAGTTACTGGTCAAAATATATTGCAAAGACAGGTAACTGTTCAAAATACTATCATTCAGCTTAGTTTTTTAAGACATATGCGTTTAGAAACTTACAGAGGTCTACTTCATGCAGATTGGAATTTTTTTATCAAAAAAAGAAAATCTGATTTAATCAATTTATTAACAGCTGAGGTTACTCGTGCTGGTGCGGGCACGAGTTCGTTTTTACAGTTTATAGCTTCTCTTATATTTACGTGTATACAAATTGGGCTGGCACTTTGGCTTTCACCTAAAATAACTATTTTTGTATTGCTTTGCGGTTTAGTGATTATCTTTTTAAACCGTAAATTTCTCAAACGATCGCTGGCATTAGGCAATAGAAACTTTGAGCTAGGAAAAAGCTATCTCGCAGGGATAACCGATCAGATTAACGGAATCAAAGATATTAAAAGTAATACTTTAGAAGAATCGAGAATGAGCTGGTATCGCTCGATTACAGAAGAAATGAAAAATGAGCAAGTTGAATATACTAGGCTAAAAACAATGTCACAGTCTTATTATAAAATCTCATCTGCTGTATTAGTTGCGGCTTTTATATATGCTGCGGTGAAGTTGTTTCATGCTGAGGCAAGTCAGTTGATGCTCATCGTTCTAATTTTTTCAAGGTTATGGCCAAAGGTTGCTGGTATTCAAGCCTCTATGGAACAGATTGCGACAACTCTACCAGCATTTAAAGCTGTGAAAGCCTTGCAAGATGAATGCAAAAATGCAAGAGAATTTGAAAAAGAAGCTAATCAAAGTATCGAACCAATTCAATTTAAAAAAGACATTCAGTGCAGAAACGCTTATTTTCGCTATAACCAAGATGCATCTTACGCTTTGCACCGTATTAATTTAATCATTCCTTCTAACCAAATGACTGCTTTTGTAGGTCGGTCTGGTGCTGGGAAAAGCACGCTGATAGACTTGTTGATGGGGCTTAATCAGCCTGAAAAAGGTCAGGTTTTAATTGATGGAATTCCGTTATCAAAAGATAATTTATTATCGTTAAGGCGAGCTATTAGCTATGTTCCACAAGATCCTTTTTTGTTTAATGCGAGTATAAGAGAAAATTTATTGTTGGTAGAACCTAACGCAAGCGAACAGCGAATGTGGGAAGCGCTTGAGTTTTCATCGGCTGCAGAATTTGTAAGAAGGCTTCCACAAGGCCTTGATTCATTAATCGGAGACCGAGGAATTAAGCTTTCAGGAGGAGAAAGGCAGCGGCTTGTGCTAGCCCGCGCTATTTTACGCAATCCATCTATTTTAGTCTTAGACGAAGCAACGAGCGCGCTTGACACGGAAAATGAAGCAAAAATTCAAGAAGCATTGGAACGATTAAAAGGAAAAATGACGATTATTGTTATTGCTCATCGTCTATCTACAATTCGCAATGCTGATCAGGTTATCGTGCTGGAGCAAGGTAAAATTATTCAACAAGGTGGTTTTACTCAACTTGCCGAAGAAAAGAGTAATACATTTAGTCAATTACTAGGAAAACAAATGGAAGCTGCTCATTAGAACTTTACTAAACAGCAATGGGTTAAATTTTTTGAATCAATCGTTCTTTAATAAAGAATTAATTGAAAGGAGGTGATCATATGCAAGAGAAGACTTATAGCGCTCCAGAAGTGTTAAATCATCAGCTTGAAGCGGCGCACGAAAACGCGAAAGCGTTTCACGATAAATGCGAAAACGCAGTCCCTCAGCTTCGTAAGTAGGGTTAAACACCCAGTTTCGGATAACCGAACCAAGTAAAATAAAAAAA
>NZ_JBMPZA010000012.1:0-222727 GCF_049368575.1 Priestia sp. 40
GAAAAAACCGATATTAACACCTACTAGAAGCTGAGGGACTGCGTTTTCGCATTTATCGTGAAACGCTTTCGCGTTTTTCGTGCGCCGCTTCAACGGCATTCTAAAATACAGTGTGCTTACAACAAGTTTAATGCTGTTTGGCGTTTCTCTACCTTTAATGTATGTGATTCTTGGAATTTTCCTTCTTTCAATTATTTACTATGTCTTTTATGGTTCTAGACAGCTCAAAAAAGAAGCAGCCAATTCGTATCAAGAAGCATCCATTAAATAGGAGAAAAAACGGCTCGCTGTAAAGGCAAGCCGTTTTTCTTGTGAAATTAAAGGGTTGAGCGTTTTTTTGTAGAATGATATACTAGGTCTGTTTGTTGGAAGAATATACATACATTTATATTAGATAAAGAAGGGGCAATTATGATGAACAAACGTAATACAATCATTATCACGGTTGTTTCATCTATTCTGTTATCAGCCTGTCAGCAAGAAGAGACAATAAAAGACGGAAATACAATGATAGTAGAAAAAGATGCAAAAAAAGTACTAAATGAACCAAAAACACAGGTAGAAAGCATTCAATCGATTGATTTAGATAAAGAAGCAATGACCGGAAAATTTATTACAGCGTGGATGACTGATTACTTTTCAGCGTTTGGAAAAGCAGTTGATCAAAACTCCTTTGATGATCTAAAAGCTTTTTTGAAAACAGACAGTTCTTTTTATAAAGAGCAGAACCTTCTTGTTGAAAATTTCACACGCCAAGGCATCGAGCAGAAGAAGCAAACGTTTCATATTGTCAATTGGTATGAAGAACCTAACCATGTGTTCAAAATACAAACCCACGAAGAAAGCTTATTAAAGCAGCCGGGTAAAGATCCTTATACTAAAATTTGTGACCGCCTTTATACAGCCGTTTATCAAAACGATACGTTAAAGTTATCTAGTGTAGAACCATTTGACTTTTCATCTAAACCAAATGCAAGCACTGAAACTCCCACTACACAAACAACAGATTTACACGACTACGATGGAAAATGGACCACTGGCAATGATAACGGATCTCCTATCATTCAATTTCTTGCTACATCCAACTCGGAAGCAACGATTAAAATAAATTCGTACCAGCCACCTAGCAAAATCCGCGTGTCAACCGTTGAACAAAAAAATATTCGCTTTGAAAATAACCAAGCAGCCATTGAATATGAAAATGATGGACAAGGAAATAAAGGAACAATTGTCATTACGCTCAAAGAAAATTCGATTTCATTACTTGCTAAAACAGATCAAAATAAAAAGGCAAAGTGGGGAATTCCAAGCGGTGATTACGTGCTCGATACGTTTGAGAATTAAAGATCATTTTTAAAACAGACTAAATTCGGCATTGAGGAGGACACCTTATGCATAAAAAATGGACGATTGCATTCGTTCTACTGCTGCTAATGGTTTTGACAGCCTGTGAAGAAAAAGAAACAGTTAAGTTATCCAAACCAACCGAACCTTCCTCAGATGAAGTGATCCCAAAAGATCAAGCTAAGTCATCTCTTCCACCTGATCTTGTATCAGAAAAAAAAGCAGAAAAAACTGCGGTTGAGACGATGAACAAAATTTCAAGTACCTATAAAGAATTAGGTGAAGAGTATGAATGGGAAAATGAATCTAACCCTGCTGATTATGAAACGCTAAAAAAAGCGCTAACGCCATATGCGACATCGTCTTTAATTGCAACAAAGTTAAAAAGTATCTCTACTAACTATTACTGCAAAGAATGTAATATGAGCTTTTTTCCTGATGTAACTCACCTTATTCGCTTTGAACTTATTAACAACCACGCTGGACAATTTTCAGTATCAGCCATTGAGCCAATTAGTAAAGAAGGAAGCGGCGGCCTGACCATTTACATGAATTTTAAATACGTTAATAAGCACTGGAAGTTAAATGAATGGGATGAAGTTACCTATCATCAAAAATACCTGAACATTACGGCCGATGAATATATAGAATACGTAAAGTCAATTAATCCTTCGAGTGATATTTCATACCAAGGTGAAACCACTCGTACAAATGAAAAAGGGGAAAAGGAAGAAATTTTGATTTTTAAAGAGAACAATAAAAAATATGCCATCAGCAAAATCAGCTCTCAGCGAATCGACGATTTTACCGAAGGTGAAAAAGAAAAAGAAGAGAAGGATGAAAAAGATTTTAATTTAAAAAACATCCAAAAGGTTGATCAAGAAACAGCAGATATTTTTATTGAACATTATTTGCAAGATTTAACAAAGTCCATTAACACGAATAAATTTGAACACGTACAGCCTTATATCCAGCGGGATAGTGTTTTATGGAATGATCAAAAGCAACTTGTGAAAATGCTGTATGAAAGAGACATTCGAGAAGAACTCGTTGATTATTCGGTATTAGACGTGGAATCTGTGAGTGAAGAAGAGGACGAAGCGGTCTATACAATCCAAACGAAAGAAGTCATTTCCATTACAACGAACGGTCAAAGTCAAGAAAAAGAGTATTACCGAACGTATACCGTTTCTTACAGCAACAAACAGCTGCACCTGACTAAAATTGAATCACTTTAAAAAACATCACGCCAAGCGTGATGTTTTTATTTGTAAAGAGGCTCCTTTGAGGACGTCAATCTAATTTACTGATTATCCAAAGTCAGTACCGCTTAAACTTCTAATAGTGTTCTTCAAACATTACTGTATAACACAAATAGAATCCTTTAGTTAACTAACGCAAGATAACTCTTCCTTATCAAGCGTTTATATGATAAAGTAGAAAAATAAGCAGAAAATAGAATAAATTTTACATATAATGGATATTTGTGTTGAAATCTTTAAAAACCGGCTTTCTAAATTAAGTTTTGAGAGGTTTTTGAAAACTTTTAATGGTATTTGTTGCGAATAAATAAAAATTCGTTATATTTAATTCTGGTTCGTTTAAAAAGTATATCTTCGTTTTTTATAATTAGGAGGGGTAAAATGGAAGAATTTGAATTGTCGCCTGCGAAAAATTCGTTTCGCCAGCTAAAAGAGCAGTGGGAAGAGGCAGAGCTGTTAGATGAAGATAACAACTTGAATTTAAAGCACGTTTCAGATGAAGAATTTATTCAGCTCTTTTTTTCAATGCGTATTATTAAAAAATCACTTTCTCCTCATACGATCAGATCTTACAATCAAGACATGAAAACGATTCTGTCTTTTTTCTACGAACGAGAGATTACATTAAAATCGATTGGATTTATGGAAGTCAAATTATTTAATGAAGAAATGATGAATCAATATGCAAATCGAACTGCTGCAAGAAAGCTAGAATTTTTTAGAAGAATGCTAGAGTTTGGACACGCTACTCATTTTTATCCTTCGCTGTATACCACATGGATTGAAAAGCCATCTATTGCAAAAGGACATTACAGTGATAAAGAAAAACAAAATCGTACTGAGTACCGAGAGCTAACCGATCGCGAAGCACAGGTAATTGTAAATGCGTTAGAATCCGTCGTGCGCATTCGCCAACATGAAAAGGAATTCAAAGCGCGCAACCGCTTAATGGGAATGCTTTTGTATATGAGTGGAATGCGTTCAAGTGAACTGCTGAGTTTAAATTGGGGAAGCTTCCGCGAAGACCGCCGCGGAAATTTGGTTGTAGATGTGATTGGTAAAGGAAAAAAAGAACGGACTATTCCCGTGTTTGATGATGTGAAAGAAACGCTTTTCACTTACCGGCAAGCGTTAAATGAAAGCACCGAACTAAGTCCTTTTAATACTGAACCGCTTTTTTATTCCATTAAAGAGTACTATCGTACCGGCGAAAAGAAGCGATTATCCTATACAACGTTGTATCGAACGATTAAATCAGCTGTTTATAAAGTAAAAGGAAACGCGTCTATTTCTCCTCATTGGTTTCGTCATACCTTTATTACAAACAGTTTAGCTAATGACGTTCCGCTTGCGGTTGTGAAGCAAGTAGTAGGGCACTCTTCTATTGCTACAACGAACGTTTATCTTGAAAAACTTCAAGAGGATACGGTATACGACGCGTTTCGAAAGTCGGGTTATCGCTAATTACTTATAATATTTTTATGTAAACTAAAAACAAATAGATTTTCATTTTTACTGCTTATGCGTATGAAATAAGTTGTATAAATGAATAAGTTACTTTTCCTACAATATAATGGTAGAAAGTCGATAAAGGAGGGAGCTACCTATGACGGCTAAACATCCGCTTCACTACCATTTCGGAGAAGTAACGGAGCTTTTTCATTACATATACGAAGTTTGTGAAACAGCAGGTATTTATATTGACTGGAGCGGAACAGCCCAAACCGTTCAGCTATATCGAAGCAAAGAGTCTTTTTTATCCGGAGAACGCTACATCGGAGCGATTCAGTATGAGGGAAGCAATCAGTTTCAAAAAAGATGGCCTTCTACCGTCAGTTTGAGATTTCGACGTGCGAACTTGTCGTTTATTTTAAAATATTGTTTAGAACAAATTGAAGACTACCGCAAAGACACAAACAAAGAACCCTTCATTAATCCAAATGCAGAATCCATCGCGTTTAAATTCACCTCTTTAACAGATGAAACCAAACAAGTGATTTCAAAAATAAAAGAAGTACTATGCATCGCCAACTACGTGTAAAACCCCGCAGAATGTTAGCTGTGGGGTTTTGGGTATTTAACGCAGGTCTTCTGTGTCTTGAAGCAATTGTTCGGCGCGGTATTCAAGTTTTTGTAAAGTTTCGGTGTAAATTTTAACCTGCTGCTCGTTTAATTCGGACGTTAATTCGAAAAATACCTGTTCTACAGCAGGCGTCACTTCTGTTTTTAAACGCAGGCCGTCTTCTGTTATTTGAATAAAAAACGAGCGGCGATCTTCTGGATTCCTAACACGCTGAATCCAATTTTGTTTTTCTAGTAAATCTAAAATTTTAGTCAGCGTCGCTTGATCTTTATCTGCTCGCTCAGCTAATTGCTTCTGTGTACTATATTCAGCTTCTGATACGCGTTTTAAAACGGTCCACTGTTCTGGCGTAATTCCAAAAGGGCGCAAGCGTGCGGCAACCACTCTACTTAAGCGCTTACTTGTACGAACCGTGGGAATGCCGAATATTTCTTCTAACGATTCCATATAAAACCTCCTGCATACATACATGCTGTGATTATATCAGCTGTTTTTATTTCTGTAAATTTGTTTATAAAAGTGACGCTTTATAAAAAGAAATTTACAGAATAAATCGCAAATACACTAGACTTATTGGGTGTATCCTTGTAATCTAGTGTAAGAATAGTTAAACTTTTTCAAAAACAGTAGGAGGTACACACATCCATGATTAAAGCGGTATTTTTCGACCTAGATGACACGCTACTTTGGGATCAAAAAAGCGTAAAAGAAGCATTCGTTGCAACATGTACATATGCAAGTGAGAAATATAATCTAAAACCTGAAGAACTAGAAGAAGCGGTGCGTAAGGAAGCAAGGGAATTATATGCTTCGTATGAAACCTATGAATTTACGCAAATGATCGGCATTAATCCATTTGAAGGATTATGGGGGAATTTTTTAGACGATCATGATGAATTCCGCAAAATGAAAGATATTGTTCCTACTTATCGCAAAGAAGCTTGGACTCGAGGTCTTCGTGCTTTAGGAATTCACGATGATTCTTTTGGAGCAGAGCTAGCCGAGCGTTTTCCATTAGAGCGCCGCAAAACACCGTTTGTATACGAAGAAACGTTTGAAGTGCTTGATCAATTAAAAGGAAAGTACAAGCTGCTGCTGTTAACAAACGGTTCACCTGACTTACAAAATACCAAATTAGATATTACATCAGAACTAGTTCCATATTTTGATGAGATTGTGATTTCAGGTGCATTTGGCCGCGGTAAGCCTGATCCATCTATTTTCGACCATGCTTTATCACTTATGGATTTAAAGAAAGATGAGGCGATTATGGTTGGAGATAATTTAATGACAGATATACTGGGTTCTTCTCGCGTTGGAATGAAATCTGTATGGATTAATCGTCACGATAAAGAGCGAAATGAAGTCATTCCTACTTATGAAATTACCCATTTAAGTGAACTGCATTCAATTTTAGATGAACTAAATTCATAATACGAACGAACAAGCAAAAAGAGGCGGAAATCGTCTCTTTTTTGTTATAGAAATAAGTACAGAAGTCTCTGCAGGTCCTATATCCATTCCAAATCTCACTGATTTTATTCACATTGTACCAATCTTATCCTTGATTACCATATAAATACCATGTAGCATAGTATATAGACTAGTCATTGGAGGAATAACATGAAGAAAATAGTTACCAGAAGCCTTGTAGCGGCTGTTTTGTTCACAAGTCTCGCCGCTTGTGAAGACAAACAAGGCGATACGCACGTCACTTACAAAAACCCTCAACCTAAACATGCCCCTGGAGCAGACACCATTTCAGCAGCCGATGAAACGATGGCACCTGTAAGTCGGGTAGCTCAAGAAGATGAAACCGATGATCGATTAGCATTTGGAGAACGATCAAAACACGGTCAATATTATGTGTCCACAACGGATGCGCAATTTTATCCTGTTAAAGGAGCTAAACAAGTAAACACCCAGTACATTGTCGTATCCGTTCAGTTTCAGCGAACACCTAATGAACATTCGACTGTAGTATTAAACGACACGACGTTTACATTACAAGACACAGCAACTTATCAAACCTACGAACCGTCTGATGGAGGGAATTTATCGACAGAAACCCCGCACACCGTGTGGACAGCTTTTTCATCACCGTCACTATCTGACGACGAACCGCTTAACCTCGATGTTGCATTTAAAATTCCAAAAAAGGCCAACCATACGTATAACCTGTTAGTTACACAGCAATCAGAACGAGCGGATGTGTTTAAGTTTGAAGAAGCTAAACAAGATTATTAATTACATACCGAAAAAAACGCCTGTCTTTTGTTGTATAGAAAAAGAAGGCGTTTTTTTGTAAAACCATCTTGTTTCTCATAGAAAGAGCAAACGATACTACAACTCCTGAATAAAAAGAAGGAATATACAAGGGAAGCGGAGCAAACGATAGACATAAAACGCGTTAGTGTAGTCAAGTTCAAAAAGAACGTGTATTATTGTAACTGCTGGTAACAAAAGATAGACATAAAATATAAATAACAAAGTTATGAGAAAGGAAAAGGTGCGTACATCACGTTAAAGACATATGAATGATAAACATACAAAAACAACTACTGAATTTAGTAATAAAAAAATAAACATGCATTTGAATAGAAAGCTATCCGCGGCTATTATAGCTGCGTTTCTTTTTGCTTTGCTTTTTTGTTTTATACCCGGGATAAAAGAGTCAATTCCCAATTTCACTATAAAGAAAAACGGTTCGCATTTCATCGAATTATTTCCTTTATACCTTTTATTCTTTACGCCCTTCTTTTTAATAATGGGGACGTTGGGCACGGTTATCGTTGATTTATTAGTCAGTGCTTTTGTAAAAGACCGTAGTAAAAAAATTGATTTTGTCCTATCCTTCATATTCCATGCCATTTTTGGATTTTTAATGTTTGAATTTGGAATGATAGGAATTGTTCTTATTTTTGTTGTTGATCGTATACTTTCAATCCGTAAAGAAAACTATTCTTATTTATATCCACTGGGTTGCTTAGTACTGTCGGCCATTATTGGAACTCTCGTCTACTTCATTTTTACTATCGTTTAATAAAAAATAATAAAAAAGAGACCCAGTTGTTAGACTATATCTAACTTTTCAGGGTCTCTTTTTTGTTTTTTCTTGAAAGTTTGATTTACTTACTATGCGAACGTTTGGTAAATCAAAAAGATATTTAAACAAATGACTAATGCAGCTATCACCCAAGCTACAGACGTTGTAGCTTTATGATTAACCAATCCGCCCATGATTTTTTTATTACTTGTGAACATGATAAGAGGTACAAGCGCAAATGCAATTCCGAACGATAAAATAACTTGACTGACAACTAGTGCACTTGTTGGATTAACGCCAAGCCCAATAATCAAAAGCGGCGGAATAATTGTAATAAACCGGCGAAGATATAAAGGAATTCTCCGTTTAATAAACCCTTGCATGATGACATCTCCAGACATCGTTCCGACCGAAGAGCTTGAAAGTCCTGAAGATAATAATCCAACACCGAACGCAATAGCTGCAAAGGGACCAATTAAATGTTCAAATTGTGTAAAAGCCACGTCCAAATCTTGCACGTTTAGTCCGTTTTTAAAGAATAGAGCGGCTGCGACAATCAGCATGCTTGCATTAATTGCACCAGCAATAATCATGGCAATAACAATATCAATAAATTCAAAGCGGAAGATCGCTTTTTTCTCCGCTTCAGTAGTTCCTACCACGCGTCGCTGTGTAAGAGCTGAGTGCAAATAAATTGCGTGCGGCATAACTGTAGCACCTAAAATTCCCGAAGCCAATAGAACGCTGTCTGTTCCGTGAAACTGAGGGACGAATAAGCCATGGACAACACTTGCACCGTCTGGGTGTGCAAGAAACATTTGGGTCCCGAAAGCTAATACCACAATAAAAACCATCGCCGCAATAGCTGCTTCTAGCAGTCGAACACCTCGTCTTTGCAATTCTAAAATAGCAAAAGAACCTACCGCTGCGATAAGTGCAGCTGGGAACAAAGGAATATGAAATAATAAATAAATGCCAAGAGCAGCCCCAATAAATTCTGCTAAATCCGTCGCCATAATGACCAATTCCCCTTGTATCCAAAGCCCAAAAGAAACGAAGGATGGGAAGTGTTCTTGTGCTATCTCAGGTAAATTCAGGCCCGTTGCAATACCCAATTTAGCTGACAACGATTGAATTAAGACAGCCATTAAGTTAGAAATTAATACAACCCAAAGCAGCATGTATCCGTATTGAGATCCTGCTGCAATGTTAGTAGCAAAATTCCCTGGGTCAATATAGGCAACCGCTGCGATAAAAGCAGGCCCTAAGAAAGGCAATAATCGCTTAATTCCTTTTGTTTTACCCGACAATACGTCTTGAGCACTTAGCTGCATAGCTGATAATGCTTTACTGCCGTTTTGATCTTTCATGTCTAGTGCTCCTTTCTTTGATGAACAACAAATAGCCCAAGCTAATTTTTTTATATGAAGTATAAAATGTTTCCTTAATGCAAATTATATGCTAGCAAAGGTTCTTTTGACAATAAAAAAGTTTATTAAAAAATATAGACGATTTCCAAGTGATTTTTATCCTGTTTGGCACAACTCTTTAAATGCACAGCCGTGACAGGAGGCAGGCGTATCTGCTTTAGGAAAATGCTCAAGCGGAAGAGGCTGATTTACCTCTGAGTCTTCCAAAAAAGTTTTCATATAATCAATGCTTGTATCAACTTGCCAAAGAATGGCTTCAATTTCGTGAAGGGTAAGCTGATACGTACGCGAACTGCCCGAAAGCAAGTATTCGTTTCGGACTTTTATCCGATCAACGGAAATATTGTATTCGGCTAGCACGTAGAGGGCGTATATCGCCAGTTGAAACAAATCATCTTTTGTTTGTTTACTCGTTTTCCAATCAACAATCGTAAATTCGTCTGTGACTGGATTTTTAAAAAGGGAATGAAAAGGCGCATATACTTTATGATCATACACATTTATAGAACGAAACGACTGAGGAGAAGCTACTTCTAAAGAAGGTGAAGACACCACGTCGCAAAACGATTTACTTTGTAAAAAGTTATGTACACAAATGTGTACCCGCTTTTGCATATCTTTAAGATCTTTTTTAGAAATATAGCCGTTTTCGTAGAATTCTAAAAGCATCTTATACTGAGCAGGCTTATGATACCAAAGCTCTCCATAGTCAGTAGAATCACGCAGTGCGTTATTTAGTAGCTGCTGTACTTTCTTCACTAAATTTTGTTCATCCGGGACAAGCTGTGTAGATGTATAGTCAGAAATGGCTTCTGTAATCACTTGACGGACGGCTTGTCCTGCGTACATAGATAAAGTAGAAACCTTTTTTAAACGATAAGCGCTTTGAGACTGTGCAGAAGCGCTGTCAAGCCATCCATTGTGTGAGACATAATAATGATATGCATACTTTCGTTTGCACTGTGTGATCATTTTATGCCTGGAATAGGACCATGAAAATTCAGGGAAATCAGTGATTTGAAACAAGCTATTCACATCCTTTTTCAAAAACTGCGCATAGGTTGGTCTATTAGTGTATTCGTACATGAGTTAAAATAGACTAAAAATGTAGAGAGTGAATAGCTACGCATGCATATTATTTTGTGGATTCTCGCGAAATATGTATAAATAGAAAAAACTATTTAAAAATTGATTGCTTTTTTCCATGGCGGATGTTATATTAATAAAGCGATGAGCTAATTTGTGTAAGTCGAAGGACATGCTTTCGAGCTAAACGTGTGAATGTGGTCACACGGTCCCCGCCACAAACGCATCAAAGACGTCCTGCGTGGACGTCTTTTTCATTTTATAAAAAAGAGAGCATATTGCTCTCTTTTTTTGTGATAACTTTTTGATCGCTTCTATAATTTCTGCCCCTTTTACTTACTGCAACCAAACTTACTGTATTTGCACATTTGCCGCATATTGCATGGTTCCTCTTGTAGAGTTAATCACGATATCTACAACGTAAAAACCTTAATTTTTAGGAATCTTAAATTCATTATTTTTGACAAACAGCTTGGTTTTTTCGCCGTTATTTTTCCATATATGCACGTTCACGCCGCGAATATAAGCGCCGTCTAGGTTGGAAAAATGGAGCTTAACTGATTGCTGCTGCTTCAATGGTATGCTTTTTTGCTGCGATATGTATGTATATAAATCATATACATTTATTTCTTTTTTTGTTGTTGAACGGCCGTTTGACCAGTTAATAGAACCTTTGTGAAGGTGATAGGTATGTTCGTTGACCACAAGCGCAGCTTCAGGTTTGTTTTGATCGTATTCTTCCTCTAGAAAGAAAGCACTGTTCTTAAGTAAAAGTAAGAAGAACACCATAACAGCCCCTAGACCGCTTAAGACATATACACCACATTTTGCGGGTTGTACTTTCATAATAATTTCCTTTCACAGACCAATAATTAAGGAGGATAGGTACATAAAATTTCCACTTTTTCTATTCTAAACGATTATAAATAAAATTACATTTATTGCTTTCTTTCTTCACAAAAAACAGGATAATAGTCATGTGTTTTCTATAAAAGGTCTCCTTAGATCCAATTCAAACCCATATAAAAGGAAGATAAATGGAAATTAAAAGAGGGAATCTAAAAAATTTACAGAAGTTGATAAGTGATTTAAAATTATACAGAGGAAAAAAGGATTTCAAAAAAAGGGAGATTAGTAGGTTTTTCGTTCTACCGCAGCTACTTAAAAAGCCGTATTTTTCGTAAGAAACTGTAAAGCTATATTTTATAAAGGTGAACCAATACATATACAAACAAAAGGGACACACAAAAAGGGGGATCAGCATGCAAATTAGAGAACTAGAATTACATGATGCTGCAAACTTTGTAGATTTGCTTAAACAGATTGAAGAAGAAAGTAAGTTTATGCTGTTCGAAAGCGGAGAGCGAAAGTTGAGTACAGATCAGCAGGAGAAAAACATCGAAATCTTTAAGCAGCAGCCAAACTCTACGATTATTGTAGCAGAAGAAAACGAGATGCTTGTGGGATATATAGCTGCAACAGGGGGCGAAGCTAACCGAAACGCTCACATCGCTTCTTTGACATTAGGTATTCGAAAGACGTTTCAAAATCAAGGGATTGGGACAGCTTTAATCGGTGCACTTGAAGAATGGGCGAGAGAACACCATATTCATCGTCTTGAACTGACAGTCGCTATACAGCATGAAAAGGCTCTTTCTTTGTATGATAAAGTAGGATTCGAAATTGAAGGAACAAAAAAACATTCACTGCGAATTGGCGGTTTGTTTATTGATGAGTACTATATGTCTAAATTGCTCAACTAAAAAAAGAAACGACGTTTAAAGACGCCGTTTCTTTTTTTAACTTCCTCTATAAATTTGGTACCCCCACGGTGACACAAGTAAAGGGATATGATAGTGTTCTTGTTCAGAAGACAATCCGACTCGAACAGAAACTTGATTTAAAAAGGGCGGATTTGTTGTTTGGACCTCTTGTTTTTTATAATATTCCCCAATGTGAAACAAAAGTTCATAATCTCCTGACTCAAACGCTTCAGAAGAGAAGAGCGGAGTTATTAACCTCCCGTCTTCATTTGTAGTACCATGAGAAAGCTTTATTCGTTTACTTTCCGACTGGATGTGATATAAATCAACTTTGACAAAAGCAGCCGGACATCCGTGGGTGAGGTCTAAAATATGCGTTGTAATTTTAGTCATGCTCGTTTCTTTGTCTCCTTATCTTCAGTAATTTTATCAGTTAAGCGAAAGAAAGCAATTTTATATACTTCTTCTAACGCTGTAGCAAACTCCGTTTGTTTGGTATTTTTTAAGCGACTTTGCATTGCCTCGTAAATATCTTCTTTTTGTTTACCTCGTACTGCCAAAATAAAAGGGAAAGGAAACTTCTCCATATACATTCCATTAAGAGAAGAAAACTGTTCATACTCATTTTGTGTTAAGTTTTGTAAGCCTGCTTTTGTTTGTTCTTCAGTAGAAGCAGATGTCATAGCGATATTTTCACCTAGATTTGGATGAGCTTGCAGCAGCTTAAGCTGTTTTTCTACAGATGCTTGCGCTACAATTTCTTTCATCTTTCCATGAAGTTGTTCAACGGAAGAGAAAGGGCGCTTAGAATAAGCCTCTTCTGCAACCCAAGGTGAATGTTCAAATATATCACCAACTAATGAGACAAAATGCTGCTTGCTAAGCTGGTTTACATACTGCACAGATACATTAATCATACTAAACCACCTTTATTTTACTTCTGAATAATCTGTCTTTTCTAAAGAGACAGAAGGTACTTTTCGTTCAACCGATGCGTTAAAAAAGAGATTTAATAAAATTGCAGCCAAGCTTCCCGTAATAACTCCATCACTTACAATTACGCGCAAAGCATTTGGGAGCTGGGCGAATAAATCAGGTACCACCGTTACACCAAGGCCAAGGGAAAGAGAGCACGCAATAATCAGCAAATTTTCTTGTTTGGCCAAATCAACAGCACTTAGCATTTTGATGCCTGATGAAATAACTAAACCGAACAACACGACCATTGCTCCTCCTAAAACAGGGGTGGGAATAATGGTTGTAAAAGCAGCTATTTTCGGAACAAGCCCCAGTAATACGAGAATGAAGCCGGCTACTACCACTACATTTTTTGTTTTTACTTTCGATAATTGAACCAGTCCTACATTCTGAGCGAATGTATTGTAAGGGAAAGCATTAAATAGTCCTCCAAGGACAATGGCGATTCCTTCTGCACGGTAGCCTTTTGCAAAATCTTTTTCCTCTAATTCCCGATCACACAGCTTTCCTAACGCTAAAAATACGCCTGTAGACTCAATAATAATGACCAAGCATACGAGAATCATTGTTAAAATAGGGCCGATTTCAAAAGTAGGCATCCCGAAATAAAAAGGAGTGGGAATGTGGAGCCAAGAAGCTTCATTAAAATTAGTGAAATCAACTTTTCCCATTAATACAGCGGCTATTGTTCCAACTACAATTCCAATCAACACAGAAAGAGAACGAAGAAAACCGCTGAAAAATCGATTTAAAATTAAAATAAGCGCTAGCACACCAAAAGAAAGAAGAAGATTAGAAAGAGAACCAAAATCTTTGCTTCCCACTCCTCCTGCCATATTTCGGACAGCGGATGGTACAAGCGATAAACCAATCATCGTCACAACCGTTCCGGTGACAACGGGAGGGAAAAATTTAATAATTTTCCCTAAAAAACTTGCTGCCAGTACGATGAAAATACCACCGGCAATAATCGCTCCGTAAACAGCGCTAATTCCATATTGAGTTCCAATTACAATCATAGGAGTCACCGCTACAAATGAGCTTCCAAGTACAACAGGAAGACCAATCCCAAACCACCTGTTCGTCCAAGCCTGCAGCAGCGTAGCTAGTCCGCAGGTCAGTAAATCAATGGCTACGAGATAGGCTAAGTCATGTGCATTTAAATTTAATGCGCGTCCTACCATCAGCGGAACGAGAATGGCACCTGCATACATAGCGAGTACGTGCTGTAATCCTAATGAAGCTAGTCGAAACGGTCGATTTTGGTTATTCACCTAAAAACCTCCTTTAATTATATCACATGTAATGTTAATAAATATTACATTTAGAATGATACATTAATAGTAAAATGTTTTTTAAGGGATGTCATTAGTCAAGTTGACCAAAAACAGAGGTTTCAATATCTACTTTTTTACAATATATAGAGAAGTAGGTAAGCTATCGTGTAAAAAGATGTTACATTTATTTTTTAGTACCAGATATTAATATCAAGTGATATAATTTTGTATATATTTTCAAATAATAGAGGGAAGAGGAAATGTTTATGTATAATCTTGCGGCTCACGCATGTAAATTTTTATTAAAAAGAAGAGGTAAGCTTTACATAAGGAATAAAGAGTCTTTACCGAGGGACACAGGTTTTGTGATCGCTTGTTCGCATAAGGGATGGGTAGACGTTGTAGCGCTTGGTGCGGCTGTTTTGCCTCACCAAATTCATTTTATGGCAAAAAAGGAGCTTTTTAATCATATACTCACTAGTAATGTATTAAAAAAACTTAACGCATTCCCAGTAGATCGTAACAACCCGGGACCCAGCAGCATTAAAACACCTATTAAATTAGCAAAAGAAGGACATATCGTCGGGATTTTCCCTAGCGGGACGCGAACAGAGGAAGACGTTCCCTTAAAAAGAGGAGCAGTCACTATAGCAAGTATGGCAAAGGTTCCTATTGTACCCGCAGTTTACAAAGGACCCACAAATGTAAAAGTGATATTTTCAAAAGATCCCATTGTCATTTCCTTTGGTAAGCCCATCTATCTTGCTGAAGGGAAACTTACAAAAAATCGGCTCGCGGACGTGTCAAATCATTTAACAGCTTCGATTCGTGCGTTAGAGGAAACAGAAAAATAACTTCATAGCGGAGGTGCATCATGAAGGATTGGGTACAGAGAAAGCTAAACGATGTGATTAGTGATGATGTGCAGGCGAAAATGAAAGAAAAGATGGCTGAAAGCGGTGTAACCGTTCCTATATCCGCTTCTATGCTCATGCGAATTTTTCAAAAACAAATGACAAAGCAAGATCAAATTCAGCAATTTTCTATTTCATTTCAAGACTCCTATATTCACGTGAATGGAATTATTAAAAAATTTCTGGTGAGAATTCCGTTTTCCATTGTGCTAGAACCTCTTGAAGCAAAAGAACGTACGCTTTTATTCAAAATTCATGAAATGAAACCTCTTAATCAAAATTGGATCAACTATCGAATTTTTCATAAGCCGCCTGTTACTACGTATGAAAAAAAACAAATTCATATCAATCTCAATGAAATTGATAAAATAAAGGTCATTCCAGTAGGGAAAATCAAACAATTTTCAATACAAGATGAAAAGCTTCGAGTGAAAATTGGTTTATAAATGGTTGTAAATAAAATGTAGAAATAGTTTTTTTAGAAAGAAAACCTTTTCAGTTCAGCACTTAATTCGATTAGGTGCTATTTCTTTATAATTTTTATAAAATTTTTAGAATTTTTCGTCTCTAACTATTGTGACACGCTTCCCTAAAGTTGTACAATGTAACTTATATAGAGGTTTAAGCGAAAAACCCGTAAATATAAAGAGCAAGGAGAAACAACTATGACAACTTATTCAATCGATGTAACACTAAAGTCAAACAAAAAAAGAAAAGCCGCAATCTGATCAATTGCAATTCGGGAAAGTCTTTACGGACCATATGTTCATTATGGATTATACAGAAGGCCAAGGATGGCACGATGCTCGTATTGTACCTTATCAACCTATCACATTAGATCCGGCATCCATGATCTTTCATTACGGGCAGTCTGTTTTTGAAGGACTAAAAGCATATGTAACAAAAAAAGAGCAAGTATTACTATTTAGACCAGATGAGAACTTCAAACGTTTAAATAAATCAAACGATCGTCTTTGTATTCCTCATGTTGATGAAGACTTAGCGCTAGAAGCGTTAAAGCAGCTGATTAAAATTGACCGCGAATGGATTCCTACTGCTGAAGGTACATCACTATACATTCGCCCGTTTGTCATCGCAACAGAGCCTTACTTAGGAGTAGCGCCATCTGACCGCTATCAATTTATCATTATTCTTTCTCCAGTTGGTTCATATTACAAAGAAGGGATTGCTCCTGTAAAAATTGCGGTTGAAAGCGAATTTGTTCGTGCTGTAGCCGGAGGGACAGGGACAGCTAAAACAGGCGGAAACTATGCTTCAAGCTTAAAAGCCCAGCAGCTTTCTGACTCAAAAGGCTATTCACAAGTACTGTGGTTAGACGGCGTTGAACGCAAGTACATTGAAGAAGTAGGAAGCATGAATATTTTCTTCAAAATCGATGGAGAAGTAGTAACGCCATCTGTGAACGGAAGCATTTTGGAAGGAATTACGCGTAAATCCATCATTGAACTGCTAAAACACTGGAATATGCCTGTAACTGAGCGCCGTATTTCTATGGAAGAAATTAAGCAAGCTTATTCAGAAGGCAAACTAGAAGAGGCATTTGGAACAGGTACAGCTGCAGTTATTTCTCCAATTGGCGAACTATTTTGGAATAACGAGAAAATGGTCATCAACGGTGGAAACACGGGAGAAGTATCACAAAAACTGTATGACACTCTAACAGGTATTCAAAATGGTACAGTGGAAGATCCATTCGGCTGGGCAGTGGAAGTGGAATAAATTTCGATAATCGAACATCTTTTTACGTAAAAGAAGCGGGAGCTGTCCCGCTTCTTTTTTTGTTTGTTGCCGAATAGTCCAAAAGAAACAAATTATATTTTGAATATTTAGAACTATTTATATACTTTTATTGTAAAATAAAATATAATTATCCTTATAAAAGCAAGACTTTGTCTTTATTAGAATTGGCCGCGTTACTTATTCGTTATAAGGGGGAGAACAAAATGCTTTTTTTATCACATGATGAAAAAATTAAACAGCTGGCTTCACATTTAGCTGAACGACTCGAAAGAGAATTAAACCAAGAAACTTCAGATGAACAAATGCACGTGCTCATCGGCTACTTATTTGCTTCTCATTTAATCGAGCACCGTCCTACGGGTTATTACGTAAGGTCTCAATACCCTGAGCAGCTAAAAGATTTATATGAAACTTTACACGTCCACCAATAAATTATCTCTTCCTCTTTTGTCCTATATCGTGTAGAATTTTAGAAAATATATGATTTTCTAGTTGATGGCAGAGCTAGGACATAGCGTGGTGTGGCATTTACCTTTAAATGATTAAGTAATGGCTTTAGAGGTGAATAATGTTAGCGCAGATCAAAGAAATGAGTTTAGATAAAAATCGTCGTAATCCACATTACCGCGTATTGTTGCAGTGTCCAGACGGGAGTGAACTATTCATTCACTTTAATTATACATACCGATCAAAAACATATTGGTCAAGAGATGTATATCACAACAATGTTCATAAAAAATCTCAGCTTGCTTGGTATACCCAAAGCGTAGAGGAAATGACTGCTCAGCAGTTTCTTGAAGAGCTAGGAGCTAAAGTAAATGAACATTTCAACTTTACACTGCGACGATAACCAAAAAAAGCATTCCTTCATACGGGGTGCTTTTTTTGGTTGTTTTACATAAATAAGGACAGAATAATGTATATTCTCTTTTTTTGAAATGAAAGGCGGAATGTTCATGGCGCAAATTGTAATGTGGGTGTTTTTTATCGGTCCTTGGCTATTGCTTTTTGCAGTTGATAAAGAGCGAGTAAAGCGGTATATGGCTGTATCACTATTCGGAGTGGTATTGTTAACGATGGTTTTTCAAATTGCAGATCGCTTTAACTGGTGGGAAGTGAATAAAACTCTTTTTTTCTTTGTTAATATGACGCCTTTTCCTTTTGGCATATTTATAATAGGCACGCTTTTTATTTTTTATTTTACCTACCCTGGCTTTTGGATGTTTATGATTATCAATGCAGCTTTCGATTTATTTCAGGCATTTGTCATGAGTCCTATCTTTGAAAAACTAGACATTTATACACTGAAGGAAATGAATCATTTTTTATTATTTGTACTAATGATGGTTATTGCTGTTCTACTTTTTCTTTATCAAAAATGGCAAGATACTGCGTTTAAGTTATCTATCAAGTGATGGAGAGACGGGTTGTGTTTTATCGATGACTTTTATATAATGAATGTGTAAAACCCTCTATTTACATCGGAAATAAAGGTGTTTTTCCTATGGAAAAGATACAAAACAGCAAAATATCTGCGGATGAACATCATTTTTCGCAAAAAAATTAAAATAATGTAAAAGTTTATGTTAAAATGGCAATGTTGCGTGAACGAATTAACTAACTTTACGCAAGAATGCTATTTACATACGTAAGAAGGAGAGAGATTTAAGATGGCAAAAACGTTAATTTTTGGACATAAAAATCCTGACACAGATACAATCTGTTCTGCAATTGCATACGCTGATTTAAAGAATAAATTAGGTGTAGACGCTGAACCAATTCGATTAGGTGATATTAACGGTGAAACGCAATTTGCTCTTGAAAAGTTCAACGCTGAACTACCACGTTTCGTTGATGAAGTATCTAAAGAAACAAATGAAGTTATTTTAGTGGACCACAACGAACGCCAGCAAAGTGCAAACGACATTGATCAAGTTCGTGTGCTTGAAGTAATTGATCATCACCGTATTGCTAACTTTGAAACGGCGGATCCTTTATACTATCGCGCAGAGCCAGTTGGATGTACGGCAACGATCTTAAACAAGATGTATAAAGAAAACGGCGTAGAAATCGAACCTAACATCGCAGGTCTTATGCTATCAGCTATCATTTCTGATTCTTTATTATTCAAATCACCAACTTGCACAGACCAAGACGTTGCAGCTGCTAAAGAATTAGCGGAAATTGCAGGCGTAGATGCAGAAGAGTACGGATTAGCAATGCTGAAAGCTGGAGCTGACTTAGGCGATAAAACAGCTTCACAATTAATTTCATTAGATGCTAAAGAATTCAGCATGGGTACAAGCAAAGTAGAAATTGCACAAGTGAATGCAATTGACGTAAACGACGTTTTAGTACGCAAAGTTGAATTGGAAGAAGCTATTACTAAAACAATCGAAGAAAAAGGATTACAATTATTCCTTTTAGTTGTTACAGATATTTTAAACAGCAACTCTACTGCATTAGCATTAGGTTCTGCTGCTTCAAAAGTAGAAGAAGCATACAACGTAACGCTTGAAAACAATACAGCTGTCTTAGAAGGCGTTGTATCACGTAAAAAACAAGTAGTACCTGTATTAACATCTGTATTTGCTTAATAAAAAAACGGTTCGTGTCTACACACGAACCGTTTTCTTGTCTATTTGCGCGTTAAGCCAATTTAGTATATCTTCTATCACTTCATCTTTATTTAATTCATTCAGCAACTCATGACGACACTCTTTAAAAAAACGGTAGCTTACATCCTGCAATCCTGCTTTTTTAAAGTCGTTATATACTTTGACTACCCCTTTTGTATAGCTGCCTACTGGATCATGTTCTCCAGACACTAAATAAATAGGCAGATTTGATGGTACTAACTTTATATTAGCTAAGTTAGAGATTTGTTTGATTCCTGTTAGTAAGTCATAGAAAAACCCCGCTGTGAAAACTCCTCCGCAATAAGGGTCATTTACATATAAATCTACAGCCTCATTATCTTGACTTAACCAATCAAAAGGTGTTCGAGCAGGATGAAAGGATTTGTTGTACTGTCCAAAAGAAAGTTTATCAAGCAATGGACTAGCAGATCGTAATCCTTTTCTTTTTTTCTCTATTTTCGCAGCTAATATGCCACCCTGCAGTGAAAGGGAAGGAATGCTGCCAGTACCTGAGAGCATCACACCATGGATGTGCTCTGTATTCAATTGAATATATCTTCTCGTTAGAAAAGACCCCATGCTGTGACCGAAAAGAAAGATTGGTAGGCCGGAGTGTTCCGTTGAAATGTGCTTAGTCAGAGCAATCATGTCGTAGACTACTGTATCGAAACCATTTTCTTCAGCAAAAAAACGTTTTTCTTCATCTTTTAAAGCTGTTTGACCGTGACCTCGGTGATCATTTCCATATACGATATAGCCATGTTGAGTTAATACATTAGCAAAGTATTCGTAGCGTCCAATATGTTCGGCCATTCCATGGGCTATTTGGACAACGCCTTTTGCAGAATTGTTTTCAACATTCCATTTTTGTGCAAATATTTCTTTTTCCTGATGACCTCTGTAGTAAAAGGATTGTTTCATGCTCAGCATCCACCTTCTGCCTTCCTGTAAAATAAGGGATATATGTATATATTATACTAATTTATGCAGGTGATTTTACTATTTTAAAATAAAAAATGATTATTTTGTCATAAACCTTTACAAACCTTTATGTGATTTGTTAAATTAGTATTTATATTAAAAATTATTAAACAATTTAAAAAGATTCAGTTTTTAATAGGTTAGATGAATACGGAGGGAATTATTGTGGCAGAATTAAGAAGTAACATGATCAAAAAAGGATTCGACAGAGCACCGCACCGCAGCCTACTGCGTGCAGCTGGTGTAAAAGAAGAGGATTTCGGCAAACCGTTTATTGCGGTTGTCAATTCATATATTGATATTGTACCAGGTCATGTTCACTTACAAGAGTTTGGTAAAATCGTAAAAGATGCGATTCGCGAAGCTGGTGGCGTACCTTTTGAAATGAACACTATCGGTGTAGATGACGGTATTGCGATGGGACATATCGGTATGCGTTATTCATTACCAAGTCGTGAAATCATTGCTGACTCAGTTGAAACGGTAGTGTCTGCTCACTGGTTTGATGGAATGGTATGTATTCCAAACTGTGATAAAATCACACCTGGGATGTTAATGGCTTCATTACGTCTGAATATTCCGACAGTTTTTGTTAGCGGCGGACCAATGAAGGCTGGCGTAACGAGCGACGGTCGTAAGATTTCTCTTTCTTCAGTATTTGAAGGCGTAGGAGCTCATCAAGCTGGTAAACTTGATGATAAAGGATTACTTGAATTAGAACAATTCGGCTGTCCGACATGCGGATCTTGTTCAGGAATGTTTACAGCGAACTCAATGAACTGCTTAGCTGAAGCGTTAGGACTTGCTTTACCTGGAAACGGTACAATCTTAGCAGTTGCTCCTGAACGTAGAGAATTCGTTAAGAAATCAGCTAAACAGCTTATGGAATTAATTAAATTAGATTTAAAACCACGTGATATCGTAACAGAAAAAGCAATCGACAACGCGTTTGCTTTGGACATGGCGTTAGGTGGTTCTACAAATACAGTTCTTCATACGCTAGCTCTTGCGAATGAAGCTGAAATTGAGTACCCATTAGAGCGTATTAATGAAGTAGCAGAACGCGTGCCTCACTTGGCAAAACTGGCTCCGGCTTCTGATGTATTTATTGAAGACTTACATGAAGCAGGAGGCGTATCGGCCGCTTTAAACGAGCTATCTAAAAAAGAAGGGGCTCTTCACTTAGATACGATGACAGTTACTGGAAAAACGCTAGGCGAGAACATTGCAGGATGCGATGTAAAAGACTATAACGTTATCCATCCAATCGATAAGCCGTTCACTGAAAAAGGCGGACTTGCTGTATTGTTTGGTAACCTAGCTCCAGACGGCGCGATCATTAAAACAGGCGGTGTTCAAGACGGCATTACTCGCCACGAAGGACCAGCAATTGTATTTGAGTCTCAAGACGAGGCGCTGCACGGTATTGCTAACGGAAAAGTAAAAGAAGGACATGTCGTAGTCATTCGTTATGAAGGACCAAAAGGCGGACCGGGAATGCCTGAAATGTTAGCTCCAACTTCTCAAATTATGGGAATGGGACTAGGTGCAAAAGTAGCGCTATTAACAGACGGACGCTTTTCTGGCGCTTCACGTGGATTATCAATTGGCCACGCATCTCCAGAAGCTGCTGAAGGCGGCCCGCTAGCATTTGTAGAAGATGGCGACCACATCGTGATTGACATTGAAGATCGTTCGATGAATGTTCAAGTTTCTCCAGATGTTTGGGAAGAACGAAAAGCAAACTGGAAAGGCTTTGAGCCTAAAGTGAAAAAAGGCTATCTTGCAAGATATTCTAAACTTGTAACTTCTGCTAGCACAGGCGGAATTATGAAAATCTAATAGTACAAAAAAGGCTCTCTACGGAGAGCCTTTTTCTTTACTAGAGCAACCGTGCAAAGAGTTTTTAATGCGTAAACTCTTTTTTCATAATAACGTGTGGAATACCGTCTTCCATAAAGACATCAGAAGCAGTCTTATACCCTAATTTATGATAAAAAGGTTCAGCCTGAACTTGACCGTGAAGCTTAGATTTAGTTAAGCCTTCTTTTTTTGCTGCTTCTTCTAAGCTGGTCACCACTTTTTTTCCAAGTCCATATTTTCTAAATTCTTTTAATACACATATTCGCTCTATCTTAGCGAAACCATCTACTATGCGGAATCTTCCAGAAGCAGCTGGTTCGTTGTTATAATAAATCAACATATGTTTTGCCGTTTCTTCATGTTCATCAAATTCATCTTCTAACGGCACTCCTTGTTCTTTAACAAACACTGTTTTACGTATATGGAATACTTCTTCAAGCTGCTCTTTTGTTGTAACATGCTCAATTTTCATTAAAATCCTTCCTTTTCTACGAATTTGCGCTTCTTTTTTGTATAATAAAAATAAGTGATATAAAAGAGTATAAAGGAAAAACAAAATGTTGTAAATGCAACAAAAATCAACTAATGAACATATTACACAAATTTGTGGTCATTGCTCACTGTTTAAACGACCTCAGCAATAGTAAAATCAACTGAAACATGTAAAAAAAGCAAAGAAAATGGATTATGAAGCGCTGTGAATCTACATAACTTGTAAAAAGAGAACTATTCACAATAGTAGTGGGATGAAAAAGGGGAATGTATCATGCAAATAACCTTAGTGTATAAAGATGAGCAATCGAATAAATTTTGGAAAGTTGAAAGAAGAGACAGCAAGTTAGTCATTCACTTTGGAAAAGTTGATACAGCCGGTCGCATGCAAGTGAAAGAGTTTGCTTCCACAGAAGCTTGTGAAGCAGCAGCTGAAAAGCTGATTCGTGCAAAATTAAAAAAAGGATATAAGCCTTTAACTTGTTCAATGCAAGTAATGAAAGACAGCACGATGTCAGAGGATCTCTTTTGGGAACTGATAAAAAAGGCGAAGACAAAATTGGATGTCGACGAGCAAATGGAATGGCTCCGCTCCACGCTAGCAAAGCGTTCTGAAAAGGACATTTTCCGCTTTGATCAGCTACTAAATCAGCATTTTGATCAATCCTATACTTCTTCATTGTGGGCAGCAGCTTATATTGTAATGGGCGGTTGTTCAGATGATTGTTTTGATTATTTTAGAGCGTGGCTTTTATATCAGGGAAAAGACATATATTATAAAGCGATTGAATCTCCTGAGACGATGATTTCTGTACTTAAACCACTAGAAGCAGAAGGCTATGCTCCTCAATTAGAAGAATTACTTTCTGTAGCGTGTGAAGCTTACGAAGAAAAGACAGGTTTAGATAACGACTATTATTATGATAAATATGACCAGTTTGACCCAGTGTGGTACGATGAGCAAGATTTGGATCTTGATTGGGATGAAGATGATGAGGATGGTTTACAGATGCGATTCCCTGTGCTTTGGAGCCGCTATTGGAACAATCATCTCGAATATTAAAAAGAGGAGATGGAAACCTTTAAACAGATTTTCATCTCCTCTTTTTTTATTTTGATAGAGTACGTGACAGGGCGGCCGAAGACAGTTTTGTTTTTTTATTTAGCATACTGTTCATAATCATTCCAATTACGATTATCGTCATACCAGCTAACGCAATCCCTGTTGGCATACGTCCATTTAATAAAAACACTTCGCCAAGCACGGTAAAAATCATGCTGCCTGATTGAGTTGCTTCAACCGCTCCAAGCAAACCTAAATTTTCTTTTGCCAAGTCTGTTGCGTAAAAGAACGTCATCGTAGCAATTACACCTGAACTCATTGCCAAGATGAAGGCTTGAGAAAATTGGGGAGAACTTGGGATACCTGTAGTAAAGAAGCCGTATATGGCGTAAATAATACTTAACGGAATACTTGCTAATGCCATTCCTAAAACGCGTTGAAACGTATCGAGCTTCCCGCTGCATATTTCCATCATTTTACGATTTCCAAGCGGGTATAAAAAAGCAGCGACAACCACAGGTAGAAACCCTAAGATAAACTGCATAGGCGTAATATTTTCTGCCTCTTTCACCTGCATAAGAATAACGCCTACTAAAATAAACGCTGAAACACTAAGCGTTTTTAGCGGGATTTTCCCTCTCACTTTTTTATATCCTTCCGCAGTTTGAACCTTTATAAAAAACAAGGGCGAAAGAAGAGCTCCTGCTAAAATAGTCACTTGCCACGTTCCCGCCACCAGCCAAGATGGTCCAAAAAGGGAGGAGAAACTTAAGAGAGAATAAAAACCTACTCCTGCAAGTGTTCCCCAGCCAAGCCAAGCCCAAGGGTGTTTTTTCATTTCCTGCCATAGAGGCATAAATTTCTTTTGCAGCAGCACTAAAATGAGTAAAATAGGAATAGCGAATAAAAAGCGGAGGGATGCAGTCCATGCCCAACTCGTTCCAGATACATTCATTGCTCGGTTAACAATAAACGTAGCGGAAAAGAACATGGAAGATAATAGTCCCCATATTATTGCTTTCATTGTTTACCCTCCTTGTTAAATATATTATAATATGTTAATCACTTAAAAAAGTTTATCATAATATACAAAAGAAAGGAAGGAAGAAATGCAGACAGAAGAAATGATTAAAAAAGTAGGCAGTGAATTGCGAAAAATAAGGGTGCAAAATCATTTGACACTGGATGAACTAGCTGAAAAGACAGGAGTCAGTAAACTTACATTAGGAAAAATTGAAAGGGGAGAGACCAATCCCACTTTAGGGGTGATGTGGAAAATAACAACAGGTTTAAATATTCCTTTAACCAAATTAGTATCAGTAGAGCCTTCAGTATCCCTATCTAAGTGCGGAGAAGGATTTTCTCTCAAAGGACCAGATGAAGCTTGGAAAATCGAATTTATGTTTCAAAACCAAATGGATTCGACGATTGAAATGTACCGAGCCTTTCTTGCGCCTCTCGCTACATACCGTCCTGAACCGCATCACAAAGGATTAATTGAAGTAGCAACGGTAATGGAAGGAAGAATCGAAATGAAAATAGAAGAAGAGCTATACGAGCTAAAACAATTTGACTCTATAAAATTTGAAGGAAGTCATGTACACTCATACAAAAATCTTGAAGAACGTCCCGCTGTTCTGCATTTACTGCTAAAATATGAGGAGTAACACGGCAGAGCCGCAGTAAAACGAACCATAAAAAATGATTCGTTTTACTGCGGCTCTAATAGCTGTTTATTCATCAGCTTGTTTTGATAGCTAATATATTTTTTTACTCTAATGATAATTAAGGAATATTCTTCAATCAAACGGTGGATGGATTGAACCATACACTCTGGATAATGATGTTTTTTCTGTAAATATACTTTATACTTTCGAATTTGTCTTTCGAAATATAAAATAACTTGTTCAGGCGTTTTCACCAGTAAAGATTGCATGTATTCATTTACTTGCGTTTCAAGAAACGAATAGCGATTTGTGATAAAAAATGTCTTCATCTTATTTTCCTCCCTATATGTTAGTGGTACAAAAAAGAAACCCTTGTGCTAGGATTTCTTTTTTGCTCTTTATTTGAATCAGCTGTGCACAACTTTTAGGCACTGATACTTGAAATCGAAGACTGTCTATATTTTTTTATTTTGCATTTTATATATGTAGGCGTTTCGCCGAAAAGATTTGCTGCATGTGCAATAGCTCCGTAATACGTTTTAGCATCCATCATTTCTTTATTCACAATATAGTCATACAGGGATGATTCAATATCATCAACAAAAGCTAAAATGTGACGCTTTTCGAATAGGAGTTGATAAAGTTCATTAATTAAGTATGGGCTTTGATCAAATTTGTCTTGAAGCTGCTCTACTCGGTACTTTGTCATAGGCACTTCACACAAGATAATGTATCGTAACTCTTCTAAAAATAATTTATTCATCTTTCTCACATCCCTATTCTGTTAATAATTATATAATAGCACTATGCCTTCATATTTGGAAGCGTTTTCAATGTATTAATTTTAATATTTTTTTCTTCTCATTTCCCTTCATTTTTTCTGTTCTTACTTGAATTATCTGTAGTATAGTTCGTTTTACGTAAAGACTCTAGCTAATTGTTAAACTACCTGACATACTTTTTGAAAATTTTATTATTGATGTTAAAAGGTCTTACATATCTAAGCGGAAATGCTTTAAAAATAACGTTCTGTGAGTCGGAACCAGCTTTAATTGTGATAAAATAAAAAATGGAAAATACATCATATAATATAGGAGAGAGGCTATGGAAAAAGACCATATTTCAGAGCTGAAGATTTTAAAAGACATTTCCGAGATTTTAAATGAAGGCACTAATTTACATACCATGCTTCATGATGCGCTTTTAAAACTGCTGCAAATCACAGATTTACAAACAGGATGGATCTTTTTTATTGATGAAAATGGAAAGCATGAGATGATTGCCGCTCAGCATTTGCCGCCAGCTTTATTAAATAAAACCGCTCAGCCTATGTGTAATGGAAGCTGCTGGTGTGTTGACCGGTATATGGATGGCCGGCTTCAAAAAGCGTCTAATATTATGGAGTGTAAGAGACTTGAAGATTCCGTCATTCATGAGTGGGGAGATACACATGACATTACTCATCATGCAACGGTTCCTTTACAAGCAGGGGATGAACGCTTTGGATTATTAAATGTAGCTGCCCCTCATAAAATTCATTTTGAACAGCGAGAGCTTGATTTATTAGGATCCGTCGCTCTTCAAATTGGCACGGCTATCAAGCGGATTAAGCTGACTCAATCTCAGCAGGAAGTAAAACTTATTGAAGAAAGAAACAGGCTGGCAAAAGACCTTCACGATTCTGTTAATCAGCTGTTGTTTTCAATTAATGTCACAGCCAAAGCCGGAAGCAGCTTAGCAAAAGATGTGCAGTTAAAAGAGACTTTTTCCTTAATCCAAGAAACCGCTCAGCATGCTCAAGTGGAAATGAAAGCATTAATTTGGCAGCTTCGTCCTCAAGGATTAGAAAACGGCATTGTCAGTGCGTTAAAAAGCTATGGTCAAATGCTAGGGCTTAACGTAAAAGAACAAATTAAAGGAGTGTCCGTTTTGCCTGCTGTGATTGAAGAGACACTGTGGAGAGTTGGACAAGAAGCTTTTAATAATTGCCGAAAGCATGCGGGTACGGCAGAGGTACATCTAAACGTAAATATAAGCAAAGACCAAGTAATTATGAAAGTCCGGGATAGCGGCAATGGGTTTATGTATAGCCCTTCAGCAGAATTGCCGACGCTTGGGCTAAAAACTATGCACGAGCGAATAAAAAGATTAAATGGAAAACTATCTGTTACAAGCAGCATAGGAAACGGAACGATTGTGGAAGTATCTATTCCTCTTTCATAACGGAAAGGAGCGCACATGAAAATAAAGATTTTAATCGCAGATGATCACCACGTTGTCCGAAAAGGACTTGTCTTTTTCTTACAAACGCAGCCTGATTTAGAAGTTGTAGGAGAAGCTTCTAACGGGGAAGAAGCTATAAAGTTAGCGACATCTCTAGAGCCTCATATTGTGTTAATGGATTTATCGATGCCGGTTCTCGATGGAATCGAAGCAACAAAAGAACTAAAAAAACAAGCACCGCATATACAAGTCATGATTCTAACAAGCTTTTCAGATCAAGATCACGTGATACCGGCATTAGAAGCAGGAGCTTCAGGCTATCAGCTAAAAGAAAGCGATCCAGATGAACTTGTAACGGCTATTCGAAAGCTAATGAATGGAGAAAATCAGCTTCATCCCAAAGTCACTACGCACTTGCTAACACGGTTAACCAAAAGCAGCGAAAAGAAAGTCAATTTTATTGATCACTTAACAAAACGAGAAAAAGACGTATTAAAAGAAATTGCAAAAGGCAAAAGCAACAAAGAAATTGGTGTTGCCTTACATATTACAGAAAAAACAGTAAAAACACATGTGTCTAATATTTTATCGAAGCTTGGGGTTCAAGACCGCACGCAAGCTGCTCTATATGCTGTTCAGCATGGAATTTCCTAACCTACGACTTTAGTTGTAGGTTTTTCTCTGTTCACCTCAGTCTATATTGGTAGCTTTCTTTCTATCAATAGCATGACGAAAAAAAGTTCAATCATCCCTATACTATACATATAACCAAACGACAGAGGGGTAAATAAATATGAATATACTTATTATTAACGGAAGTCCTAGAGAAACAGGCCGAACAACACAAGTAACGAGAGAACTTCACAAAAGCTATCAAAGTTCTTTTCTAGATTTAAGTCAATTATCACTTCCTATATTCACCGGTGAACCTCATCAGTATGAAATAGAAGAAGTGAAAGTGCTGACTGAAGCAATAGAAAAAGCGGATGGTATCTTACTTGCGACGCCTGAGTACCACGGCGCTATGAGCGGAGCATTAAAAAACGCGTTTGACTTTTTAAACAGTGCGTATTTTGCACATAAGCCCGTAGCACTTGTAGCCGTATCAGGAGGAGGAAAAGGAGGTATCAATGCTTTAAACAACCTTAGAACCGTTACACGCGCTTTGTATGCGAATGTTCTATCTAAGCAGTTGGTATTAGACCCTGCAGACATCGTGGAAAAAGGAACTTTACGAAAAAACGCCGCTGACGGAATTCATGAATTAGTTAATGAGCTGACTCTGTATGCACAAGTGTCTAAGCAAATTTTAGAAGCTAAGCAAAATGTTTGATGAAGGCGCTTTATAAGGACCGTCGCTTTCAAGCCGTAGTAGCTGCGAATGTTTTATCCTCTATTGGTTCCGGTATTACGATGCTTGCCATTCCTTTACTATTAGTTGCATCTCCAAACGGAAATAGACTATTTGGCACGATTATGCTGATTATGACGGTGATTAGCTTTGTTGCTACTCCGTATATCGGCGTTCTTATTGATCGAATGTCACGAAAAAAATTATTGCTAACAGTAGAACTTATCGGTTTTACCACGGTTATACTATTTGTGATCCTTGGTTTTATGACAGACTATTCAACCATTCACTACATCATTTTGTACGGAACCGGAAACCTTTACTACACGTTTTTTTATCCAACGATTTTTGCATTAAATCAAGAAGTTTTTTCAAAAGATGCGTTTCAATCATTAAACAGTATTATGGAAATACAAGGCCAGCTATCGAGTATGCTTGCAGGGGCTGCAGCGAGTCTAGTCATTACCCGGTGGTCGCTTCAATGGATTTTAACAGTAGATGCAGCTACGTACATAGCTGCATTCCTTTTTCTATTGAGTATTCCATATAAACAAAGCAGTGAACGAAGCGATAAAAAACACACTGCGATGAAAGAGGGATTAGCATTCATAAAAGAAAATCGCTCGGTATCTCTTTTTTTACTGCTTTCTTTTATGCCTTTCATTGCTGTGATGATGACGAACTATTTGTTTCCTATTTATCTGACTCAAGAATTAAACGCAAGTCCAGCAGCATACGGGATTGAAAGTGCTGTATATGGTTTCGGAGCATTAACCGCAGGGATATTGATCGTATCTATTATAAAAAGAACAGGCACTGAGCTAGCTATTATGCTGAATATAAGCCTTTTTGCACTTGGAATATCGATCATCTTCTTTATGAAGCTTCTGCCCGTTTACTTTTCTATTGTGTTTCTTCTTGCTTTTGCAAATGCAGGTACAAGAGTAGCTCGAAATACGTTTATGATGCAAAAAATACCGAATATTATCGTAGGAAGAGTCGACAGCTGTTTTCGCTTTATCACGTTAGGGATTCGTATTTTATTGATTTTCTTCTTTACGTACGTTACGGCTAATGATCGTATAGGACTGGCTTTTTTAGGACTTAGCCTGCTTTTATTATCATCCGCTGTGGCAGGCTGGACGCTCTACAAAAGAAAACACCGAAAACAGTCTGCACTGCTTAAGAGTGTTTTATAATGTCTGTTGCATGTTATAATAGAAGAATTGACAAATAATGTTCAACGTTTATGACGTTGGACATTATTTGTTCTGAATAGAAATTAAACAGCAACAGCATTGACTGTTATGCGATTGGAAGATTGTGAAGCGATGATAAATAAAACATTAAACAAAGAACAATTAAAAGATTCGTACTCAAGCAGAACGTACTATAGAGGACACACGTATTACAAGCAGGGGCGTGTGCTTGATTTGGAATACAATGAACAGACCACTACGTGGACAGCATCCGTTCGAGGTGCGGAAATGTATACAGTAATGGTTGAACAAAAAGGAAATTCTTTTTATTCATTCTGCGATTGTCCTGCTTATCACGAGTTTTCAGAATGCAAACACGAAGTAGCTGTTTTATTAACCATTTGCGATGAGCGAGCAAAGCCGCAGCCAATTAAAACGAAGCCTTTTCGCCAAAGCAAAGAATACGAAAATGTAAATCACTTTATCGACTTATTTTCGAGCTATCAGCAAACAATAAGCGACCATAGAAAATATGCAGATAAAGATCCGTTGAAAGTAGAATTTATTTGCAAGTCTTACTCAGAAGAATTTTTACGTTCAGAAGGAATGTACGTAGCGCTTGAAATGAAAGTAGGCGTCGACCGGACATATGTAGTAAAAAACATTCAAGAATTTTTGACAGACGTTAAAGAATTCCAAACTCACGAATTTACTAAGCGCTTCGAATATGACCCTGAGGAACATTTTTTTATAGAAGAAGATAAGAAAATCATTGAGCTGCTGATGGATATTATGACAAATGAATCATTTTATAAAAATTCTTATTCCATGTATCGTTCGTCTGCAAATAACAGAGAACTAATCATTCCCTCCATCATAGCCAAAAAGTTATTTCAATTGCTTAAAGATCGGAACTTTACATTTATTCATGACGGGCACTCATATGAAAATATTATCTTTGCTGAAAGCTCAGCTCCTTTTTCATTTCAAATAAATAAGCATTCGGCAGCTGGATTTGAGCTAGACTTTACGGAACTTCATCAAGCTTCATTTTTTGATCGATATGGATGGTTATTTTTAAACGGGACGTTTTATGAGCTATCTCAAGATCAGCGAATGCTTCTTGAAGGACTTCGAAAAACGGCGCCTTTAAAGCCAGTCGTACCTATAGCAGAAGAGCAGATGGGCAATTTTTTATCTCACGTCGTTCCAGGACTAAAAAAAGTGGGGAAAGTAGATATCGCAAAGGAAGTATCTCATCAGATTATTGCACCTGAACTAAAAGCAAAAGTATTTATTGATCGTGAGGATGAACAGCTGTTTGTGACGCTTCGGTACAATTACGGAGAGATTTCAATTAATCCATTTTCACCTCAACCTGAAAAGTACGATAAAATCTTAATACGAGATTTAGAAAAAGAAGATCGCGTCATGGACTTAATTGAAACAGCTCCTTTAAACATTTATAAAAACCAGCTGTATTTAAATCAAGACGAATACTCTCTATATGAATTTTTGTTTCATATTGTTCCAAAGCTTGATGAAATAGCAGATGTGTATATTACGGATGAGATGAAAGACTATGCCTATACGGATTTTTCGGATCCGGTAACAACGGTTGACATCAAAAACAGTAATGGGTTATTAGAGATCAATTTTGCCTTAGGAGGCATTGATCATCAGACCGTTCAAGATGTTTTAAAATCTGTTTTAGAAAAGAAAAGCTATCATCGTCTAGATAACGGTGCGTTTATCCCTCTTGAAAATGAGGGCTTTGAACATATTCAAAATCTGTTTCGTGAGCTGAACGTAACGGAAAAAGATTTAAAGGATAACTCATTGCAGGTACCTTTATATAGAGGAATGCAAGTGGAAGAGATTATGAGTGCGGGTGATAAATCAGCTGCTAAATTTGGCTCAGCATTTAAAAGGTTACTTACACAGCTTAAATCCCCAGAGGAAATGGATTGGGAAGTACCGAAATCCTTGCAGGCATCACTGCGTGATTATCAGTACAATGGGTTTAAGTGGTTTAAATCGCTGGCTCACTACTCTTTAGGAGGCGTACTGGCTGATGATATGGGGCTTGGAAAAACGCTTCAAAGCATTGCCTATATCTTATCTGAAAAAGAGCTTGATGAAGACAGCAGTGCTTTTTTAATTGTTGTGCCGGCTTCCTTGATTTATAACTGGCGCAACGAATTGGAGAAATTCGCACCGAATTTAACGGTTCAAACCATTACAGGAACGCCGAGCGAGCGTGAGGAGAAGCTAAAACGCACAGCTGACGTATGGATTACATCTTACCCAACGCTGCGTCAAGATATCGATTTGTATCAGCATCTTCATTTTCATGCTTTAATTCTAGATGAGGCTCAGAGTATTAAAAATCATACAACGAAGACAGCAGTAGCTGTTAGGACTATTTCAGCTAAAAAACGTTTTGCGCTTAGCGGTACGCCTATTGAAAACTCACTTGATGAGCTTTGGTCAATTTTCCAGACCATTCTTCCTGGCTTATTTCCAGGGCTTCGCCAGTTTAAAAACATGTCATCGGAGCAGGTCAGCCGAATTGTAAGACCATTTTTACTGCGACGAGTAAAAAAGGATGTGTTAAAAGAACTGCCTGATAAAATTGAAACCACTCATTTATCTGAGCTGACTAAAGAACAAAAAGAGTTGTATGTAGGCTATTTAGAGCAGTTAAAATCATCTTTAGCCGGTGAAGATTTTAATAAAAACCGAATGAAGATCTTGGCGGGATTAACAAGACTTCGCCAGATTTGTTGTCATCCGTCCCTATTCGTTGAAAATTACGAAGGGTATTCAAGCAAATTAGAGCAGCTGCTTGAGATTACAAGAAATGCGGTTGCCAACGGAAAACGCTTGTTAATCTTTTCTCAGTTTACAAGCATGCTTCATATTATTCGAGAAGAGCTTCAAAAAGAAAATCTCTCATACTTTTATTTAGACGGTCAAACGCCATCAAAAGAACGAGTGGAAATGGCGGATCGGTTTAATAATGGAGAACAAGACATTTTCTTAATTTCATTAAAAGCCGGAGGCACGGGTTTAAATTTAACGGGAGCCGATACGGTTATTTTATATGACTTATGGTGGAACCCCGCGATTGAAGAACAAGCGGCAGGCCGTGCACACCGCATTGGACAAAAAAATGTGGTGCAGGTCATCAAGCTTATTTCTCAAGGAACCATCGAAGAAAAAATTTACGCCTTGCAGCAAAAGAAAAAAGAACTCATTGAACAGGTTATTCAGCCGGGAGAAACAATGCTTTCTAGTTTGACAGAAGAAGAGCTCCGAGAACTGCTTAGTATGTAGCAAAGGATGTGTGAGGAATGAAAAAATGGGCGTTTGTATCAGATTTTGATGGAACGATTTCAAAAAAAGATTTTTACTGGATTGTGATTGAAAAGTATTTTCCAGAAGGTGAAGAACTTTTCCGCCGGTGGAAAGCAGGAGAAATGAAAGATATTGATTTTTTATCTACTGTTTTTCAATCCATTCACCAAGAAGAACTGAAAATTTTAGAAGAAGTAGCGAATATTCCAATTGATAAATACGTGCCCGCTTTTATTAAAGCTGTTCAGGAAAACGGCGGGGATTTTTATATTTTAAGCGCTGGAACAACGTACTATATTAAACCGCTTTTAGATAAATACGGTGTTGAAAAAGTGGAAGTTTATTCGAATGAAGGATATTTCCATCAAAACAACGTTCACTTGCGTCTAGATCCTGCTCACAGATGGCATTCAGAACGCTACGGCATTGATAAATCTGCTGTTATTCAAGAACTAAAAGAGGCATACGAAACAATTTATTTTGCTGGCGACAGCGAGCCGGATTCACATCCCGCAAAACATGCAGATGTTACCTTTGCGAAAGATTCTTTGCAAGATTTACTGCGCGAACAAAACGTTTCATTTGTTCCGGTTGAGACATTTAAAGATATTGAGCAATATTTGATGCAACATAATGTAATAAAAAAGGCATAAAAACAGCGGTATTATTTGATTACTTCAAATAATACCGCTGTTCCTATTCCGCCTCCGCTTCCTAAAGCAGCTATTACATATCGCACGTCACGGCGCTTACTTTCATAAAAAAGACGCGTAGCTAAAATAGCTCCTGATGCTCCGTATGGGTGTCCTAGCGTCAATGCTCCTCCGCGAATATTTACTTTCTCTTCTGATATCCCCAGTTCTTGCATGCAAGCGACAACTTTAACAGCAAATGCTTCATTGATTTCAAATAAATCAATATCATCTACCGTAAGCGAATTTCGCTTCAAGATATTTTTAATCGCAGAAACGGGCGCAATAGCAGGGTAAAGAGGTGACACTCCTGAAATATCAGCGTCAATAAAACGCAAAACGGGCTGAAAGCCTAAAGCGCGTGCTTTTTGCTCTTCCATCACAAGCGTAATGCAGGCTCCGTCGTTAATTCCACAGCTGTTGGCTGCGGTGACGGTGCCTTCATTTTTTAAAAAGACGGGGCTGGCTTTTTGCAGCAGCTTTGTTAGGTTTCGTTTTTTCATAAATGCTTCATCTTGCATCACATTTCGAAGAGGAAGCGTTTCTTCTTCAAACAATCTCTTTTCAAAAGACTCCCAGCTTCTTTTATGACTTAAAAGAGCATATCTATCCTGCTGGTCTTTAGATATGTTGTATCGCTGGGCCACGTTTTCTGCTGCAATTCCCATGTCGGGATCACCAATTTTGTCAGGAGAAAAACGTGCTCTTTTTTCAAAAGGAGAAGTGCTTGTACTTTCAACGCCTCCAGCTAAGTAGCACGTTCCTGCACCTGCTTTTATCAAATAGCTGGCCATTCGAATCGCCTCTAAGCCAGCTCCGCACTGACGATCAATGGTCATTCCCGGGATAGAAAAAGGGAGGTCCGCTTCTAAAGCGGATAGCCTAGCTACGTTTCCTCCTGGACCTACAACATTTCCTAAAATAACGTCATCAATTTCATGTTCAATTCCAGCGCTAAGCTGTTTTAATAAAGGAGCCGCTAGCTCTTGAACGTGAAAATCTTTCAGTAGACCGTTTTCTTTTCCAATGACCGTACGCTTCGCTTTTACAACGGCTGCTTGATACATAGTCATCACATCCTTACATAGAAGCAGTGTTAGAACGGCCAGGTACCGCTACTGCTTTTCGAACTTTTGTAATTAAATAAGCCGCGACCGCTGCTTTTATACAGTCACCTGGAAGGTAAACAAAGCTTAGCTGAAGAGACTTCAGAAACGGAATGTGAAGCTGCATTGCCTGCACAGGAATGCCACAGGCATAGACTAACACAATCCCAAATAACACATTGACAGCAAAAGCTTTTGCAACCGTTACATTTTTTAAATTTGATAACGTCCAGCCAATAAAGAAAGCTGCAAACACATAGCCAATGATATATCCAGCACTCGGACTCAAAAACACACCAATTCCTCCGCGTCCTCCAGCAAGTAAAGGAACGCCAGCTGCTAGCAAACATAAAAAGAGAAATTGACTTAAAGCTCCTAATCTAGCTCCGAGGATTCCTCCTGACAGCATAACACCCATAGGCTGAAGGGTAATTGGAACGGGTGTAAAAGATAAAAAAATAGGAGGGACGAGTCCTAGAACTCCCATTATAGCTGTAAATAGTGCAACGTACGTCATATCTTTTGTTTTCATCGTAAACCTCCGCTATGTATGATAAAACATGACTATCGTATCTTATTAAACTTAAATTAGTCAACTTAATTTTTATATAAGTTTACATTTTTCTTTTCTCAAACTCGCATTTACGATACACTAAAAGTAAAAGAAAAAGGGAGCTTACGGAGTAATGAAACGAATTGAAGAACTAGTTTTTAATCAGTGTCAACAAACGCCTGACAGACTGGCACTATCGGATTCTATTGATGAACTAAGCTATAGTCAAATGTGGGATTGTGTATGCAAAGTCGAAAAACAGCTGAAAGAAAAAGGGATGGAAAAAGGAGAGCTCGTTGCGTTAAGTATGCCAAACAATGCAGAAGCTGTTGTGTCATTTTTAGCGATTTTGAAAGCCGGTGGAATTGTGATGCTTTTACATAATGAGCTAACAGAGGCTGAAGTGGATACCTATTTTTCTATTCAATCCCCGAATTGGCTATGTAAACCATCTTCTCTAACTAAAATAACAAAAGAAAAACCAATCCTGCCTGTACGGCAAGTGAATGCACTGTCCGATCTATTTTTATTTGGATTTACCTCTGGGTCAACAGGGAGACCAAAAGGGTTTGTAAAATCGCATTATTCTTGGTCTTCATCATTTCAAGAGTGGTCGGATATATTTTCTTTAGAGCAACACGACAAAGTGCTTGTTCCTTTACATATCTCGTATTCTGCCCAGCTTTACCCAGTTTTGCATGCGCTTTGCAGCGGGATGCAAGCTATCATGCTAGAATCGTTTACACCTTCGGCTGTTTTTAACAAAGAAGCTAGCTGTATGTCTATTACACCTGCATTAATTTCTCCATTGCTTCGATACATACAAAGCAGACCGAAAGAAAAACGACTTCTTCCACAGACTGTGATTTCAGTAGGCAATAAATTATCGCCTTCCGTTCGAAAGAAATTTTCACAAGCATTTCCTGATGCCTCTTTGTATGAATATTACGGATCTTCTGAAATGGGATTTGTTACGGTACTTTCACCAGATACCGCTGAAACGCTGCCTCATACAGTAGGCTATCCTGTTGACAGTGTAGACGTTTTAATCCTGAACGAACGTGGAAAAGAAGTAGAAAAAGGAGACAAAGGAATACTGTTTGTGAAAACAACTCAAGCATTCGAAGGGTTTGTTAAAGATAGCGAAGAAACGAACCGCTCATTTTTTAATGGATATGTTACGTCGCATGATATTGCAGTTCAGCTTCAAGACGGGAGCATTACCATCGTAGGAAGAGATAAAAATGTGATTAAAAGCAGCGGAAGCTTAGTATATGCTGAAGAAATTGAAGAGCTGCTATTACAAATACCGGGCGTTAGCGAAGCAGCTGTCTTTAGCATAGTAGATGCTGAACGTTCAGAAGTTGTAGGTGCAGCAATTGTTTTAGAGAACGTTTCTCTTTCTGATGTAAGACAAGCGCTGACACAACGAGTATCTGCCTATAAAATCCCGCGCGTATGGAGAATTTTAACGTCCTTTCCACGAATGAAAAATGGTAAAATTGACAAAGCAACGATATACAGCTACTTTACAGAGAAAGAAGGGAAGACATATGATCTCATTTGAACCCGTTACAGCTGACACGATGTATATTGTGTCAGAGATTATCAATTCAAACGAAGCTTATAACATGTTAGAAAACGGTAAGAAAGAGAGAAGTGAAGAAGAGCTTTTTAAAGAATACATGAACGAAAAAACGGACAGTTACTTTATAAAAGCCGACGATACATACGTAGGGGTTATTGATTACATGAAACAAAATCCTAACGATGATCATCCGTGGATTGGGGCTTTTATTATTCATAGCGCCTATCACAATTTCAGTTTCGGAACGCAGGCGTATCTAGCGTTTGAAGACAAGCTAAAAGAAGAGGGGCTTTCCGTTCTACGTCTTGGGGTTCTGTCTCAAAATCCTAGAGCTAAGCTGTTTTGGGAGCGCCTTGGTTTTACACAGTATGCCACTAAGCCGCTGCATCATAATCAAGTTAACTGTTTGGAAAAAGGGCTGTAAAAAAATCCGTGGATTATATCCGCGGATTTTTTACTGTACTGGAATGCAAATGGAAGAGGTCCGTATTTTCACGTGGTAGATGGGTTAAATCCTTATAAAAAAGGTAGATATGATTAAAGAAGCATCCATTACCCAGAAAATCGTTCAGGATACAAAAAGCGAGGGAAGAACAATAGATAACTATTTAAGAAAAGAAAAAATAGCTGAATTAAAGAGAAAAAACTACTTAAAAAGAGCTGAAGAAGATTTCAAAAAATGCATTCCAGATATTTCATCGTTTGAGATAAATAACGAAAAAGTTTACCTGGACAAACTAGAGTTTATTTATTCGTCAGAGCTTAAACTTAAGGCATTCTTCAAACATGATGAACAAAGAATAAAAGTTGAATTAGAAGAATTTTAAAACAAAATAAAGGGTTATCTCAATCAAAAAGTTGTAATTTACAATGGTAGAAAACATGAACAACTGCCTAATTTAATAATTAAATTAAAAGATTTTTATGAAAACTTAGAAAGTGTATTATATTATACAGAAGCTAATAATTCTGAAGCTTATTTCTGGTTCATACTTACAAATGTTGATGAGAAATTTGGCATTTTCATCAGTGAAGATGAGTATGGAATGGACTCAATTTTCTATTGGGGAATTGAATAAAGAAGATTAAATTACAATGTTTAATAAAAACTGCACCTTCGATTATTTTAAATCTAGGTGCAGTTTTTTTGCACTTATTGGTTTCCACATGATTAAGGGTGTAAAACACCGTATGTAAATAAAGCTCTTTCAATATAAAGAAATAATGAGAGAAGATACTATTAATTAAATAAGGTGTGTTTTTTTAGATATGACTATAATCAATTATTTTTCATCTCAAGCTGGCCACATTTCTTTTTCAAAACTTATATTAAAAGTTTGATGTAGAATCCTACTATTTTTAAGCTATTCGTTCTAACACACTATCAAGATTCGATTTGAATCCATCATTTTTTTCTAATAAGAACGTTCGCAAAGTTTTATGTGTTTTAGAGAACGTTCGTATATTATTTCAAAACTTAAACGAACCGTGAAAATGATAGATTTTCTATATAAATCAAAAGTTCAAAAAAGTATACTTTTGCGGACGTTTCTTTAATTTTTAGCTACTTATAAGAATTTTCCATACTGTCCCTAATATCGATTAAAAAACAGAATATTCAATTATTTTAATTTATTTTGTAAACGATTACATATATAATGGGAATAAGCTTGCTATCATTGTATGTGACGTAGGCGGGGCCAGTACAAGATGAAAACAGCTTATCCTATAAAATATTTTGTTAATTTGTATGTATAAGAGATTGCTAGTTGGACAATAATAAAGAATAGGGACTTGCATAAAGGAGGTCAAACTATTGAGCGAATATAAACAGGTTTTCTCTACATTTATTAATGAAGAACGATTTGATTTACATTCATACCTTACTTATTTATTTATCAATGAATGTCAGGAAGATGTAGTAAATCAGTTAGAACAGAAATATGCAAAACAATAAATGTATAAATAGGAAAACAGAAAGGGTAAATAATAATGAACGGAAAAATCGTGTAGGTGACTTTATCTTTCTGAGCAGAAGGAATAGGTCGCCTATTGATGTTTCTACTTAAGCTAACGGGGCAGGTTAGTTTAACATTTGGACAATTTGTTTTTCTGGTTTTTTTGAAAATAGCTGGTTCTTTTTTAGCGTGAAATTGCTCTTTTAAAAAGCCCCTTAAATTTCTCTCTATCTTCGGGTGTAAATGGTTTTGGCCCCTTTGTACGCTTTCCACTTTTTCGAGCCATTGCACTCAAATAACGTGTTTGCAATAATTGGTCAATGTTTTCATTTGTATAGCTAGACCCATTATGGTGAAGTACCACACACCCTTTTGCTAAACCTAGCGAAGCAAGACCATAATCTTGCGTAACGATTATATCCCCTTTTTTTACTAACCCCATAATCCGATAATCCGCAGCATCTGCTCCAGAATCAACATAAATGGTTTCCACTCCTGATGGTTGTTCCACATTAGAAAAATGAGAAAAGCTAGTAACAAGGATAACAGGAATTTCAGCATTCGTACCTTCAGAGATAATGATATCTTTTACCGGACAAGCATCTGCATCAACATAAATTTTCATTTTTACCTCTCCTCGTAAATAAGTTTGAGTTGATGATAATGGAAGACTTATCCTTTGTCAAACGACAAAGATATTTTGCCTAAAATTATTAAAAAACAGTTGTTGTATTAAAGCCTGCGTTTGATGCTCTCTTTTTTAAAAGGAGAAGCTAATTTGATCTCACGTAAACTTCTAAAGTATGAAAAAGATGTTATTATCACTTATGAAACCCATAATAATAATGATGTGTTTTCTATTTATTAGGAGTGTGGTGATATTCGTTTTTAATTCATTTATGTGAACTTTGTAATGTTGAGGAAATAACAACTCAAATAGATCCGAAATATAAATGCCCTAAGTGTGGACTATTGACTGAAGATAGATGGATTGATGAAGAAAAGAAGTATGAATCCTGAGTTTTAAGAGGGAGAATTAAATATCTCATACATATAAAATATACGTAACTAAGCGTCCTGAAAGGTAAGCAAAATAAAAAGAAACCTCGGCATTGGCCAATGAACGAGATTTCTTTTTTTGTAAGGGTTTGTTCATACGTATCCGAAGTATGAAGCGTAAATAGATTACCATGTTCTGTAATTAAAAGCTATTTTTAATATGTTGCTGCATATATAAAATAAAAGAAGCAACCTCTGCAGTGGACGAGAGGTTGCTCTTTTTGCTACGTTGAAATTTGTAAAAAATAGACCAGAGGTTATTGTATCATACTTTTTGCGATACATGCTTTTTTTATAAGGGCTTGCATATGAATAAAAGGTGCGCTTTTTATTCATCGAATATGTTGGTCCTCCTAATGAAAAACCTAACAAATGAACGATGTATAAAAAGCTGCATAACTCATAATTGAGACCTCTTTCGAACCCTTACTCTCATAAGGGTTCTCTTTTTGCGTGGGTTCCGTTAAGAGTGTTTATGTAAACTAGCTTTGCATATCGTATTCATTCATTTTTCTCTCTTTATAATGTGTTAAAATGTAATTATAAGGAATAAGAGGTGAATATAGTTATGTTTACAGCTTTAGTAGTAACAGCTTCTATTTTAGTTTTAGCTTGGATTGTTGGACAAAGAGAGCAACGACAATAACTTTATATGTTATCCGTACGCAGAATTGAGATGATTATAAATGAATAAGAGAAATATGTTAGTCAAATTAATGTTTTTGTTAAGCTTACTTTCTGTAATGGTCTTTAGCTTTATTTTAAAGCAGGGAGTAACTGCATTACTTGTATCTGCTATTTTCATTGGATTAGCAGGGATTTTTATGAAAACTAAACCTATAAATAAAGACAGCAGCTAATTCTATATTGGCTGCTGTCTTTATTTGTTTCCTAGAAAATCCATTATGGTAACTATCTTTTCATGTAGTATTGAGCGCTTTATTAATAACGTTTAGATAATATAATCCAAGATGTCCACATTGTAATAACCATTAGTGAAATTAATACTGAAGCTATCTCAAGTGAAGTAAGAGCAATGATTCCAATCTTTATTAACGCTATAGCTATAAAAAGATAGATCATTAAAGCAAAAAATGAGTAATATAACCCTTTTTGTCTAATAAGATTCATTCTTTCATCTTTCTTTTGAAAGTGAGGAAATAAGTAACTTAAAGCAAAACACATATATGTAAATGCGCCCCATATCAACGCTTCAATATAAGATGCTGAGTTTGTAATTGCTGAAACTAATTTGAATCCAAAAATGAATGTAAACATAATACCGATGAGAAAATATCCTTTTTTTAAAGCCATGTTATATTACCTCCTAAAAGTTCTATCCTTTTTCAGTGTCCAGAATAAAGATTGCTTCTACTGGAGTTTTAAAGATTTTTCCTATTTGTAAAGCTAAAGGAAGTGAGGGGTTATATCTTCCTTTTTCAATTGATATGATGGTCTGTCTCGATACACCTAGCTTTTCGGCTAGTTTATCTTGAGAATAACCATATTTCTGTCTATGTTCTGCCAAATGGTTTTTCACTCACATAAATCCTCCTCTGTTTTATTATTTAACCTTATTCTATAGTAAAGCGACCTTTACGTAAAGTACACTTTACGTAAAGGTCGCTTTACTACCCATCTTCTATTTTGTGCCGATAATACGTTTTATGTTAACAGTTATAAAATCAAAAAAGGGGTACCGTTGCCAAACGAATTGTCGAACTTCATCAAGGAGAAATATGGGCAGAAAGTGAGAAAGAAAAGATAACGATGTATGTTGCGTTGCCTTTTCCTCATGATAAAGAAGAGAAAGAGATTATTTATGAAGATTTATGAACTAATTAGATTAGCAGTAGAAATTATGTTTACACTAATTTCTGATGATGTTCTCATGCTAATTTTTTATGAAAAAACACCTTCAAGTGATTACCAGGTAATCACTCGAAGGTGTTTTCTATTATTTTATTAAAACCGTTGTATTAGCCGGAATTACAAGCTGATTTTTAACCTTTTTTGCACCTTTTTCACTAGAGAAAATCAATTTACCTTTCTCTGCTACAGATACTTTTACAGGTTGATTTGAAATATTATGATACACGCTAATCGATTTGCCTTTATACGTGCGGCTATAGGCAACGACTTCTTTACTGTCTACTGAAATGGATTGAAGCGTTCCTTTTACTAACTCTTCGTGCTGCTGGCGCACGCGAATCATTTCACGGTAATGATTTAACAAGGAATCCTTTTGTTTTGTTTGTGCTTCTACAGACACACCATTGCCGCCTTTGTTATATACAGGTGTTTCCCAGCTAGTTTGTCCAATTCCGTTGCCTTCGTACCAGCGGAACGGTTCACGGATTAATTCATCAGGCTTTTCACCGGTCATACCAATTTCTTCACCGTAATAAATATACGGATTTCCAGGAAGCGTAAGTAAGATAGAAGCAGCTGATTTTGCTTTATTCACATCTCCGCTTAGCTCACTCATGACGCGGTTTTGGTCATGGTTGGTTAAGAAAATGCCGTCAATTTTATTTGGATTGTATGATTTAAAAAGCTCATCCGTTGCCGCTGCTGCAGTGGCGATTCCTTGATCATTTCCTGCTTTTACAGAGTTGACAATTTTCCCTGCTAAATCAAAGTTAAATAAAGAATCAAGCGATTGATAGTAAGGGGCTACTACTTCCGGCTGATCCCATACTTCACCCGTTAGATATACGTTAGGGTTTTCTTTTTTCATTGCATCTCTAAACTCATTCCACCACAGGAGATTTTTCTTAGCGCCTTCAGGTGTTTGACCTTTAAAGATATGGAGGGCAGCATCTAAGCGGAACCCGTCAACGCCTTGCTTTAGCCAAAACTTTCCGACGTTAATCATTTCTTTTCTTACTTCAGGGTTATCGTAATTTAAGTCAGGCATTCCTTCCCAGAACGTTCCGTAAAAATACTCTCCGTTTGGAGCTTTATGCCATACTTGTTGTCCCCAAGATCCTTTTTCATTCAAGTCGGTATTTTTATCAGCCCAAATGTAGTAATCTCTGTACTTGCTGTTTTTATCTTTCAACGCAGCTTGGAACCAAGGGTGTTCACTGCTCGTATGATTCACAACAAGGTCCATAATGACTTTTACGTCTCGTTTATCTGCTTCTTTCATCAGTTTGCGAAAATCTTGCAGATTTCCATACTGCGGATCAATATTATAATAGTCCGTTACATCATATTTATGATAGCTGGGAGAAGGGTTGACCGGCATCATCCAAATCCCGTTTACTTGAAGATCATTCTTTGTATGAGAATTGCCATCATTTAAATAATCCAACTTTTGTGTAAGACCTTTTAAATCACCATGGCCATCTTTATTTGCATCGTAAAAAGAGTTTACATACACCTCATAAAAGACACCGTTTTTATCTGCTGTTGGAGCTTTACCTTTATGTACGGTTTCGGCGTGAACACCTGTTGATAAGCTAGCAGCCAGCGGCAGTGTTAGAGCTAAAGCTGTCCATTTTTTCCCTTTCATCGTTTCATCCCCTTTTTTTTTGCAATCGTTTGCATAAATTGACTACAATTGAAATATAGCACCTATTTGAAAACGATTACAACAAAAATTTTATTTTGATTATTTAGAACTAGTAATTATTCTGACAACCTAGTTATTTACTGTGTCCAATGGCATTAAGCGGCTGCGTTATATTAAGGCTATAGATAGAAAACATCAATAAAATAAGGTATTATTATCCAAGTAAAAATAATGACTATGTCAAATATTCTGACAATGTTGTTGTTCAATCCATCATCTCGTGCTAAAATCCAAATATAACTGAAAAACGGTACTAAGATTCCGAAAAACGGAACTTGAAGTATTGATGCAGATAATAAAGCTTGCATTTTCCTTACTATCTGCAAATGGTTACGCTTACATTAAAGGGTTTAAGGGGGAAGAACGCATTGAGTAAAGTAGATTTAAACTGTGATTTAGGGGAAAGCTTTGGTGCTTATCGCATTGGCAATGATGAAGCAATCTTAGAGCATGTGACGTCTGTAAACGTAGCCTGTGGATTTCACGCAGGGGATCCGAGCGTCATGCGAAAAACGGTGAAATTGGCTGCTGAAAAAAAAGTGCAAATTGGGGCTCATCCTGGTTTGCAGGATCTTATAGGTTTTGGACGCAGAAACATGAATATTTCACCTCAGGAAGCCTACGATATCGTGGTTTATCAAATTGGGGCATTAAACGGCTTTTTGCAAGCGGAAGGGTTATCAATGCAGCATGTAAAACCTCACGGTGCACTATATAACATGGCTGCTAAAAATAAAGCCTTGTCTGAAGCAATAGCAAAAGCTGTTTATAACGTAAATCCTGAGCTGATTTTGTTTGGATTATCTGGAAGTGAGCTGATTCAAGCAGGTAACAGAATTGGTTTAAAAACGGCTAACGAAGTATTTGCAGACCGTACCTATCAGTTAGACGGTTCTCTCACTGCTCGCACAGAACCAAATGCTTTAATTGAAGATGATGACGAAGCTGTTTCTCAAGTTATTACAATGGTGAAAGAAGGGAAAGTCAAATCTCAACAAGGTAAGGATGTAGAATTGCAGGCAGATACGATTTGCATTCATGGAGACGGGGCCCACGCACTTGAATTTGCTCGTCATGTCAACCGTTCTTTACGAGCATCAGAAGTGGTAGTTAAGGCTATTTCACAATAAAAACTACATACAATCAGGAGGAAGATGATATTGGAGCCAATAAAGAAATCAACACCTCAGCAAAAGCTTTCGGCTGCGCCTAAAGTAAACTGGACGTTAATGCTTGGAGCCGCTTTTTTAATGGCCACATCGGCTATTGGACCAGGCTTTTTAACTCAAACTACCGTATTTACACAAAATTTGGCCGCAAGCTTCGGATTCGTTATTTTAATTTCAATTATTCTTGATATTTTTGCTCAAACCAATGTATGGAGAATCATTGCCGTTTCTGAAAAACGCGGACAAGAAATCGCCAACATGGTATTTCCCGGATTAGGATACGTGCTCGCTATTTTAATTGTTATTGGAGGACTTGCATTTAATATTGGAAATATTGCTGGTGCGGGGCTTGGATTAAATGCGATTACGGGTATTTCTCCAACAGCCGGAGCTGCAATTAGTGCAGTTATTGCTGTGCTAATCTTCGTTGTAAAAGAAGCTGGAAAAGCAATGGATCGCTTCACGCAAATTGCAGGTTTTGTCATGATTGGGCTAATGCTATATGTAGCGGCTACCACTTCACCTCCCGTGGGAGAAGCTGTGGTGAAAACTTTTGCTCCTGATAAAATTGACATTATAGCGATTGTTACGCTTGTTGGAGGAACCGTGGGTGGTTACATTACCTTTGCAGGTGGACATCGCCTTTTAGACGCTGGTGTAAAAGGCATCGATTCTTTACCTCAAGTGACCAAAAGTTCTGTAACAGGAATTCTTATCACTTCCGTTATGCGAATCGCTTTGTTTTTAGCAGTACTTGGCGTCGTATCTAAAGGATTACAAATTGACCCAGCCAATCCTCCGGCATCCGTGTTTCAGCTCGCAGCAGGGAACGTTGGCTATAAAATCTTTGGGATTGTCATGTGGTCTGCCGCTATTACGTCTGTAGTGGGAGCTGCTTATACATCTGTTTCATTTATTCAAACGTTTAGTGAAAAACTTAATAAAAACTCAAACTGGATTATTATTGGATTTATTATTATTTCGACTCTGTCGTTTGTCTTAATTGGAAAACCTGTAAAAGTTCTTCTTTTAGTTGGAGCAATCAATGGATTAATTTTGCCAATTGCTCTAGGAACATTACTGATCGCTGCGTACAAAAAAAGCATCGTTGGTGAGTATAAACATCCTTTATGGCTTACCATTTCTGGTGTACTGGTCGTTATTGTAATGGCTTTAATGGGAGGCTATACGTTAATGGATCAACTTCCTCAATTATTTAAATAAAACAAAGTGCCCGCACGTAAGTTGCGTGCGGGCACTGATGGGAGATAGAAATATGATAACCCTTTCACAGCTAACTCCAGCTGAACTTCGTCAGCAAATCCGTAACAATCAGCTTATTCAACCAACAGCAGGCATGGCAAACGGCTATGCTCAAGCTAATTTAGCTATTTTACCAAAGCAACAAGCCTTTGACTTTCTATTGTTCTGTCAGCGTAACCCTAAATCTTGTCCGCTTTTAGATGTAACAGACGCTGGATCTCCGGTGCCAAAGTTTGCAGCTCCGTCTGGAGATATTCGTACAGACCTTCCCAAGTATCGAATCTATGAAAATGGGGAACTAGTAAAAGAAGTAACTGATATCACAGACTATTGGACAGAAGATATGGTAGCTTTTCTTATCGGATGTAGCTTTACATTTGAACACGCGCTTTTAAACAACGACATACCTGTTCGTCACATTGAAGAAAATTGTAATGTTCCTATGTATAAAACAAATATTTCATGCGCTGAAGCAGGAATATTTCACGGCTCAACGGTGGTTAGTATGCGTCCAATTCCCCAGCAAGACGTGGTGCGGGCAGCCCAAGTAACTTCACGTTTCCCGGCCGTGCACGGGGGGCCTGTTCACATTGGAGATCCGGCTGCAATAGGGATCCAAGACCTGCACTCTCCGGATTTTGGTGATGCTGTTTCCATTAAGGTAGGTGAGGTGCCCGTGTTTTGGGCTTGTGGTGTAACTCCTCAAGCAGTAGCGATGGAAACAAAACCTTCTATTATGATTACACATGCTCCGGGGCATATGTTTATCACAGATATTCGAGATGAAAAACTAGGTGTTTTATAAAAGAAAGAGGTGTAGATATGAATCAAACCGTAACAAAAGCGTCAGCTGTTATTTCTCCGCTTGGGGACTCAGCGCTTGTTATAACGTTTGGAGATAGCATTCAGTATGACATTCATAAACAAATTAAAACGTGTAAAGATTCGATAGAATTAAGTCCTTTCCCTGGGTTTATTGAATGCGTGCCGGCATTTACGAACCTTACGATCTTTTATAACCCTCTTGAAGTGGTAGCAGCCGTGAAAAAGAAGGAGAAAAAAGAATTTGTGTCTCCTTTTGAAGTAGTGTCTTCTATCCTTCAAAGTAAATTAGAGAACGAACAGACAGAAAAAGAGTTAGACCATCGTACGGTTTCCATTCCAGTTTGCTACGGAGGCGAGTATGGACCTGACCTTGAATATGTGGCTCGTCACCATAACTTAACAACTGAAGAGGTAATTAGTATTCATTCTGAAGGTGAATACTTAGCGTACATGATTGGATTTGCTCCTGGATTTCCGTTTCTTGGAGGATTATCTGAAAAAATTGCTACGCCTCGTCGGTCGTCTCCTCGCACGTCTATTCCTGCCGGTTCGGTTGGTATTGCAGGAATGCAAACAGGAGTGTACCCTATTTCCACTCCCGGAGGATGGCAGTTAATTGGTCAAACACCTATTAAGCTGTTTTTGCCGGAGCAAAATCCGCCAAGTTTGCTTCAAGCAGGAGATATTGTGAAATTCAAACCCATCTCTAAAGAAGAGTATCAAGAAATGCAGGCAAAGGAGGGTGAAAAATGAGTATAAGAGTTAGTAAAGCCGGATTATTAACGAGCATTCAAGATTTAGGAAGAAGAGGATTTCAGCAGCACGGTGTGATTGTAAGCGGAGCAATGGATTCTTATTCCCTCCGAATTGCTAATTTACTAGTTGGTAACGATGAAAAAGAAGCGGGACTTGAAGTTACGCTAATGGGGCCTACCCTTGAAATAGAAAGCGATTGTTTAGTAGCGATCACGGGGGGAGATTTAACTCCTTCGGTCAACGGAAAGCCAGTACCTATGTGGAAACCTTTATTTATTCCAAAAGGAAGCACTTTAGCATTTGGTCCTTGCAAAACCGGGTGTCGTTCCTATCTATCTGTAGCTGGAGGATTTTCTATTGATGAAGTGTTAAATAGTAAAAGCACGTATTTGAGAGGCAAAATTGGTGGCTATAAAGGAAGAGCATTACAAACAGAGGACGTTTTACCTCTATCTGTTCCTGCTGGTTCAAAGCCTGCTTTTCTTTCAAATGAACTGATAAACGGAGTATATACTTCTCCATGGTCCGTAAATTATAAAGAATTTGTTCATTTTACAAAGAAACCAAGTGTCCGTGTTATGAATGGCAGTCAATTTGATTTATTTACAGCTGAAAGCAAAAGTCATTTTATGAAAGAGCCCTTTAAAGTATCAAATCAATCAGATCGAATGGGCTATCGAATGGATGGACCTTCTCTTCAGCTTCAAGAAAAAAAAGAGTTATTGTCTGAAGCCGTTTCACAAGGTTCTGTTCAAGTCCCGCCAGATGGAAATCCCATTATCCTGTTAGCAGACCGTCAAACAACGGGTGGATATCCTAAAATCGCTCAAGTCATCACAGCAGATTTACCGCTTTTAGCTCAAGTAAAACCTGGAGAATCCATTTACTTTTCTCATATTTCGCTTCATGAAGCAGAAAAAATCTATCTAGAAAAAGAACAGCTGCTTCAAGAATTGAAGATTGCTATTAACCTTGCGTCAACTAAATAACACAAAACAGGAGTGACAAGAAATGATAAACGTACGTGAATTGCAAGAAGTTGTTTCATTAATGAATGAATCTGGTATTCAAAAGCTCCATATTGAACACGAAGGAACAAAAGTTGTCATTGATAAAGCGGGAATTCCTTTAGAAGGCCTAGCTGTTACAGAAGTGAAAACTGAAGAAGTACAAGCAAAAGACGCTGCCACTGAGCAATCGCCTCAAGATTCTATGTCTGTAAACTTACCAGAAAATAATGAAAAGCAAATTTTATCACCAATGGTCGGAACCTTTTACGCTAAGCCAGAAGCAGATGCCGATCCTTTTGTTCAAATAGGACAAACAATTGAACGTAAAGATGTTGTATGTGTAATTGAAGCGATGAAGCTTTTTAACGAAGTAGATGCAGGAATGGAAGGAGAAGTGCTTGAAATTCTTGTGAAAGACGGAGATGTTGTTGAGTTTGGACAGCCTCTATTTATCGTAAAATCATATTAAAGTATACATACTGTCAGGAGGAGCCACTATGTTCAAAAAAGTGTTAATCGCAAACCGCGGGGAGATTGCAGTTCGTATCATTCGAGCTTGTAAAGAGATGGGAATTGCAACCGTGGCCGTGTATTCAGAAGCAGACAAAGATGCACTTCACGTGAAGCTAGCAGATGAGTCATTTTGTATTGGTAAAACGTCTTCTAAAGAAAGCTACTTAAATATTCGTAATCTGCTTACCGTAGCGCAAGTAACCAAGGCAGACGCTGTTCATCCCGGCTATGGATTTTTAGCTGAAAATGCTGATTTTGCTGAGATGTGTGAATCCTATGACGTTACCTTTATTGGTCCAAAAGCAGAAGCCATCCGCAAAATGGGAGCAAAAGCTGTAGCAAGAGAAACAATGAAACAAGCCGGCGTGCCTATTGTACCTGGCACGGAGGGACTGATTAAAGATAGCAGCTCAGCTATTCCAGTAGCAAGAGAAATAGGCTATCCCATCATCGTAAAAGCTACAGCGGGCGGCGGTGGAAAAGGAATGAGGCTTGCTCATAGCGAAGAGGAGCTAGAAAAAGCGATTCGTCAAGCTCAGCATGAAGCGGAAACAGCCTTTGGAAACGGCGGCGTATATCTTGAAAAGTATTTAGAAGAACCAAAACACATCGAAATTCAAATTATTGCTGATGAAGAAGGTAATGTAGTTCATTTAGGTGAACGAGATTGTTCGATTCAGCGACGTCATCAAAAGTTGGTAGAAGAAGCTCCGTCTCCTGCGGTAGATGAAAACCTTCGTGCTAAAATGGGCAAAGCGGCGGTCTCGGCAGCTAAAGCAGTTGATTATACAGGTGTGGGAACGGTGGAGTTTCTGTTAGATAAACACGGACATTTTTACTTTATGGAAATGAACACACGGATTCAAGTTGAACACCCTGTTACAGAACTTGTAACAAACATTGACTTAATTAAAGAACAAATTTCCGTAGCAGCGGGCTACCCGCTATCATTTTCTCAGCGGGATATTCAGTTAAAAGGATGGGCAATTGAATGTCGGATCAATGCAGAAAATCCGGCTAAAAACTTTATGCCTTCTCCTGGAAAAGTCGAGATGTATTTACCTCCCGGCGGCTACGGCGTTCGTGTAGACAGCGCGGTTTACCCAGGCTATGAAATTTCTCCATTTTATGATTCAATGGTGGCGAAATTAATTGTAACGGGGAAAGATCGAAATGAAGCGATTCAACGAATGAAACGCGCGCTCGAAGAATTTATCATTATAGGTATTCATACAACCATTCCTTTTCATTTAGAATTACTGAACCATCCTTCTTTTAAAGAAGGAGATTTTACAACCAAATTTCTAGAAAGTAACCCTATTTCCATTAAAGAACTAGAAACGGTGTAAGAAAGGAAAGTGCTCTTATAAGGGAGTGCTTTCCTTTTTTTCTTCATGTATAATAAAAAGAACATATGATTAGCTAGTAAGCTATACGTCTATCAAATACATGTATTCGCACAAATAAGGGAGAAGGTTTTATGCAAGCTAATAATAAAACAGTCGTTAAATCCATGCAGATTCTCACGCTTTTTATCAAGCACCCTAAGCTTACCTTCACAGAAATGATGGAATATTCAGGCGTTCCAAAAACTTCTTTGCACCGGATGGTTGGTTCGCTTGAAGAGATGGGATTTTTAACAAAAGATGAGCAAGGATACTATTCGCTAGGACTTTTATTCTTGCAATTTGGTCAGCTAGTGGCTAATCGCTTAGATATTAGACATATCGCAAAGCCTGTAATGGAAACGCTCCGAGACGAAGTAGAAGAAGCGGTTAATTTAATTGTACGAGATGGGAATGAAGCCATGTATATTGAAAAAGTAGATACGCTTCACCCAGTGCGTCTTTATACATCAATTGGAAGGCGTTCGCCTCTTTATGCAGGAGCTTGTTCACGCATTATTTTGGCGCATTTACCCGAAAAAGAACAAGAGGCATATATTAGTCAAACGGAGCTAGCTCCAATAGGTATTGGAACCATTACAGATAAAGAGAAGTTAAGAAATGTATTAAAAGAAGCAAAAGAAAAAGGGTATACCATTAGCACCTCTGAATTAGAAAACTATACAACATCCGTGAGCGCGCCGATTGTAAATCATCAAAATGAAGTGGTTGCAGGCATTAGCGTAGCGGGAATTGAAGCGAGATTTCAAGGAGACAGACTGCCGTTCATTATTCAAAAAGTAACAGAAGCGGCGAGCGTGATTTCTGAAAAACTCGGTTATCAAGGATCATTAAAGTAGCATACATAGAAAAATGGAGGTAGACCATTGAAACGATTAGAAGGAAAAACAGTCGCACTCGTAGGTCAGCGTAAAGTAGAAGAAATCAGCAAAATTGTTGAAAACCTTGGCGGGACCCCGCTTGTACGGCCTGCTCAAGGAACCATCTTTTTAGATGACACACACTTAGAAGCAGATATTAAAGAACTGGTAAAAGGAAATTATGATTGGTTTATTTTTACGACAGGCGTCGGGACAGAAATTTTGTATAAAACGGCAGATAAGCTAGGACTAGCTGACGAATTCCTCTCTTCTTTACAAGCAGCCAATATTGCTGCGCGCGGGTATAAAACCGTAAACATGTTAAAAAAGCTTGGCGTTACTCCAACCGTTCGAGATGATGATGGAAGTACAGCGGGACTAGTCAGAGCACTTCATTCGTTCTCTTTTGAAGAAAAGCATGTAGCGCTTCAGCTTCACGGAGATCCTGCACCAAAATTGATTGATTTTCTATCGAATCAAAAAGCCCAATTTAAAGAGATTTTACCGTATCAGCATATTCCGCCAAAAGCAGAAGTCATGGAACAGCTTATAAACGAATTAATAAGCGGAAAAATTGATGCTGTTAATTTCACAAGCGCTCCACAGGCCAGATTTTTGTTTTCATTTGCAAGAGAACACGGACAAGCTGATCACATTCGAGAACTCTTTAACAGCTCTGTAGTAGCTGTATCCGTAGGAAAAGTAACCGCTGCTGCTTTAAAAGAAGAAGGGGTAGATCGTATTGTTATTCCCGATCAAGAGCGAATGGGAAGCGCAATTGTAGCTTTAGAACATTATTATCAGCAGCGTAATTAAAAAAACCTTCTCGCTATGAGGCGAGAAGGTTTTTTATATGGCTTCATCCAAGCGTTGTCGAATATTGTTTGAAAATTGCCTATTGCCCTCTTTTTGAACTTCTTCAAACATCGAATAGAAATAAATTCATTGTTATTCCAGAAAATCATTTTCAAATATTGTAAAAATGGTAGATAAAGGGTAAAAATAGACGAATATGTTAAAGAGTTGTTACGTTTCTTTTAGAAATATCTTAAATCTAAACAGCTTAAACAATGATAATTATCTACTTTATAACGCTAAAAACACTGCTTTTTGAAGCTTGATAGATCTTTCACTTGCATGGGGAAATAAAGGTATATTTTTGCAGGCAAGAAGTGAATGTATACACAAGCTTTAAATGTTACATGACTGAAATACAATTGTAATATTGTTATTCTTTTTTTGAACGCTTATCGTGGTATAATTTTCGTAGATTTTCATTAGCATATTTAGCTATTTATCGACAAATACAGTGAACTTTACATAAATTGTCAGACTTTTATACATATTGATACATAATTAGAAATTACTAGTTTAACAGAGCGAGAAAGCGGAGGAATTCATATTGAAAAAGAAAATGCTTTTACTTAATACAACGGTTTTATTAGGTCTAGGAGGAGTTTTATCAACCCCAGCATATGCCTCTACCATTCAGGATATGGAATCACAAAAATCTCAAATTCAAAATCAGCGCCAAGATGTGCAATCTAACATCAAAGCAGCTTCTGATGAATTAACACGCCTTCAAGCAGAACAAGATCAAATGAAAGCACAGCTTGAGCGATTAACATTGGCAGAAGAAGAAAATAATAAAAAAGCCGAAAAAACAGAAGCGGATATTAAAGAAACGTCTAAACAAGTAGAGCAGCTTGAAAAAGAAATTAAGCTGCTTCAAGAAAAACTTGAAAAGCGAAATGATATTTTAAAGGATCGTGCACGTTCCATGCAAGAAAGTGGCGGTAACGTAGAGTATTTACAAGTTTTACTTGGTTCTTCAAGTTTTAGTGATTTTGTAGACCGCGCGCTAGCTGTTTCGACGATTGTAGATGCAGATCGCGGTATTTTAACAGAAACTAAAAATATGCAAGACGAACTAAAAACAAAACAAGCAGATGTTAAATCTAAGTTAGCTAGCTTAGAAGATATGAAGGCAGAACTGGATGAAATGACTGTCCAGCTAGCAGCTCAAAAGAAACAAAAAGATGCGTTAGCAAAAGAACTAAAAGATAAAGAAGCAAAAAATGAAGAACTAAAAGCTTCTCTACAATCAAAAGACAGCTCTCTTGCGAATGAACAGTCTACGCTTGAACAAAATATTAAAGATCAAAAAGCGGCGGAAGAAGCAGCAAGAAAAGCAGCTGAACAAGCGGCTAAAGAGGCAGCTAAGAAAGCAGCCGAACAAGCTCAAAAAGCAGCGGCGGCACCAGCTGAAAAAGCCGATTCATCATCTTCTGCTAAGGCAGAAGCACCAAAAGCAAGCAGCAATGATGTGGCACCTACAAGCGCTCCAGCTCCAAAAGCTAGCAATGTTGTAACGGTAGGAAACCGTTGGATTGGAAACTCTGCTTATGTATTTGGCGGAGGGCGCAGCCAGTCTGATATTAACCACGGTTTATTTGACTGCTCGTCATTTGTACACTGGGCATATGCTCAGGTAGGCGTTAACCTTGGACCTCTTGGATCTGTAAGTACAGAAACGTTAAAGCATGCTGGAACGCAAGTGTCTTCTAGTCAAATGCAGCCTGGAGATCTTGTTTTCTTCGATACATATAAAAAAGACGGCCACGTTGGTATTTATGTAGGCGGCGGCAAGTTCATCGGTGCTCAAAGCTCAACAGGTGTTGCAATTGCAAACATGAGCAGCGGCTACTGGAAACAAAAATTCAACGGACGCGTAGTTCGTATTTAATAGGGTATAGTAAAGAGAAAACATCCAAATTGGATGTTTTCTTTTTACATTGTAAGGAGCGTATGCCTATGAACTCTATTTTTGATCATATACAGCCCAACTTAGATATTTTATTTGTCGGTTTTAATCCAAGCATCCGTTCCGGTGAAACGGGTCATCATTTTGCTAATCCAACCAATCGTTTCTGGACAATTCTTCACAAAGCAGGTTTGACAAATCGTAAATATCATCCAGAAGAAGATCACTCGCTGTTACAGCTAGGATACGGTTTAACAAATATTGTAGAGCGGCCTACAAAGGCAGCTGATGAGATTACAAAAGAAGAATATGCAGAAGGCAGAGAAATCTTAAAGAAAAAAATCGCTACATACACGCCTAAAATCGTTTGTTTTGTTGGAAAAGGCGTTTATCAGCAGTACAGCGGACGCAAGCAAGTAAAGTGGGGCAAACAAGAGGAATCGATGGTATCAGGAATAATGGATTTTGTTGCCCCGTCTTCAAGCGGACTCGTTCGGATGAAAGTAGATGAAGTAGTGGCTATTTACGCAGAGCTTCCGAAGCTGCTGCGTACATTAAAATAGAGAAAGCCCTAGGGCTTTCTCTATTTTGTAAATGTAATATCAATTTGAATAATTTCTGATCGGCTTCCGATTCGAAGCGGAGGACCCCAAAAGCCAAATCCTGAAGAGACAATGGTATGCAGTTGATTAGTTTGCTTGTAGCCCCAATCAATTTCAAATAACCGCTTTGTGATCAAATGATTAGGTGCCATTTGTCCTCTGTGAGTATGACCGCATAGAAGTAAATCTACGCCCGCTTGTTCCGCTTCTTTTAAAGAAAGCGGCTGATGATCCATCGCGATGACTGGAAGAGAACGATCCGCTTCACTCGCTAAATCGAAAAAGCTGTCTCGGTTTTTATCCGTCTTATCTTTTCTTCCGATTAAGTACAAGCTATCGCCTATATTTAAGACTTCATCCATTAAAATAGGAATGTTCATTTCTTTCATTCTGTCCACAAACTGAGGGATCTTCCCGCCGTAATACTCATGATTTCCCAAAATTCCATATGTACCTAAAGGCGCTTTAAGCTGTTTCATCATAGAATCCATTCCTTTTTTAAAGAATACTTGAGGATCATCATCGATAATATCTCCAGGGAGTAAAATAAGATCCGGCTGTATCTTTTGTACATGAGTGATTAGCCGCTGCAAATGTTTTTTGCCGGACAATGTGCCAAAGTGCATATCGGATGCTACGGCAATGCGGAGGTTTTTTCGATTCGTCTTTTTAGCAACTGATATCGTATATTTCCTTACCACAGGGCTGTAAGCATTATACGTACCGTAGGCGAAAATGAATAAAAAAGCGGCAATTATAAAAAGTCCGATTGAATCGATAGCTGTAGAAAGCGAAGCACCTAGAAAAGCGAGAATATATACGGCTAGATTGCCTATAGGAAGCAAAAGAACCGAATATTGAATAAATCCTAACCAGTACGATCCCACAATTTTAAATATGCTCACTTGTTGAAACGCACGACTGATGATAAAGGAATAAGCAAAAAAGACAACGAGCACCGTAAGAATCCATTTGTTTTCCACTTCAAACATTGTGTGAAGCCACATCCAAGCGTTCCATCCGATGTACAGAACGAATAAATTATATAAAATAACAACTAAAATAGATCTTACTAACACACTTACTTTCATACGCTAACCTCTTTTCTTTCATCCGTAATTCCACTATAGCTCATTTTTATTGCTTCAACAAAATTTTATCTCTTCTTCTCATCAATAAAATTTTTGCTTGTCACACAAACGAAAAAACACACCTATAAAACAAGGTGTGTTTTTTGTATTAATGATGGTGATGCGCGTGGTGAAGGCTGCTAATCACAAATTCAGGCTCTGGAACGTGGAAATATTGAATCCATACGCCTTCTAAAAATTTCTCGCGTTTATCTAAAACGATATCGATATCTTTATCTGTTTTTACGATTTCATCATGTTCAGTCGGCGTATCGAATTTCCAATCATAATGCGCGTGATCACCGTGGTCGATAGTTACATATACACGAATCATTTTTCCTTGACCTTCTGGGCTAGCCAATGCATTTTTTAACACTTTTGCTGCGTTTCGATTAATTTTTACTTCCATTTCGAAAACTCCATTCTGTAACTTAGTATGTAAAGTATTTTCGCAAACTTAAACGAAAAAGAGAAATTTTTTGCCTGACGCTCCGTATAGAGTTGCTTCATTCCAACGTAATACGATACACTACACCATAATGAATAAACGAAAAAGGAGGGTATGATGAATGAAGATTGTTGTTTTGGGCGACACTCATATTCCAAAGAGAGCGAAACATTTTCCAAAAAAACTCCTAGCTGAACTGAAAACAGCTGATGCGATTATTCATACCGGAGATTTTCAAACGGTAGATGTATACAATGAACTGCGCGTTTTTGCTCCTGTACACGGTGTGAGTGGAAATGTAGACAGTGAAGAGCTTCAGCAAGTACTTCCAACTTCATTACTTCTTCCGTTTGATGATGTTACGATTGGCGTAACACACGGTCATGGAAAAGAAAAGACGACTGAAAAACGTGCACTTTTGGCATTTGAACATCAACAAGTGGACGCAGTAATTTTCGGTCATTCTCATATTCCTGTTCATAAACAAATTGGTGATATTACAATGTTTAATCCAGGTTCCGCTACTGACAAGCGGCGTCAGAAACAATTTTCGTTTGGACTGCTGTACATACAAAAAAACACGCTTCATTTTGAACATGTTTTTTATGATTCTAAAGACTAAAACAAGAGGGGAACTCTTGTTTTAGTCCGTTTACGTCGTGTGGTCTAAATGAGCAATATATTCGTGAAGCTTATTTTCTTCGTAATCGTTCAAGTCGTGCATTGGAATAACCTGCTGAGTTTGAGGATCCGTTCCTCTTACTTCTGCAATTTTTACTCCTTCTTTATAGATATTAAAAATATCTTTTTCTTCTCCGCGCTGAACCTTTTCTGTTTCAAACATTGAAAAAGACTTGCTGTTTTTACTTTCTTCCATTAAATTCACCTACTTTTTTTATCGTACTCTTATCTTTTCACTCCCATTGTTAATTATGTATACATTCGATGACTAAAGGAATATGAAGTCTTGCCGATAGAAAGGAAGTGCACGATCACTTTTAACTACAGAGAGAGAGGCTACATAGCATGGAGAGAGTAAGAAAAAAAAGGTCCCTTAATAACTTTAAGACAAAGCTGGTGCTAGCATTTGCAGCGATCTTATTAGTGCCATCTGTTACGATAGGTGTATCAGCTTACATAACAGCGAAACATGAAATTGAAAACCAAATTATTAACACAGCACAGCAAAATGTACAGTCCATTAATTCAGTAATTGACGATACCATTGGACCAAAAATTCATGATGTAGAGTTTTTTGCATCAGTGGTAAGCAACGAGCGCTACAATGAAAAAGATATGGCTACTTTAAGCAAAGATTTTAACTTATATGCTTCGCTTCATCCAGAAGCCATTAGCATTTTTACAGGAAATCAGCAGGGAAAGTTTATTCAATCGCCTAAAAAAGTGATGCAAGCAGGCTATGATCCTAGAAAACGAGATTGGTACAAGCTAGCCATGCAAAACAAAGGGAAAACAGTTGTCACTGAACCTTATCCCTCAGCCTCTACAGGTCAAACCGTTATTACTGTAGCAAAAACAACGGCGGATGGCACAGGGGTTATTGCTTTAAATTTAGATATAAGCCGCATCAATAAAGCTGTCAGCAAAGTGAAAATCGGAGAAAAAGGATATCCATTTCTTTTAGATGGAGAAAGAAAATATATTGTTCATCCTACGGAAAAAGCAGGTACAAAAGCGACAGATTCTCTTTTTGACAAGCTTTATGCAAAGAGCTCCGGATCTTTTGAATATACCTTTAACGGGGATGAAAAAAAGATGGTCTTTACGACAAATAAAACAACGAATTGGAAAGTTGCAGGTACGATGTACTCATCAGAAGTAAGTGAAGCAGCACAGCCTATCTTTTACAAAACGCTCTTTATTATCGTAGCTTGTCTGATAATCGGGAGTCTTACTATTTTAGTGGTGCTGCAATCGATTATTAAACCGCTCAAACAGCTTAAGAATCAGGCTCTGAGCGTTAGTGAAGGAGATCTAACAACAGCGATTACCGTCAATTCAAAGGATGAAATCGGCGAGTTAGGGTATGCTTTTAGTCATATGCAAAACAATCTTCGCACATTAATTCAAAATGTTGAAATGAGTGCAGAACAAGTGGCTGCTTCTTCAGAAGAGCTAACGGCCAGCTCACAGCAAACGAGCGCTGCGACTGAACAAGTATCAGTTGCGGTTCAAGAAGTGGCTTCTAGCGCGGAAAAACAAACGGCTGTTATTGACCAAAATGCAGCTTCTTTAGATGAGATTGTACAAGGAGTTTATACAATTGCCAAGCGTACAGAAACTGTTTCTCAGCTATCAAATCACACAACGTCTGAAGCCATAGAAGGCGGAAAAGCCGTGAGAGAAACGGTCGAACAAATGGAATCCATTTCTCAATCCGTCGAGCTGTCTAATACAACAATTCGTACTTTGTTTCAACGTTCAAAAGAAGTTGGAACTATTTTAGAAGTAATCAGCGGCATTGCTGCTCAAACAAATTTACTAGCCTTAAATGCTGCAATCGAAGCGGCACGAGCTGGGGAACATGGAAAAGGGTTTTCTGTTGTAGCAGCGGAAGTGAGAAAGCTGGCAGAACAATCACAAGTGTCCGCATCTCAAATTTCTGAGCTTATTCAAGCTATTCAACAAGATACTCAGGAGTCTGTACATACAATGGAGCAAGTAACAAATAAAGTGGAAGAAGGACGAACAATTTCACAAACGGCTATTCAAAAGTTTGAACAAATTCTAAGCAGTATGAATGAAACGGCTCCGCAAGTAGAAGAAGTTGCTGCGACTGCTCAGCAAATTTCAGCAGCCGTTGAAGAAGTAGCGCGCACAGCGGGTGAAATGGCGATCCTTGCTAAAGGAAATGCAGCTACATCTGAAGAAGTGGCTGCATCTACTGAAGAACAGCTCGCTTCAATGGAAGAAATCGCTGTTTCTGCACAATCTTTGTCTCAAATGGCAGAACAATTAACAGCGCTCATCAGCAAATTTAATTTGTAAACTTTCGTCAAATCGTCATAGACCTCTTTTATATTGGAAAAAGTAGAACATACACACATGAAAGAGGTGACAGTATCTGATGGAGCAAACAAAAATGACCTTTGAGCCAGCTTCAATTAACGACGATATGTATGCGAAGCTTAAACAGTTAGAAGAGCAGTTTCAACAAACGTTAGGAAAAAGAGTGGCTTTAGTTGCATACGAAGCTGAAAAATAAAGAAACAAAAAAAGAAAAGACCTGGTGTCTTTTCTTTTTTTTTATTTCAATAAGGTTAACATACATTAAATTACAAGTTTTTTTCATATGCTTTCTCAAAATAACACTAATATAGTGTAAAATTACACTATATTAGTGTTATTTCACTTTTTATATGGTATAATTTCACAGAAGTAAAGAAAGGAGCTTACAGTTTAGAATGAGGAAAAACGTGTTGTTAGGAACTTTTTTATCTTTTTATCTAGTAGGTTCATATGCCTCCTATCATATTTATAAACAGCAGCAAACCCGTCCTGTAACGGAGGATGTTGCACAGCTTCTTCCTACAAAAGTTAAAGAAATAAAGCATGGGACCACTGAAAAACAGCTTAAAAATTGGGTGAAAACTGCTTCACAGTATCATGAAAAAATAGCGATTTCAGGGATGCAGCACAGCCAAGGAGGGCAGACGTACTATCCTAATGCTATTTTACTTGATATGAAGCAGTACAATAAAATTATAGATTACAAGCCTCGCCAAAAAGAAATTACAGTTCAAAGCGGGACAACATGGAATGACATTCAGCAATATATACATAAAGACGGTCTTGCTCTTCAGGTTATGCAATCACAAAATATTTTTACCGTTGGAGGTTCTATTAGCGTGAACGTACACGGCAGAGATATTCGATACGGCTCTTTAATGGATACGGTCAAATCTATGCGTCTCCTGCAGGCGGACGGATCTATTATCGAGATTAGCCGGACAAAACACCCTGAGCTGTTTTCTTTAGTAAACGGAGGCTACGGGTTATTTGGGGTCATTTTAGATGTGACGCTTCGTTTGACGGATGATGAATGGTACGAAGATGAAATTATTCGCTTAGATTATAGACAGTATACAGCGTATTTTAAAAACTACGTACAGCATAACCCTGACGTTCGTATGCATATGGCGCGTATTTCTGTTTCTCCTAATCAATTGCTAACAGATATGTACGTTACAAACTATCGCTTATCTTCTCAGAACACTTCTACTGTAAAAGAACCGCTCAAAACAGAAAAAATAGTGGCGCTTCCTAAATTTATGCTAGGGCTGTCTCGGTACAGTGACTGGGGCAAAGATATGCTGTGGGAAACACAAAAGGCTTATTTCTTAAAACAAAATGGACGGCTTGAAACAAGAAATAATGTTATGCGTTCTGAAAGTGATTTTATGGAATACGAAAGTGCTAGCCGGACGGAAATTTTACAAGAATACTTTGTTCCAGTTGATGAATTTGCTCCTTACATCGATGATTTACGTCAAGTGTTAGCAACAGAGAAATTAAATTTACTGAACATTACTGTTCGCTATGTAGAAAAAGACAATAAAGCAGTCATGTCCTATGCAAAAGACGATATGTTTGCTCTCGTTTTACTTATTAACCAAAAAAAGGATCACCAAGGCATCTCTGATACACAAAGAGTTGTCCGGAAAATGGTGGATGTGACGCTGCAGCATCAGGGAAGCTATTATTTGCCTTACTACGGCTACCCAAGCAAGAAGCAGTTAGAAGAGGCTTACCCTCATACAACCGCCTTTTTTAATTTGAAAAGAAAATATGATCGGAACGAAACGTTTGTTAATTTATTTTATAAGGAGTATGGAAAATGACGTACAAACAACTCTTACATTCACAAAGCCTTATGATTACCGCAAGCAGTATTGTGTTTCCTTTTTACCTTTTATTGCTTCGGAATCTTGGCGATAGCTATTCACAATTTGGCTTAGCTTACGGAATTTTTGCTTTAACCGCAGCTTTGAGTCATCCGTTGATCGGTTCATGGAGTGACAGAGTAGGAGAAAAGCGCTTGCTTCTTTTATATACGTTTGGGATGGCCGTTGTTATGCTTGTGATTCCCGTTTTAACAACGATCACGCAGGTGTATATCATTCAAATTATAATGGGTCTGCTTGGAGCTCTTCAAAAAACAGCAGAAAAAATAGCGTTATCTAGGCAGACAGATCGTGCTCACACAGGAAAACAAGTAGGACACTATCATTTATGGACCTCTATATGGGCAGCCTTGGCCGTTATTGCAACAGGGTATATCATTGATTTTCTGACAATCGGAAGCCTTTTTTACATCACTTCGTTTATGTACGTAGCAGCAGGGGTATTAATATGGCAAAAACCAAAAACAATCGAGCTTGAACGCCACCATTCGCTGTAAAGCATATATGGACAGGTCACCTGAATTTTTTAGTTCGTACAGTAAGATACTATAAAAAATTTATGTTCTCCCGATATAAGTACTGAAAGGAGAAACGTTTATGCAAGGTATAAGTATATCAGGGCAAGATGCATGGTCTTCTATTATAGTATCGTTCGCTATTTTCATCATTATATGGGGTCTGATTCCAGGCTTGACTATAAAGTATGTATGTAAAAGTCAAACACTAGGTATAGCAAGTTTTTTTGTTGGTATTGCCTATGGGGTTAAAGCAGGTCATTTCCTTATTTAAATACGAATTGGTGTAAGTAAGGAAGCTTGGACCACTATTAGCTAAGTGGTAATGCCTTTTGTTTCCTGTTATTTTTTTAGAGCAATTCTCCATAATAACAGTTAAAGAGGTGAATCCGATGACCGATAACAACGTTGGGTTTGGAGTTAGCGGAGGCGAAGAGACTAGAAAAAAATCTACTGTTTCTAGTGAAGCTCCTATATCTAGTGATGTACAACAAAACCAAAAACAAGATAACTACGAAAAGCTTAGCCATCAACTAAATTCATTATCTGATGATGAATTTAGAGCAGATCGTGATGAAGATTAAGGGTTACCTATCAAAAAAGACTATTTAAATTAAATAAAGTATTATGAAAGTAAACTAAGTGGATTCCATGACTTTAACGTGATAGCATTAACTACTGGTACAAACATACCACTTGACTATTTTGACATGCTATTTTGTCAAAGTTCTTAGTTATTTCTTTGATAACTGAGAATTCATTTGTAACCTTTGAGTAGAGATATAAAGGTAATCCTTCACTTTAATAAGTGGAGGATTTTTTTTATCATTTCGTAATGATTTTGCGATTGTTTGGATTAGCGGGGATAAAACAGATACATTGTATACAATGTAAACGTCGTCATGTATAATGTAACTTATTCTTAGTTGAAAACTTGAATGAGCAGGATAGACATAGTCGAGATAAGCGGAGGCATACACCAGTGTCTAAGAAAATACATGATTTTAATGATATTATCCGAAAGCTGCGCAAAAAACTTTTTGGAAAAGGTCCAGAACGAATTCATACTGTATTTGTTCAAAATATGGCTATTTCAACTTTGTACGGCAACTTAACGCCAGCTGAAAAATTTATCGCGAGAACAACCGAAGGTAAAGAGACGGTACATATGGCAAGAACAAAGCTTATTCAAAACCTTTATGCTTCATCTCCTCCAGAGGGGCTTGAAGACTTGTTAGAAGCTAAGCTGGAGTACTTATTTTCTGATATCAAAGTGGAAGAAGATATTGCTGTTTCTGTGTTTGTGTTTGAAACTAATATTCAGTAGAAGAACAACGCAAAATACATAATTTAATTAAATGAAAGAGAAGTAGGATCTGCTTGTTTTTTATTTAGTTTTATTATAAATAATGATGACTGATATATTGTAAAGAAAGTGCAGGATTATTAGGCAGCATTCAAAAACCTTGTGTAAAAGGTGTTTTTGAGTGCTGCCTTTTTTAATTAAGGAGGAGTTTTATGGCATTTCACAAGCCGGATAAAATGTTAAACATCGCTTTAGAAGCGGGGGTTTCAAAGACGAAGTTATCCCTTTCTTCTATTCTTATGCTTGGGTTTCTAGGAGGCGCATTTATTGCGCTTGGTTTTTTACTAGATGTGCGCGTCATTGGTAATTTACCAGCTGAATGGGGAAGTTTATCAAATCTTTTAGGAGGGGCCGTCTTTCCTGTAGGTCTTATGCTGGTAGTACTTGGGGGAGCAGAGCTCATTACGGGGAATATGATGTCTGTCTCCATTGCCCTGTATGCAAGAAAAATTTCGCTTCGTCACTTGCTTCATAACTGGTTTTGGGTCACGCTTGCTAACTTTTTAGGTGCCGTATTTATTGCGTATTTCTTTGGACATATTGTCGGGTTAACAGAAACGGGGCCTTTTTTAGATAAAACGGTAGCAATTGCTCAAGCTAAAATTGACGACTCATTTTTTAAAACGCTTATTTCTGCCGTGGGCTGCAACTGGCTTGTATGTTTAGCTATTTGGCTTTCATACGGCGCTGACGACGTTACGGGGAAAATTCTTGGTATTTGGTTTCCGATTATGGCATTTGTTGCGATTGGCTTTCAGCACGTTGTAGCCAATATGTTTATTATTCCCGCCGCTATTTTTGCAGGTCATTTTACATGGATTGATTTTATGACAAATATTATCCCTACCTTTATTGGAAATATGATAGGTGGAGCTGTATTTGTAGGCCTTATTTATTTTTCTTCTTATCAACAGAAACAAAAAGAACGATTAAAAAAAGCTTCTTAATCAGGATTTATCAGTTGTCATTAAAAAAGCAGTCTCTTAGTAAAGAGGCTGCTTTTTTGATAGTGAAAGGTGAAAAAATGTACTTTTAACAATTTATGTATGATAACATATAAATCGATTAGAATATGGTACCATGAGCGTTTGAATCCACACTATTATTTTCATAATAATATTATGGTTAACTAGATGTTGATTAATACATTCGCAATTGAATATCTAGTACTACTTACTGTTTTATATGATTCATATGCAAATCATATTTAATAACTTACTAACGCTAACGGAGAGTGAAAAAATGAAGTTCATGCTTGCTGTTTTATTGATTATACTTGGTAGTATTTTAGTTGGTTTGACTAGTAACAGTCTAGGGGCGACAGGTAATAACATCATGCATTTAGCTGGAATTGGGTGCCTTATAGCAGCTATTTTTATAGCAAAAGGCAGAAAAGATATTAAACACCGTAAAAAAAAGGAATGCGATGTTTAATCACGCATTCTTTTTTGATGTGAGCAGTTTTAGGCCTTTGTCATCCACTTTTTCTTACGATTATTATAAAATAGAAAGTAACAGCTATACATACAGCAGTAAGGTGGTATTTAACAATGAAACAATTCAACAAAACAATCGGTATTGCAGCGCATGTGGATGCAGGGAAGACTACGTTTTCCGAGCAGCTTCTTTATCACACAAAAAGTATTAAACAGCGAGGAAGAGTTGACCACAAAGATTCGTTTCTTGATACTCATACGATTGAGAAAGAACGGGGCATTACGGTATTTGCTGACCAAGGAACTTTTTCATATAACGGTTCTACTTATTATTTAATTGATACACCTGGCCACGTCGATTTTTCACCTGAAATGGAACGTTCTATTCAAGTGATGGACTATGCGATTGTTATCTTAAGCGCAGTCGAGGGAGTGGAAGGGCATACAGAAACGGTTTGGCAGCTGCTTCAAAAACATCGTGTGCCCGTATTCTTTTTCATCAATAAAATCGATCGTGTAGGAGCAGATCCTGAACGTGTTATAAATGATATTAAACATAACTTAACCCCTGATGTTTTTGACATAACTTCAGAGCTTATAGACGGCTCGTTAAGTGAGGAACTTATTGAATTTACAGCTGAAAAAGATGAAGAACTTCTAAATGCATTTATGGAAGGCAAGAATGATCAAGCTTATTGGAAAGCGGCTATGCAAAAGCTTATTCAAGCCAATCAGATTTTCCCGTGTGCTTGTGGCTCAGCTTTGCAAGACATCGGTATTGAAAGTTTTTTAGAAAAGCTCGATTTGCTAACAGAAACTCACTACTCGCAGGAAGAAGCATTTTCAGGGCGTGTATATAAAATTCGGCACGATGAAAACGGCATGCGCATCACGTTTATCAAAGCTCTAAGCGGGACACTGCAAGTGCGTGATGAAGTGGCTTATGAAAAAAACGGAGAGCTATACGAAGAAAAAATCACTCAAATTCGTGCTTATAACGGAAGCACATTCAAAAACGTAAATGAAGGTTCAGCCGGCGAACTTTTTGCAGTTACAGGATTGACTTCCGCATCCGTTGGAGACGGTCTTGGAACGTTAAAAGAAATCCGCTCCTATGAACTTTTGCCTACGTTAAAATCAAAAGTTGTTTTTGAGCCTTCTGTTCATCCAAAAGAAGGAATTAAACTTTTTCAACTATTAGATGCCGAAGATCCTTCTTTACATATGACGTGGGAAGAAAGGACTCAAGAGCTTCATATTCATGTGATGGGAGCTATTCAGCTTGAAGTTCTCGAAAAACTGATAAAGGAACGTTTTAATATAAACGTACAGTTTGAAGAACCAGAAATTTTGTACAAAGAATCCATTGAAAATACAGTGATGGGCTACGGACATTTTGAACCGTTGAAACACTATGCAGAAGTTCATTTGAAAATAGAAGCAGCGGAACGAAACAGCGGAATTACCTTTGAAAATGCTTGTCACACCGATGATTTATCTGTTGGGTATCAAAATCTAGTCCGTCAGCATATATTTGAAAAGCCTCATCACGGTTTGCTGACAGGTTCGCCTATTACTGATCTAAAAGTAACGTTATGTACTGGACGAGCTCACAACAAGCATACAAGCGGAGGTGATTTTAGAGAAGCAACGTACCGTGCACTGCGACAAGGATTAGAAAAAGCCAAAAATATTGTGCTAGAACCGTATTATGATTTCAAAATTAAAGTAGATATTGATCAAATGGGGCGGGTATTAGCTGATGTTCAAAGCGCACACGGCCGTTTTGATTCTCCTCAAACAACCGAAAACAAAGCGATTATTACAGGAAAAGTTCCTGTTGCTACTTTTATGAACTACGGTTCGACGTTAGCATCTTTTACGCACGGAAAAGGGTCGATGTCTCTATTATTCGGAGGGTATGAACACTGTCATAATGAAGAAGAAGTTATTGAACGAATCCGCTACAATAAAGATGCGGATTCAGAATACAGCTCATCGTCCGTCTTTTGCGCAAAAGGACAAGGCTATACGGTTTCTTGGAAAGAAGCAGAGGAAAAAATGCACTGTTTATAACAAGCACTGTAGCAATCGCTACAGTGCTTTCTTCAGCTGTTTTCTCCATACCTTTACAATAAAAACCACATTATAGTATAGTTTACTTATATTTCTATAAATGAGGTGATAGAAGCATGGATACTACTGTTAAAACAACTAAAAGCGGGATAATAGGTGGAATTCTCGGAGGAATTTCACTTTTATATGTCATTATTAATACTTTATTGATCCTTAACTTTTTTACAGGACTTATTGCGGCTGAAAAACTTCAAGGACTGCCTATTGTAGCTCCTATCTTTTTAGTTCCGCTCATGATTGTTCCTGCAATTATTGGTTTCTTTATAAAAAAAGACAAGCTCTGTCTATGGGCGATTATTTTAAATATCATCTTGTTTCTTGTACCAATTGGCTACCATGTCATCGGTACGTTAGTATTCGGTCCTTAATCAAAAAACGAACAAACTTCAATATAAAGTTTGTTCGTTTTTTTATATCACATAACCACTATTGAGCCGGAGCAGTAGCTGTACTGCTGTTTTCGTCTTTCACCATCATCCTTACGCCTTGTACAACCGCAATTCCTTCCCATTTATCAAGATCAGGTTCAAGAAATTCTAAAGCAAACGTGTGAGGACGTAATGACAGAAACGAAGAAAGTGTGCGGACTTGAATGACAGGGACACCGGAACACAAAACGTCGAATTTGCGATCTGTTATATTCCCCGTAATTTCGTATGTATCGCCATCGTTTCTGATATAAAGATACTTCTTTTTAAAAAAAGTGAATTTCCGCTGAATCACGCCAACTTCATTTCCGTGGTGATCTGAAATGATCAGCTTTGGCATAAGGGCAAACATTTTAGATTTACCTGTAAATACAATCTCTTCGTCCTTTAAAATCTCAAATTTATTAGCAATAGATAACTTATATGCGACATTTCCGATAACGTCTTGTGATTCATTATAAATAGGAGATTCGCCTAACTCGAAAAACTTATCTTGCAAGATAATCCCTTGTTTCTCCATTTAAAAAACCTCCTTTTACAATATATTACCATATTTTACACCTTTTGAGTTTGGTAAGACCATTTTCATGGGTATTATTAAATAAAGTTCGTCCTTACGTGCTACGGATAATGAAAAGAATGAAAATAGGTTTCAAAGCTCATAATGTGTAAAGGAGACCTGCTTGTTATAGCACCAGGTAAACGTAAAGTAATTTTTAGATATTCAAAGTGCACCATACATAAGGAGATGATACTTTATGCCTCAATGGCACCCGCATCGTGAACAAAAAAACCTACCTGATGAATTTCCTGTTAATCCGCTTTTTTCTCGACAAGGAGAAGTGACGATTCCAAGGCTGCGTATCGGTGATCAAGGTATGCTTCCAGAAACAGCTTATCAAATCATTCATGACGAAATTGCTTTAGACGGAAATGCCCGCTTAAATTTAGCTACGTTTGTTACTACTTGGATGGAACCTGATGCAAAGCGTTTGTATGGAGAGTCTTTTGATAAAAATATGATTGATAAAGACGAGTATCCGCAGACAGCGGCTATTGAAGAGAGATGTGTACGTATTTTAGCGGATTTGTGGAATTCACCTAATCCTGATACAACGATGGGTGTTTCTACTACAGGTTCATCTGAAGCTTGTATGCTTGGTGGACTGGCGTTAAAAAGACGGTGGCAGAAACTGCGTAAAAGTAAAGGGCTATCAACAGACCGGCCGAACATTGTATTTAGTTCATCCGTTCAAGTGGTGTGGGAGAAGTTCGCAAACTATTGGGACGTAGAGCCTCGTTATGTGAACATTAATGCAGATCATCCTTATTTAGATCCAGAAGGCGTCATTAATGCGGTTGACGAAAATACAATTGGTGTCGTACCGATTCTTGGAGTGACGTATACAGGAGTTTACGAACCAATTGCTGCTATTGCAAAAGCATTGGATGAGTTGCAGGAAAAGACAGGATTAGATATTCCTATCCACGTAGACGCTGCTTCTGGAGGTTTTATCGCTCCGTTTCTTCAACCAGACCTTATCTGGGATTTCCGCTTGCCGCGAGTAAAGTCCATTAACGTATCGGGACACAAGTACGGTTTAGTCTATCCTGGTTTAGGGTGGGTGATTTGGAGAGAAAAAGAGGACTTGCCTGAAGATCTTATTTTCCGCGTTTCTTATTTAGGGGGCAACATGCCAACATTTGCGCTTAACTTCTCTAGACCAGGAGCACAAGTCCTTTTACAGTACTACAATTTCTTACGTTTAGGTAAAGAGGGCTATTATGCCGTGCAAAAAACCTCCCAAGAAAACGCGCTGTTTCTCAGCAAAGAAATTGGAGAAATGGAAGCATTCGAAATTATCGCCGATGGTTCAGATATCCCGGTTCTTGCTTGGAAACTAAAAGAAGGATACACGCCAAACTGGACTCTTTATGACTTGTCTAGACAATTACGCACGTATGGATGGCAAGTGCCTGGTTATCCACTCCCAGCAGACATGGAAGAAATCACAATCATGCGCATTGTTGTTAGAAATGGATTTTCAAGAGACCTTGCTCATTTATTTATGGTTAATTTCAAACAAGCCGTTGAATTTCTTAACTCATTGGATAGACCTGTTCTTAAAGACACGAAATACGACAATGGATTTCATCATTAACATCGATTACAAAAACACAAAGCCGTGTTATGAAAAATACATGGCTTTGTGTTTTTTATGCATAAAAAGATAATCTTTTCAAAAAAATACCATAAATTAAACAAGAAAATATTCTTATATTTTCTTAATTTTGGTATAATAACCCCTAAGGTTTTATAGTCCTTTAGAATTATATAAAACCTAAAAAAAGATAAAAAAAGGGGATAATAGTCTATGAAAATGTTGAAACTTGCTTTTGGTATTCCACTGTTAGCTATATTGCTAGCAGCCTGTAGCGAGGAGTCCAGTGAGACTGTATCGCAAAAAGAAGAGCCTACAGAGAAATCAACAGCGGTTCATACGAAAGAAAATGGCAATAAAACGGCTGTAAAAGAATCATCGCCGAATACATTACAAACAAAAGCATCAACCATTAAAAAAGCAGTTAATTCTAAAGAAGCTGATCGCGATTACTTATTAAACGTAATGAATGGTTATCAGTATATCCAAGTAGGTGACAATCAGTATATTTACTACGGGATTAATCAAGAGCAAAATGTTTTTTGTATGATGGAAGTTAATTTTGACGCCAGTGGTGATTATGTAGAAAACATCAATTTTGTTGATAATGCTTCAGAAGAACAAATTGCTTTGCTTCAAAACCAAATCCAAGAACAACAAAAGCAATTATCAGACCTTGAACAGCAACAAATGGAAAAAGAATTAGATGATTACTACGCGCAGCTAGAAGATGACCGACAAAAAGAAGAAGAGGCGCAGGCCAAGGCTGATGCAGAAGCTGAAGCTCAGGCAGAAGCAGATCGCAAAGCGGAAGAAGAACGTTTAGCAGAAGAAGAGAAGAAACAGCAGGAGGAAGAGGAAGCTCAGGCAAAAGCGGATGAGGAAGAAGCTGATGCTGAAGCTTCTTTAGAAGATGAGGTGCAAACAGAATCGGAATCAGAGCAAGAAGAAGATACAGAAGCCCTTGAGGAAGAGGAACCAGCCGAACAAACAGTTTCCCAAGAGCAAGCTATCCAGCTAGTTCGTGACCAACAAGGCATATCTGAAGATTCACCTTTCTTTGTAGCATATGATCACCTTGACGACTCAGGAAACTATATTATCCATGTTTATGAAAATGTTGTGGATAATGAAGAAACAGGAGAAGAACATACAGCTACACAAGGTTGGTATCAAGTAAGTCCTAGTGATGGGTCCATTACTGATGTTACGCTAGATGGTTACTAAATAAAAAGTCTTTATTAAAAGAAGCGTTCCTAAAAGGGGGTTGCATGGTAAAAGCCTACTTAACTAAGTAGGCTCTTTTAGAACCACATTTTTTTACACGTATTTTTACGATGAATGTCATATATTTGGCTGATGCCGTGTTTATCAAATTTATCAAGTAGCTTATCAGTTCCACGCTTCATTTTATAGTTCATTTCACTTTCAAGAGTCGTAGAACAGGGGATGCGAAGCTTAAAGCTTATATTCAAGGTGCTAAGAAATATAATTTTCTTATAATATGGGAATATGACTTCTAGGGGTTTTCCATAAAAATATTACAACAGGTTCATGTATAAAGGGCTGCAAATTGAGTTAAGCTCTGCATTTACAACCAGTTACCACTTTGGTCCAGTAGGTATTTCTTCAAGCATCATCATATGCTTTACTTTTGTCTTAGCATGTTTAACTTTTTTTTCAGCCTTTTCCAGAGCGTCAATTTTTTTAGTAAATGTATCAAAATAGGACTCCATCTCCTGTTGAAAGGCATCTTTTGCATTACCGGATTTCCAAGTAGTTAGTTCTTCTACTTTGTTTTTTACTAGTAGTTGTTCGGCGCGTAGGTTGGAAATGAAAGAGTCTAACTTTGTACTTAACGTATCCAAATCCTCTAATTCTCTTTTATATTTTTCTAATTTCTTTTCGTCTATCATTTTAAAACATCAGCCTCCACAAATGATGCCGCTGCAGCATTCAAGTTATTTGTCATTCGAGAGGTATCCTCAGCAAACCAACTACTAAGATTATGTGCTTGTCCAATTACTTCGTTCACGACACCTTCAGATATTTGAATACCATCTAACATTGTTGCATCCCGTTTAAAGGAAGAACAAAGCTCTTCAACACGTGACACATATCCTTCGAGCTCACTCGCTAAATTAATTAAGTGTTCCGGCATAACATTGATTGTTGCCATTTCTCCAGAAGTATATCTAGGGGACTGTGCTAAAGACTGACCAGTTAGAACGTTGGTAAGAATAGGGTTGTCTAAATTGCCTACACTATCAAATTTGAAGTGCTTCATAGCATGATAACCTTCTCCAGCTAGTGAACCCCATGCTCTTGAAACAGGATTGTATCTGTTTTTTGAGTTCGCAAGATCAAAAGAAGAACCGATGTAATATGCGGAACCAATGTATCTTTTATAAGGGTTAACAGCTCCAGAACTTATAGAGTCCTTAGGGTGAATGTAATTTACGATTTGTTTATCAAATTCTCCCTTAACTGCTTTCTCCTTTAAATCTTTAGGAAGCAGGTTGATAACACTTGGCCCGTTAAACGTAACAGCTTCTACATTATTTTTAGCAGCTGCATAAGATGCAACGGAACCAGCCAAAGAGTGTCCTGTTAACTTAATATTGTGATCAGGATATTCTTTCTTTACATCTTGAACAAGTTTATCTCCTTGTCGGAATTGATTCTTCTCGTGGAAATCAACAGACAATTCACCATTGTCATATTCAATATTTAACCCCAGACGATCAACTGTCTTACCCCGAACAATATATGTATAATCTGTTTTAACGTCTGGCCATGCGCGTCCTTGTTTAACATTCTCTATTGAGTTTGCTTCAGTGCCACGATAGGCAATAACAATATTCTTTTCGTTTTTGACAACTAATGCATCAAAACCAGTATCCACATCATGTATTTTGAATTTTTTATTATGAATTACCGTCCATTTTTCCTTACCATCTTCATAGTTAATAGTATAGGATTTCCTTGGCTTAATATCATAGGCAAAGCCGCTTAGTTCCCTATAGGTTCTATCCCTTATATCTGTAATCATAATTGAAGCCTCTTTCCCTATTAGTGTATAATTCTATTATATAAGAATTTCCAAGAATTTGGAGAGATATGGATGATTAAAAAGAAATTGTTTGGCATTATTTTTATAATTGGAACTTTATTAATAGCAGGATGTGGCAGGGAGGACGACAAAGATATGAAAGAGATAGAGGAAACTGCTTCACATGTAGCTTCGGAATACATGAAAGTAGAAGAGAAGATGGATTTTATTGTTACTAGTGTAGATTTTTTCGATGGTCAAGGGGTAACAACTGTAGCTGTTAATGGACATGAAAAGGGGAAGAAGAAAGAACTAGCAGTTATCATTGATTATGGTGATGATTATAGAGTACAGGGAACAGCGGAGAATTAAATAAAAAAAGCAAAACTCCCGGTAGTTACGTATACCTGGGAGTTTTGCTTGTGAAATACATTATCAATAGTAGCTACGATTATTCTAACTGTGCAGGTTAGATTAGGACAATATGTAATGACTTAGCATTGACTTCGTCAAACTTGTTTAAATATCATTAATGCAGATTACAAAGATGAATATGGACTGGTCTTAGTTCAAAAACGCCATAATAAATTCGAACTGTCTGTAAACGGTACTACACTTTATCCACGTTTAAAAATAAACTATCCTTTTGTCAGATGGATTGATCATAAGCATTTTTTGATAATGAATCCCAGAACCAAGGGAGAAAAGCACAATTTGTTTATTATGAATATTGAGGGAGAAGTCATGCGGTCATTCTATTGTGGAAATGCTGTACAAGACATAGCTGTTAGTAAAGAAGGAATATGGTGCAGCTATTTTGACGAAGGCGTTTTTTGGTGAAGGGATATCAACAGAAGGGTTAGTATTATTTGATCATACAGGTTTACCAACTTTTCAATATCACTCTCATTTACCAGATGCTCCGTCCATTGAAGATTGTTATGCAATTTGCAGAGGTGAAAATACAACACTTTGGTTATATCCATATACAGATTTTGAGTTAATTCAAGTAAATCCCGAGAAAAATTCCTTCATTTCACATCAAACTCCTGGAACGTTACATGGATCACAAGCGATAAGTATTAGAGGAAAATATAGTTATTTTTACAGCCCATACAACAAGGGGGGGAACTTTATACAGTTGGAAACCAGGAGAGAGCAGTGTTAAAAAAATAGGTAAGTTAAGCGGAACCCTTAGAGGGCTAGATACAAGACAAAAAGCTCACTTTATAGGGGGTAAGGAAAAGAACATAAAAGTTTACACCATCATGAATCCTAAAGAGTATTAAAACGTAAATTTAGATTCCCTTAACTAGGGAGCAAAGAGAAAAAACGAAGGAGCTTTTATGGGACAAAATTATTTTTCTAACTATCTATTTGCAGAGTTGTCTTAATAGAAGAAAAAACGTTAGTGTAGATGGGTTTATACAGTATCTTGCCGGCTGGGGAACCGAACTAAAGTTTGAATTTGAAACAGATTTGACTTATATAGATTCGTTTATTCAAGGGTTAGAATCCAATTAAAGAAATTTAAATTATATAAATCAAAGAGGTAATGTATTGTATGAAAAATTGGTTCAAAAAATATTCTAACAATAAAAAAAATGAGGATAATACACCTTGGCAATTAGATAATGTTTACAAAAGAAATAAAGAATCTCCTTATACATTTTACAAGCCAAGCAAAGCGGTGACGGATAAATTAAAAGCGGGAGACCTAGTGAAGTTAATTTTCTTTAGTGATTCAGATCAAGCTGGTTACAAAGGAGAAAGAATGTGGGTGGAAATTACGGATAGAAACAAAGAGAACTTTTTTGGAAAGCTTGATAATGAACCTTATCATTTAAAGAGCTTAAAACTTGGTCAAACCCTGCATTTCGATACTGAACATATTTGTGATACTGAATATGAAGACGATGATGCTGCAAAGATGGACTATTACTTTGATACCCTCGTAACAGTTAGCAATGATGTTTTAGAAAGAAACGAGTTTAATTTTTTGTTAAAAGATAAACCAAACGAACCAAATGATTCAGGATGGGTTATCTTTAGCGGACACGAAGAAGATGAGTTCAACAGTAATCCAGATAATTTTCAAATTGTAGCTCTAGGAGTCGTTTTAAATGTTGATGACTCAATTTTAGCTTTTATAAATGAATCACCGCTATGTGCTTACGAAAGAAATGAGTTTGGGCAATTTGATAAAATTCATGACTACGATTGGGAAACATACCTTAGTGAGTGAAGCCTTGAAACTAGTAACTTGAAAAGTTTGTATGACAAGCGGGTGGGGGGGAAGAAGTTATTCTTTTTCCTTTTTTTTTGCGCTTCTACATTAAATCAACTACTATCACACTGATTCATAGCTACTGTAAACTTGTGATGCAAAATTGTAAAGTTCTAGGATAAACCATAAGGAAATTACTTAATTACATATAAAATGATACGTACTGGCGTATTCAGGCAATTGCGATTAAGTGAGCGGCCATTTTAACCATTTCTAAGATATAATCCATAGCTTGTACATAATTTAATTCATTTGACTTAAAGTTCGTCATTTAGGCGATTTTTAAGAGTTCTGTTTACAGCCAGCAAATTAAACTTATAAAAGCAAAAACTAGCTGACTTGAAAGAGAACTTACACACTTTAAGGAAAAAGTAAAAGATGATAGGTATTCTAAGGATTTAAGAGTAAGGGAGACCTCAATGATTTTATTTCTTTTTCTAGTTTACATAATATATATTCTAGGAACCAATAGATAAAACACAAATTCTGTCTCATTTCTAAAGTATACTTATGATAGTGAGACAGAATTTAAAAAATGAGATAAGGTTTATATTTATATCAATCGACTCACTAAACTAATTATCAACAAGATTTGTTCTAATTGAACAATTGTAGATATGATTTTATAGAAATACATATGAATTTCACCAGTTTATTTTCAGGATTGATCAGTTCGATTGATGTTTAGATTATATTTAGAGAGTTTGAAAAATGAATGAGTTTACTTATAGAAATTAAGTTTTACACTCATTCATTTTTTCTCATCGTATTCTCAATGAACCCTTTACAAAACGATGAAATCTGTTTGTGTTTGATATCTTAAGGATTTATTTGCTACTGAACGTATATTTTTCATTTAGTACATATGTTTGCATTAAATGGATTTTTATTCATTTATAAAAGTAAAAACCTCGTATTTTCTGTAATAAAATACACTGATTAGTATTTTTATTCTATAAGATTCTATGTTAAAATCACAACAAACCCCTTTCCTATCAGCTTTTTAGTGATTTTAGTTGTAGTTTCCTTTTTCATCGGGTATAATATTAAACAAATAGATGACGGTATAAATTGGATGTCATTATCCAGTTTTAAAGGAGCGATACTCATGAACATTACAATTTATTATGGAAATCATGAAGATAAAACAATTCATACAATGGATTGTCACGTAGATATCGATTTAGATGATGAAGATATGGTAGCTTTAACAGAAGCTCGTTAATGAATATATAAAAGGCTGTGGATGCTTTTCATCTGCAGCCTTTTATTTTTTTGCTCACCCTCTTCTTTTCCATCTTTTAATGACCGCTACGTTTTAAGATCATTAGCTACTTTTATTATAAAATTTCAAATTCTCCGTTAACTTCTCTTTACTTTTCGACACATTTTTTGTATCATTAGATAAGAACATATGTTCGATTTATTTTTTATCGTATTGATGATCACAAGGAGTGTTTTTGAATGACGGTACGAAAAAGAAAAAGAAAGAAGCTCCCTCCTACCCTATCCAATACAGGCTTTATTGGAGCAACGTTTGCTGATACAGATGAATTAGCACGCAACGAATATCACTTTCCTCGTAAACAAATGAAAATTACCCATCATGTCTTAGATGCCTTGCTTCAAGGGGCAACGCACTTATTTCAACAGCATAAAGTTGAAGCCGCTATCTCATGCGTGTATCTGCCTAAGTACAAAAAGATCGGTTTGGTTCTTTCTAAACAGCCTTTTGGCCGCGATGAAGGCATTGGGTATTTTATTAATTACTTAAAGGAAATCGGACATATTGAATGGGATGAAAAAACGAAAGACTACGAAATACATAATACGAGTTTTATCGGCGTGGTATTTGCAGATCTAGAAAAAATTGCTAAGTTCACCTTCGACTTTGAGTTAGAATTACTGTCAAAGTTCGTCAAGGACTTAATTATTCCCGCTAAAGAGCTATTCTTGCAGCATAATGTAAAAGCGTATCTCTCAGGCGTTGAAAATGAAGATCAGCATAAAGTAGGGTTTGTTTTATCGATTAAGCCTTATGATGAACGTAAGGAAGCAGACTTATATTTTGTGGAGTATTTAAAAGAACGTGGTTTATACGAAGAGGACGAGTCTGAAGAAGAGCTAGTACCTATTCATACAAAATGGAGCTTATTTAAATAACATACGTTATACCCGCTGTCGTAATAAGACAAGCGGGTCTTTTTTTGCTTTTTTACTAAAACCCAAAACAAATTAGTAGCAAGTACTAATAGTTAGTAATATAATAATAGTAATGATAAAAAATCATTGATATCTATAATATAAGGAGTCGTTTTTATGATTCAACTAAAAGATTTAGTTCCAAGTGAACATTACAACTTAACAGAGGAAATTGAAAAACATGCATCCGATCAGCTTGCGCTAAAGTGGCAGGACGATGACGGTGTGCGTGAAGAAATTACATATAACCAGCTGTTAGCAAAAGCAAACAAAGTAGCAAACGGGCTAACGGATCTAGGCTTAACAAAAGGTGATCACGTGTTGGTTATCGCACCTCGCCTTATTGAATCGTATGCTATTTACTTAGCATGCTTAAAAGCAGGTATTATTGTAATTCCTTCTTCAGAACTATTACGCGCAAAAGATATCCAATATCGTTTACATCACGCTGAAGCAAAAGCGATTATTTCTTACCATCCTTTCTGCAATGAGATCGATAAGATTGAAAACTTCCCTACTTCTCTACAACATAAAATTACATTTGGTGCTGATGTTACGTCGTGGACGCGCTTAGAGTCACTTACAGCGGATGCATCAGAACAGTTCCAAGCAGCTAAAACAACTAAGGATGATACGGCATTCCTTCCTTATACATCTGGTACAACAGGACAGCCAAAAGGCGTTGTTCATACTCATGGATGGGCTTATGCTCACCTTCGTATCGCTGCTGCTGAATGGTTAGATATTAAAAAAGGCGATACGGTCTGGGCAACAGCAGGTCCTGGTTGGCAAAAATGGATTTGGACTCCGTTTTTATCTGTACTTGGACAAGGTGCAACGGGCATTATCTATAACGGACGTTTTGAACCTAAAAAGTTTTTAGAAATTTTACAGGATGAAAAAGTAAACGTACTGTGCTGCACGCCAACAGAGTATCGCTTTATGGCTAAAATTGATGAGCTTGAACGTTTTGACTTGTCTCACCTTCATAGCGCTGTCTCTGCCGGAGAACCGCTAAACGAAGAAGTGATTAATGTGTTTAAAAAATATTTTAATATCCAAGTTCGTGATGGATACGGCCAAACGGAGAATACTCTTTTAATCGGTACCTTAAAAGGTGTAAAAACGAAGATTGGTTCAATGGGTAAACCGATGCTTGAAGGGTTTGTAGAAATCATTAATGAAGACGGCGAGCCTTGTAAGCCTGGAGAAGTTGGAGACATTGCCGTTCGTAGAGACCTCCCTTCTCTTTTCAAGCACTACTATAAAGACATGGAGCGCACTGAGAAAACGTATAAAGGAAACTACTATTTAACAGGCGACCGCGCTTCTAAAGATGAAGATAACTATTACTGGTTCCAAGGACGCGGAGATGATATCATTATCAGTTCCGGCTATACAATTGGGCCATTTGAAGTTGAAGATGCATTAATTAAGCATCCAGCGGTGAAAGAATGTGCCGTTATAGCTAGCCCAGATGCTGATCGCGGCCATGTTGTAAAAGCGTATGTGGTTCTTGTCGATCATGCAAAAACAACAGATGCAGGGTTTATTAAAGAGCTGCAAAATCACGTAAAGACTTTAACTGCACCTTACAAATATCCTCGCGTAATTGAATTTATTGATGAATTGCCAAAAACTAATTCAGGTAAAATTCGACGTGTGGAACTTCGTGAACGCGAGCAACAAAAAGCATAATAAATGAAAAAAAGACGTATCTGTTAGGATACGTCTTTTTTTATTAGATAGCACGCTGTGAAGTACGAACATCTACCGTTAAAATACCGGTATTTACGTTTGCATATGCTTTAATGATGACAGGGTAATCTTTGTTGTTTGTGAACTTAAAATCAGGTCCTCCCCACGATACGGTTGCATCTTTTCCTGCAGGTACATAACCTACATGTTTTGAATGGTGAGACCTAGCTGTCACTTGAAGACCAGCACCGTCAATCGCATTAAATAGCGTAGAAGATGTTTGGCAGATTCCTCCGCCAATTCCCATCACCAGCTGTTTGTTGATAATTTCAGGAGCAGGCTGATAGCCTCTTTCTGCTGTGCGCTCCCCAACTGTTTGATTATAAGAAAATGAATCTCCTGGACCTAATACAACGTTATTAATTGCTTCTGCTGATAGCTGAACATTTCTGTTTCGACTTGTATCACTTGGACGAAAACGTGTAGAATACGAAGCTAGCGATACATCAGCGATCCCTTGAGCAGACGCTGCCGTTACATTTGGAGCGGTTTCGTAAACCGGAACCTTCACATCCAATTGTTTCGTATTTAAGTTCTGCAGATTTTCAACAAGCTCTGCTTCTTTTAAAATGATTTGTTTGGACCCGCCGGTTAACGATCCATTTGCATCCATTTTTATGTTTTGCATAGGCGTATCGATCCCTTTTGCCAGCTCAGACGCTAATTGCTTAATTTCTTGGTCGTATACGTCTTTATCCTTGTAATGAACCGGCTTGAATTCTTTCATTACTTGTCCTGTGCGGGAATCTTTCAACTGATACGTCAGGTCTTCGATTTTAAGGACTGGTTTTTTCTTTTTCTCAGTCTTTTTTTCTGCTTTTTTCGCTGCTTGTTTTTGTTCTATCGCGGCTGTTTGCTTTGCAGAATGATTGGTATACATGCTGTACGCAATAAACGCACTAACAATTGTCGCGCCAAGCAAAAGCGCCCCTAAGACTTTCTTCATGTAATTGAATCCCCCCATATCTCGGCTTTACCTCAATATGTTTTTTCTATAAAAATATGTATACATTCATTTTATACAAACATCTTATAAAAGACGATATGTCAAAGTGAATAATCACCATTTTTTATATTTTTTTCTTTGTTCAACACATGAGGTAAAGCGGAATGATGTTCATAGACCCCATTTTTTCTTATGAACTCAATAGAAAACAAATGCTGTATGCGTTTCCTATTATTACTATTCTTATATATAATAGCACGAAAACAAGGATTTTTTAACGAATTATGGTAATTATTTTAAAATTTTTCTGACAATTTTCGCGGTGTTGTTCATTTTTCTATGGGCATTATACATGGTATAATGGTAAAAATGGAATTTGTTTTATGAGGAGGATTTACGCTTGACTGAACGTTATAGCAAAGAAGAGATTAGTCATCAGCTAGAAAGTATAGATCATGTAAAAGAAGCTCTTTTAAAATATAAAAACACCGTAATCGGTGAGAAATATGATTTGCTTCCCTACCATTTAACTTCAACAAAAGAGGCAATCTTAAAGACGATTCACGATAAAAAAAGCTGTATTGTTAGCGATATCACAAAAGTACTTGGGCTCTCACCTGGTGCTATCACCATTGTATTAAATCAATTAGAAGATGATGAGCTTGTGAATCGTATATATAAAAAGCAAAACCGCCGAAGTGTGTGGGTAGAGTTGACGGAAAAAGGCGAAAAAGTTGTCGAAATATTGCAAGCTACTCGTGTCGATTTTTGGTCAGATTTACTTTCACACTTATCAGAAGAAGAAAGAGATCAATACTTTCACATTATGAAAAAAATATCTCAAAAATTACAGCAATAAATATAAAAAAAGCGGCTATAAAGGCCGCTTTTTTTATTATGCGTGTGCTAAGGCTTGTTTTTTCACTTCGTTTTTCAAAACTTTTCCTACGCTGTTTTTAGGAAGTGATGAAACAAATACAACAGTTGGCACTTTATATGGTGCTAATCGTTCTTTACAGAAGTTCACTACATCTTCTTCAGTTAAAGCAGATACTTCTTGTTTAACAACAAATGCATATGGAACTTCGCCGTACACATCATCAGGCATGCCGACAACTGTCGCTTCTAACACACCATCTGCTGCTAGGACAACTTCTTCTACTTGATCTGGGTAGATATTGTCTCCTCCATATACAATTACATCTTTATAGCGTCCTTCAATGTAAAGAAATCCGTCTTCATCTAATCGACCTGCATCGCCCATCGCTAACCAGCCATCTTGTAAGACAGCGTTTGTTGCTTCTTCGTTTTGCCAGTAGCCTTTAAATAGATAAGGGCTTCGTACAAGTACTTCACCTTTTTCTCCAGTTGGAACTTCTTGACGTGTTTCGGGATTTACAATTTTAACTTCCACATGTGGAGCAGGTTTTCCAGCAGAGCTTACTTTCTTCCATCCCATTTGAGGATGCCATGAACTGATAATCCAAGCTTCTGTGCTTCCGTATCCTTGAGCTAAAATCATACCGTTACGGTCATATTGTTCAATTAAAGACTCTGATACTTTTGTTCCGCCTGACACAGCAAGTTTTAGAGGGAAATCATAGTGATCTCCTTTTTCAAGCTCTTCTACGATGTATTTTAATGCTGGTGGTAGTGCAAACAGCATTTTAATGTTTTCTTTTTCGATTACCTCAATTACTTTAGCTGGATCTGTTTCTTCAGAACATACCATTGTGTTTCCTGTGTTAATGCACATAAATAAAATGCTCATCGAACTCATGTGGAAGAATGGATGAACAAATAAATAGCGCATGCTTTTATCAATATTTGCACGTTCTTCCTGTCCACCAGAGTTTAAAAAGGCACTTACCGATCCGTGTGCAATCATACATCCTTTTGATTTACCTGTTGTACCTGATGTAAACATCATTAATGCTAAATCTTCAGGAAGTACTTCAGGAAGTGCTTCTGGTGTGTTTATGTTATACGCTGAGAATTGAGTTGTAAATTCTTTTGCATCCTCAATTTTTAACGTAAAGCTAAGTCCAGCCGTTTGTTCCGCTTTTTCTAATACAGACGTAAATTCATTATGGTGGATAATCGCTTTTAACTGTCCGCTTGTAATAATGCTATCAAGCTCATAAGGTGTCATGCTCTTACTTAATGGAACAACGACTGCTCCCACTTGTAAAATCCCCATTGTAACGACTGGGTAAGCAATACTTGTATGAGCTAAAATACCAATACGATCTCCTTTTTGAATTCCTTTCTCTAAGAAGTAATGAGACAATTGATTTACTTTTTCATGAAATTCATTAAATGTATAACGTTCATTATGTTCAACTAGTGCTTCATGTTGAGGAGAAATCTCTGCACGTTCTGCGACTAAGTATTGTAATGTGTTCATTTTATCCTCTCCTTTGTCCGCTCGGACTAAATATTTCGTTCGTGAATATTTTAATGACTAAAACATAATAACAAAAAATTTTTCCGAAGTAAAAGTTTAAAATTATCAAAATGCGTTTATATAGGTTGTATCGGGAAATGTTAAAAGAGATACTGTTTTTAAGAAATGTTGTATTACCAAGGGTTTGATAAAATTTTACAAAATTTAAATAGTTCAGACACTGGGTTTAACGAACTATTTTTTTCCTTTTTTTGTTTGTAAATTAGTTTTTATTTCTTGTTTTTCATTTTTTTAATATATTTTCTTACTTTCCCCTTATTCACCGGATTTTGAGCTCATTTATTGAATGAAAACGGTGAATATGAAACAATAATATATAAGTATTTGGATTTGAAAGGAGCAAATTTAGACATGAAAGTTCTTGTAATTGGTGCGAATGGTCAAGTAGGCAAACATATTGTAAACATTTTGAATGAAAGTGATGTGCACACTGTACGTGCGATGGTTCGTAAAGAAGAACAAGCAAAAGAACTTGAGGCAAGAGGTATCGAAACGGCTTTTGCAAGCTTAGAAGGCACTGTGCATGAAATTAAGGAAGTGATGAAAGGCTGTGACGCCGTTATCTTTAGCGCAGGATCAGGCGGAAATACAGGCCATGATAAGACACTTTTAATTGATTTAGACGGTGCGGTAAAAGCGATGGAAGCTGCAGAAGATTTAGGGATTAAACGATTTGTGATGGTAAGCGCACTTCAAGCACATCACCGTGAAAACTGGAATACTTCACTAATTCCTTACTATGTAGCCAAACATTATGCAGATAAAATCTTAGAAGCAAGCGGATTAACATATACAATTGTTCGACCAGGCGGATTGTTAAACGAACCAGGAACAGGACGTGTAGATGCTGGGGAGAACAAAGAGCGTGGGTCCATTCCTCGTGAAGATGTCGCGCGTGTTGTAGTGGAAACGTTAAGTGAAGATCATACATTCGGACGTTCTTTTGATTTAGTTTCAGGTGATACGCCCATCACAGAAGCTATTCAATCTATTTAATATAATAAAAAGCAGCGAATGCGTATTCGCTGCTTTTTATTTATCATTTAATACATGTATTAAATGATAAATCACTTTTGCTGTCAGTCCCCATATAACTCTATCTTCATAGTAATAAAAATGTTCTTCCATCTCTCTTGTTTGCCAATTATAATTTTCACCGCCAATAATCGCGTCATAAGGAAAATTATGTTCGGGTTCTACTCTGAAATGAATATTGTGTATATCAGGTTCGGTGCGCTGAAAAAAAGAAAGAGGCACGGTAAATACTTCTGCTACTTCCGAAGGATTCGGTCGAAGTTCAAGCGACTCATCAATGAAACCTACATAAGGATAAATGATTGTTCCGAATTGAGAAACAATATAATCTAAAGCTTGTACTTGCTGAATAGATTCAGAGGTAATCCCTAACTCCTCAGATGTTTCACGAATAGCCGTTTCTTTTTCGTCTGCATCCGTCTTCTCAACACGCCCTCCTGGAAAACAAATTTCTCCGGGCTGTCTTCGTAAATCGAGCGCTCTTACCTCAAATAAAACATGTAGTTCTCCTTGTTTTTCAATAAGCGGAACAAGAATGCCGAAGCGGGAGAACTGCTCCATCCCAAGGATTGTCGGCATCCGTTTTTCTAACTTAGCTATAATGCGGGATGCATCCATACGTCCACTTCCTTTCACAAAATGAATTATCAAAAGAATAGCGAGTTATAAGCTGCGATGTCAACTAACCTGCAAAAGAAAGCTGTTATCTTTATTATATGAAGAGATGTATCGAATTGACACTACAATTGATAAAAATATATAACAGGAATATAAATAAAAACAGATAGCACCGGCTACCTGTCTTTTTGTCTTGTTTTTAACAAACCATAAATAAGTAGAAAGAATGCAACCACACTGATAAGCAATCCTCCTACTTGCTTATCAGTGAGTCCAAAACGAAGCTGAAGCCAAAAGATAACCAAGCAAATCAAAATGACGCTGGTAGCTAAATAAAAGTAAATGCTGTAGAAAAACGGATTCGTTCTTTTCCGTTTGTAGACAAGTAGTGAGATACCTATATACGTACCTAAAAGTGTGAGTAATACAACAACTTCCGTTAATGTTCTCACTGCATTCTCCCCTCTCCCTTTTTTCTTCTATACCCCGTTTCTTCTTTTATCAAAAGGTAAAAAGGTATTCATAAAAAACCGCTCTTACGACATAAGGCGGTTTTCTCGATACGCTTTATCTTGAATTATTTGCTTTTTTATATTGGTCGTTTTCCTGTTGCTAACATCAGCTGTTTTTTTACAAAGGCGTTTGTACTATACATCAAGAGCAAAGGTAATGACCGCTTCACAAGCTAATTCCCTGCCTACAAATGCTTTTCCTTTTCCTTTTACAATCTTTCCGCGCTGCTTAAGAATCTCAAATTCTAAGCGAAGTGTATCTCCTGGCCTTACTTGACGCTTAAAGCGGCATTCATCTATCCCTGCCAACAAAGCAAGTCTTCCTTTTTGTTGGTCATCCGCAGCCATAGCAAATCCACCAAGCTGAGCAAGAGCCTCGACAATAAGTACCCCTGGCATCACCATATAGTCCGGAAAGTGACCTTGGAAAAAAGGTTCATTTGCTGTTACTTGTTTAATTCCTACAGCAAGCTTTCCTTCTTCTTGCTCTAAGATGCGATCAACAAGTAAAAAAGGATAGCGGTGCTGAATGGTATGTTTTATTTGTTTTATATCTTTCATATGTATCGCTCCTTTTTCTTATAATAAGGGGTCCTTGCCGTCAAATGCAGGAAACGTATCTGGATGAAGAAGAGGCGCGAGTTTTTTTAATCCTAACAGCAACCTAGGTGAAGGACGACAATACAGCCATTCTTCTAGTACATATACACGATGTTCTGTTATGGCAGACATGTCAGACCAGTTCGGTCTCTTGTGTAAAATCGTTGGATTCACTTTGTTTGTCTGTACGCCCACCCAAGCCAAACACACATGAAGTGGATTTCGTTTGAGCACTTCTTCCCAATCACTCTGTACATTTGCTTCTTTATGATCAGCAAATATATTTTCTCCTCCCGCTAACTCACTAATTTCAGTCAGCCAATTTGCTTTGCCAGGAGTAAAGACAGGTTTTGGCCACCATTCCCAGTATACAGTGGCTTTTTCGTCAATTTGATTTGCAATCCCTTTATATGTAGAAAGAAACTGATCATAACGCTTTAACAGTTCAGCTGCTTTTGTTTCAATGTTTAATCGCTGACCTAAATCCTGTAGATTTTGACGGATATCTTCTAGCGAATTAGGATTATATACGACGTAAGGAAGCTTTCGTTTTTTTAGTTCTTCAATATTTCGCTCCATTCCAGGAACGCTTAGTGATGCTAGGACTAAATCTGGTTTAGCTTCTTCCACCGCATCCATATTAATAGATAAATCGGGACCTAAACGCGGCAGACCTCCAATAGACTGCGGCCAATCGGAATAATCATCTATTGCTACGAGCAAATGCTCACATTTTAAATACGCTATTAGTTCTGTATTGCTTGGACAAAGCGAAACAATTCGCATAGTTTCCCTCCTGCATTCATTTCTTTTTTTCTATTATACAATAGATCCAAATATAAAAAGCAGAGACTTTCACTGAAGTCCCTGCTTGTGGTGCTCTCTTTTATCCGCCCATCGCGTGATAAAAGAAGTAAAAAAAACCTAAACAGCCAAGTGAACTAATGCTTGTAGTTAAAATGCCGATTGAAAGCAACACCTGTCCGTCTTTTTTTTGTTTGTATCGCAGCATATAATAAAAAGCTAAACAGGTGCCAAGAAGTAAATAAATAGCCCATATGTACGGTAGATTCTGTAGCTGAAAGATGTATCCTTGATTAAATAATAAACAGTAAATAAAAAAAAGATTTACGATAAAAAATATAGGAAGTACACTTTTCTTCATCTATTAAACCCTCTTCTATTCTTTATTTTCTGCTATAGTTGCTCTGTTTTGATTTCTCAGCTCATCCCGTATTTCACGTAAATATTGATTTCTCTCTTTCATTCGCTTTAACACTATAACGATAACAGCTATAATACCAGCAATGATTCCTATATAAAGAACTCCAAACACTAAGATAGGTACTACACCCCAAAGCTCCATCTCATCCCTCCTTTTTTTTGGTTATTACCTTATTTTACCGTATTTTGTAAGGATGTCACGTCTTTTATCCATGAAAAAGGGAGTTTGAATATACATTCAAACTCCCTAAAGAGATAATAAAAAATAATATTTATTATAGCGCTTTGCTTTTGACACTTGCTCCTGTTCCGAAGAACTTATCAAAAATTTGATAAAGAGCAGACAGACCAACTAACCAATAAATCGTTGTTACTAACCAATCCCAAGAGCCAAATAGCTCTTCTACTACATTCACGCCTAATGCTACAGCTAACCAATTTAAACCGCCTAAAATCACAAGAAGAGTCGTTAAACCTGAAAGAAATTTCACGTTGTCACCTCCTTGCGAACTGCATTAGGAAAAGCAGCTCATGTTACATCTTATGCGCTGTGTAGATCAGTATATGCATAGGCGCTATGTAAAATAGTTATAAAGAATATGTGATTTATTCTTTTTTATTTCCTTATTATTGTGCAGCTGCAGCTTTCCCAATTTGCTTAATCGTTTCTACATGCATCGCTTCATGATAGAAGCTGAATAAAAACGTTTCGCCAACTGTTGTAAAGTTGATACCCGCTTTATTTGTAAAAGGTGTGATTAACTGCTTATCAAACTGCCCGGGCATGAACTCTTTAATACGATGTGCTTGATCTTTCAACACATTCGCAATTTCTTCAAGAGAAGGAGCAGCCTCCGTCCAATCGGCAGGTTTTGTTCCTGCGCCGAAAAAGCTTTCATAACTCTCTGGCGTTTGCATCGGTTCACCAGCTAAGCCAAACACAAGTTTTTCTTGAATAAAGGCAATGTGTCCGAGATTCCAGCGGATATTGTTATTGAATCCTTTTGGTGTGATGTCCGCTACCTCTTCTGTTGTTTTTTCGAGGATACTAATCGTAATCCCTCTTACAACGTCCATATGTTTTAAAATCATGTTTTCCATCGTCTAATCTCTCCTTACGTTGTCGTATTAGATAAACTATTCAATGTCTATTGTGCACAAATTAATCTTTAAATGCCACTCATAACATTTAAACCTTAAAATAAAAGAAAATTCAAAAGAAAATCCCCCTATATAAAAACTAGGGGGATGTTTTAAGCAGAAGACTTTAAATTTGAGACAGGTCCTTTGTTTGGCTTCGGTTTTAGTTGACCAAGCTTATTTTTCAGATAATCTTTTAATGCGCCGCGTTTTCTCTTGCGTCTTTTATCACGATTTTTAATAGTAATCTCCTCCTTTCCTTTTAGTTTTAAGACCTGCGTATTAAATGGATTCTGCTTTTATACATAAAATCCTTTTGAATTCTCAAATTTACCTTCATGTAATTCTTTCCTTTTTATAAAAAAAGACCAAAGTAATAATACTTTGATCATTCAAGCTACATACGTAATCGATCCAATAGTGGAAATAATAGCGCTGTTTCTGTCGTACCAAACAACAGGTTCGTATCTAACCGCAAAATAACTGAGGTGAGCGGTCTGAAGCCTCACAATTTCATCTGACAGGTAAGCCGAGCGTTTTGGATCGTCTTTTCGCTTTAAATTTAACACTTCAATAATTCTTTCACGCGTCGTAATCCCAATTCCATGACCAAAATATAAAGTCTCATCTAATACAATGGTATTTTCACCTTTCCACTGAGGAGTATCAGGATTATAGTCAGGGTTTTTAAAGTATGCACAGTCTCCGGGCAAGTAGTCAGATCCTTTATAACCATGGAGCTCAAGATCTTCATCGTATTGCCAATCGTGTAAGTAAAGGTCAGCAAAAAGCGGGTTAAAGTTTGCTTTTCCAATATTATTTAATACGGCTTTATAAAAGATGATGATAACAGCCGTCGCGCATTCAAATGCATATTCGTGTCCGTTGTAGAAAATATCATCGATGGCCTGATGAGGAGAAACGGTAGGAAGTAGCTGAAATCCTCCATCATCGGTTCGTTTCCAATACTTTTCGTTACATCTAGAACGTGCAAATGTAGCAAACCTGGCGCCGCTTTTACGCAATAATACAGATGATTCAATGATTTGCAATTTAACAGATACATCAAAATCAAGCTGGTCAAATGTAGCATACTCATACACTTCCCTATAGGCATCCATTTGTTTTAAAATGTCTGCTTTTTCTTTTGTTAACGAACTATTATTTAAATCGCTTATTTTCACAATTTGTTGATTAACTTTAATCATAGACGTTCTCTCCTTTACAGAAAATGATATCAATCACCTTCTCTAACAGGATATTGATAAAAAAATATTTTGTGTATCTTCATTTAGTTAAAATCATGAAGATTAGAAAAAACGATAAAAAAAGTAAGTTAACCGCTAATCTTTTCATTTGTTCCTTTTTGTCCTTTTGTAACCTTTTTAAATATAAAGCGAGCACACAACAAGTACAGTGGTAACACAAGAATGACGGCAATAACATTTAAAACCCAAGGTATTGTCCCCATAAAAACATTTGAAGATGCTTTATCATACCAGCTCACAATCAGTAGTAAAAAGACCACGCTGGATATAAAAGTACTTATATATCCCTTCTTATAGTTGGTACTTCTCACAGCAATAACAAAGCCAATTACCAAGGAAATGCCTGCTGCAATTAAGACAAAAATCAAAAATAAGTTTGCTACCTTTTGAACGTCCATTACTTCCCTCTTTCTTATAAGATTTTCACTCCAGAATTTTCGTTGCGTCACTTATAAAAAAAGTAAATTTATATAGATTTGTTCACGCTCGGTCTTATTGTTGTAGCATCCTTAGGGACAGTAAGCCAATATGTATTAGAAAATATAAAAGTTAAGTCTGGCAATAGAATCAATCCTAAAATGTATAAATGTAGTCTATTCGTCTTTAAAGATTAATTAAGAAGTGTTATGGGCAATAGAAAAAAGGATGTTCAGGACTCTCTTGACAGTTTGAGAAACAGTTAACTTTACATAGGTTCAATGGCAAAGAATATTATAGCGCCGATACTTTAAGACAGACTATTAATGCTACTAAATAAGCACATAAGCAAAAAAGGACTTGATGTCTAATCAAGTCCTTTTTTATTATAACTGTATTAAAAAACTTGATCATTTCACGTAAAAGTTGCTGCTATAAAGGTTTCCAGCGAAAGTTCCATCATAATTGGTTAGCGGTTTGGTTATATGATATACAGCAAGCTTATAACGGTATGTGCCATTAGTATCAACTTTAAAACTCGTTCCAAATTTCTCTCCAGGGACTGCATACCATTGGGATGCAGATTGCACGTTTACCCATTTACCATTCTCTAAATGCTGCAATTGACCGACAAGTCGTACTTCAAATGAATTATGATTAATAAACTTCATAATAATTGATTCTTCTTTTGTCCAATTTGTCTTAGTTGAGTTAACCGATACACCGTATGATGAAGCGGCATCAGCTTCTTGAATATGCCCATTTGGAACCAATGGGAGACTTGCTACAGATCCTAATCCTAAACCACCTAATGTAATTACTCCGGCTAATGCTACTCGCGTTACTCTTTTCATATCATTTCTCCGTTTCATTATAAGATTATAGGCTTTATATCCTCTATAACACCTATTAATTTATCATTATAGCACAAAAAATAGCATATTATGGGTTATTTTGTAATGCAACTCATTAAATTAAGGGTTTTAAATAACACTATTAAAGCTTCTAAACACTAGATGCAAAAGATATTTTACCTCACATACGCCTAAAATGAGGGGATTAAGCTGGGATACTAGCCTTATTGGTCTTATAACAATAATGAAACCCTAACTTGTGGTCTGTAGAATTGCTGCTTGCAAAGAGCAATCTTCATACTGAATATTGTTATCTGGTTTTTTCTCCCACAAGTATTTTTTTTACTTAAAAAAACAGACAAAACAAGCTGGCATTTTAAATGCGCAGCTTGTTTTGTTTTTTAGGGTGTAAGATATTTATAAAAAAATTGGGGATAAGAACAGTCATCCTTACTACTATTGTGTTCTTGATTGTAAATTTATTTCTAACCATTATAAAAAGCTAAATAAATATATCTTTAATCTTAAAAATGTATTCATCCGGTAATTTGTCAGCTCTCCTTGAAATCTCTGCTCTGTGGCTCTTTCTCCCTTTAATAACAACTGAATCTTTTTTTATATTTATGCTTCCGAAGCTATACGGGCACCAAAATAAATTAACATCATCTATTTTTGTAGTTTTAACAGCGTTAGAATTAAGGTCCGTAACACGCAGTTTAAATGGAGCATTTGTAAGATGAGATTTGGGCACTGTATAAATGACCTCGGCTAAATACTTATCATTTTGTTTCGAGAAGTATGTGAGCTCAATGTCGGTGCCTTCTTCTTTTATTTTTCCAATAACAGATTCTATTTTATGCTCTTCTAAGTGATCAAACTTTGTAATGCTTCTTAATGCTGAAACTATACTATTAAACATCATATTTGATTTAGTTTCGTTGTCACTCGCCATATATTTTTTAGTATCTATTATCGAAAATGCATCTTTTATCCGGTGATTTGGAGCAAATTCTTGTTTTGCTTCCACTAGTGTGTCCGCTAAATGTATAAAGATGTGACTATAACCCGGCAGCATCACTTCTGCTTTTCTTAGAAGGTTGCTGAAAACTTCGGTGTAGATAAAAGAGTGGTTTGGTTCTGTTTCTTCGATAGGAGCAGAAATACTAATTGTTATTAATGGCTTTGTTAGAGGTTTTGGATTAGACAAAGATCTTTTCATTGAAAGGTCAGCTAGTTTTGCCCAGTTACTTTGAACTGTTTGCTTTTGCTTCTTGAAGTATGCCTTTAGTTCTTCGAGTGTACGTGGTGCATTTTTTATCGACTGTTGAAACTTTAATAGAAGTTTGTCTTCACTAAAGTCGAGTTCTGACTTTAGTTCTATAGTTTTAACCAACATAATAGCCTCTTCAACTCTATGTAGACCTGTTAAGAAATCCTCTACATTAAGAGTTTTGTTATTGATAAAATTTCCGGGCAGCTCAATTTCGGCTATATCTTCATAGAGAACACGTAATTTGTACTTCTTCTTAGAGCTAGGATTATTTATAAAACGGATCAAAATGCACTCAAATGTGCTTCCGTGAAACTCTCCTATTAAATGTTCATTTAAAAAAGTATCTAATAATTGCAAAGAAAAGTTAGTTTCTTCTTTCGTTTTAAAATCCTTATACTCAATCAAAAATCTCATTGGAATCACCTTGGAATATATAGTATATTTTTACTATACATTATATTTGAAAAAGCAGTCAACGCAAAGCATACAGCCAGTAAAGGGCAGGTTTATACAGAATCAAGCAAACACACATTATACAGCTAGGCGTGAAGGTTATCTAGAAGAACTTTAAGAAGGTGAAAAAGTTAGGAGAAGGACGGTAAGTTCATTTCTAGAGAGAGGTTATTCACCTGCACACATTGAGATAGAATTGGACTATGATTCCGTTCCATATATTAAGGAGTTATACTATAATGTTGAAGAAAAAAAGCAGCCTCCCCTTTTCACCCCATAAAACATAGCCCCTACCTAAGTCTAGGCAGGGGCTATGTTTAGATTATGGATTTTATTATAAAATAATCATTTGATGTTCACTTTAAGTTTCCTTCTGCCACTTCTTAAAAACAATAAAAGGCAGCAGCTCAACTTATGAGCTCCTGCCTTTTATTTATAGAAACACAGAAATAACCTTCTAACGATACCAAATCGTTTTATCTTGATATGGAATACGTTTTGATGAAGCTTCTTTATTAGGGTGTCCGACGTAAATTAAGCCTAAGAGCTTATCGTCTTCTTCTAGAGATAAAAAGTCATTCAGTTCTGACTGATAGACAATATCACCCGTTCTCCAAATTGTAGCCAAACCTTGTTCTTCCGCTACTAATAGCATATTTTGTATGCTTGCCGCTACGGCAGAGATTTCTTCAATTTCAGGCACTTTTCCTGAAGGACTTACCGCTACAGCAATAATGACAGGAGCACGAAGCGGGCCTTTTTTAGCTTTTGTTGTTTTTTTCAACGCTTCTTCTTCACTTAAGTGAGCAGTTTTTTGCTTCATAATACGTTCCATTTCGTCTCCTAAACGAACGCGTGAATCCCCTGTAAACACTCGGAATTTCCAAGGCTCTGTCTTTTTATGGTTAGGAGCCCAAGTGCCTGCTTCTAACATAAGATTGATAGCATCTTCTGATACATCTTTGTCTTGCATAGCTCCAATCGTTCTTCTGGCTTTAATAATATCTAATACGCTCATGCTTTTCGTCTCCTTTTTCACATTCAATTTATTATAGTTATGTATTTGTCTTGAATATAGAATAATTGAAAATCATTCTCACTGTCAAATGTTTTGATTATCAATTAGGTTAGGTAACGATGAATATGCCAATTTTTTAAGCGTGTTTGTTTTTTTAGCAGTTTTTCTTTTAATTATTTGGCAGTTCCGGCAAATAAAAAACGATTTGGAACATGTAATCCAAATCGTTTTTTTATCTTATACCCAGCCGCGGAAACGAGAAGCTTCAGCTGATTTTTTGATTCCTGCCATGTAAGCAGCGAGTCTCATGTCTACGTCATTTTCTTGAGCGATTTGATAGATCGTTTCAAATGAATCCACCATTACCTTGCGTAATTTGTAAGCTACTTCCTCTTCAGACCAGTAGTAGCCTTGATTATTTTGCACCCATTCGAAGTATGAAACCGTTACGCCTCCAGCACTTGCTAAAATATCTGGCACTAAAAGCACGCCTTTTTCATCTAAAATGCGCGTGGCTTCAAGCGTAGTCGGTCCGTTCGCCGCTTCGACTACAATAGAGGCTTTAATGTGATGAGCGTTACGAACCGTAATTTGATTCGAAATGGCTGCGGGTACTAAAATATCACATTCTTTTTCTAATAGTTCTTCGTTTGTTATCACATTTGTAAATAAATTCGTTACGGTACCAAAACTGTCGCGTCGATCAAGGAGGTAATCAATATCAAGACCAAGCGGATCATAAAGAGCTCCATACGCGTCTGAAATGCCAATTACTTTTGCACCTGCATCATGCATGAACTTAGCAAGAAAACTGCCGGCGTTTCCGAAGCCTTGAACGATAATTCGCGCTTCTTGCAAGTTAAGGTTTTTCTTTTTAACGGCTTCTTCAATACAAATGGTTACGCCTTTAGCCGTTGCAGTTTCACGTCCTTGAGATCCTCCAAGCACGATAGGTTTTCCAGTAATAAAACCAGGAGAATCGAACTCGCGGAGTCGACTATATTCATCCATCATCCACGCCATAATTTGAGAGTTTGTATAGACATCCGGTGCAGGAATATCTTTAGTAGGCCCAACTATTTGACTGATGGCTCTTACATAGCCGCGGCTCAGTCGCTCTAGTTCACCAAACGACATGTTTCTTGGGTCACATACGATTCCGCCTTTACCGCCGCCGTACGGAAGGTCGACAATCCCGCATTTTAAACTCATCCAAATGGATAATGCTTTCACTTCTTCTTCATTTACTTCAGGATGAAAGCGCACGCCTCCTTTAGTAGGCCCGACAGCATCATTATGCTGAGAGCGGTAGCCAGTAAATACTTTTACCGCTCCATTATCCATTTTAACTGGAATACGAACCGTCATCATGCGCAGCGGTTCTTTCAGCAAATGATACATTTCTTCACCATACCCTAGTTTTTGAAGCGCTTCTTGAATAACGGTTTGAGTAGATAAAAACAAATTAAGTGACTCCTGTTCTTGCTGCTGTTCTTTTTTTAATTCACTAGCTGTTTTTGTAATGGACATTCTGTTCACCCCATATTAATCATTGAATTTTCTCAACGATTTAACATGCAATTCCTGTGCCAATTTCTGCTGCTTTACAACGGTTCTTATATTATACATAATCCGCATTAGCAAGCCTTATATTCCCTGCATAGGCTGATATTAGTATATACTTAAAGAAATAAGACAAACTATTTATACTGAAAAGGAGGAAAATACTATGTTAAATGAAAGAAAAGAACAAGAGCGAAGCAATCACTATATAGAATGTTGTTCCATCTGCGGAGAAAGGCTAACATCTTTTCAAGAAAAAGAAATTTTCACATGCGACAGCTGCTTTGAACAAAAAGTCAACGATGTGCTTTCTGAGCTGTAATCAGGTACTCTATTTTTTAGAAACAGGTGTCACAATATTAAAGTTTGGATCGATAGAATCCTGACAAGACAAAAAGAAATCCCATTTTGATTTATCTCCTTGAACAAATATGACCGAGCTATAAGAGTGATCATTTGTAGTTGTTAGCCGATATAAGGTATCTTGCCACATCGTTACCGTCACCTCAGCTTTCTTTCGCGTATCTCCGAGGTATCTAAAGATTCCATGCTTAAGTTCTGTGAGAGCTACTTCATTGCGATCGGGTATCACAAACAATATACGATAGTTACATGCGCCTGCCTTTAATCCATCTACGCGAATGCTAAATAGTTCTAAAATATTTTTCAAAGGAAGTGTGTCCCATACTTCTTTTGTAATAATGTTGACTGGCAGCGGTATATTACCTAAACGAAGTTCTTTGGCTCCTGTTAAATATTCATTTCGCCAAGGACCAGATTCAGCTATATACCCTAATTGTTCAAGCGCGTCTGCGCATAAAAGTTTTGCCTTCACATGGTGAGGATTAGCGTAAATTACTTGTTTGGTCACTTCAGCTACCCATTGATAGTCGCCTTGCTGAAAACAGCGCTGTGCTTTTTTGACAATGTTGTCCGCTCCGCCCATATACTCTACATATTTCTTAGCTGACTCTTCAGGAAACAGTTTATTTAAATCTACAGGATTGCTGTTATACCAGCCCATATAGCGCTGATAAACCGCTTTTGCGTTATGGTTAACCGTTCCATAAAAGCCGTTTGTATACCACTCGTGAGATAGAGTTTCCGGAAGCTTCATCATTCGGCCGACGTGGTCGATGGTATAACCTTGATTCATCAGCCTTAATGTTTGGTCATGAATATATTGATAAACATCTCGTTGATTTTCGATATAGGTAATACACGACTCGTTTCCGAACCTTGGCCAATTATGTACCCCAAATACAGTTGTTAGTTCTTGGCCAAATAAATTGATTGCTTGCTGCAAGTACCTTGCCCATGCTGCTGCGTCTCTTACTTTTGCTCCTCTGAGCGTATAGAGGTTGTGCTGAGTAGCCGTGCAGTTTTCTGCAATACACAGAGACTTTTCACTAGGAATATAGATGTTCATTTCAGCAGGCGCTTCCGTCCCTGGCGTAAGCTGAAACTGAAATGAGACGCCGTCAATTTTCTTACTTACATAAGAATGATATTCGGAAGGAAGAATTTCTTCTATTCCTGTAATAAGCGTGATCGTTCCAAATGAAATTTCTTTTCCGATGCCGTTGTCAATTAAGCCTTTTTCATCGCGTCGCAGTCGAATACCGTACATATATTGACTTCTTCGTGTCATTGCTGTTGCCGCCGTGACGTTTTCATCGATAACCGCATCCATAAATCCAGCAGGAGCATAAACTTTACTAGTTTTATTTTGTATTGAGTCAGGTAATATCCCTAGAACTCCACCGTAATGATCTATATGCGAATGAGAGAAGATAACGGCTCTAACAGGACGCTTCCCGCAGTGCTCATTTACTAGTTTAAGTCCTTCTTCCGCTGTTTCTTTTGACGTCAAGCAATCAATAACAACCCATCCCGTTTTACCTTTAACAAATGTAATATTAGCCATATCAAAGCCTCTTACTTGAAAGATACTTTCAGTTACCTGATATAAGCCGGCTTGTACATTTAATTTTCCTTGTTCCCACAGTTTAGGGTGGACAGTAGCAGGTGTAGATTGTTCAAATAAAAAAGCGTACTTTCTTAAATCCCATACAGGATACAGCTGATTTTTTTTGAAAATCAGAGGAAAAGGTACGCGTACAAGAGCTTGGTAATCCGCAAGATTTTGTTCTAATTTAACTTGTTCCCAGTCTATGTTTTTATAAGTCTCAGCATTAGTCGCTGCAGTCTTTTGAGTAGCATCTTTTCGGTGAATCGTTAACTCCTGTTCATAATCAAACAGCATAACCCCCTCCTTTTTATTACTTTATGCGTAAAAATAAGACGAAGTACAAAAGAGAGGGAAAATAGAGTCAACAAAAAAGAAGATGCGCTTAGAACGCATCTTCTTTTTTATACTGAATGTTATGTTTGAATAGTCGAGTATTCTGTCTGAATTAGACAGCCTAGCACTTAGTATAACGATTGTTTACCAATGTGCCTTTTGTAATTAAAGCAAATCTTCCTTCTAAGGTGCTCAATACGTTTCTTGAAGTCGCTGTAGAACAATGCATTTGTACAGTCTCTCCTTTCTTGTATTGGCCTTACATAGAATGTGTACCCGGGGAAAAATAATTAAAACTTGATTTGGGTATTTTTTCAAAAATAATAATAAATCCATTCCGGTGTTTTTTTAAGAGAACGTTCCCATTTAGGGATTTCATCTATTACTGTTTTGGTTAATCTGCGACTGTTTGTTTTATCTTCATTAATTTCTCGTTCTATGTGTGCAATCATCTCGCGATCGTAAATAATACAGCTTGCTTCATCATTTAAATAAAAACTTCTGGGATCCCAGTTGGCTGTGCTAATATTGGCAATCGTATGATCGATGACCATTACTTTTCCGTGAAAAAATCCCTTTTTATATAAGAAAATTCGAATACCTTGGTTTAATAGTTTCTCTGTTTTAGGGTAACTAGGCGGTTTAGTGAACCACGCATCGGTATTGTCTGGAAGTATAATATCAATTAAAACGCCTTTTTCTTTTGCTGAAATAAGTGCATTCATTAAATGTTCACTTGGAATAAAATAAGGGGTAGCAATGGTAAGCTTTACTTTGGCACGGTTGATTAGATCAATCATCTTTTGCTCAAGTTCTTCTCCAGTTGAAAACAGTAGCTGATAGTTTGCTCCGTTAGAGCGAGCGATAGGCACTCGCTGAGGAGATATATGTTGTCCCGTGTCTTCTTCCCAATCTTTCAAAAATTGCTTTTCAATTTCAAAAATACCTTCTCCTTTGATTCGCAAGTGGTAATCACGCCAATAGCCCAATTTTTTATGCTTCCCTAAGTATTCTTCTCCTATATTAAAACCTCCTAGGTAAGCTTCTTGACCATCTACTACGACAAACTTTCGGTGATTTCGATGATTAATGCTATAAAAAAAGTGCTGCCTGCTTGCTTTTCGGCTAAAAGTAAACTCAACTCCATTTTTCTTAAGATCATCTATGAGTGTTCGGGAGAGATCGTTTCCTCCAAAACGATCTACAGAAAGTTTAACCTTTACCCCTTCAGCTGCTTTCTCTTTCAATAGCTTAAATAGCTTCATGCTAATGTTGTCCGCTCGAATAATAAAAAATTGGATGTACACGTACTTTTTTGCTTTTTTAATGTCCTCAAATAAAGCAGGATATAAACTACTTCCTTGTGCATACAGCGCTATCTCGCCTTGGTAAACAGGCGTTTCGATAAGCGGATGTGCGCGAACATAAGCCTTATAGCCTTTTTTTACGTCCCATTGAAAAAACAAACATAAACAAAGCCCGCATACTAAAATAAACAGCATTCTTTTAACCATACTGTACTCCTGATTCATCTAATATGTATATATAGGCTTTGGAGGTTTGTTTTATTTTATATGAGGAAATGTATGGAAATATAAAACGTGTAACACAAAAAGCTTAATCATTTTTTGATTAAGCCTTTGTGTACTTCGCTAGCATTTAGTAAATATAGTCCTTATACAAGTCAGACTGAATAACCTTTTTATAAGCGAGACCGTGTTTCTTAGTAAGCGCTTTTACCTCATCTACACAGCTTTGAGCGCTTCTTGGTGATACATAAATTTCATTGATAAGCTGATGTAAATTACATGTAAGGAGGTTGCCATGCTCGTGAGAAAACTCATACGATCTTTTTTCAAGGATATCCATTCGTTTTTGCCATTGATTTGCGGAAATACCTTGAATTTCAAATAGCTTTTGCAGCTTCCAAGCGTGTATACGACTTGCTACAATAACAAGCCTCAATTCATTTTCATGCTGATAGGATTTGCGCTTGTAAAATAACGTGTCATATACAGAGTGACTGATCATTTCTTTTTGGAAGTCTATGTACTGCACTTTGCCAGAGAAGATTTTATAGCGCAAATCTTTAATACTGCACAATAAATTTTCATAGGTGGTTTTAATAGCTACGCCATCATTCCCCTTTAAATATAGATCCCACATTCCAGCGGCTTCGTAGTCATTGATATGCCAGGATGAAACAGCAGAAAATTCATGGATTTTTCTTATATAGGTTCTAGAGGTACGGTTATGACGTTCGCCTGTTTTTCTTAACTCTTCTATGTTCCACATCGAAGAGCATCCTTCAAGTGGGTCCGAAAATGCATCAGGTTTTGCGAAAAAAAGCGCATTGGTTTCTAGTAAATCTTGAAAATCAGACAGCGGCATAAATCGCCACACTGTCGGATTATTGTGCACCTTATAGCGTTCATCATAATCGTCATAGCTAGATTCGAATCTTTTGGCATATTCGTACGCTTTCTCTCTATAAGCTAAATCCATTGGTTTTCCTCCTCTGAATGCATATTCATACTTGAATTATAGCACTTAATTGTTGTAATTTTCAAAATTATCCACCTGCATTAAGTTCTATTATCAGAAAAGAAGACACGCCTCAACATCTACAGCGCGTCTTCTTATTTAATGAAATGAATGTTTTGCTTAACACTTTCACTTTCTGGCTGATTTAATTCTAATAAATAAATTTCATCCGCTCGAAAATCAGTATTCTTCATTTCTTTTTTTAAGGTACGAATAAAGGCAGCTGAACTTTTTCCATAGGCTTCAAAATAATGAAACGTGTGTACAACAAATAGAATGGATGCTCCACTGTAATCTTTTTTGCTCTTTTTTTGGATGTTTTCTAGCACTTTTTCTATATACTCTTCCACAGAACCTTCCGTCTGGATACGGGGTAGAGCAAAATTTCCTGAATTGACCCTCTGTGCATCTTCAAATTCCAGTTTCCCATCTTTGTAAGAAGTAATTTCAATTCGTTTTTCAGTACCATCCGGCTGAAGAATTAATCCGTCGTATCCTTGACTTCCAATAATAAGCTTCAATTTTGAATTTCTCGGACAATAAGAAGATTGGCTGAAACAATAAAGCGGATAAAACTCTTCAAAAAACTTTTTGAAACGCCCTTTTTTGAGTCGAGCTAATTTTATATACTCTTTGTTTTGATGAATCATTTGCTGCGTGTGTTCAAAATACTGCTTCATTTCTTCTTGCGTTCTGTACACATCAAGGTCTTTAAATAATTTATCCATCTTTTTCACCTTCAATCCTGCCAACTAAAAAAGTATCCTTACTTAGTAGATACATATTCACAAACGTGTGTGACAATTTTCTTTTTTTAGAGATATAGCCTTTTTTAAAACAAAACAAGCACACTTTTCTTTTTTGTACATATTCTGTTATTCGTGCGTTCAATTATAAGCGTACGTTTCAGCCTTTAGTTGTAAAAAATGAACCGTAAACTTACAGCTGATGGCCGATGATATGCGTTTGATTATTTCATAAACTATAACAAACAGGAAACTTAACAATGATTGAGGTGTTGGAAATGTTTGATAATGATTACGTAGTTAAAACCATTCATGATTTACATGTAAAACGTACAGAAAGTAAATTAAAAATCTTCTTAACTTATTTTTGCCATAAAAAATAACGCATGTTTATAGATGGTAATATAGAGTCAGTTATTACTTGAAGTTTCTTATAGGAAGAAGACAGACTGGGACAATTTAAAAGGAATTTGATACAAGTAAAAAGGAACAGTGGTTAATCCGCTGTTCCTTTTTACTACACCTGCAATTCTCGAATAAGTTCAGCAAGAATTTTAATGCTTCTATCGATATCTGGTAAAGAGGCATAGGCGTAAGAAAGCCGAAGATAACTGCCGGTTTCTTGTGCATAGATACTTCCAGAATTAAGCAATATCCTTCTTTTTAAAGCACGAGAGTATAAAGATTTCATTGAAATAGAAGGTTGAATATGCACCCATATAAAAAAGCCTCCTTCAGGATTCGTCCATGTTGCTAAATCTCCTGCGTATGTTTCTAAAGCATTAAGCATCACTTTTCTTCTTGTTCGCAATTCGGTTCGTACGGTCTCCATATGCTGTTGATATAAGCCATTTTTAAACCATTCGGCTGCCACTCTTTGAGATAATGAGCTAGAACCATAATCTGTTTGCATTTTAATATCCGCCAAACGCTCAATGACTGGTTCTGGGCCGACTATCCATCCGATACGTAATCCCGGGCTTAATGTTTTAGAAAGACTGCTAACATATAATACGTGTCCATTTTTATCTAAAGCCTTCAATGGCAAAGGAGGCCGTTCGTCTAGCCATAATTCGCGGTATAAATCATCTTCAATAACAGGAAGCTGATGTCCCTCGCACTCTTTTAATAAATCATAACGCCGATTGTGAGACATTAATGTTCCTGTTGGGTTATGGAAACATGGATTTGTATATAAAATAGCTTGCCCTTCTTGAGGATCGGCTTGTTTTAAAGCTGCTACTTTTATTCCTTCCTCATCCATAGGGAGACCTTTAAGTTTCATTCCGGCTGATTGGAATACATGTAAGGAGTATAGATAAGAAGGTTTTTCTAGCAAAACCGACGAGTTCCTTTGCAGCAGTCCAATTGAAATAAGCTGAAGAGCTTGAAGAGCGCCGGAAACAATTAAAATAGAATCTGGAGAAGATTCAATCCCCATTGTTTTCATATACGCACTTAACTCTTTTCGTAAAGGAAAATACCCCTTTGGTTCTTCGTATCCCAGAACCTCCATGTTTTTTGCTACTTTTTCTACGGCGTATTTCATTTTGTTTTTAGGAAATATATCAGGTGAAAGCTCTCCTTTGCTTAATTGAATAAGATTTGAGTTAAATTCGGATTCATTAATATCTTGTACCATTGCTTGACTAGGACGATGCATACCTGATTTCACATGAACGTTCCAATCCGGCGGGTTCGTAGCTAAAAGTGTCCACGTATTATTTATAACAATTGTTCCCGTTCCCATCTTACCTTCAATTAAACCGTCCGCTGTTAATTCATCTAATGCTGTGATGACCGTACTTCGGTTAACCTCAAACATAGCCGCAAGCTTTCTCTGACTAGGAATTTTACTTCCGATCGGCCATTCGCCACGAGCGATTTTCCCTTTCATAAAATCAATAATTTGCTTGTATTTTGGATAACTTGAACTGTCCTCTTGAGTCATACGTTTACTCCTATTTTAAAAGTGGTTGGGTTAATTGCCTTTAAACTGGTTGAAGACATTTTATCAAATGTTTATTAACATGGGAACAACAATAGATACTGGTTGGGTTTAAAACAAACAATGGAGATGAATAGGTATGAAATTAACGTTTAGTCTTGTGTTTTTACATTTACTGATGATTAGCTTGTGGGCTTCAGCATTTCCAGTTATTCAAATAGGGCTGGAATCGTTTTCTCCTCAGCATCTCGCAGTTGTTCGGTTAAGTATTGCTTCTGTAGTGCTATTAGTTATTGCAATAGCCACACGCATGCGCTTGCCTGATATAAAAGATATTCCACTTCTTTTAGCGCTCGGTTTTTTAGGTTTTACCGTCTATCACACAGCATTAAACATTGGAGAAAAAACGGTAAGTGCGGGTATTGCGAGTTTACTGATCTCGACGACTCCTATTTTTTCCGCGTTTTTAGCTATTTTCTTTTTTCATGAAACGTTCGGAAAAAGAAAATGGATTGGATCTGCAGTAAGCTTTGCAGGTGTTGCACTTTTAACCTTTAGCAAAGAGAATTTTGTACACTCAGCTAATGGAATTTTACTGATTCTACTAGCTGCCCTTGCAGAAAGCATTTATATCGTATGTCAAAAAGATTTATTAAAGAAGTATGGTTTTCTTTCTTTTGTGACGTACAGTATTTGGGGAGCTACAATTTCTATGCTGATTTTCTTGCCAGGACTAGGAACAGATTTTTTAAATATCTCGTTCAGATCAGCGATAAGCGTTATATATTTAGGGTTATTTCCAACCGTTATTCCGTACATAATACTCGCTTATCTGACATCACGTGTAGGTTCTGCTGAAGCTGCCATTTCTCTTTACTTAACTCCTGCGCTGTCCTTTTTCTTAGCGTGGCTGCTTTTAAAAGATATCCCAAGTGTAGCAGCTATTGTAGGGAGCATTATTACGTTATGCGGCGTGTTGCTTACACATAGTAAAAGACGAGCAGTAGTAAAAAAGACGAGGTTCACAATACAAAGATAATGTGTATGGTTTAGGGAATTCTCTTAGAAGCTATGTTTTTTATTTATATATTTTATTTAGAACATACTTTAATTTATTCTTTTTGCAGTTTAATTAATATAAAAAACCGCCTTTCTTTAATCTTGGTTTGAGATTTAAAGAAAGGCGGTTTTTTATGCAGTTTCTAATTCTGCTTTTATTTTTCCAGCCACTGCGTGAGTCAGCTGCTGAAGGTCATAAATCTCTTCTCCTGAAAGTACTACATGTCCGTTTAAAACGTGGTTATGTTTATATGCTCGATACGTCACTTCAATACTTTTTATCGCACGCTCTACTTCATCGTTCACCATAATGTTTTCGTAGTGATAGGACAGTGTTTCAATTCGAATCTGCGTATTTTTCATATTCATTCACCCTCCATGAACTGTTGACTAAAAATATGACTGTTAGAGGTAAACTATACATAGAACCTTTTTTGTTACCACCTACTTTGTTATTTAGAACATATTTTAATTACTTAATTGATGTTTGCTATTCTTATTTTATAAAATCCCAAACCAAAACCCCGCTCTTCGGAGCAGGGTTTTATTGCTTGTAGTACCAACCTTTTTTATCTAAAAACTGCTTAACTTTTACGAAATCAAGTCCAGCTACTGTGAGTTCGGCTGACGGATTACCTATTGCATGTACATTTAATTCACTGTCAATTCCTTCATTCTTTAAGAAAGCACGGAACTCCGTTTCCATGTCTTTACTTAATCCACCTGTTTTAATTGTAACGTGAATAGGTTCCACGTCTTTCATTTGCACAAATCCACCCGGAACAGCCCATGCTGCATACGTATAGCCATATACGCTAAATACCGTATCTTTTTTTATAGTTCTAAAATTTTTTGTTACATTGGCATACTTGTAAACCCCAATATCCTTCTTCGCTTTTACTTGGAAAGAATATTTATCTCCCAGTGAAGTAACCTTAGGTAATGCTTCTTCTATAGGATTGCTTACACCTTTAAGCAATTCCATCATTTTAGTTAAGGTTTTTTCATCAGCTTTTCCAGTTGACGCTAATCCATACTTCTCTTGAAAAGCTTTAACAGCTGCAACGGTTTCATTTCCGTATTGACCATCGCTTCCTTTTTGAGAAAGATCAAACCCTAATTTAATTAAGTTTTGCTGCAGTTCTTTTACGGCTAGTCCGCTATCACCTTGCTGCAATTGTGCTGAGGGATTATTATTATCCACCACCGTAATGCCTGTATTAATACTATTAAAGAAGTCCAGATCCATTTCATTGATATCAACATTGCCGTTAATTCCTTTTACTTTTCCTTGATCTGTATATTGGAACATAGCCCATCTATCCCAGATTGCTGTATTCCCTGGATTAATAAATCCCTTAGAACGGTTACTCCCACTGTAACGAGCTACCCATAGCGGATATTTTGCTACAGCGCTTGTAAAATTGGATGTAATAAAACTATATCCCGTATAAAGAATAGGCGTGATGCTTGTTTTCCTTTCAATATACTCCATCCATCTAACAGCAAAGGCTGTGACCTGCGCTTTTGTTTTCCCTTTATTTTCTTCCAAATCTAAGCAATGAGGCAAATCAACTTTCATGCTGCCCAATTTATTTAAAAAGAAATTAACTTCTGCAATAGGATCATTATCAGCATGAGCAAAGTGGTAAAATCCCACACGTAAGCCTGCGTTTTTTGCTCCTATATAATTATCATATGATTTTTTATCTAAGAAGGTTGTGCCTTCTGTTAATTTAATATACGCGCCTTTTACCCCATCTGACGCCACTTTTGTCCAATCAATTGTTCCGTTGTGATGAGAAACATCAATGACCTTAATATTTTGATTATTACGGTTTTGCACTGCTATCACTCCTTCCTACAAACTATGAATAAAAAAGAAAATGGCAACTGATACAGGCCTAATAGATAGATTTTAGGCTTTGTAGTAAGCTGCCTGATAAGGAGTGATTTGAGCTACTAGGACCTTTTTTGAGGGTTATCTTATTAAAATAAAGGAATTTATTTAATTTAATAAAGTTATAAGAGCCATAGTCGTTTATACTAAATATAAAAATATTGTATAAAAAGTGGAGGAATATGATGTCTATAATAAAGGAAGCACGTAAATATGCTGAAGACGCTCATGGCGGTCAAATGCGCAAATTGTCTGATAAACCTTATATTGTTCATCCTATTAACGTAGGTGATATTTTAGAAAAAGCGGGTTTTAGTAAAGAAGTAATTGCAGCAGCTTATCTGCATGATGCTGTAGAAGATACAAATGTAACACTTGAAGAAATTGGACAAAAATTTGGTTTAGAGGTAGCGGAGATTGTTGAAGCACACACAGAAGACAAATCAAAAAGCTGGGAAGAACGTAAACAGCATACAATTCAAACCGCTAAAACAGCTTCTCTTGAAGTGAAAGCCTTAATTGTAGCAGATAAATTAGATAATTTACGGTCTTTAAAAGAAAGCTATGATCAGCACGGAGATACGATTTGGAATAGCTTTAAAAGAGGATTTGAAAAGCAGAAATGGTACTACGAGTCCATCAGTAAATACGCTGAAAAAGGATTAGAATCAAGTCAGATTCCAAGCTTCTTTTATACGTACGAACAAGAAGTAAATGATTTTTTTAGAAGTTAATATTCATATAAAGAAATTAGAAAACACTGAAAATAACTATTGCGAACGTGCCATATACGTATTAAAATATAGTAGAGTCAATAAACGATAAAGACTCTACATAATCGGGACTGTAGTTCAGTGGGAGAATACTTGTCTGGCAGACAAGGGGTCGTGGGTTCGAATCCCATCAGTTCCATAAAATCAGTTGTATCAAGGGTTTAAAACACTTTAAAACTCTGCACGATGGAATGGTCGCAATACTGTTTCATTTGACCTCTTCATGATTTCCATGAAGAGGTTTTTTATTTTCTTTTTTTATGATTGATCCTCATGATTTTTATAATTGTTCTTTTCATTGCTTCTACTTACAATTTCTCTAAGTTCGCCCTCGTCGCCTTTTGCATTAATAATTTCAAAAAGCTGATTCAGCCCTTCACTTGTTTCATCTTTTGTTTCTTTGTCCATTCTATCCCCTCCTTTTGCTTTTAGGATGCCCATTTTTTACACAATGTTTCATTTAAAAAGCAATTTATACACATTAATGGTCCATAAAAGTATACCTTTACTCGATACACGGATATACTTAATCAATCCTTTAAGTTTTGCAGCGCTTTATAGTTTTTTTAATACTCATCTATAATAAAATACTCATCACAAACTTCATCAAAATCGTTCTCTTCGTGTAATTCTATTTCTTGATCTTTAGATATCTCGTTTTTTTGTGTAAATAGTTTAAAAAACTTGTTTAACATTGCTCCACCTCATATAAATTATTCATACATTCAGTATGATTAATTTATATGAAGCCAGTATGAATTGAGGCTTAAGATAATTTGAAGTTAGATATTAACGTGAGATGTTAAGCGTGTTTACTTCTCTTTGGTTCTATCCATAATCGAAAGAAAAAATGCAAACTATAAAAAAGAACTTTGCATGCTGCTGCAAAGTTCTTTTTTGTACCATCGTTAAAAGCTATTCAGTTAACAGTCCTTCTTACGCTTTTTTTCAAACCATCCATAGGCAATTTCAGCTTCGATTTCTTTATTTCCTGGAGAAACTAAGAAAATAACGTATGAACCGTTGTTTGGAAAGATAAATTTGCCGTCTTCATCACTTACTAATGTACTTTTCGGCGGAACAACACGGTTAAATACGTTTACCCCTTTAGCAGGAACGCCTTTTACCATTTCTGCAAATTTAATTTTCCCTTTTGGCTTTGAACGTATTGTAGTATTTGCTGGACTCACATTATCTGAAGTTGTTCCTTTTCCAGGGGGGATAGAATTAAACCAAATTTCAGCAGTAAAAGGTTCGTTTGAATAGTTAGTGATAGTAAAAGCATTCACAAATAAATCTACTCCGGAGCCGGAAGGGTTCACTAATCCGCCCCAAGCGTTTCTGTTTCCACCAAAACGAATAGGCTCAGTTTGTCCAACAAAATAGTCTCCTTTTAACGATTGATATAAAGGATTAGGTATATTAACCGCTTTAATATACTGTTTGTTCGAACTCATAACTTGACATACAATCACCCCCTTTTTTGTACTATATTTTATGAAGTTTTTCGATAAACGCTTGGACAAGTGTATATATAAACGAAAAAAAGATAGACACCCTCTTGTGCCTACCTTTTTCTATCACTTTTCCAAAATGAAATTTCACTTTTTTCTTTTCTTCCTAATACTCTTGTCTATACCTGGTGTATAAAGGATTGTTTCGTTACTTTATCGTCCAATGTTTATTTAATATTCCCACAATCACTTATTCTTAACATAGTAATCATCTATTCTTTTACGGTCATAAAATGGAGAATTTTAATCTTTTTTTCGCAATATTCAACGATATCATAACAAGTTGTGAGGATATCATGTCTAGACAGTTCTATTTCATCCAATACAAACTTTGAAAGCTGCTTTTGCAGAACCTCCAGCTTTTTGCTGTCTTCTTCATCGATCCATAGTCCTTCCGTAATACACACATCTGCTAGTTTGTTAATAGATTGAGCCGTCCAGTTTAAGCCGGCTGAAGAAACGGTTATTGTCAGTAAATCATTTTTTATAGCTAGAATAACTTGACACACATGGGTATAGGCATCAACTTTCTTTTGGATAAATGCTTTGCGAAGCTCTTGCTTGTATTGCTCTTTCGACATCGCTATAGCTACGACAGACGTAATGAATGTTCCTGCCAGCGCGATGAGCGACCCTATCAAAATTCCTATCATTTCTTCTGACAAAACGTTCACCTCTTTAAAGATATTTCTATATGCTATGGGACTGAAGGAAATGATATGAGGATAAATACCATGTAAAAACAGCCCTAACTTAGAAAAGTTAGGGCTGAAACACTAAAATATGATGGTAACCAAATTAGATAATACGACTTGTAATAATTCCTTCAATTTGACCAATTTTTTCTTCTAGCTCAGGCACAATCTCGTCACTTACTTGATTGTCAATATCGATCATTGTATACGCATATTCACCGCGGCTTCTGTTCACCATATCTGCGATGTTTAAATTGTAGTTTGAGAATACTTGCGTAAGCTGTCCTACCATATTCGGCACGTTGTGATGGAAAGCAGCTACGCGTTTTTTCCCAGTGTAAGGTAGAGATGCATTCGGGAAGTTCACTGAATTTTTAACGTTTCCTGTTTCTAAGAAATTTTTCACTTGACGTGCTGCCATTACCGCACAGTTTTCTTCTGATTCTTGAGTTGATGCCCCTAAATGAGGAATTGGCACAACATTTTTCATGTTCAAGACATTTTGATTTGGGAAATCTGTAATATATCGACCAACTTTTCCACTTTCAAGAGCAGCTTTCATATCTTCTTCGTTTACAAGCTCACCGCGTGAGAAGTTCAAAATATGAACATCAGGTTTCATGATGCTAAACGTTTCTTTATTGAAAACACCTTTTGTGTCGTCCGTTAATGGAACGTGAACCGTAATATAGTCAGATGCTGCAAATAGTTCTTCTAGAGACATTGCACGCTGTACGTTGCGAGACAAATTCCAAGCTGTATTAACAGAAATGAATGGATCAAAACCAATTACGTCCATATCTAAATCAAGCGCGTCGTTTGCTACAAGAGCACCAATTGCACCTAAACCAATAACGCCTAATGTTTTACCTTTGATTTCTTTTCCAACAAACTGTTTTTTACCTGCTTCAACTAACTTAGGAATTTGATCACCTTGGCCGTCTAATCCTTTTGTCCATTCAACTCCAGCAAATAAGTTACGAGAAGAAGCCATAATTGTAGTTAAAACCATTTCTTTTACTGCGTTTGCATTAGCTCCTGGCGTATTAAATACAACGATACCTTGCTCCGTGCAAGCGTCCACCGGTATATTATTAACCCCTGCTCCAGCTCGTGCAATAGCTTTTAAATTTTGGTCAAATGCCATGCTGTGCATGTTAAAGCTACGCACGACAATCGCATCTGGATTTTCGCTGTCGTTGTCAATTTGATAACCTTCTTGATTAAAAACATTTAGACCTTTTTGTGCAATGTTGTTTAATGTTTTGATTGTTTGTACTTTTTCTAATGTTAATGTGCTCATTTTGTACTCTCCTCTGATTATCATCGTAGTTTTACATGTTTTTACCTTTGGATAAAGGAACTTCATTTTTAATTTTTTTAAAAGTCTGGTTTTTTAGCCTACATGTCTGATAACTTCTATATCCTCTCCCCCTAAACAGAAAGAGGTAAGAGATATGTATTAATCCCTTACCTCTGCCCAGGCGAACGGCTACGTCACTATATGCTTCCTCACGGTTATCCGCGTTTCGCCAGTCACATATAGTCTTTGAAATTAAGTATATTCTAGCAAACTCTTTCAGAACGTTCAACCTTTTTTTAAAAGTTTGCTTTTTTCAGTCTAATTTTTAATCTCTTTAGTGAATCTCCTAATATATTGACAAATATCCTAATACATGTTAAATAAAAAGAGTGATTAGCACTCTATCCACTCAAGTGCTAATTATTTTATAAGCCCTATTTGGAAAGGAGAACTTCTTATGTCAAAAAAAGAATTCAAAGCCGAATCAAAGCGATTATTAGAGATGATGATTAATTCCATCTATTCTCAAAAAGAAGTATTTTTGAGAGAACTTCTATCAAATTCAAGCGATGCAATCGATAAAATTTATTACAAAGCCTTAACAGACGACTCCTTGCGTTTTAACAAAGAAAGCTATTACATAAAAGTAACACCAGATAAAACTAACCGTACCTTAACCATTACGGATACTGGGATTGGCATGACGCAAGAAGAGCTTGAAAGTAGCTTGGGCACAATTGCGCGAAGCGGTTCCCTTGCGTTTAAAAATGAAAATGAAACAAAGGACGGACACACGATTATTGGCCAATTCGGCGTTGGGTTTTACGCAGCGTTTATGGTGGCAGATGTCGTAACGGTGATTAGTAAAGCGTTAGGCAGCAATGAAGCCTATAAATGGGAATCTACTGGTGCTGATGGTTATTCAATCGAACCTTGCGAAAAAGAAACGGTTGGAACTCAAATCATTTTAAAAATCAAAGAAAATACAGAAGATGAAACATATGATGAGTATCTAGAAGAGTATCGTTTAAAAGAGATCATTAAAAAATATTCAGACTTTATCCGCTACCCGATTAAAATGGACATAACGGAAAAACGTCCTAAAGAAGGTTCTGATAACGAGCTAGAAGATTATACAGAAGAGCAAGTTATCAACAGTATGGTACCGATCTGGAAGAAAAATAAAAATGAATTGACTTCAGAAGACTATGAGCAATTTTATTCAGAAAAGCGCTACGGGTTTGATAAACCGCTCACTCACCTTCACATTAATGTGGATGGAGCGATTCGCTACAATGCTATTTTATTTATTCCAGAAAATAGTCCGTTTGATTACTACTCAAAAGAATTTGAAAAAGGACTTGAACTGTATTCAAACGGCGTATTAATTATGAATAAATGCGCAGATCTTCTTCCAGACTACTTTAGCTTCGTGAAAGGTATGGTAGATTCTGAAGATTTATCTCTTAATATTTCGCGTGAAATCTTACAGCAAGATCGCCAGCTTCAGCTGATTGCCAAAAACATCGGCAAGAAAATCAAAAATGAATTAAAAAGTTTGCTTAAAAACGAACGTGAAAAGTACGAGAAGTTTTATGAATCATTTGGCCGCCAGCTAAAATACGGCGTTTACAGTGACTTTGGCAGCAACAAAGATGTATTAAAAGACCTGCTTTTATTCTATTCTTCTACAGAGAAAAAGCTCGTAACACTAGACGAGTATGTATCACGCATGCCTGAGGATCAAAAGTATATCTATTATGCATCAGGCGAATCGTACAACCGCATTGAAAAGCTTCCTCAAGCAGAATTAGTTGCAGATAAAGGGTACGAAATTCTGTATTTTACAGAAGATATCGATGAATTTGCGATTAAAATGTTAATGACGTACAAAGAAAAAAAATTTAAGTCTGTTTCAAGTAGTGACTTAGGGATTGAAGCAGAAGAAGAACAGCTCAATGAGTCTGAGGAAAAAGAGAATAAAGAGCTATTTGACTATATGAAAAAAGCTTTGGCGGGAAAAGTAGGAGATGTGCGCGCGTCTAAACGTTTAAAAACACACCCCGTTTGCTTATCAGCTGATGGTGAAGTAACGATTGAAATGGAGAAAATTTTAAGTGCTATGCCTGATAATCAGAATGTAAAAGCAGAAAAAGTGTTAGAAATTAACGTAAATCATGATGTATTCGCTTCTTTAAAAGATGCATTTGAGAATGATAAAGGGAAATTAGACCTTTATACAAATTTATTATATAACCAAGCTCTTTTAATTGAAGGCTTATCTATTAGTGATCCAGTTGAATTCACAAATGATATTTGTAAAATTATGATATAAAAATCAGGCGCAGAATCATTCTGCGCCTGATTATATGTATGGCATAATAAAATTAGTTATATAGTAAGAAGCGATAAAAATGGGTGCGGGCAGTTCTTCTGTTACTCTTATTGAGTGTTTGCCTTCTTTAAAATGAAAAAGATCTGATTTAAATTCTGCGACTTTTTCTCTTTTTCCATTAAAAATACACGCTTCCTCTACGGCTTCATGACTGTTTAACATGTAGACGTTATTTCCCCATCTAATTTCTTGTGCTCCTTCGTTTTTGATTATTCCTTTCCCTAATAGATACCCCACTGTTTTTCCACTTTCTTTTATCACCCACCGGTGTTTTTTTATGTGATCAATAAACACCGTTCTTCCTTCCCATTGAACTTGTAAATGTACCTTTAAGCCGCAGGAAAAGATAGGAAACCAAGAAATAGAATCTAAAACTGGAAGTCCATCACGAGTTAAAAAATCAATACTTTTAGTCCACATATTTTTATGCACTCTCTTAAGCTGTCCGACATTTTCTCCATTTTCATTTGTAACTGCTACGGTCTTCCCCGCTGATTTAAAATAGGGAAAATAAAAAATATATTCTTGCATATAAGCCTCCAAAGCTTCTGTACCTTATATTAAAAGCGTGTACATAGTTATGTTTCTATCTTTCATATATTTCGTTTGTTTCTTTGGATTTCTTCCTTTGTTTAAATTGGCTTTGATTTTCTTTTAAATGCTTTAGTAAAGCAACAATCAAGAAACTAACAATCACAAGAAGAAGCCAAGAGCTAATTTTACTTATATGAACCATTGTCCACTGCTGCTGTTGATCTGGATACTGCCATGCTCCGAAAAATGTTGCGATATTTTCAGCGATCCAAATGAAAAAGCCAATCAGTACAAAAGACAATACTAAAGGCATGCGATATGTACGTTTGTTAACCGTAAAATACACAAAAGTTCGATAAAAAATAAGTAAAGTAAAAAGTTTTAAAAACCAGCGGAAGTCGTAAATGAAATGATGCGTGAAAAAGTTAAGGTAAATGGTTATACTTAGTATACTGACAATCCACGTAGAAGGCCAATTCGCAAGCTTTAATTCAAGCCTTCTCCACACTTGGCACATGTAGCTGGCTACACTAGCATACATAAATCCGCTGTACAGCGGAACTCCCCAAACTTTAGTGAAAGCTTTTTCCGGATAGCTCCATGAGCCCATATGAACTTTGTAGAGTTCTAACGCTAGTCCAATTAAATGAAATACTGCAATGACTTTTACTTCATCAAGCGTTTCGCGTTTAAACATCACCATTAAAACTTGAGTTCCTAGACAGACTAATAAAATAAGGTCATATCTAGAAATAAACGGTACTTCAATTATTTTTGTCAGAGCCAATGTAAGAAAAATAATAACAGGAAAAACACAGGATTTTGCTTGTTCTAAACCAAAATAGATTAATTGCTTCATTGTAACATCCTATCTTTATAGTATTCCTTAGTATTTTCACAGAAATGATTCTCTGAAAATTATTGCAGATTTTTCAAATTTATTCAATAAGCATCTCCGCTGTTTTTGTAACTAAACTATCATACCCAGCGGAGATCATTTTGCTCCATTAACTTTTCAAAAAATCGGTTACTCGCTGTACATAGCCCTCTTTATCGTAAGATAAGTACAGATAACTAGTTAACTGTACAGGCTCACCAAAGAAAAAACGTTCATACAGCGTTTCTCTTGTGCCAAACGGACTCATCGTTAAATCCCACGCTAGTCGAAAAAGCTTAATTCGATCTTCTGCTCCTCTCGATTTAGCTTGCAAATAACGCGTAATATCTTCCTTAACCAATGAGCGGCACGTATTTTCTGTTGGTATTGCCATTAGTCCGCTTGCACCTAAAAGCTGGATAATTTCTGTAAAGGTAGGATATGTTTTTGAAAATATATTTGCGGCAATACGAAGTGTAGTTTCATTCGGACGCATGTATCCCCATGTATCAATCTCCGCTTCTTCTTCTGCTTTCATCACGAGAGCTTTCATCGTTTCTAACGCAATAATAAGCTCTGTTGCTTTTTCTCGTACATGCGGATAGTCTGTAATGTTAATGGTTTCAATCAGAGATTGTACAATTCCTAATACAAATTCTGTTTTGACAATTCTCCTTGAAGTTACTTGATGCAGAGCAAAAGCTGAGAAGGAACTAGAAGCAAGGAATGTATTTGATACGTCTACATTTTCATAGAAGAACACGCGGTTCCACGGTACTAATACATGGTCAAAGACAACAATTGTATCCATTTCTTCGAATCTAGAACTTAATGGATAATCAAACGTCGACTCTTTTCCTGCAAATGATTCTCTACAAATAAATTTAATTCCTTTTGTATTACTTGGAATTGAAAAAGCAAACCCTTTTTCTTTTCCTTGAATGCCCGCTGAAGACAGTACGAGCAGCTCATCTGTCATTCCGCCCTGTGTAGCAAGCAGTTTCGCGCCTTGGATAACGATTCCCTCATTGTTTTTATCAACTATTCTTGCTGCTATCGGTTCATCGTTTTGCTCGTAATAAAATTGGATTCGATTGACTTGAGGATCGATGAATGTATGAGTGAGCGATAAGTCGTGCTCTCTCACATATTCATAATAAGAAATGATGTTTTCAGGAAAGCAATTTTCTGCTCCTCTCAGGAGTTCTGCAGAGGATGCAAAAGCCATCAATACGGTATTCATATAATCTGGACTTCTCCCCATCATACCGTGAGTTAAGCGAGCCCACTGCTGAGTCATCTCTCGCCTCTTTTTTAACTCCTCTTTTGTTTTAGGCTGTAAATAAGATGTACCGACAAATTCCTTAGAAGCCGGAGATTGGTATGTCATGATATCTTTGATTTTTTTATCATGCTGAAGATCATAAAGCTTAGCTTGACTGTTAATGGCTCCTTTAAAAGCCGGATGTTCTGATATATCGCCTGTTACGAGCTTGCCATCAACCCATACATTTGCTTTTAATTGGTTAATTCTCTCTACGTATTGCTTCCCATTAATTGCTGACATACTCCCACTCCCAGACTTTCGATAAATATTTTCACCTATTGCATTTTTATCATATTACGATGTCTTTTCCATGTTTCCTTCATACATCACAGCTTTGAGCATAAAAAAAGAAGGTTACAGTAACCTTCTTTTTTTATGATTTATTTATATTGAATATCATTTCTTAGGGATTCAACTTTACTTAATGCTTGGTCAATATCAGGCTCTTCAACATTAAAGTGAGCAAGTGCATCGTGAAGATGCTTAGCAATTGCATTAAAATGTTCGGGTTGAATATTCATATTTGCATGTGCTTTGGCCATCGACTTTCCTGAATATTGATTCGGTCCACCTAAGGCAAAGCTTATAAACTTTGCTTGATGTCGACGCTGTTTATCCATATCCGTGTGCTCGAAAAAGTGACTGACTGTTTCGTCTTTTAATACAAGCTCAGAATAAAAATAGTCTACTACTTTTTCAATCGCTTCTTGTCCGCCCACTTTTTCATACAATGTTTGTTCCAAACCAATTCCTCCTTTTGTACCTTTACCCATTATTACCCAATACAAGTATTCATATTCTTTAAAAGGCTTCTTTATGGAAATTCGTTATTGTCATGTTTTATTCCTCTTCCTCATAAAGAATAAAATGTAAAGGGAATGAACGCAGTGCAAAGGAGTTGTAGAAACTGCATTTAATATCTATCGCTAACGGACTTTAAGCATGACGACATTAGATAAGCGCTTCTCTAATACACGTAAGTATAAGCCGGCACGCCTTTTACTCCTACTCGACATGAAAAAAGAGAGCCGGCAGCTTCTTCGTATTTTTCTTCTTCCTTAGCTGTGGTGATAAATAAGGTTTGTAAATCGTCTCCTCCAAATGTACAGCAGGTTACATTGGAAACAGGAAGATGAATAGATTCTATAATTTCTCCTTTATCTGGATCTACACAAATAACTTTCGAACCTCCCCAAAGCGCTACCCATAATCGGTCGTGCTCATCAATTGTCATTCCATCAGGAAACCCGTCCATATCTGAAAGGTCAATCACCACTTTTTCATCTTCGAGCCTTGTTGTTTCTTTAGAAAATGAATAAGACATAATTTTATTTTTCGGTGAATCAACCAGAAAAAATTTGTCTCCTGTTCGATTCCAAGCTAGCCCGTTTGACACGCTTAATCCTTCTTTAGCGCTCTTAATTACACCTTTTTCATCTACTACGTACAGCTGTGCTTTTCCTTCTTCATCTTCTTCACTCATCGTGCCAATCCAAAAGCGATTATATGGATCACATTTCCCGTCATTAAAACGCATGGTTTTTTCAAGAGTATCTAAACGGATATATTCTTCATGATTCTTTTTGTTTTTATCCACTAAAAGCAGCTGATTACGAGTGGAGACGATCAATTTTGAATGATTGGTTGTAGAAACGCTTGTAACGACTGAAGGAAAATCCATATCTTCTAAGGTTGTCGTTTTTGGATCGTACGTAAGAAGTTTTTTATCTAAAATGTCTACTAGCACTAATCTTTGATTTTCTTCATCCCATAGGGGTCCTTCCAGTAAACGTCCATCGTACTTTTTTTCAATTTTCGCTTCCATTTTCAAGCTCCTTTGTTATTTTTATGTACAACCGTTTTTTAATTGCTTTCTAAAAAATATTCCTTTAAGTACGCAAAACAAAAAAACAGGAATATGTTTCCTTTTTATAAATACCCGTTGCATAACCTTCTCTAAACAATAGGTTACAAGAGAATCTTTTCATAAAAAAACAGCACGCTATATATAGCGTGCTGTTTTTTTATTATAAAGTTACGTGTTCTTTTTCTAACTCTTTAACACGTGTTGCAAATTCTTCTTCTGTTAAACCATGTTCTTTTACATAGCGGTTACGAGGACTTACTCGGCATTCATGTGAACAAGCGCGTAAATATTTGTGTTCGTTTTCTTCAGAAGCTAAGATTTTCTTGTTGCATTCTGGGTTTGCGCAGTTGACATAGCGTTCACAAGGCTCGCCGGTAAAGTGATCCTTCCCGACAATCACATGCTCTTTTTGGTTAACTGGTACGCTGATGCGCTCATCAAATACATAGCACTGACCATCCCATAGTTCACCTTGTACTTCCGGATCTTTTCCGTATGTTACAATGCCTCCGTGAAGTTGGCTTACATCTTCAAAACCTTCTTCAAGAAGCCATCCAGAGAATTTTTCACAGCGAATACCGCCTGTGCAGTACGTTAAGATTTTTTTATCTTCAAACTGTTCTTTGTTGTCGCGAATCCATTCAGGAAGCTCACGGAAGTTTCGAATATCCGGACGAACAGCTCCTCGGAAGTGACCTAGATCGTATTCATAATCGTTTCGTGCATCGATTACGACCGTATTTTCATCTTGCATTGCTTGATAAAATTCTTTTGGGCTTAAGTAGTTACCCGTTACGCGGAGAGGATTCACATCTTCTTCTAATCGAAGAGTTACTAATTCCTTGCGGTGACGCACGTGCATTTTTTTGAACGCATGTTCATCTGCTTCGTCTATTTTAAATACAATACCTTCAAAACGAGGATCATTTTTCATCGTTTCCATGTATTTATCTGTTTGTTCAACTGTTCCTGATACTGTTCCATTGATCCCTTCAGCCGCAATTAAAATGCGTCCTTTTAGTTCAAGCTCTTTACAAAATGCCAAGTGCTGAGCTGTGAACTCTTCAGGATTTTCAATTGGAGTGTACAAATAATATAGTAGTACTTGATATGGTTTTCTTTCAGTCATGTTGCTTCTTCCACCTATCTGTTTATATTTGCAAGATATAATGCATGTAGGTCGGTTATTGTGAACCGAATTGATGGTAACAATTCATTACTTAAAGGTACATTACGACAAAAACAACATCCTTTTTATGAGGATGCTTCTATCTAAAAAGTATTACAGTGAATGATTGTTTCAAAAACATACAGTATTTAAGCCTGTAATAGTATAACATATCAAGGCGAACACTTCTAGGATTTGTTTTTTTATGAACATTTTCTTGCGGAGATACGTTCTACCTGAGCTTTTCTGCGCATACATGATGAGATATGAACCTTTGAGATTGGAGGCGGAAATGATGCCTTTTTATACATTAAAAGACGGTGCAACTTTATACTATGAACAACAAGGGGAAGGAACACCTATTATTTTCATTCACGGAGTTTGGATGAGCAGTCGTTTTTTTCACAACCAGCTTTCTTTTTTTTCGAAACAGTATCAAACTATTCTTTTGGATTTAAGAGGACATGGAAATTCAAGTCATACTCCATATGGTCACACAATTTCCACTTATGCTCGCGATGTGCATGAGTTTATAAATAATAATCGATTAAAAGACGTCATATTAGTAGGCTGGTCGATGGGTGCTTTTGTTGTGTGGGAATATTTGAAACAATTTGGTGAAGAAAATGTAAAAGGGAATATTATTGTAGATGAAATGGCTTCAGACTTTAAATGGCCAGACTTTCCGATCGGTGCATTTGATTTACCTGTCCTTATTTCGCTCATGCAGGGTATTCAGCTTGATCGAACAAGTACATTAGAAAGTTTTATTCCGCTTATGTTTAAGGATGAATTAACTGAAGAAGATAAACATTGGATTATGAAAGAAGTAACGAAAATGCCAGAATCGATAGCCAGTGCTATATTGTTTGATCAATCCATTGTAGACTATCGAGATTTTCTCCCGTTTATTACAATTCCTACCTTACTGTGCTTTGGAAAAGAAGAAAAGCTCATTCCTGTAGCGGCTGGAATCCATATTCAAAAGCTGGTTTCAGGTTCTGTACTTGAAGTTTTTGAAAACAGCTGCCACTGCCCTTTTCTAGAAGAAAGCGATCGATTTAACAAAGTTGTAAGCGACTTTATCGAGCATATCTAATTTACAACAAAAAAAGAATTGCCTTGTTTCTAAAGGATTCGGTTGATAGAAAGAAGCATAAGTTAGAACTACAAATCAGCAATATAAATGATAAGTAAAAGCGCTCGAAAAAAATCCGAGCGCTTTTACACTTAATGTTCTCCGCTCTCATTGAACTTAACTCTTTTACAGTTTGAGGCGATAACTTATAAGAATATCTTTTGGTTCAAAACCAACTTTCATATATACTCGATTTGCTTGACTATTTGCTTTATCAACAGTTAGTTTAATTTCATCAATTTGTGGAAATAAAAACATCTCTGTTAAAACTTCTTTTAACAACATCGTTCCTAGACCTTGACTCTGAGCATTCTTCAAAATACAAATATACTCCAATGAGGCCTCTGCCATTTCAGTATCGACTTCAAAGTACGCATAACCTTGCAACTCGTTAGAAATATTTTTAAGTATCTTTAACATATTTCTATCGTTAAGTCTCTCAATAATTGTTTTTCCATTGTAATAAGTATTTTGAAACATCGCATTATGCAGCATTTCAAATGCTTGAGAATCACTATGTTTAAATGACTCACTTTTCATTTCAGTAACTTTATCAAAATTTTGTTCTTTAATTTCTAAGATGGAGTGTTCACCAGTCTTTTTTGCTTTTATATCATTCATAAATACTTGTTGCTGTATATTTTCGTTATTAATAAAAAAATGAAATTCTTGGATCAAAGGATTTTCATTAACTAACTGTTTCCATAATTGAGATTGCAAATCAATAGAAGATGTTTTATTAAAAGGTCCCCACACTTCTGCTACTGTTTCTTCGATATCAAACCCAATAGCTGCTAAAATTTCTCCTGTCCTATTTCTAGCGATTAAAAATTTAATATCACCCTCGTCACTAATAAAATCTTCTTTTAATGTCTGGTAGATTTCTTCTTCTTTGTCACCACAATAACCAATATGTGATGTTTTCTGACTATTTGTTTCTGATAGAAATCGAGATAATTCACCGAGGTTATTTGCTTTTTCTATAATAGCATCCATAACACTATCCCCTTCTTTAACTCCAATTTAGTGTCGTGTTCGTTCCTACTTCAAGCTATCCCTGCTTATTAACCTCTTTTACCTCCCTAGTTTGAAATTATTATTCTATAAGATATTAGTTAATCTCAACACAAATAAGGTAATAAAATCTCGCGTCCGTCATAGGCAAAGCTTACGTTTTCATCTGAGAGCATCTCAGCGTGCTTTGGGATATCAATATCATGTGATAAATGAGTGAACACCATGTTTTTTGCCTGTAGCTTCGCTTTAATCTCCATTGCCTCTGTCACGTCATATACGGATCTTTTTTCTTTTTGAAGATATTCTTTCCAAAAAGATGTACCAAATATCAGTAAATCTAAGTGGTAAAAGGGCTGCCACTGTTCTTTTGTTACATTAAAAGAATCGGATACATATGCCCAGCGTTCGCCTTGTTTTTGATGAACCACAATACCGTAGGAATGACCGTTAAATCCGTGATTTACTTTATGAAACGTAATGGTTGTTTCTCCACTATCCCATTTTAACGTTCCTTTAAAGGTAAGCCCTTTTCTTTTTGCAAGATAAGGAAATCTTTCGGTTAACTCGCTGATGACTTCAGGAGCCCCTACAACTTCTGTATTTACATTGTTCCAGTAGCATAAGTCGGCTAAATCTCCTAAACCAGCAACATGGTCATTGTGAGGATGAGTAATAAAAACGGTAGAAGGGATTTTTTTGTTATTATATAAATGAAATTGATGTTTAAAATCAGGTGAGACATCAATCAAAAACACGTTACCGTCCATTGTAAACTGTGCACTAGGTCTTGTGCGCTGATTTAATGGATCTTTTTGTGTACATACTTTACAGTCACATAATAATCGAGGTACTCCTTGAGCATCACTCGTTCCGTAAAATAAAAGCTTGTTCATTACTCTATTTCCCCCTTTTTTTCTTCTAAAGGTCTATCTTTTTATTTCAAGAAATGTCCTATGTTGTTCTGCATCTTTCCTTTATTTGTCCTTCTAGAATAAAACCAGCTTTTATGTAAAACAGCCAGTCTTTTTAACGACTGGCTTTGCTATATCCCCTATAAAAAACGTTTTTATGCTTTTTCTATTGATTTCTTTCTTCATCTCTTTCGACAATATGCTGAAGAATAGATAATTTGTTCGTCCAAAATTGTTCGTAGTAAGAAAGCCAATCTTTTACTTCTTTTAAAGGCTCTGGCTGAAGGTAATACACTTTTTCTCTGCCTTTTTTTTGTCCATGGACTAAGTCTGCTTCTGAAAGTATATGAAGATGCTTGACAACAGCGGTACGACTTATTGAAAAATGAGACGTTATTTCTGAAATAGGCAATTCTTTTTCAGAAAGCAGCTCAAGTACTTTTCTTCGAGTAGGATCAGCAATGGCTTGAAAGATATCATGCTTGGCAGCTGATGAAGTCATTTAGTTTTCAACAACCTTTCGAAGTTTTTCATTCACGAGACTAATCCACCCGTAGCTCATTCTATCTCGTACCACTGAACTCTTTTCGTTTGCTTTTTCAAGAAGTGTTTCAGCTTCTTTCCATCCGCTATGAATAAGCGTAAATTCAGTTTGATTACCTATTTCTTTTAAGGTAAACGAAACGACCCATCCATCCGTATCCCAAGAGAAAGAAAGATAGTTTGGTGCATCTATTTCTAATACTTTACACGGAGATGGTCCAAAAGGCGATTGCAAATGAAATTCATATCCTATCTGAGGCTGAAAATCATTAGGCATGAACCATTGTTGGAGTCCTTCTGAGGTTGCTACTTTATCCCAAACTTTTTGAATCGGCGCGTTAAAGATTATCGTCTGTTTTACATCTTCTACTACACTTTTATCATTCATCGTTATCTTCATTCTCCTTTTTCAAAAAATAACACCAAAAGGTTTCATATAAGAATGATATAACACCTTTTGATTTCATGTCAATTCCTTTGAAAATGAAATCCTTCAATACATCTCCGTTCTTTGATAAAGAAAGTTGTTATGATGTTGAATGAGTGCATTTTGTTATATTTCAAATATATCTTTTAAACAATGCTTCGTCCGCTTTGTGCCAATGCATAATGAATGCCGTGCTGCAATGTTTGAAAACAATCATATTTTGATAAATCAATATGGGTCTCTGATATAACTAAGCCTAAGTCAGCAGAAATTCCTACTAAAATTGTTTTCGTACCAATCAGGGACGCTGCTGCACCTAATTTTTCGATAAGACTTGCCGTATATTCAGTAAGTTCTTTATCCAATCCGGTTAAATCCAGCACAAGATAATTAGCCTGATGTTTTGGGAGGTTATTTAATGTATTGACAATCAAATCTTCTGTTCGATCCTCATCGTATTTGCCAATCAAAGGAACGACGACTATGCCTTCCAAAACCGGAATAATAGGAGAAGAAAGCTTTTTAATAAGATCTTTTAACTCTGCTGTTTTTTCTGCTACAATGTTTTGCAAATGTTCTATTTTCTGCGCTTCTTTTCTTCTGGCTAATTGATGAATATTTTGAGTGATATCAATGTTGGAAGGGAAGTATTCTACTGTGGTGTATTCATGCCCTTCTATTTGATGTTGAATCACCTTGTACCAAATATTTGTTCCGAACAGTCCTGTAAAAATCCCTGCATAATGGGCCGGAAGAAAATTTCCTCCCTTTGCTTTCTTTTGCGCCACGTTAATTTTATGTTCCCAACTGTCTTTTAATTCAGCAGATAGAGTTTTACTTTCAGGATTTAAATATTTGATAGTTGTTTTTCCCCATCCAGCGGAAGCGTATGTATTTGTAATTAACTCAGCCGCTTCAAAAACCGTTACGCCTTTCATATTTTGAAAGTACTCTCCTACTACTAATCCTTGTCGGAAACCAGTGGTTTCCAGTACTACAGAAGCTGCCTCTTCTCCAGATATTTCTTCGATTGTGTCAAACAATGTTTTCATCGCAGAAGAAATCCAAAAAAGGATCGCATCTTCTCCTTCAAAGCTAAATTGTCCTTTTTCTAAATCCCAAGCAAAACTAAGACCACCTATATCAATATTCTTTTTTTCACCCATGGCGGACTCTCCTTTTTATATAATCTCTCTACTAATAGTGGTTTTTACGTAAAAGTGAGTATGAATTACCTTAGATGCTACTTTTTTTAATCTTATCATTATTATTAGTTCTAAAGGAACAATTCTTTTCAAACTACTGGGCTTGTAATCGTGATTAAATAAAAAAAGCTTCTTAAATAAAATAGAAGCTTTTTGCCGAAGTATTTAGTTTTCCTCTTTACCTTGACAGCTCGGACACTCATAAACATGTACAAAATAAAGTCCAATATGGTGGAATCGTTTCCCTAAGCAATCTGGACATATTCCTGCTTCGCTCATTTGTTCCCGTCGTTTGTCTCGCTGATTAGCTAAGAAATTTACAAATTTCATAAAAGAACCTTCCTCATGTTTTTGACTATAGGTTTTCCTTATGAGAGGTCTTTTATTCGACTAGGTGTATTTATAACAGCACCTGCTTGATTGTGCTTTTAAACTATACTCACATTTTCCAATAATACAAAAAGGATAGATAGAGCATTCTTATGACGCTCATCTATCCTTCATTTTTATCCTATATAATGTTTAACGCTATACAGGCGTCTATCACTATTTCCTAACAAGTATCTGATTTTTGATACAGCTAGCATATACAAGTTATTCTTCTACTTTGTATTTTTCTTTTTTCCGAAGAAACGGCCACCAGTTTCCTTCTCCAAGCGTCACGACAATCGCTGGCATAAGAAGCGGAAGAATAACAAGGCCATAAAGTAAAAGACCAATGATAACAACCGTTGCTACATGAACAAGTGTTAATACACCTGATGGTATCATAGCCCCAAACGTTCCGGCTAAGATAATAGCAGCAGTGATAATAACCGATCCCATCTTACTCATAGACGTAACCATCCCTTCTGCTACGCCGCTTTTTACTTCTTCGTTAAAACGGTCTAATAAGAAAATAGAGTAGTCAATTCCAAGGGCAACTAAAATAACAAAACTAAAGAATGGCACGGCCCAGCTGATTCCGTCATTCCCCATTATATCAACGAATAGAAGCTCTGAGATTCCCATTGCTGTATAATACGTAAGCAGCAGTGAAGCAATCATGTATACAGGCATGATCATTGAACGGAATAAAATGGTCAGCACAATAAACAGTCCAATCATCATAATAACCATTGTGCGTGAAAGATCCGTTGTAGATAAATCTTTTAAATCCGCATTTGAGCTCGATACACCTCCGTACACAATTTCTGTATGCTCAAACGGCGTATCAACCACTTCGCTTGCCACCGCTTTTTCAATATTTTTTACGGTTGAAATGGCTTCTTCAGAATATGGATTTTGATCAAGCACTACGCTGAGCTTAACTCCTTTTCCATCTGCAAAAGAATAGTTATCGATGGATTGTTTAAACCCTTTATCTTTCATCACTTCTTCTGGAAGATAAATACCCGTATCTCTAACTGTTGAGCTGTCACTCATGTTATCAAGCATATCTGTTGCTTTTGTTAAGCCATCCGAGATCTTCGTCAGTCCGTCATTCGCACTTTTAACTCCTTTTGCTAACTGGTTGATACTGTCTGATAGCGTTCCAACTTGACCTTGCTGAGCTGAAAGATTCTCATTTGCTTGTTGGAGACCGGTTTGAATGGTAGTAAGCTGTTTACTGATTGCAACAAGCTGCGGGGCCGCTTGCTGCACATTTCCTGTTGTAGAAAGCTGAGTGCTGACAAGCTGCAGCTGTTGATTAATTTGAGCTAATCCGTCTGCGGCAGGTGCAAGTGACCCGCCAGATTCTTTAGAAGCGGAACCAGTTTGGTCAGCTATTTGATTTAGCCCTTTTTCAATATCACTTAATCCTTTTTGTACATCTCCGATTCCTTTAACAGCCTCTTTGATTCCGTCTGATACAGAGCCCAGCTGTGAATTAACATATAAATCATCGATCTTTTCTCCGGTAGGCTGTGTGATCGTCATGACAGAGTCCACGTGATCCACTTTTTCAATTGCTTTGCTTATATTTCCTAAATAAGGAATAACATCCGCCTTTGTTAACTCCTTATCTCCTTTAATAACAACATTGACAGGAAACGCTTTTCCTTCTCCCAGTGCGTCACTGATGGCGTTTAGTCCTTTTATAGATTTATAATCACTGCTGATTTCAGCAGTAGAATCAAACGATACTTTTGAGTCATAAGTTACAATAAAAGGCACGGTAATAACCGCTGTAATAACTAAAAACACGAACGGTCGCGCCACTGCTTTTTTCCCTAAAAAGCCCCACAGCTTATTGTCGCTATGAGAAGTCACTTTTTTAGACGGCCAAAATAATTTTTCTCCAAGCGTAACCATAAAGAGTGGAAGCAGGGTAAATAAAATGACTAGCAGTACACCTACGCCCACTGCTACGCCGACAGCCGATTGAAAAATGGCAAACTTGGCAAATCCGATGGCTGCAAACCCAATAAATACGGCAATTCCGCTGATAAATAGCGTTCTTCCTGCTGTACGATAAGCCGTGATTGTGGCCTCTACTTTATCATGTCCGTTTGCCAATTCTTCACGGAAACGATTAAGTAAAAGAATGCAGTAATCCGTACCAATTCCAAACAAAATAGCTACTAAGAACGTTTGCGTGAACGTTGAAATTGGAAAATCGACATTTTTAACTAAAATTCCTAGTAACGATTGACTGATTAAGTATGTGATCCCCACAATTAAAATAGGAATAAACGGCGTCACTACTGAACGGAAAACGAGTAGAAGCAAACCTAAAATCAAAAAGATAGTAATAAACTCGGTTTTCTTTAACCCTTCTTCTGAACTGTGTGCAAAATCCTGATTAATAAGAGATGCACCTGTTACATATGCCGTAATGTCTTTTGGCACGTTATCATAAATCTGATTCGCTATTTTTTCAACTTTTTCATCCGATCCACTGACAGTAACCGGAACTAAAACGGTTTTTTTGTCTTTAGACATTAATTGATTACGAACATCTTGATCATCTGTTAAAGGCGTTGTGACATCTTTTACACCTTTAATTTTCTCTGTCTTATCAATGATTTTCTGTATTTGTTTCTCACTATCTTTATCTAATGCGTTATCTAGCTTAATCACCATACTGATGGTATTACTGTCTTCTCCGGCATTTTTTAGAATTTGGCTGGCTCTAGATGAAACGGCATCGTCGGGAAGCTGAGACTGTCCTTTTTCACTTGCGAGCTTTGTTAAATTTGGTGCCGTTAGCATCAATATAACTGTTAAAGCTAAAATGAAGGCCGCAATCACCCATTTAAATTTCACAATAAATTTCATTCTTTGCTTTCCCCTTTTGTAGTTAACTTTTCTTTTGCCATCGTAAGAATTTCAATAAATGTATCTATTTTTTCTTCTTCTACATCATCAAACAAATTCTCAATGATACTAAAACACGCGGCATTTCCGTCATTTATTACCTTTTCGCCTTCAGCCGTAATCTTAATAAGCTTAGAACGTTTATCGCTCTCTAGTTCATTAGTGTCCCACTCCACAAGCCCTTTTTCGAGCAGTTTTTTGATTCGATTCGAAATGGCACTTTTATGAACACCTTGCAAGACTGCAAGACTGCCAGGTGAAGACGGACCTTTAATCATTAAACTATTTAACAAATCAAACTGCTGCCTAGAGACATGTTCGAAGAGGTTATGGCTTATCTCTCTGTGAATTACTTCTGTTCCTACAAACAGCACTTCTTCAAAAAGTTCTACAGCTTGATATAACTTGCTTTTCGTCACTTCTTTCCCTCCTTTGCACATTTAGTTTATAGGTATAAACTATTCAATTTTAAAAATAGTTTATAGGACTAAACTTTATTCTGTCAATAAATTTATGTCTGACTGTCTTCATATATGATAAAGATAAATGGAATTCGAAAAGATACCGCTTACATCAGCTTTTTTGGTTGTCAAAGCTCAATCACTTAAGTATTATTAGTAATTGACTTCTTTTCAAGGAGATATAAATTTTATACACAGAAAGGGTGAACACACATGAATACAATGCATGCTAATGAGCAGGTCAGTAAGAAAGATTCCTTTCCAATTGCTCTCATCTCGTTAACTCTTGGAGCTTTTGCTATCGGAATGACAGAATTTGTTATTATGGGGATACTGCCTAACGTTGCAGAAGATCTTCATGTTAGCATTTCGACTGCTGGTCAGCTCATTACAGGCTATGCTTTAGGAGTAGCAATCGGCGCGCCAATTTTAACTATTTTTACTCATCGACTTCCTCAAAAGCTTCTGCTTTGTTTACTCATGCTTTTATTTATTCTCGGAAATGCAATTGCTATCATTGCACCCAACTATGGAATTTTAATGGGAGCTCGTTTAGTTACGGCATTATGTCACGGTACTTTCTTTGGAGTAGGCGCTGTTATTGCTTCACGGCTCGTACAACCGCATAAGCGAGCAAGTGCTGTCGCAACGATGATGGCAGGTTTAACTATTGCAAATATCATCGGTGTTCCTGTAGGAACATTTATTGGTCAACACTTAGGTTGGAGAGCTTCGTTTGGAGCTATCACGATTATGGGGATTATTGCATTTATCGGTATTATTCTGTTTATCCCAAAGCTTGGTCAAGACAAATTAACAGGTCTAAAACAGCAGTTTGCTGCTTTTACCCAACCAAAACTTCTTGTAATGCTTCTTTTAAGCGCAATAGGATGCGGTAGTTTATTTACTGTGTTTACGTACATTACACCGCTTCTTGAAGACGTTACAGGAGTAAGTGAACACAGCGTTACGTGGATACTTGTATTATACGGATGTGGTGTTACACTTGGAAACGTTGTTGGAGGAAAGCTTGCAGACTGGAAGCTAATGCCTTCGGTTGTAGGTATATTTGCTTTTCTTTGTATTGTGCTGACTATTTTTACGTTTACTGTTAAAAGCCCAGCAGCAGCTATTATCACGCTGTTTTTCTGGGGAGCAGCAGCTTTTGCTGTAATGCCTGGCATTCAAGTGAAAATTATGAACTTAGCACAGGAAGCACCTGCTTTAGCTTCTACTTCGAATCACTCATTTGCTAACTTGGGAAATGCTTTTGGCGCCTTTTTCGGAGGCGTAATTATTAACCATATGGGACTTACTTCACTTCCTTGGGTTGGCGCTATTTTTGTAGGAACGGCTTTTGTTATTAGCACTTGTCTGTTTATTGTGGAAACACGCAAAAAACATAGTGAACAATCTTCCTAACTGTCTAACAACTGAACAACAAGCAAAAAAGAGCCTTTCGCTGTTGAAAGGCCCTTTTTTTGCTTTTAACTCGCTTTTTTCATTTCTTTACTTGTTAATCGACTGTGTTTACGAGAGTAACCTATATATACAAATATACCAAGCACAATCCATATGCTAAAATACAGCCATGTTGTTTTAGGAAGGTTAATCATTAAAAATAAACAAGATAATACAGATAAAATTGGTAAAACCGGGACAAACGGCATTGTAAATCCACGTTTTAAAGTTGGGTGCGTTTTACGTAAGATGATAATGCTGACGCCCACCATGCCGAAAGTTAAAAGAGCTCCGATATTTGCTAAATTTGCAAGTTCTTTTAGATCGATAAATCCTGAAATTAACGCTCCGATAATCCCTACTAGCCAAGTAGAAAGAATCGGAACTCCTGTTTTCTCGTTTGTTTTGGCAAATGCTTTTGGCAGCAAGCCGTCGCGGCTCATCGAGAATAAAATGCGTGTTGCTGCATAAATGTAGGCGAAAATAACAGCCATGATTCCAATGACAGCTCCTGCAGCAATAACTCCTGCCACTGCATTTTGTCCTACTGAATGAAGAACATAGGCCATTGCTTCTGGAACATTCAGTTCCTTATAAGAAACAACTCCTGTCATAACAAGGCATACTGCTACATAAATAATTGTGCAGATCACGAGTGAGCTAATGATTCCAATTGGCAAATTGCGCTGCGGGTTCTTTACTTCTTCTGCTGATGTAGATAAAGCATCAAAACCTAAGAAAGCAAAAAATACGGCCGCTCCCCCTGTCACAACACCTTCAATTCCATAAGGCATAAAAGGAGTCCAATTAGACGGCTTCACATAAAAAGCTCCTACAATAATAAAGAGAAGGATAATAAATAATTTAACAAGCACCATAAAGTTATTCACTTTTTTACTTTCTTTAGTTCCCTTTGAAAGCAGCCATGTAATAAGTAGTGTAATACAAATAGCAGGAAGGTTCACTAGGCCTCCGTTTGCAGGGATCGTAATCAATTCTTTTGGCAGCGAAAAACCAAAGCCTTCTAAAAAGTTATTGAAATAAGAAGACCATCCATTTGCTACTGCTGACATCGTTAATAAATAGACGGAAAGCAACGTCCATCCCATTAAGTGTGCTACCACTTCACCGATTGTTGCATATGTATAGGTGTAAACGCTACCAGATACAGGTATAGTTGAAGCAAATTCCGCATAACACAGCGCTGCAAATCCGCATACAATAGAAGCCAATATAAAAGAAAAAATAACCGCTGGCCCAGCATCGTTAGCAGCTACTAAGCCTGTTAATACTAAAACCCCCGTCCCTATTACGGCTCCAATACCAAGAAGGGTCAAATCGAATGCTCCTAATGTTTTGACTAGAGATTTGTTCTGACTTTGTTCTAATAATTGCTCGATTGACTTCTTTTTAAATAGTTTTCCCATTGCACTCTCTCCTCTCTGTTACCACTCATCCCTTAAAAAAACTTGAAAATGACGTCTTTTCCCATTCGGCTGCGCATTTTTACTTCAGATACAGAATCAATTATATAGAAATAATTACTAACTTGTCTATTAGTATACTAATATCATTATATATATTTCAAGAGTTTTTGTAAGCGATTTCTTAATATCACTCTATTTTGGATTTATAAACTAAATAATAACATTATCATTGTGCTTATGTATAATAAGTTTGAATAAAAATAATATTCTAAAAAATTATTTTATATGTTTTTAGATAACTTTTTTACTAACTATCTTCAAATATAAATTCCTGACATAGAGATTATTTAGAGAATGATGAATGTTTTATCTTACCGGGTGTTATAATGATGAAAACTGAAGTGTATGAAGGGCGGAGAAAGATGATTAACTTACTTATTGGCTGTGTTTTACTAGCATTAGGAGTATACTTTATGTTTAAATTTCTTTTTTACTCTCCTTCTAAAAAGAAGCGAGATCAGCAAAATATGAATAAACCATCAGGTGAGGCTTCAGCTTCATCCCGTATAAACGATTCGAATGGAATAAGATAAATTTTTTTATAAAATACCGGCGTTTGTCTAAGGCAAAAGTTATACTGCTGATATATATTATCTTATACCCTTCTAGTTCAATATTCCCTTCATTTTGGTGTGAGACAAAATGAAGGGAATCACTATCCGACTTAAAAGATCGGATTTTTCTATTTAGTAAGGTAAATAGCTTCAATACACTCTGTTTGAATTCTTTTCTTTATTCAAGTGTACAGCTGCCTCTTCTACACTTACTGTTCCTATATTTTTCTTCCCGTGCTTTCGCATAGCAAGGGATTCATTTTCCACTTCTTTATCTCCTATCACAGCCATATAAGGAACTTTCAGCATTTCTGCTTCTCGAATTTTCAGCCCTATTTTTTCAATGCGATCATCTACTTCAACACGATACCCTTTTAACTCCAGCTCGTATTTCACTTTATATGCATATTCCACGTGCGGCGGTGCAATAGGCAATAGTTTGAGTTGAACAGGAGCTAACCAAAGAGGAAATTGGCCTTCGTAATGTTCAATCAAGATGGCCATAAATCGCTCAACGGAACCGTATATAGCGCGGTGAATCATTACGGGACGATGAGGTTTATTGTCTTCTCCAATATACATACACTCAAACTTCTCCGGCATTAAGAAATCAAGCTGAACTGTTCCACACTGCCAGCTTCGACCTAAGGAATCTAAAATATGAAAATCGATTTTCGGCCCATAAAAAGCTCCGTCTCCTTCATTCACCTGATAGTGTAAGCCTTTTTCACTTAACACAGATTGAAGCGACTTTTCTGCTTGGTTCCATGTTTCAATATCTCCCATGAATTTTTCAGGTCGTGTGGATAACTCCACTTTGTAATTGAAGCCAAAATGTGAGTAAAAGTCATGGATAAACGCTAGAATGCGGCTAATCTCAGCTTCAATCTGACTGAGTTCTACGAATAAATGAGCGTCGTCCTGTGTAAATGAACGGACTCTTAGCAATCCGTTTAAAGAACCAGAAAGCTCGTGACGATGAACTAATCCAAGCTCTGCGTATCGAATCGGAAGTTCTCGGTAGCTTCTTCGCTTGCTGTTAAACAATAAAATGGCTCCCGGACAATTCATCGGTTTAATCGCATAGTTTTGTTTGTCAACATTTGAAAAATACATATTTTCATGATAGTGCTCCCAGTGTCCTGATTGTTCCCATAGCTCCTGTTTCATCATGATTGGTGTTTTTATCTCCTGATAGCCTGCTTTGTAATGCTTTTGTTTCCAGTAGTTTTCTAACTCATTTCGAACAATCATTCCGTTAGGTAAGAAAAACGGCATACCAGGAGCTTCTTCCATCGACATAAACAGCTCCAGTTCTTGACCTAATTTTTGATGATTTCGTTTTTCTGCTTCCATTTGTTTTGACATGTTCATTCCTCCAATATGTTTTTATTCAACAAAAAAGCCGCACTCATCCCCAGTAAAGGGACGAATGCGGCCGTGGTACCACCCTAATTCCGTAAAATACTCATACGTATTTTACGCTTAAAAAGATAACGGTTTTACCGGTTGCGGTTTCAGTGTATATACATTCCCCGCCGCAGCTCCAAGGTGGTAAATTCATTTCGTTTTCTAAGGGTTCTCAGCCAGTGACCCTACTCTCTGTAAAGAAAATTAAAAAATGATTCATGTCCTTCTCATTGCTCGTATATTCATTTTTTCTACATAAAAAACCGCACTCATCCCTGGTGAAGGGACGAATGCGGTCGTGGTACCACCCTAATTCCGTAAAATACCCATACGTATTTTACGCTCAAAAAAGATAACGGTTTTACCGATTGCAGTTTCAGTTATGCACGTTCCCTGCAATAGCTCTAAGGTGGTAAATTAGATGATTTCTTAAGGGCTCCCAGCCAGTGACCCTATTCTCTGCGAAGAAAACAGCACCTAATTCATGTCCTTTTCATTGCCAAATACTGTTTATTAGTTGTTAAAAGCGATTATAGTGTATAAATTTAACAGAAGTCAAGAGATAATTTTTTATTTTTTAATGTTATAGGATTACTTTATGTTTAAATTTCTCAAAAGTTACTTAGGAATACATGAACTTAAAAAGTTTTTTATTATAATATTAAAAACTGTATTTTATTCTTGTTTTTACACAATAAAGGCGAATCAGAAAGATATTAAAAGCGCGGATTTATTTTATATACGCTTTATAAACGAAGTAAGATCCAATACTTCTCCAAATCAGAATAAGTAACATAGCACAAGTATCGTCAGGTTTTTTATTTGTATACTAAAATATTAAATATGTCTTTTTCTACTTACAAAGATATTTGACTTCAATCCGTCGAAATTATTTTTTATCTATCTTTAGACGGAAGCTCATTATGCATGTTTCCACTTTGCGGAAAAATCCGTTTTTTCTTGATTTGTTCTTTAAGAATAACATCAAGCTGACGCTGAATTTTCCTTGTTTCATTTGTCGAAAAATACGGATGAGCCAGATTTACTGTTTCTAACGGATCCTTGGTCAAGTTGTACATTTCAATTTGATCGGGAACCCCTGTTGTTTTGGGGATAGTAAGACTTACTGGGTAACCTTCATATTGCTCTCCGTGAATGAATTCATCTTTTTCGTCATCTGCTGACCAAAATTGCAGATTATCATGATAGCGAGCGTATTTCCAAATTTCCTTTCCTGCCGCTGACGGAAACTCTACAATGACCGCTTGAATGTGATTAGGCTGAACAACTGACGGGTAGCTTTCTCCTAAAAAATTTGTTTGGTGAAGTCCTTTTGTCGGGTCATCATCCGTCATGAAGAAAATCGCTGTTTCCTCTTGCTCAGCACACGTTTCTCCTCGAAGTATACCTGACAGGTCTCGCCCAACAAATGGATGTACTTCCGTATGACTTTTTTGTAATTGCTTTTGAATAGCTGAAGCATCTATATTAGCCAAACTAAGCATTGTCGGGATCAAGTCAACGTGACTAGTCAACAGGTCTGTACGTTGATAGCTAGGAAACAAATGCTTGTTGTGAATGAGAAACGGCACATGAATAGATTCTTCATACATGTTGTACCATTTTTGATGTAGTCCTCCGTGAGCCCCAAGCAAATCACCGTGGTCAGACGTAAAAATAATAATGGTATTTTCATAGAACGAAGATTGTTCGATGGTGCCAAGAATTTTTAAAATTTGTTTATCAACATTTTTTTGAAGCTGATAATATAAGCGCCGGTAGAAACTAGAATTTGGCGTCGGCTGCAGCGCTTTTGGGTAAATGTATTTATAGCTGCTTTGAGCGCTAGGCTTTGTTTGTAAAGATTCTCTAATGGTAGGTGGCGGCTCGATGTCCGGAATTGTCTCGTCAATAAAAAACTGAAACATAGGAAGGTGTTTGGTAATCGCTCCGAACAGCGCAATGTCATGCGGGTTCACAAACGAAGCTACCATGAGCCAAGGCTGCGCAGTCTTTTGATATTCTAATCGTTGGATAAGCTCTATGATTTCCTCTGCATATATTTTGTCTCGTCCACTCACTCCAATGGCCGCAGATGAACCAGAATTGTGCGGGTTTCTCCCTTCCGGCTCTGGACCAATCCACTCTGAAAAACCAAACTTTTCAAGCTTATTAGCCCGTTGATAGAGGCGCTCTTTTTCTGGATCCGGTCTTCCTGTTTGCATCTGGTAGCTAGAAAAAACGTTGTGTGTTCCTGGAATTAAGATGTTCTCATCAGAAATATGCCATTTTCCTTTATAAAAGGTTTGATACCCAGCCTGCTTAAAATAATCTCCCATCGTTGGGACGGTATTAGGCTGCAGCCAAAACATATCAGGATCTTGTGACTTCTTTGCGATACCTTGCGTTTGCGTAACTCCGTGCAAGGAAGGGTACTGCCCTGTAAACAATGTAGCTCGACTCGGTGAACAGGCTGTAGAACCGACGTAGTGACGAGTAAAGGCCATTCCATGCTGTTTTAAAAATTCATGTGCTTTTAAATGTTTTTTTCGCCACTTTTTTACTTCTTTACTTTCATATACGGGTGGAAATCGTTCTTCGTCCACCATAATTAACAAAAAATTAGGCTGCTCCTTCATGTTTACTCCTCCGCGTGTTTATCAAATGTTCTGTATTGATAAACTATGTAAAAAGTACTTTTTTTAGAAGAACGGAGTACGGTTCATGTCTTTTTATACCCAAACAAAAAAAGACTTGGAGGATTTCTCTAAGTCTTTCATAGCTCATTTCAATACGATATTTCTTATTTTTTGTACGTTTTTAGGTGCTGATTTCGTTTATAGGTACCAATTATACTAGGCATACCTACAATTATGCTTATCATAAAACTCCACATCATGTAGCGCCAATCCCCTGTCAAAAGCGCTAATCCCATAAAAAAAATGAGCTGACCAACCAGAGCTAACCATGAAGCTATCCAAGCAAACATCATATTCTCTTTCAAGTTATCACCTCATATTTTTAATTATGAATGACTTCTTTTATTTTACCATAAAATTCTATTTTCAAAGGTTGTTCTACTGTTTATTTTATGTACATAACTAAAAAAGCTAATGGCTACGCTTATCTAGCCATTAGCTTTTTCATTATTTTGCGAATACATGATGCCCTATTTTAATTGTTTCTTGTTTTTGGCGCAGCCATTGATCTCCCGTTTTATCAGGGTTAAAGAAGAATAATGAACCTTTTCCTTGACCTTGGAAGTTAATTGCTTCTTCTACAGCTTTTTTTGAACCCTTGTCTGCAGGTTTATTAATTTGACCGTTGCTGACTGGGCTGTACTGACCTTTTTGATAAATAACGCCTTTTACAGTGTCCGGGAATTTGCTGCTGTCGACTCTATTTAATACAACTGTCGCCACAGCTACTTTGCCTGCGTACGGCTCTCCTTTGGCTTCAGCTGATACAAGACGAGCTAATAGTTCTTTATCATTTTTATTTACTTGAATGTGCTGTTCATGAGCGGGCGCTGCAGCGAATGCTGAGTAACCTGCACCAAAACTTGGGATAAGCATTGCGATAGCGATCACTAGTTTCTTTATCATAAAAATAAAAAGCCTCCTTGCTATTTCTTGACGTGGTTCATATGCTAGCAGAAAGATAAGAGTCTTTCATTGCAAAAAATTATCCAGTTCCAAAAGAAATTGTATATTATCGTATTTTTTTAACTATTTTCAGCATATAAAAATATAACTTTACTCATTAAATATGAGTTGCATTTCATTCTTTAGTGGTTTATGATATAAAAATATAAATAGTAATGATTACGATTTTCAAGAAGGACTTTAAGAAAGGATTGATTATTTGGCTAAAAAATCAAAAATAGCAAAAGAAAAGCACCGACAAGCACTTGTCGAAAAATATGCTGAGTTAAGAAAACAGTTAAAGGAACAAGGAAATTATAATGAACTACGAAAGCTTCCTAGAGACTCTTCTTCTACTCGCTTGCATAATCGCTGTGAAGTAACGGGAAGACCTCGTGGATATTTACGTAAATTTAAGCTTTCGCGAATTGCATTTAGAGAACTCGCTCACAAGGGACAGCTTCCTGGGGTGAAAAAATCAAGCTGGTAAAATTCTAATGAGGTAAAGGGCCCTCTTTGCTAAAAAAGGAATTAGTATACGTCATAAATCGTAATCATTACTTTTAATAGGAGGGATCAACATGGCTACATGGAACTTAGGTACAACGAAACATCACGTTCTCATTTGCAATGGAAGCAGCTGCAATCGAGTTGGAGCCGAAGAAGTTACACAAGCGATTCGAACTGAGATAGCTAATCAAGAGATGGACGAATACATACATACGACTCGCACTCGATGTAATGGAAGATGTCATGATAAATGCGTCGTCATTTCCTACCCAGACGGTATTTGGTATAAAGATATGAAGCCTGATGATGCACGAGAGCTTATTAACTCTTTAAAGACAGATCAACCTTTTGTCCAAAAAACAAGTCATACTTTTTGCGGAGAAGGTTTCCAGCGAACAGAAGGTACTATTAAAGGTATCTCAAAACAAAAAGAGAAACATCATTAAAAATGTCTGTTTGTTTTCTCTAATGCGCCTATTGCTTAATCTAAACAAAAAAACCGACCCTAGCAACCGGGTCGGCTTTTTTCACCTCTAAACCTTTAAGAAATTAGATTTTTTCTGTTTCACATATAAAATCTGAACTGTATACTTTCTTGACTACTGACGAAAGAATATCAATTCCTTTCTTTAACTCCTCATCTGTAGCAGTAAGACTTATGCGAATGCACTCCTGGTTGTGAGGACAAGACCGGTTGCCGTGAAAGAATGATCCGCCTGGTACTACAATCAAGTTTTCTGCTTTTAATTTATTGTATAGATCGTTATCACTGAAAGGCAAACCTTCTAACCAAAGCCAACCAAACAACGAACCTTCCGCTTTATGTAAATACCAAGAAATATCATCCGGCATACGTGTAGTTAAAAGATTTTTCAAATAGTCATGTTTTTGTTTATAATGAGTTCTTATATAGTTAGCTGAAATTTCAGGTAACTTCCCGTTCTTTAAGGTGTTAACCACCATCCGCTGACCTAACCTAGAAGAGTGAATCAAAATGTTTGATTGAAATGCTTCCATTACTTTTATGAAGTCACTTTTTCCTATAGCAATTCCTATTCTCTCTCCAGGCAATCCGGCTTTAGAAAGACTCATGCAGTGAATGATGTTGTCATGTATAATTGGATTCATTTCAACAAAGTTCATAGCCGGAAAAGGAGGTGCGTACGCTGAATCAATTAGCAATGGAATGTTATAGTCCTTGCATACTTGGGATATAAAGTGTACGACTTCTTTTGAAAGAATGTTGCCGCTTGGATTATTAGGTCTTGATAATACGACAGCTCCGATATCTGGGTCCTGTGCTATTTTATCTTTGAATGCCTGTTTGTTAAATTCATAACGAAACGTATGATGGTCAAGCTTTGAGACGATAGGAGGAATTCCTTCTATTATAGCTTCCTCTAGTGCCACTCCGCTGTACCCAGCGTAATCCGGCAGCATAGGTATTAATGCTTTTTTAACTCTTCCTTCTTTACTTGTACCGCAAAATGAATTTATAGCTAAAAAAAACAGATTTTGACTCCCTGAAGTGATTAAGACTTGTTCTCTGTCCAGCTCAATACGATAATTCCTAAAGAAGTATTCTCTTATGCAATCAATTAATTCATACGTACCGTAACTAGAACCATATTGGCTAATCAAATTCTTTAGTTGTTTGTCGTTCACAATATCTCTTAAAGCTTCTTCCCACATTTCATAAACTTGAGGGAGTATGGCAGGATTGCCAGCGCTTAAATTCACATATTGATTGAGACCAGAATTGAGCACTTCTTGGATGTCATGCATAATAGCGCGAACGCCTACTTTATTAGTCATTTTGTTTCCGATTTTACTTAAATGCAAAGCATTCATTAGTGCATCTTCTCCTTAGAGATTATGGTCATCGAATAGTAAGTATGGAACTTCAATCTTTTTATTTTGCTGATTAATAAAGTACTTGTTCGGAATAGTAAATTTATCACCATTCTCACTAGGCAATAAGTATTTTCGAACATAATGTTCAGCTTTTTCTTTATAGTCAGAGTCACTTTGAACCGTTTCAAGTTCTTCAATTTCTTTTACTAAAAGATCCAGTTCTTTTAAGCATATGTCTAAATTTAAATAAGCATGGTCTCCTTTTCGGGATATTGAATGCCCATTTGCAACTAACCAGCTAAAAAGAAAAAATCCTGTTCCAGAATCAAAGTTTCGGGGTGCATTATGCTGAATAGGGTATCTTAAAAGTCGTTCAAAGAGAACAAATTCTGTTATCTCTTCCCAAAAAGGATATTTTCTTTTATGAAGAGTCAGCACCGTCTGACAGTCTACTTTAACTTCTTCCAGTATGCCTGCAAAAAAATTCATTTTTGCCTGTATATGCTGGTCAAAAGGTTTATTTCCGCAGTGATGGTAATAATCATGTAGATATCCCCAGATTACCCTTGCCTGATAGGTGTCTTCTCTATTCATAGTATGAGATTTAAAGTTAAAATCAGGAAAGATAGAATACGCTCTTTTTAATGTATCATCATTGTATATGCTGTGAAATTTATTAAAGAAAAATATCGCGAAGTTTTGACTTGTTACCTTTTCTTTTGTTTTTACATTCTCAGGGAAAAATACAATACACTTCCCTTCCATAAATCCTTGAGTACCAGCCAACAGCTTTAAAGATTCACATCCATTTTTAGGATGAGGAAGGTCTGCTTCAATGGAGTTCATGATTTCGGGTTCATCACGAACGGCGATAAAGGCTTCTAAATAAAACCCTCTTTTTGTAGGGCCATTAGGCGTTACAATCGGTCCTAAAAAGAACGTCACCTCTCCGTTTGCAGGCGGGCTATAAGCAATTAACGTTTGATCAAAATAAGGAGATTGATCGAGTCCTCTTTCAATCCAATCACATACGTCATTTTTTAATGCATTCCACACTTCAGGTAAATTTAAAGAGTTATATATTGTTTCAGTTTCAGTAACTACTTTTAATAAGAGCTCTCTAGCTGTTTCGTAATTTCTTTTGACCTCTCCATTTGGGCCCTGATATTTTCTTATCTCATATAGAGCAGGTACTATTTTATCGTTTAATAACTCCACTAAACTTTGAGTATGATTTTTTGTTAACATGATTAAAACCCTCCTTTTTTTAGAACAGCTACTTAGCAGAAATATTTTTAGATGATTTAAGAGTAGAGTTATGTGTGTTTTTCTCTATTTGCTTTTTCAAGTTAATAAATATAACCCCCGTTATTACAAACGCTGTACCTATATAGACCTGTTTGTTTAATGTTTCACCTAAAAAGACAAATCCTACATATAAGGCGATAACCGGTGAAATAAATAGATGCGCCGTTGCTTTTGATATATGCCATTTTTTTAATAAATAAATATTAATAGAAAACCCCAAGACCGATCCTATAATAGCCAAGTACAATAATGAGATAAGACTAACCCCAGAGAAAGTGCGGTTTCCATTCTCTATAAATAAACTAACAATCAGTAAACAAGCGCCTCCACTTAGCATCGAAAAAGAATTAAAGGTCATAATAGGCAAGGATTTTATGCGAGATTGAACTTGAACAGTTATAAAAGCAGAACCTAGCATAGCCATTAAAATGACGATCATGGCTACTATTTGAATAACATTTCCCTGTATAAACAGCTGATTTCCAAATACAACGCTCATACCAATTAGGCACATGACTACACCTATCTTTTGCCCTTTTGTAGCGGGTGATCCTTTAAATAAGCGATTAAATAAAAGAGCAAACACTGAAATGCTGGCAGCTAAAACGGAAACAAGCCCGCTTGGCAAATAGACGGATGCCCAATAAACAGAACCAAACGGTAGAGCAAAGTACAAAATTCCGTTTAATGCTGAAATGATTACTACTTCTTTTGAAACGGCCATTTTTTTTGTGAATAAGAGGTAGAGGGCAATTATTAAACTAGCAATTAAAAACCTCATACCTGCTGACCATAGAGGCAAGCTATCCTTTAATCCAGTCTTTTGAAAAGCCCATGTCGTTCCCCCGATGACGGCTAATAGACAGAACAAAAGATGTACATGAATACGGGTTAATTTAGAAATCACTGTTTCACCTTATTTCTTTTTTAAAGTTAAGCCTATTTTCTTCCGTGGAGCGTAAAACACATCGGCACTTCTCCAAAATCTTTTAAAACTGTTAACCCCTGCTCGTTAGCAGCTTTACTTGTTGTAATACATGCGTCTACTTTTCCTTCTAAGCAATCAATCGCCGCTTGAGCATTACTATTTACTAACTGAACATTGGGACTGATGGAATGAGCTAAATCAACAGGGGCAGGATGTGAAGCAATTAACAGGTTGTTGTTTGTTATCACCTCTTCTTTTGAGGCAAGCACCATGTTATACGTTGGCATAATAAAGCTATCTACTAGCTCTAAACTAGTTAAATTTTTGAACACAATATCATGTAAGTAAGGATATACCGCACAGCCTAGTAGAGCAGAACTCTCTGTTTCTTTCACATGAACTAAAGCTTCTTCCAACGTTTGATGCAAAAAGACCTGACCTTGTATGCTTTGGCGTTCAAACCACAGATAGCCTGCTTTTTCACAATTTGTTCCTTCAGGCCCTAAGGTATGGATAATGCTAATCTTTTGAAGCTGCTTATTTTTCTTACTAGACGACTCTGCAACTATCATAGCCTTTGATACCCCCTATGCGTTTACTTTATTTTGATAAACGATTTTTACTTTGTTATCTAAATAGCTGTAATACTGCTCACAGTCGGAATAAGAGTCATGAGTGGTTAAAATAAATCCAGGATACCCTGAAAAGTGCGGATATGGTAAAATGTCTGTCCCTTCAGTTATAAATTGAATAACTCTTTTTACTTCAGTATCTCTGCGCACGTCTTCTAAGCCTCGAATTTCTTTAAAAATCCCATGGGCTTGCACAGGGATAATGTAGTTGCCCACCACTTTCTTTCGTTTTCTTTCATTTTTTAATACAGGAGGTTTTAATCCTAATACATAGTGAAAAACTAGCTCCATATAGTTAATACCTGTACTTTCTTTTACGATATAATGAGAAATCCCAGACCCTCCAATGCGCGCTCCTATTTCAATTACATAAGGTTTTCCTGCTGGGTCCAAACGTAATTCAATATGAGCGGGGCCATTCTCAATCCCTAAAGCGGTTGCTGCTTTAGCTGCTTCTTGCGAAATAGATTCCCAAACGTTTTCTTCTAGGTGAGCTGGCGCTATATAAACACCTTCTTCAAAAAAAGGCCCTTTGGAATTTCCTTTGTAGCCTATAGAGAGTACACAAACCTCTCCTTGTACAGAAAACGTCTCAATAGCAAACTCTGGTCCGTCTACAAATTGTTCAATTACCATGCCCGTTTTATTTTTTATGAATTTACTTAGGTCTTCTTCATTTACGCGTCTCACTTTTTCTATGCTGTCAATCAGTTCTTTTTTATTATTCGCTCGTGATACACCTTGACTGGAAAATCCGTTAGAAGGTTTTACTACGACAGGATAAGGCAGTGAAAGATTCTTTAATTCCTCCGTATTTTCAACCTCTTTAAAATACGGAGTGTTAAGATCATTATCTTTTAAAACCTCTCTCATTTTCTGTTTGTTGCGACAGTTACTAATCACAAACGGTGATAAACCAGGTAAGTTTAATTCTTCTGTCAGCTGAGATACAAACTCTAATGCAGGCTCATATAATGTCATAATGCCGTCAAAAGGATTTTTGTGATGCTCTGCTTTAATAATTTCAAGAGCTTTGTCTGGGGTGTGAAATAAATCGATGGGTATGAAATTTTGTACGTTTTTAAGATGCTTAGGTTCCACTTCTTCTTGGTTATAAAAAAACGTCACTTTAATTCCGAGAGCTTCTGCTTCTTCAAAAATAAACGGTAAATATGTATTTTGTAACACAACTGCTAGATGCTTGTTTTGTAACGGCATTTACTTCCCCCCTACTTTTAAACAGCTCTTCACTGTTCAATGACTAAATTCTAATAATCGCTTCATATATTTGTCAATTTAATTTTATATAACATTAGGAATATATAGAATATTTGATATATTAGTAAAAAGTAAAGAAAAGAATGGTTTGTAGGGTTAATACTAAAACGAACTTAAAAGCAGGAATTTTGCTATTTGATTATAAAGATATTGTTAGAAAAAATTTAATGAGAATTTTTCTAAAAAAAAGAAAGGTCGACATAGATTCAACCTTTCTTTTTTTATTTTTTATTAAAATAGATATTAACCATTTATAAAGTTACATCTTTTTCAGCCATCTCATTTAGTATTCTTTTTAATGCCACGTCGGGGTTTAATGCGGGATCCTTTATATTCACTTCTTTCATATTGCACTCCTTTTTCATAGATATATCCATTTTTCACTTTTTAGTTTGAATTTATGTGAACCCTTTTTGTTTACTATAACGAAAGAGAAAATAAAAAGAAAAAGAAGTGAACTTATAAGTTCACTTCTTTTTTTGACGTAACATTTATTTCATAGGCTGCAAATGATTATTAGCTTTTTGTTTTGCATCACGCTGAACGAAAAAAATGATGCAGAGCGCCAGAAGATATAAACATGCAAAAGCTGTTATGTACCAAAGTGCTGAGGTAATTCCGCTTGTGTCCATAGTAAAGCCAATAAGTGCAGGAAAAATAGCTCCTCCAAGCCCTGAAAAACCAGTAATTAAACTTGTTACAATACGGGCAGATCCGGTAAACGTATGGTTAGCATATACCATCGTTATCGAATAGATACCTGACATTGCAAGCCCTAAAAACCCTAATAAAATATAGCCTGCTACTGCTTCTTTTAACACAATAAACAGCACTAAACTCACAATTGTCCCTCCAATGCTACCAAAAAGATAACGTTCGTATGTAACAATTCGAATAATCCATCCAGTAGCCACTCGTCCTATGAGCATAGCTACCCAAAAAACGCTTATGCTTAAAGTAGCCTGTGAGGGAATTACGTCTAGATATGTGATAAAAATAGACGAAAGAAAATTATTCATACTGCTTTCTACTCCGGCATACATAAAAATCATCACACTAAAAAGAGTAAGTATTTTCCACCTTTGATTTTTAGTAAGCACAGGCGCAGGTTCTGAGCTGGCATCTGAAGCATCGCTTTCTGAAGTTGAAACAGTCTCTTTTTTAAAAGGAATTATTTTACAAACCACAACCATTAGTAAAGCTAGTACACTTGTTATAAAAAATGAAAACCTCCAGCTGTTCTGTGAAATCAATAAGCTAGCTACTAACGGCATCAACAGCGCACCTAGACCGAATGATACTTCTAAATAACTCATAACAATAGCTCTTCTACCGATAAATACTTCCATCATTAAAGTAGCTACAACTACTTCCAATGCGGCTACACCAATACCGTTTAAAAAATTGAATGCAATAATCCACTCAAATGGAGGCAATAAAAGCATACCTATTTGTGATAACGCTATCATTAGTGCGGCAATTGTAAGTAAATTCATTTCGCTGAAGCGTCCTAATAGAAAAGAAGAAAGCGGAACTCCTATCAAAAATCCTAAAGAACCTAATAATACAAGCTGTCCGCCAACTGTATAGGACACATGATAATGTGTTAACAATTGCGGTAAGACGGATCCTACGGCTGTAATGACTAATCCGCCCAACAAATAAAGCGCATATGAAGCTAGCGCAAACTTTTTCATCTCCCCACTCCCTTAAATTCTCTAAAACTTTCTTTCTGTACTTAATTATAAAGCTTTTCCTTTAGTTGTTAACTGAAATTTGAGAAAAAAACCATTCTTCCTACTCTACTTAATTTCCAGTCATTTATAAGATAAAACAAAAAGAAGAAGACAGGTGTCTCCTTCTTTTTTATTTTTCACTTTACAGTGATGCTTTTAAAATAGCTAAAATATCATCTTTATTTAGTTTCTTAAAGTTACCGAAACCTCCGTGCTCCATTTCACGAGCAGCAATTCCAGCAATTTCGTCTAGTCGCTCTTCTCCGATATCGTAATCTGCTAAGCGAGAAGGTGCACCAAGGCTTGACCAAAAAGCGCTTAGCTTATCGATTCCTTCTAACGCAATTTCTTTGTCACTTTTACCTGCAGTTTCAATATCAAACATGCTTGTCATGACGCGTTTCATACGAGTTACATCTTGATCTACAACGTGTCGCATCCAATTTGGGAATAAGATTGCTAAACCGCCCGCATGAGGAATGTCATATACTGCTGATACCGCGTGTTCAATTGTATGTGAAGCCCAATCTCCAAAGTATCCCATTTGAAGTGTTCCGTTTAATGCGATTGTTCCGGAATATAAAATCGTTTCGCGATGTTCGTAGCTTTGCAGATCTTCTAGCAATTTCGGTGCTGTTTCAATTACTGTTTGTAATACGGAATAGCACATACGATCTTGTAAAGGCGTGTTTTTCACGTTATGGAAATATTGTTCGAACACATGACTCATCATGTCTACCATGCCGTAGATAGTTTGATCTCTAGGAACAGACATCGTGTTCACAGGATCTAGTATAGAAAATACAGGGTGCGTAACGGCGCTTCCCCAAACGTATTTTTCATTTGTTTCCCAATTCGTAATAACAGAATCAGGATTCATTTCAGAACCTGTTGCTGCCAACGTTAATACCGTTCCAAACGGCAGTGCTTTTGTAGCCGTTACTTTTTTGTTAATAATATCCCAAACGTCGCCTTCATACTCAGCTCCGGCAGCGATTGCTTTTGTGCAGTCAATAACGCTTCCTCCGCCGACTGCTAACATGAAGTCAATGTTTTCATTTCGGCAAATTTCAATTCCTTTTCGTACCGTAGATAGTCGAGGATTTGGCTCTACGCCCGCTAACTCATGTATATTTACGTTTAACTCTCTTAACAGCGTAAGAACTTGATCGTATAAACCGTTTTTCTTAATGCTTCCTCCGCCATATACAAGCAAAATATTTTTTCCGTATTTCGGGAGTTCTTCTGATAATGCTTGAAGCTGATCTTTTCCGAAGATTAATTTTGTGGGATTATGATAAATGAAATTTTCCATACTATCTGTATACCTCCTAGTTGAATATAAAGTAAGTTGTCGCATTACGCGAACAAGAATGTAAGTATAAATGTAAAACAAAAATTTTTCAAGAGTTAGGTTCTCAAATCGCGTACTTTATTTTATTGAGTAATTAAAATAAAGAAAATGGCTTCTTAGGTATAAAAAAGAGAGCAAGTAAATGCTCTCTTTAAAGTTCTTTATAAACCATTTTTCTATACGTAACAAAGCCTTCTTTTTCGTAAAAGCTCTCGGCAATCGTATTGTCACTCCAATAGTCTAACTCAATTGTAGTGATCTCTTTTTCACGAGCAATACTATAAATTTCTTTCATCAAACTCGAACCAAACCCTTTGTTTTTATAATGTTCGGCGATATTTATTTGATGAACATAAATTGACTCGTAAGCTTTTTTAAACACTGTCTCTGAATACTGCTTTATTTCTAGCCAAGCGAATCCCACATGCTCTCCATCGTCTTCTCCTAAAAGAAAGATAAATCTATCGTTTTTCATCACTTTCTTAAAAAATTCATGTATCTTCTGAAAATCATATGATTGAAAGTGCTCGGGGTATAATTCTACATGCAGTTGATGAACGGATTGATTAAGCTTGGCGATTTTATCAGCATCGAAAGTACGGCTAATCTTCAATTTTTTCTCTCCTATATATCTCGTATTTAGTAATGTGATCGTTATGAATTTATTTCGTTTAATATAGCCGGTGCGTTTGAGGTAAATAACAGATAGTTTTTATTGGTCGTTTTTATAAAGATGCGGTCAGTCGTTCCGTACGGAGGGCCGATTCGAATGGCGTTTGCTTCTTTGCCTCCGTACGTGTCATCTTCCGTTACTTCAAGAATGTCTTCTAACGGAATCGTAAAGTGTGCAAGCTGCCATTTTATAATGAGATTATCATTTATTTTTCGGACACTGATAGTTGGTGTAAACATTTTGTCCATCCCCTTTGGCTTCTATTTATCTTAACTTTGTCTCTCTGCAACGTGTTCTTTTATCCTTAAAATCGCTTCTTTCGGACAGCCTTGAAAATAGCCTCCGTGATAACAAATAACATGCTCGATCTCATAGTTTAAAAACTTTTCAAGTGATTGAACTGCTTGGTCCATATTTAAGGTCGTTTGTTTAACAGGTTCCATTAGCTGTCCATTTGCCAATACTAGAGCATCTCCGGCAACCAGCGTTTTTGATTTTCTTAAATAAAAACTAACGTGCCCAGGCGTATGTCCGGGAGTAAAAATAACTTCAATGCCTCCGCAGTATGGAAGCAGTTGACTTCCTTTTAATACTATATCCACGTCAACTTTTGGAGGGGTTTTATATAAATATTTTATTTCATCAGGTATAGCTGATAGTTCTTCTTTACTCATTTGACTCGCATTCGTTTTAATAAGCGGAAGTTTTCCTTCAATGTACGGCTTATCAAATTCATGAGCATATACGATGATATTTTTATCTGAATTATTTCGTATATCAGCAGCGCATCCTATATGATCTAGATCTTGATGTGTTAGAAGAATTACTTTTAGCTGTTCAATAGACATATTTAATTTGTTTAACGCCTCTTTAAGTTGATCGATTTGGTCAGGCATTCCTGTATCAATTAAAATAACTTCTTCATTATTCCAAACTAATGTAGGATTTAATGTTATGTCTTGATTAAACGCTCTAGCAGTCAACTGTATCATTTCAACACCTTCTGAAATTCTCATCACAAACCCCTTTTCTTATTAAAATTACAAGGTTTTAACCTTCTATAATTGCGCAGCTTACAGAGCTATTCTTGAATTTTATCAATAAACAAAATAAAAACCAGACTGGAAAAAAATCACTTTTTGTGTTATGCTATCTATAGAATGAAGCCTAATATGAATGATTTTTATAAGTAAAAAGGTGAGCCTTGTTGTCTAAGGCTCACCTTTTTTTATTTCTTATCCTCTTTTTGAATACACTCGTGCAAAGACACAACCTTGGTTTTCTTTGCTACTTTATATCCCCACCACGTCGCTAAAAAGAGAGGAAGTCCGATGTATGAGACCGTTAAGCCGTACCAATCAATTTTGTCAGAAAGTACCGCTTGATAGTTTTGTCCTAGAATAACGATGAGACACATTCCAAATGCAAGAACAGGACCTAGAGGAAACCATTTTGCTTTATAGGCTAGATCATTTATATCCCGTCCTGAAGCAACATATGCTTTTCGGAAACGATAGTGGCTGATGGCAATACCAATCCATGCAATAAATCCGCTCATGCCTGAAGCGTTTAAAAGCCACATATACATTTGATCACCAAAAATTGATGTTAAAAAGGCAAGACCGCCAATGATCGTAGTTAAAACAAGCGCGTTTACTGGAATTCCTCGACGATTAATTTTTCGAAGCGCTTTAGGCGCTTGCCCTTCATTGGCCATGGACCACAACATTCGCGTAGAAGCATATAAGCCAGAAGTTCCGGCTGATAAAACCGAGGTAAGAATAACAGCATTCATCACCGAAGCAGCTGCAGCAATTCCTGCTTTTTCAAAAACAAGCGTAAATGGACTAACAGCAATGTTATCCACATCTCCTCCTAGAAGAGATGGACTTGTGTAAGGAATGATAAGCCCGATTACAGCAATGGCTGCAATATAAAATAGAAGAATGCGCCAAAAGACTTGGCGAATGGCTTTAGGGATATTTTTTTGAGGGTTTTCACTTTCCCCCGCCGCAATGCCGACTAGCTCTGTACCTTGAAAAGAAAATCCCGCGATAAAGAAAATGCTTAGTACGGACAGAAATCCGCCGTTGACCGGCGCTTCTTCTAATGTAAAGTTTTTAAAACCGATATATTCACCGCCGAAAATGCCAAATATGGTCAGAAGGCCCACTCCGATAAACACAATGATGGTTACTACTTTTACGAGAGCAAACCAATATTCAGATTCTCCATAGCTTTTTACAGATAGGAAATTAAGTAAAAAAATTAAGCCTAAAAACAAAGCGCTCCAGATAATACTTGGCACATCAGGGAACCAAAACTTCATGATAATAGCAGAAGCAGCTATTTCTACAGCGAGCGTAACAGCCCAGTTAAACCAGTAGTTCCAGCCGAGCGCAAAGCCGAGAGCTGGGTCTACATAATGACTGGCGTACGTTGAAAAAGAACCTGATACCGGCATAAACGTGGCCATTTCTCCAAGGCTAGTCATGAGAAAGTAAACCATAATTCCAATGGCCCCGTAAGCAATCAGCGCTCCTCCAGGTCCAGCAGTTTGGATGGATGATCCGGTAGCTAGAAATAAGCCCGTTCCTATTGACCCTCCAATGGCAATCATGGTCATATGACGTGCTTTTAAATGGCGTTTTATATGCTTATCGTCCTGCTTTTTTTCTTCTTCATTACGATTTATATCGACCGCTTCCATACTTATCCCACCTTTATAAATGAACTATGCGCACATGTTTAACGTAAAGCGTATAAGAATATCCATCTCCCACAAAAAGCAGGAGATGGATCCTTCATTGCTTACTTTGAAAAATCAAAGTAGTTTCGTTTTAATAGACGAGGCAAGCTCATAAGCTGTTCGTACGTTACACTTTTTTCTAAGGCAGAGGTGTTGATTAAAAACAGTTGATCTTCAATGTGTCCAACCGTTTCATCTGTTTGATACGTAATTCCGCATTCTGAACATGTAATGGAAGGCGTCTCTTTAATTTCTATAGCTTTTGTGCCGTCAGGAAGCTCCCAATATACCGTTGCATCCGTCTCTTTCGCTTCATAGGATTCGCACCATTGACATTTCAATATTATTCCTCCTTCGCTCCCGCCGTTTCGTATTTTTTCATTTGCGTTTCAAATTTTTTCTCTTTTAATTGATCGCGCTTTTCACGCTTGTCTTTTAAAGAGCTATGCTCTGGATTTTGATCGTACGTTTTCCGGCGGTCAAGACGGTTCAGACCTTCTGGCGTTAAGTTGAACTTTGTATCATCAATAATCGAAAGAACACCGTTGCTTTCAAATTTTTCAAACACTTCAGGATATACTTTTTTATAAAATTCTTCTGCGCTACCACTTTGGTAATTTTGCGGCTCCGGATAAGACGTAATAACACCTTCAAAGTTTCGAAGCACAACTTTATTGGAGCTTTGAGAAATAATGTAATTTGGCTGCAATGGAATTTTACCGCCTCCTCCAGGAGCATCCACGATAAATGTAGGAACTGCATAGCCGGACGTATGGCCTCGAAGTCCTTCCATAATTTCTAGCCCTTTGCTGATTGGCGCACGGAAATGACCGATTCCTTCTGATAAATCACATTGATAAATGTAGTAAGGACGCACGCGAATCTTTACTAAATCATGCATAAGCTGCTTCATGATTGGCACGCTGTCATTAATTCCGGCTAAAATAACCGCTTGGTTTCCGACTGGAACTCCTGCGTTCGAAAGCATTTCACAAGCACGCTTTGATTCTTCTGTAATTTCAATTGATGTGTTAAAATGCGTATTTAGCCAAACCGGATGATATTTCTTTAAGATATTGCACAGGTTTTCTGTAATGCGCTGCGGGAACACCACCGGTGCTCTTGTACCGATACGAATAATTTCTACGTGCGGAATATCGCGCAAATTTTTCAAAATATATTCTAAAATATTGTCATTGATTAATAGTCCGTCTCCTCCAGAAATTAATACATCACGGATTTGAGGGTTGGCTGCAATGTAATTAATAGCTGTATCCAGCTGTTTTTTTGGAACGCCCATGCCAATTTGTCCTGAAAAACGTCTTCTTGTACAGTAGCGGCAGTACATCGAGCATTGATTTGTAACTAAAAACAGCACGCGGTCGGGATAACGATGCGTTAAGCCAGGAACCGGTGAATCTTCATCTTCGTGAAGCGGATCTTCTAAATCATACCTTGTTTTATGCAGTTCTTCTGAAATAGGAACGGACTGCATTCTGATTGGACATTTCGGATCGTTCTCATCCATTAACCATGCGTAATAAGGAGTGATATTTAACGGAATCGTTTTGGTTGCAATTTTTACGCCTTCTTCTTCTTGAGGTGTTAAATTTATGACTTTCTTTAAATCTTCCAATGTTTTAATTGTGTTTGTCAGCTGCCATACCCAGTCGTTCCACTGCTCGTCCGTTACATCTTTCCAAAGCTCGATTTCTTTCCAGTGTCTGCTTACTTTATATAATGTATTTTTCATTTTATATTCCCTCCAAAGTTCATTTTTTGAATAGATGTTCTACTAAGAAATTGACCGCACCATATAATAGCGATCTTCTCCTTCGCCAAACTCTCCTGATCGCGTTTCTTTAATCGTAAAGCCCATTTTTTTATACAGCTTCACAGCGCCTTCATTTTTCACATTCACAGTCAAACAAACGCTCTCAAAACTATCTTTTTGTAAAATCGAAAATATTTCTTCTAAGAACAGCTGTCCAATTCCGCTTCCTTGTTTATCAGAGCGGACGTAGAAACCAAAGATATAAGCTTTTGTGACATCTTTGTAATCTCGAAGCAGCTCGCAAATGGCAATTGGCCTTGCGTCATTTTCCTGGAAATATTGAATGAGCTTTCCATAGCGTGCTAAAGGTACAAGCGTCTGTTCATCAACGGCTCCCATGCCGGGAAACGCATCTTTTTCAAGTTCAATCATCATTTTTTGCTGCTCAGGATTTAACGATTCCGGCACTTCGATATAGTACTGCTCTTTTAATGCATCCATTTTTCTTTCCTCCTTTTTTCACTTTCATATTTTGCATCTTGCAGCGGCCATATTGGACTTGGAAGGTGCTGATAATTAAAGGTCGTTAAGCGGTTTGACGCTACGCCTGGCGCATCCACATAGATGATAGATCCTACAAGCGGTTCAAAAGCGGCTCTGAAATGATTTTTAGCTTTTAAACCAATGATTTTTTTCGTCGCTGGCTCAATGCCAATATGGCGAAAAAGTTCAGGATCATTGGCTGATACCGGCCTTCCAATCAGCAAAATATCCAATTCTCCTACTTGAATGTGAGCTGCACCTTTTACATTTACTTTTAAATGCTGATTAAACGGTCCTGAATTGTAAAACTCACCTTCCGACAAAGCAACGACCTTGGCCTCAACTTCAACGGGCTTTCCGAACTCAGGAGAAACTTTTCCTCCTAAGGAAAGAGAGACGTAATTCCCAGCTCCTGCTTGCACGCATTGTTTAATAGATTCAGGGTCATAAAGACCTCCAAACAGTGTCCTCGGCATATTTAGCTTCAGCATGTATTCCAAAAGCTCTGTTGTATCGCCGCTTCCGCAGCTTAAAGGATTGTCCGCTATATCAGCGAGCACTATTGGCTGTTCGTCTGATAGTTTTAACGCTGTTTGCAGACCCTCTTCAACGGTAGGCAAATCCACGATAAAATCTTCTTTTATACTCCAAAACTGAGAAGCTAGTCTCTTTGCTATTTTTTCTGCTGTTTCAGGATTCAAAGCTGTTACGAGCACGCTTGCTCCGGCAATTGAAATATCAGAATAAGGAAAGCCTCCAAAAATAGAAACATTGTATACGTCTTCTTCTTGCTCGGCTTGCTTAGCAAGGTCCATCATTTTTTTCATCGGCCCTTCTGCTGTTCGCATATTAATCGACGGCAAAAGCATAGGCATTTTTTTAAAAGATGCATAATAGATAACGCTTTCTTTTACTTGTGTTAAAAGCGCTCGCGCAGCGTTCACTCCTTGTTCGTACATATCAACATGAGGATATGTTTTAAACCCGAAATGAAGCGGCGTGTACGTAAGCATATCTTCACTGATATTTGCGTGCATATCGAGCGTAGTAGCAATGGGAACGTCGCTTCCTATGCAGCTTCTTATCTGACTTAACAAATGAGCTTCAGGATCGAAAAGATGCTCTACTACCATTGCGCCGTGCAAAGCGATTAATAAGCCATCTAGCGGGCCGGCGTGAGTAAGCGTATGCAACATTTGCTTTTCAATTGTGTAATAAGCTGCTGAAGATACAATCCCAGACGGAACTGCAGCTGCACAAACAAGGGGAACGATTTCTACTTGCTTCTCTTGCTTTAATACATCTAAAAATCCCCCTACTTCTGTTTTGGTTCCTGAGTATGCTTTATATATTTCCGTTCCAACAAAATAGCCTTCTTGTACAAAGTGTTCTATTTCTGTTTTTAATGGACTAAAGCTGTGAGATTCATGATAAAAAAAGGCAATGCCAATGCGATATGAAGACATGTGCTCCTCCTTTTCGCTAAGGTGCGAGATTAATAGTTGGTGTAGACAGACTTCCATTCTGTCATCACATCAAATGCATGATGAGAAACTTCCCTGTGGCCGTTGCCAGACATTTTCATTCCTCCGAATGCTACTCCCATTTCAGCATTAGATGTTCCGTTATTGATATAGACTAATCCGCTAACAGCGTCTTTTGCCGCTCGGCTGGCATAGTGCAAGCTGCTTGTATAAATAGAAGTGGAAAGCCCGTACATCGTTCCATTATTGACGCTCATTGCTTCTTCGTAGCCATCTACTTCAATAAAAGCAAGCACGGGACCAAAAATCTCCTCTTGAGCAATTGTGTGGTTCGAATGGACGTTATCAATAATTGTAGGCATGTAATAACAAGTTCCTAACTCTGATAAAGCATGACCTCCAAGCGCAATATTTCCGCCTTCTTCCACCGCTTTTTGTACGTAATTTTCTACTAAACGGCACTGCTGTTCATTAACAAGCGGTCCTATCACAACTCCTTGTTCAAGACCATTTCCAATCTTCATTTCTTTTGTAAGAGCTATTACTTTTTTCAAAAGCTCTTCTTTTACTGAACGCTCCACAATCACTCTACTAGCTGCGGTACAGCGCTGCCCCGTTGTCGTAAATGCTGATTTAACAATTCCTTCTGCTGCTTTATCCAAATCGGCATCCTTTAACACAATAACAGCGTTTTTTCCTCCTAGCTCTAAAGAAATTCGTTTTAAGGTTTTGCTGCTCATTTCTGCTAACTGCTGACCAACTTCCGTAGAACCTGTAAATGATATGATTTTCACTTCAGAGTGCGTAGCAAGCTTTTGTCCAACAATTCTGCCCGATCCTGTAAGCAAATTAATTGTTCCTTTTGGAAGCCCCGCAGCGTGCAATACTTCCATAAAAATCTTCGCTGAGAGCGCTACTTCTGAAGCCGGCTTCCAGACAACGGTATTGCCAGCGATTAAAGCGGCAAACATTTTATAAGAAGCGAGAGAAACAGGAAAGTTCCAAGGTGTAATACATGCCACAACTCCAAGCGGTTCGCGAACCATTTTTATATCTCGGTCAGGAAAGCCAGCGGGCACTATTTCGCCAAACAAACGTCTTCCTTCTCCAGCCATATACTGAGCTGTTGCAATGACGACACCAACTTCCCCTATGGATTCTGTCAGCGGTTTTCCCATCTCTTTTGTCATCACTTGAGCTAGCTCTTCTTTTCTGTCTTCAAAAAGCTCAGCTGCTTTTGTTAAAAATGCTGCACGTTCAGGAATAGATGTATTTTTCCAGTGGCTGTAGGCTGTACTAGCCGCTTTTACCGCATCATCAACTTGACTAGCCGTAGCGGCTGCGCACGTTCCAACGAGCTCTTGTGTTGCAGGGTTTATACTTTCAAAATAGGTTTGCTCCTCTTCACTTACCCACTCGCCGTTAATATATAAATTTCCTTGTAACAGTTCGATTTTAGTCTGACTCATATTGTTACCCTCCTTTTCATTTAAAAAGCTAGTTAATTGAAACTGCTTCTGTGATGGCTTCTTCTAGTAAAGACAGTCCTTGATCCAGCACGTCTTTATCAATATTTAGCGGCAGCATTAAACGAATGGTTTGCCCTTTGACTCCACAGTTCATAATTAGCAGTCTTTTTTCCAGCGCTTTTGATTTAATAACAGGGACATAAGCAGCTGCTGTTTCAACATGAAATTCAATACCAATCATCATACCAATTCCTCTAACCTCTTTAATAGCCGGTAAATGTCCGAATAGAATGCTGAAGGCGTTTAACAATATCAGCGCCTACTTTTTCACTGCGCTCTACAAGCTTTTCTTCTTCAATGATTGAAATATTAGCTAAAGCCGCTGCGCACGATACTGGATTTCCGCCAAAAGTAGAACCATGTCCAGCTGTTGGCCATTTCTCATGCAGTTCTCGGCTTGCTACAATGGCTCCTAAAGGCATGCCGCCGGAAAGAGCTTTTGCTAAAACTAAAATATCTGGTGTGACTCCAGCATGTTCTGCGGCAAACATTTTTCCAGTGCGCCCAAATCCCGTTTGCACTTCATCAAAAACAAGCAGAATGCCATAATCATTCGCTATGTCTCTCAGTGCACGTAAAAAGCTAGAAGGAGCAGGGTAATAGCCCCCTTCGCCCATGACTGGCTCAATTACAATCGCCGCTACGCGTGAAGGATCCACTCGCAGATCAAACAGCTTTTGCAGTTGATTTAAGCAATATGCTTCTGCATCTTCCTCGTCAACATTAGGAAGCTGACTTGGATAAGGATAAGGGACGTGATACACTTCTCCTAAAATCGGCTCGTAGTAGCTGCGGTATTTTGAGCTTGAAGCCGTAATAGCTGTAGCTCCTAGTGTACGACCGTGAAAAGAACCTTCAAAAGCAATTATCGCTGGTCTGCCAGTGGCCGCTTTTGCTAATTTGAGCGCACCATCAATGGCTTCTGCGCCTGAGTTTGAAAAAAACACCGTGTCTAAGTTTCCAGGCGTAATTTGCGCAAGTTTTTCTGCCAAATTCACTGCTGTTTCGTAATAGCCGTAGTTTAAGCCTAGGTGAAGCAGCTGATCTGCTTGTTTTTTTATCGCTTCTACCATCTTTTCATGCGTATGACCCACTGCATTGACAGCTACTCCTGATACAAAATCAATATATTCCTTGCCATCAGCTGTCCAAAATTTCGCACCGTGCGCTTTTTCAATAACAAGCTCTGTTACTCTTGTCATCACCGGTGATAAATGTTTTTTTCCTTTGATTTGAAGCTCTTCTGTTTTATTTTGTACTTTCATATGACTCATCCTTTCTTATGTGCTGATGAAAAATAGAAAACGCATGATCTAGCAATCTCACTATTTCATCAACTTCTGATTTCGTTATGTTTAAAGGAGGACTGATAATCATATGTTCTCCTTTATGTCCATCTACAGATCCGGATCCTGGGTAAAACACGCCTCCAAGCTCCATACAAATTTCATTGAGCTTTTCGCTGGCTGCTTCACTTGGCTCGAAAAATATCTGTTGATTGACGTCTTTCATTAGTTCTAATCCAATTAAAAGTCCGCGGCCGCGAATATCTGAAATATAAGGATACTTGCGCTGCAGCGCTACTAAACATTCCATTAAATACGCGCCTTGAGTTTCAACGTTTTGAAGGATATTCATTTCTTCATACATATCCAAAGCAGCAAGGCCTGCCGCTATCGAAACAGGATGTCCACTGTACGTATAGCCATGAAGAAATTTCCCGCTGCTATTTTCTAACAAGCCTTGAATCAGACGGTCATGAACAATCATTCCTCCTAAAGGAGCGTACCCAGCTGAAACTCCTTTACCAAACGTTAGGATATCCGGTTCGATTCCGAATTGTCCCACTGCAAAATCAGTTCCCGTTCTCCCGAAGCCTGTCATCACTTCATCAACAATCAAAAGAATGTCATAGCGGCTGCAAAGCTCACGTACTTTTTTGAAGTAGTCAAGCGGAGGTACAACAGCTCCTTGCTGACTTCCTACGATGGGCTCTGCGATAAAAGCTGAAATATTTTCTGGACCAAGCTCTAAAATGGTGCGTTCAATATCGGTGATACAGCTCCAGTTTTGATTTGCCACGCAGTCTTCTTGATTGCGATTATACGGACAGCGATGACAATACGGCGAATAGACATGCGCAAAATGTAAAAGATTAGGTGTATAAGGATATCGTCTTTTTACGTCTCCTCCAGCTGATAGTGCCCCTATCGTGTTTCCATGGTAAGACTGCCACCTTCCGATTACGATGTGTTTTTGCATCTTTCCGGCATCCCTGTGATATTGCCTTGCTAATTTCAATGCACTTTCATTTGCTTCTGATCCTCCTGATGTAAAATAGACTTTGTTTAAATGAAGCGGCGCCATTTCTCCAATTTTGCCTGCAAGTTTATGCAAAACATCCGTTTCAAAACGCAATGTATGAACAAACGCCGCTTTTTTTGCCTGCTCCGCCATCGCCTCGGCTATTTGCGCAATGCCGTGCCCTAAGTTTGCCGCCACGGCGCCGGAGCAGCCGTCTAAATACTTTTTTCCTTGCTCATCTATTAAGTAGCTTCCTTCACCATGCGTAATCATTGGATACTTTTTTGTTAAATCTCTATGAAAAACATAATCTCTTTTTATTTCGTCCATCTTTCCACCACCATCGCCATTCCTAATCCTCCTGCAACGCAAATAGTAGCCAGGCCGTATCGTCTTTTTTGCTTGTGGAGTTCATGACACAGAGTTGTTATGATTCTTGCTCCGGAGCAGCCTAAAGGGTGTCCAAGCGCAATTGCTCCTCCGTTTACATTCACTTTTTCTGATGTGATGTCCCATTCTCTTAAGCAAGCAATACTTTGAGCGGCAAATGCTTCGTTTAATTCAATCAAGTCCATATCACCTAAGCTTAAACCGACTTTATTTAAAGCAATTTGCGAAGCAGAAACGGGGCCAATTCCCATTTCCTTTGGAGAGACGCCCGCTGCGGCAAACGACACAATCTTTGCCATAGGCGTTAATCCAAGCTGCTCAGCTTTTTCTTCCGACATCAACAGCATCATTGAAGCGCCATCGTTTCTGCCGGATGAATTGCCGGCTGTCACCGTTCCATTCTTTTGAAAAACAGGCTTAAGCGCACCAAGCTTTTCTTTGCTAGTAAGACGAGGAAATTCATCTGTTGCAAAATGCCTCATACCTTTTTTTCCTTCTTTTACAGGTACCGGGATAATTTCTTCTTCAAACAAATCCAGTTCTATAGCCCGCCTAGCTTTTTCCTGACTATAAAAAGCAAACTCATCTTGTTCCGTGCGGCTAATACTATATTTTTCAGCGAGCCACTCGGCCGTCTGTCCCATCGTAAACGTTCCGTATAACGTTTCAGGCTGTGATTTTGGCTGACTTTCTGTATTAGAGTCATAGAGTGTTAAATCACCAACGTGAAAACCAAAACGAGTGCCTACCGTATAGTGCGGTGCTTGAGACATGCTTTCCGCTCCTCCGGCTAATACCACTTCGGCTTGACCCGACAAAATGGACATAGCTCCATTCATTACAGCCTGCATGCCTGAACCGCACTGGCGGTGCACGGTATAAGCTGGAATACGTTCAGAGAATTGAGCTTTCAGCCCGGCTACTCTCGCTATATTAGGAGCATGAGCGCTTTGTTTAGTCTGTCCGACAATGATTTCATCAATAATCTCTGAAGTATATCCCGCTGAAGACAAATTGTTTTTCATCACAAGAGAGACTAGTTCTTCTGGAAGCGTATCTGCAAGCGAACCCCCAAACTTTCCAATAGGCGTTCGAAATGCATTTACAATCACTGCCATTATGCTGTCACCTCATTGTTTTTATTAAATAATTTAGAAACGCGAAAAGAAGCTTGCGTTTTTTGTTGCACTGTCTCTAAAGAAACACCGGGAGCTGTTTCAAGAAGTTCAAGACCATGGTCTGTTACCGAAAAGACAGCTAATTCTGTAATAATCATATCGACTCGTCGCTCTGAAGTAAGCGGATAAGTTAACTCCTCAACTAGCTTTGACTCTCCTTGGCTGTTCGTATGAAGAGTCGTCACGATCACTTTTTTTGAGCCTTCTAATAAATCCATTGCTCCTCCTACGCCAAGAACACTTTTCCCAGGGACAGCCCAGTTTGCAATTCGGCCTGCTTCATCTACTTGAAGCACTCCAAGAATCGATACATTCACATGGCCTCCGCGTATCATGGCAAAAGAATCAGCGCTGTTAAAAAATGAGGCACCTTCCAAAACCGTGACGGGCAGCTTTCCAGCATTCACAAGTTCTGGATCTATATAATCTTCTTCAGGAGTAGGGCCAACGCCAAGAATCCCGTTTTCTGAATGTAAAAACACGTGAACATCGGGTGAAATATAATTAGCAACTAAAGTAGGAATGCCGATTCCTAAGTTCACTACATCTCCGTGACAAAGCTCTTTTGCAGCACGCGCAGCAATATATTGTTTGACGTTCATCTTATTGTTCTCCTTTCATTACGATATAAGTAACGTATAAATGAGGAGTTACAATTTCTTCAGGAGAAATCTGCCCAACTTCAACCACTTCTTCTACTTCAGCAATCACGATATCAGCAGCCGTTGCCATCATTGGATTAAAGTTTCTTGCTGATTTGCTGTAAATAAGATTTCCGAGTCGATCTGCTTTTTTAGCTTTTATTAGAGCTACATCTGCGTGCAGCGATTCTTGCAAAACATATTTCTTTCCTTTTAATACTCGTTCTTCTTTTCCTTCCGCAAGCCGAGTCCCTACGCTCACAGGCGTATAAAATCCTCCGATGCCTGCTCCTCCTGCTCTAATTGCCTCGGACATTGTTCCTTGCGGGATGAGCTCCACTTGAAGTTCTTGTTGTTGATAAGCGTGTACAACTTCAGGGTTGGAAGTAAAATAAGACCCTATGGCTTTTTTTACTTGTTTTTTTTGAACCAATACACCTAATCCTTTTCCAGGTTCACCGAGGTTATTACTAATAATCTCTAAATCTTTAAGGTTTGATTTGGCAATCGCTTCAATCAGACTAAGCGGGCTTCCAACAAGACCAAATCCACCTACCATAATGCGTGCGCCATCTGTTATTTTTTCTATTGCTTCTTCGCGCGTGATGATTTTGTTCATTTTGTTTCCTCCTTTTCTTTTTATATTTCACAGCGCTTTACACGAAAAAAACCAAGCAGGACACAATGACTCCCCAAAGAAAAAGGGATGTCCCCCACTCTTTGTAAAGTGTGTGTGTCTGCTTGGTTTTAATAAGACCATGAAAAGAGGTTGTCTTCTCACTTTATTCTAACCAAACGCTATGTAATTTTTTGATTCACATTATCCCAGTAACGTTGGATTGCAGCCTGAAGCGCTACGATAATCGCCTGTTGAGATGGAGCAAAATAATAATTTTGAATACGTTCAATAAGAGGTTCAATTCCATCTGCAAGGCAGTAACCAATAAGCAGCTTCCGGAAAAAATTTTGCGTTAGCTCCGTAATAAACGTAAACTCAGCATTTACAATTTTATGCTCTGTCAGATCCACTTCTAGTACAATTCCCGCATGCTTATACATTTCATACATGGAAGTTCCCTGTGGAGCTTTTGCATATCCTGTCACAATGACTGTATTCAGTATTTGCATGCCCCTTAATCTCCTTTTAAAAACTATTTGATTACTCTGCACTTTTACACTAATAATTCTGAAAGGTCAAATGAGGCTAACTCATATGCTTTTAGTTATGTAAGTGCTTTCATTTTTAAAAAGATATGTTCTTACACAACTAACATTTCGCCTTTTCTAGACAAAATCCTTCTTTTCTTTTAAAAAATTTTCTATTTTTTTATTTATTCCGCTTTATTGAAATTTATTCGAGTCTCCATCAAACTTTTCATCCGCTATACGGATGGACTCTGTTGGACAGCCTTCAAACGCATCTATCAAATCGTCTTCCAACTCTTGGGGCACTTCAACCGTGCCTTGATTATCATCAAGTATAACGAACGCAATTCCTTCATCATCATAATCATAAATATCAGGTGCCGCAGCTCCGCATGCGCCGCACGCAATACACGTTTCTTTATCAACTATCGTATATTTCCCCATGGTCATTCTCCTAACTAAGTTTAAAAGTTATTACTCATTACCAGCCGCGTTCTTGCATACGATTTTCTGGTAATAATGATGAAATTTCAATTCCTTTCATTGCACTTCCTAACCCTTTTGACAAGCTTGCAATAAGTTCATAGTCTTGATAATGTGTTGTTGCTTCCACGATTGCACGCGCAAATTTTTCCGGGTTGTCTGATTTGAAGATTCCTGATCCAACGAACACACCGTCTGCTCCAAGCTGCATCATTAAGGCTGCGTCTGCTGGTGTTGCTACGCCGCCTGCGGCAAAGTTTACAACCGGTAAACGGCCTTCACGTTTAATTTGCAGTAAGAGCTCATAAGGCGCACCTAATAGCTTAGCTTCTGTCATTAACTCATCTTCATCCATGCCTACCACTTTACGTACTTGAGCGTTTACTTGGCGCATATGACGCACTGCTTCGACGATGTTTCCTGTTCCTGGTTCGCCTTTTGTACGAAGCATTGAAGCACCTTCACCAATTCGTCTTGCTGCTTCGCCTAAATCACGGCATCCGCATACAAATGGAACCGTAAATGTACTTTTGTTAAGGTGATATTCCTCATCAGCTGGAGTGAGTACTTCACTTTCGTCAATATAGTCTACGCCCATTGCTTCTAGCACGCGCGCTTCAACGATATGGCCGATGCGGGCTTTCGCCATAACTGGAATGGATACAGCGTTCATCACTTCTTCAACAATTGTTGGGTCTGCCATACGAGACACGCCGCCTGCTGCACGGATATCGGCTGGAACACGCTCTAACGCCATAACGGCAACAGCGCCTGCTGCCTCTGCAATTTTTGCCTGTTCTGCATTGATCACGTCCATGATAACGCCGCCTTTTTGCATTTCTGCCATTCCCCGCTTCACGCGGTCCGTTCCATTTCTCACCATATTCAATTCCTCCTTTATATGTTCAAACACTTATTATGCAACTTCCATGCCAGTGTTAAAATATAGAAGAAATTAGTAAAAAACATTGATTTTTATGCCAAATTATTAAGCGGTTTTTAAAAAATTGGCAGGTGAAAGCCAATTTTTTAAACCAAAACAGCTCCCGTCCCTATTAGAGACGGAAGCTGTTTTGTTAAGGAACTAACACTAATTTTCCGGTCGTTTTTCTTCCTTGAAGCAGACGATGTACATCTGCCGCTTCATCAAGTGAAAATGTGCCGCCCAGCATTAATTTTAGCTGACCGGAATTTACGTAGTTTAATAGCTCATGCAGGCTTTGCTGATAAAGCGCTGGTTTTGCCATCATTTGAGGTAAGAAAAAGCCTAGAACCGATTGATTTTTTTCCATCAGGCGGGCAGGGTTGAATTTTACAGGTTTTCCGCTAGCCATTCCGTAAAAAACGAGACGCCCAAATGGTGCAAGACATTGAAGAGATTCATAGAATATATGCCCTCCTACCATTTCTAAAATAATATCGGCTCCTTTTCCTTCCGTTACTTCTAAAATTCGTTTTTCCCAGCCTGTTTCTGTATAGTTAATCGCTTCGTCAGCTCCGAGATTTTTTGCGAGCTCAAGCTTTTCTTTAGAGCTCGCTGTAGCAATGACTTTTCCGGCTCCAAAAATTTTGGCAAGCTGAACAGCTAAGGTTCCGACGCCGCCTGCTGCCGCATGAACGATGACGGTTTCTCCTTTTTCAAGGCGACCCATCGTTTTTAAAATATGATAAGCCGTTAGTCCTTGAAGAGGCAAAGCAACCGCTTGTGTTAAATCCACATTCTCCGGCAACGGAATAAGGCCTCTTGAATCTGCCAGCGTGTACTCCGCGTATCCTGTTGCTCGATTAGATCCTAGCAGCGTCACGACTTTTGTACCTACTTGTATCCCTTTTACATCCTCGCCTACTTCAACCACTTCGCCCGCTACTTCAGAACCTGGAATAAAAGGAAGCGGTGTTTCTACTACATATGCTCCTTCACGCCGCGCAGCATCGGCATAATTAACGCCGATTGCCGCAACTTTAATGAGCACATCTTTCTTTTTTGGTACAGGGCGTGCAATATCGATAACTTGAAGAACATCAGGTCCCCCGTACTGCGTAAATTGAATGGCTTTCATCGTAGATCCCCCTTTTATTTCCCTTGAAATAGTGGCTTTCTTTTTTCTTTAAACGCAGATATTCCTTCTTGATGATCTCTTGTTTCTACCATAAGAACTTGCGTTAGCCTTTCTTGTTCGAGCACTTGTTGTAACGTTAAATGAAATGAATCGTTGACAATTTTTTTCATTTTCCCATACGCTTTCGTTGGTCCTTGTGATAAGCGGCTTGCAAAGGAAGTTACCTCATCTTTCAGCTGATTTAACGGCACTACACGGTTTAAAAAACCGGCTTTATAAGCTGTTTCGGCATCCATAGGCTCTCCTAAAAATAACAGTTCCTTCGCTCTGTGGGGACCGACGACCTTTGTAAGAAAGTAAAGGCCTCCTCCGTCTGAAATCAATCCAACTTGAGAAAAGCTTAATACAAATCGGCTTTCTTCTGACGCAATGATAAAGTCAGAAGCGAGAGCTAAATTAAAAGCCGCTCCTGCTGCAAACCCATGAACTGCTGCAATAATTGGCTTCTCTAAATTTTGCATCGCTAAAATACATTCATTTAAACGGCCGATATGTTCATACACATCCGCTCCGGATGCTTGACCCATCGTTTTTACATCGCCTCCGGCAGAAAACGAGCGCCCTGCTCCATTTAATATAACTACTTTAATAGACTCATCGCTTTGTGCCTGTTTTATTTCAGTTGTTAACTTTTCAATCATTTCTTCACTGAATGCATTTAAACGCTCGGGCCGATTTAACGTTAAAGATAAAATAGTCCCCTGCTTTTCTACTACTAAATCACTCATAATTTCAATTCCCTCCTCTTTACTTTGCATCAAACGATAAGCCACCCGCCGTCTACTAATAAATCACTTCCCGTCATATACGATGCCTCTTTAGACGCTGCAAAAGCAATAACATTTGCAATTTCATCTGGTTTACCTACACGTTTTAAAGCCGTATTTTTTTCGATTGCCTTAGTGAAGCGCTCATTTTCAAGTCCAGGCTGTGTTAAAGGTGTTTCTACGAATCCAGGAGACACAGAGTTTACTCTGACTCCGTGAGGTGCTAATTCAAATGCCATTGCTTTTGTAAAGTTTATTAAAGCAGCTTTAGCAGCGCTGTAGTGAGGAATTTGCGCACCTGCTTTATGTCCTGAAAGAGAAGCGACATTAACAATAGATCGATTTTCTCCTATTCCTTCAGTTAAAAAAGGAATCAACTGTTTTGTTATAAGAAATACGCTTGTTAAATTAACGTCCTGTACGTGTTTCCACTGTTCAAGCGTTGTTTCTTTAATTGTTGAATTAACAGATCCGCCTGCATTATTAATTAATAAATGAATTTGTCCGTACTTTTCTTTTATGAACTCAGCAAGCTCTTTGACGTCTCCTTCTTTCGTTACATCAGCTGGGAAAATATCCGTGCATTTTCGTTCACACAGTGTGTCAATAGCGGATGCAGCCTGTACTAGCTTTTCTTTCGTTCGCCCGACAAGAATGACGCGGGCTCCTTCTTTTGCCATTCTCTGAGCGGTCGCTTCTCCAATGCCGCTTCCAGCCCCTGTAATAACAGCTATTTGCCCTTCAAAACGCATAATATCCCTCCTTTATACAACGTATCGTCCGCTGTCAATAAATTCACGGGCGATGCCTCGATTGCGCGTGAATTCGCCTTCACTTTGCAAATCATTCATCCATTTTCCGAGAATTGTACGGTACTGTCGGTGCTTTTCACCTGTTAGCATCCCGTTTATTAATTGTCGAGCCTGTTTTTCAATTTCAAAGAGCGTTTCACTAACAACCGTTGCTGTCAGCTTGCTTTTTAACTTTTCTTTTTCTTCTCCATTTCTGGTTACGGCTTTTTCCGTGCGCAGCACAGATGACTCTATGGCAAATAGTCCAACAGCAATTTCTGCGAGCTTCATCAGCGTTTCTTGTTCTTGTGCTAGATTGGCTTGAAACGTTTGGAATGCTGTTCCTAATAAAGCAAGAAATAAATGTCTTGTGGTAATAACCGCCTGCTTCTCTCTGGCTAGAAGTTCATTTGAAGGTATTTCCCACTGACCGCTCATCAATTCACTAACGGCATGTTCTACTTGTTTGCTCAGCTCTATTTCTCCTTTGCCTGCTTTTTTTAGAAGCTGAGTTGGAAGTAATAGGCGGTTAATTTCATTTGTACCTTCAAAAATACGATTGATGCGTGAGTCACGATATACTTGTTCGATTTTATATTCTTGAATAAACCCTGCGCCGCCATGAAGCTGCAGCGATTCATCGGCAATTAAATCAAGAGTTTCCGATCCGTACACTTTACAAACTGAACATTCCATTGCAAATTCAGCCAGCTGTTTAGCTACTAACTTATGATTTTCACTTTCATATAGTCCACCAAGCGCCTCTTCTAGTAAACCAGCTGTACGGTACTGGATAGATTCAGATGCAAAAATACGAGCCGCCATTTTAGCTATCTTTTCTTTTGAAGCATTAAATTCCGCAATAGCTGTTTTAAACTGCTTGCGTTCTTTTGTATAAGATAAAGCAAGTTCAAACGCATATTTTGCTGCGCCCATACATGCAGAACCTAAGTTAAAACGTCCAAGGTTTAAGACGTTCAACGCAATCAAGTGACCTTTTCCTACTTGTCCAAGTACGTTTTCTACAGGTACTAAACAATCTTCGTAAATAACTGGACGAGTAGACGACCCTTTGATTCCCATTTTCTTTTCTTCTGGGCCGAGAGACAGTCCTTCAAAATCTTTTTCTACAATAAAAGCAGTAAAATGTTCTCCGTCTACTTTTGCATATGTGATGAACGTATCTGAAAAGGCAGCATTGGTAATGTACTGCTTCGTTCCATTTAATACATAATGCGTTTTTTCAGGATTTAATACGGCTTTTGTTTGGGCTGCAAGAGCATCAGAACCTGCTTCAGGCTCTGTCAAACAGTAGGCGCCAATATATTCACCGCTTGCCAATTTAGGCAAATATTTTTCTTTTTGCTTCTTGGTGCCAAAATACGTAATAGGAAGTGTCGCAATGCATGTATGATTAGAATGAGCGACTCCATATCCACTTGTCCGGCCAATGATTTCACCGACGAGTCCTTTGCTTACTTTATCAAGACCTAGTCCTCCATATGTTTCTGGAATACTGTGAGCAAGAAGGCCAAGCTCGCCTGCTTTATGCATCAATTCTACTACTTTATTAAAATCCTGCTGCTCAATGTCACTGTGGTAAGGGTCTACTTCTTTTTCAATAAACTGCTTTGCTGTCTGAGCAATCATACGATGCTCATCCGTTAAGTCTTCGGGTGTATAAACGTGATGCGCAGATGTTTTTTTTAGTAAAAATGATCCGCCTTTTGCTTCGGTTTTCATTTCAGACATATCGTTTCCTCCCCGTTTACTAGCTTTTTTTTCACTACCTTAGGAACTACGGAATAGACGTTTTTCCGGCTTACAAAGCCAATTTCGTCTAGAAAGCCATACTGAGTGAGCATTTCTCCTACGGATGAGCGTTTCAATATTTCAAGGGGTGAATGCTCATAAGCCTTATACAAAAGCAGTGCGGCTTTTGCAGCATCCGTTAAATGAAATGTTTTTAATCGCAGCAGGCAGTTTATAAAATGACCCGCTCCATATAAATCTTCTAGACAGAAGCGATCCGACGAACCTGAACAAACTAATAAAACAGTTTCAGCTTGTCCTTGCTGATAGACAGCTCTGGCAACTGCTTCTCCATTTAAAAGTGAAGCAGCATACACCTGTTTTGCTTTTTCAGCGCTACGAATGGCCACCGTTCCATTAGTGGTAGACAAAATAACTGTTTTATTTTTAACATGCTCCTTTAACGTGCTGGGGTTTGGATCAAAAAAGCCTTCAATCGTTTTTCCTCTATATTCGCCTACAAGTGCAATTTCGTCAGGCTTATACGTTTTTGCTTTATTACGCGCTTCTTCTTCATTTTTTACTGGGATAACTTCTGTTGCTCCTTGCTGTAAAGCAGCCGCAATTGTTGACGTAGCCAATAAGACGTCAAATATAACGACCGTTTTTCCTTCTAGCTTTTTGGCAAGAAGCTCTTCTTTTTTGAGTATTACGTGAACTTTTCTTTTCATATATGCCCGCGTTCTGTATGCAGAGCATGAATAATTAGTGTTTTTACATACTCTCCAAATTGTGAAAACCGTTTATCATTTGTTTGGCCTTTTTTATAACGGTAATAAATTTGCTGACAAATGACAGCAAGTTTGAAGTACGCAAATTTCAAGTAAAAGTCAATGTGTGAAACATCTCGTCCGCTTTTTTTAGCATACGCTTCTACAAAATCTCGACGGGAATAAAAGCTTTTTTGCACAGTAACAGGTGGGTTCCCCAATCCTCTTTTTAAAAGTTCAGGGTCACTATCTTCCATCCAATAGCTCAGCGCAACTCCCAAATCAGCAAGCGGGTCTCCAACGGTTGTCATTTCCCAGTCAAATAATCCTACAATTTTCTTTCCATCCGTTGAAAATAACGTATTATTAAGCTTATAATCATAGTGAATAATGGTCGAATGCTGTGTAGTGGGAATGTGTGTGGTCAACCATTTTTTTAAGGCTTCTACTTCCGGTATGTCACTTGTTTTTGATTTTTCATAACGATAAATCCATCCGTGTACTTGACGTTCTAAAAATCCTTCGGGCTTGCTGATTTTTTCAAGCAGCGTGCCTTTATAAGGAACATCATGAAGTTGAGCAAGAACATCCACCATTTGTTCTGAAATACAACGGCAAAGTTCGCTAGTTCCTTTCACGTCTTCTGGAAACGCTGTGTCGATGAGAACACCGTGCTTTTGTTCCATTAAAAAAAAGGATTTCCCGACCACCGTCTCATCTTCACAAAACACATACGGCCTAGGAGCGAGAGGAAAAGACTTCGATAAAACAGATAAAATCTTATATTCTCTTTGCATGTCATGCGCTTTTGGCGCAACTGGCCCAAAGGGAGGGCGTCTCAACACCGCCTCCCACTCTCCCACTGAAAGAGCGTAGGTTAAATTGGATGCACCTGATCCAAATTGCTTGATTAAAAGAGGCTCTTTAGGTAAATCTGGAATCGAAACACGGAGAAACTGATGCAGTTTTTCCGTGTTTAACTCCTCTCCTTTTCGTACAGGAATGATTTGTGACATTCTTTTACCACCTGCTTTTTTATAGTTAAACAGCTACTTTATAATTCATCAAAAACTGCTTAATGTCCGCTGGAATAGAAACGCTTTTTTGCGCATCAAAATCAAAGTACACGATGACAGCTTCTCCTTTAGCAATCAGCGATCCCGTCTTGCTGTCGGTAATTTCATGGCCAATTGTAAAGCTTTTATTGCCGACATTAGATACAAAGGTTTTAATCATTAGAACTTGATTAAAATAACCTTGCGCAACAAAATCACATTTAGTAGAAGCTAAAATATACTCCCACTTTTTTGTATGCATGGATGCTCCCATTTCTTCAAAAAAAGCAATGCGGGCCTCTTCTAAATAAATGAAATAGCTCGTATTGTTAATGTGACCGAGTGCGTCTGTTTCGCAAAAACGCACTTTGACCTGTGTTTCATACATGGTTTTCTCCTCCTTTACTTATGTGAAAAAACAGCGGGACGCTTTTCAATAAATGCTGATACTCCTTCTTTAATATCTTCTGTTTGAAAGACTTCTTCAAACAGCTCTGCCTCAAGTTCAAGACCTTCAGATAATGTACGATTCATTCCTTCGTTTACCGCTGTCTTAATTCGAGAAAGTGACGGAAGAGAGTGGCGGTTAAATTTCTTAGCCAGCTCTTTAGCTTTTTCGAGCCCTTTTCCTTTAGGCGTGACATGATTGGCAAAGCCTGCATGAAGCGCTTCTTCTGCAGAAACAGGACCGCCGGCAAACATCCACTCTTTAGCTTTAGAAACGCCGATTACGCGTGGAAGACGCTGAGTGCCGCCTCCTCCAGGAAACAATCCGAGCTTCACTTCCGGAAGACCGATTTGAGCATGTTCTTCGGCAATGCGTATATCAGCAGTTAGTGAAAGTTCGCACCCTCCTCCAAACGTTAAACCGTTTAACACGACAATTGTTGGTTTTTCAATGTTTTCAAGTTTTTGCAAAACGCGATGGGTTTTCATAAACTCTTCTTTAATGCCGCTTTGCCCCATTAACTGAGGAAACTCTTTAATATCAGCTCCAGCCATAAACGCCCGGTCGCCCGCTCCCGTTAAAATGATTGTAATGACATCAGGATCTTTACTAAGCTCTTCATACGTTTCTTCAAGCTGCTGCACAACAGCCTGGCTCATTACATTTAAAGGCGGGTTATCAATGGTTACAATTGCCGTTTTCTCTTCTTTTTCAATACGTACAAATTTTTTCATCATTGCTTCACTCCCTGTGTGTGGTATGTGTAAAAACCTTTTCCTGTTTTGCGCCCAAGCTCGCCTTTTTGAACTTTTTCTTCAATGCACGCAGCTGGCTTGTCCTCTGGATCCCCCGTTTCGCTATAGCGCTGCTGCATCACAAAATATCCGACGTCAATTCCTGAAAGATCCATCAATTCAAAAGGACCGATCGGGTGGTTGAGCGCTTTTTTGCAAATCGTATCAATATCTTCAAAATCTGCGTATCCATTCTCATAAAGAAAAACGGCTTCTTTTTGCAACGCTCCTAAAATTCGATTGGCAATAAAACCTGAGATTTCTTTTTTCAGAAGGACTGCTGTGCGATTAATTTGCTTACAAACTTCCATTGTCGTTTGAGCTGTTTGTTCACTTGTCTTCTCACTCATCACAACTTCTACGCAGTCCATTACAAGAGGAGGAAAAAAGAAATGCATGTTAACGATTTGCTCTGGACGGTTTGTTGCACTTGCAATAAGCGAGTTAACAATAGTTGAACTATTTGATGCTAAAATGGCGTGACTTGGTGCGTACTCATCTATTTCTTTAAAAACGCTTTGTTTTACATCTAACTTTTCTACAACGGCTTCAATCACAAAATCAGAATTTGAAACCGCTTCCTTTAATGTGTTTGTAAAAGACAACCTTTGAAATGCGGCTTCTTTAGCATCCGGGGAGATTTTGCCTTTATGAACCCACTTGTCTATAATTGCTTCCAGCTTATTTTTTGCATCAATGAGTGATTGTTCATTCATATCTTGGATAATCGTTTCATATCCTCCAAGTGCACAAAGCATACCGATTTGATGTCCCATTTGTCCTGCGCCAATGACAGCAATACGCTGTATATCTTTACTATCCATGTTATATCCTCCTTTTAATATAAAAGGAGAGAAAGAGCTTATACTTTCCCGCCTTTTACGAGCACTGTCTAGCCTAACAGCTACTGTGACTGAATACCTTTCATTAGCATCTTATAAAAAATAGCTGCAACTTCTCGATCTGTCTTTTCACCATCCGGCTGAAACCAAAAATAGCTCCAATTTGTCATTCCTAATATGCCTAGCGTCACGATATCTGAAGGCAAATCTGAACGGAATTGCCCTGCTTCCATTCCTTTTTCAATAATTTCTTGTACGTTTTCTTTAAAACGATCGCGCTTTGGAATGATTTGTTCTAAGTGTTCTTCACTCAAATGACGCATCTCTCGAAAGAACACTTTAGCTCGAAGACCTTCTTTCTCAATATCATGAACAAGTTTAAAAATAATACTGTGAAGCTTTTCTGGATAAGATGTTGTCTTATCTGCAAGAATCGTCTCTTGGTTTTCTATTAATCTTTCAATATATTGAAGATGAATATCCATTAAAAGCTCTTGTTTGCTTTTGAAATAATAATAAAACGTTCCTTTTGTGACGTTTAATTCATTTACAATATCTTGAATAGACGTTTCTTTGAAACCTTTTTGAGCAAAAAGCTGAATGCTTCGTTCCATCATCAAATCTTTCATCGTCAAACCCTCTCTGTCTTTTCTCATTTTCACAAATTATACCATGGCTTAGAGGGAGCTTTTGAAAAAGTTTGTTTATGTTCAGCTTCTTTACATCGTTTCTTTCATCACTTCTTCTCGCAGTGCCCGTCGCAAAATTTTCCCTACGTTAGTCTTAGGAAGCTCGGCGCGAAACTCAAAGATTCGCGGAATTTTGTAAGCTGCAAGGTGATGTCGGCAATAAGAAGTAAGCTCTTCTTCAGAAAGAGATTTCCCTTCTTTCACTACCAAAATCGCTTTAATGGTTTCTCCTCTGTAAGGATGCGGCACGCCAATTACAACGGCTTCTTTAATGTGGCTGTGTTCATATAAAACTTCTTCAATATCTCGAGGATACACATTAAAACCACTCGCAATAATCATATCTTTTTTTCGATCAACGATAGATAAATACCCGTCTTCATCTATCTGTCCTATATCTCCCGTGTACAGCCAGCCGTTTCTGAGCGCGTGAGCCGTCTCTTCAGGCTGATTCCAATAGCCCTTCATAACTTGAGGCCCTTTAATCACTATTTCTCCAAGCTCTCCTCTTGGCATTTCTTTTGTTCCGGTAGCCACGTCTACAATTTTATAAGCAGTTTGCGGAACGCCAAGTCCGACTGTACCTGGCTTTCGTTCACAAAACGGCAGGTTGCAATGCGTCACGGGGGATGCTTCTGATAAGCCATACCCTTCTAACACTTTAGCGCCCGTTTTTCGTTCGAACTCTTTCATCAGCTCAACAGGCATCGGCGCACTGCCACTGTTGCAGATGCGAATACTTTCGATGTTGTATTCTTCTGCCCGCGGATGATTTGTAATCGCAACATACATAGTTGGCACGCCAGGAAAAATACTAGGCTGCTCTTTTTTGATTGTATTTAGTACTTCTTCCAAATCAAAACGTGGCAATAGCAATATTTCATTTCCGCAAAGAATCGATAAATGCATACAGGAAGTCATGCCAAATACGTGAAACAATGGAATAACGGTTAAGCATTTTTCTTTTCCTAATTCAATATCATGTTTAAATATTTCGTATGATTGAACTGCGTTTGTGTAAATATTTGTATGTGTAAGCATCGCACCTTTAGATGGTCCGGTCGTTCCTCCCGTATACTGAAGAACAGCAATATCGTGTGCTGGATGGATAACCGGCTGATGAAATTCATGCTTGATGGTTAAAAAATCTAGGAAGGAAAGGTCTGGTGATGTAGGAACAAAAGGTTTTTGCAAGCTGACAGTTATCGCTTCTTCTATATCAACGCGGTTTCTTATCTCTTGAAGTCTCGTATAAAAATCATCGAGTAGAATTATTTTTTTTGCCCCGGAATCGTGTAAAATATGCTCTAGCTCTTGCTTGACAAGCATAGGGTTGACCTGAGTAACAATGCCGCCCGCCGCTACAATGGCGAAATAGCTTATTATATATTGCGGACAGTTTGGCAGCATAATTGCTACACGATCTCCTTTTTTAATTCCTTTTTTCTGCAGCGCTCCTGCAAATACGCGAACTGAGTGGTACAGCTCTTGGTACGTTAACGTATGCTGATACATGCGCGTGGCTGTGTGAGCAGGATAACGTTCGGCTGTTTCTTTCAGCATATCAAATAGTGAAATATCTTCGATGTGAATGTCATGAGTGTAGGTTTCTGGATAAGGTGTAAACCATTTTTTAACGTCTTCCATCAAGTTACTCCTTTCTTATTCACATAGCATGAACTCCACCGTCTACTGTCAGAATATCGCCCGTAATATAATTAGACGCTGCAGAAGCAAGAAAAACAGCCGCTCCTTTTAAATCAGCTTCGGAGCCAAAGCGTTTTAAAGGGGTTTGACTTAGAAAATAATCTTTTCCTTGTTCCATAATCGCACCTGACATTTTAGTAGGAAAAAATCCCGGCGCAATCGCATTAACTTGAATATTATGCTGTCCCCATTTGACAGCTAAATCTTTCGTGAACGTAATGACCGCTCCTTTACTCGTGTTGTACCCGATTGTATCCATATACTGAGGGTCCGTTCCTCCAAGACCCGCAATTGAAGCAATGTTAATAATCTTACCAGCTTTTTGTTTAATCATTTCTTTTCCAGCTTCTTGGGACATTAAAAACGTTCCTGTCACATTAATATTCATCACTTTTTGCCATGCTTCAAGAGGCATTTCTTCAACCGAAGCTCCCCACGTAGCTCCGCTGTTGTTAATTAAAATATCAATGCGTCCAAATGTTTCAATCGTTTGATGCACGACATTTTTAATATCTTCAGGCTGACTGATATCGCATGCTAAAGCGAGAGTTTTTACGCCCATGGTGGCCAATCGATCAGCCACTTGCTGACATGCTTCTTTTTTTCTTGAACATAGAACAATATTTGCCCCTGCCTCTGCAAGCCCTTCTGCCATTTGTTCTCCTAATCCTCTGCCTCCTCCGGTAACAATAGCTGTTTTTCCAGTTAAATCAAACAAATCCTTTATGTGCATACGTTGCCTCCTGTTCTTGATAGGATTTTAGCTCAAGTCTTGCAAGCTGTGCTTTGTGCACTTCGTCTGGACCATCAGCGAGGCGAAGAGTGCGGGCATTTGCCCAAAGTGCCGCAAGCGGCGTATCTTCTGAAACACCTGCTGCTCCAAATGCTTGAATAGCGCGATCAATGACTTTTAAAGCCATAGCAGGAGCCATTACTTTAATCATGGCAATTTCTTTCCGCGCTTTTTTATTTCCAACTGTGTCCATCATATAAGCAGCTTTTAATGTTAATAAGCGAGCTTGCTCAATTTCAATACGCGATTCTGCCACCCATTCTTGAATAACCCCTTGCTGAGAAAGCAACTTATTAAACGTAGAACGATTTTGAATACGCTTACATAATTCTTCAAGCGCTCTTTCAGCTGCTCCTATTAGACGCATGCAGTGATGAATACGTCCAGGCCCTAATCTGCCTTGAGCAATAGCAAACCCTTTTCCTTCGCCTAAAAGCATATTGGATGCTGGCACACGCACATTATCATAATGAATTTCAGCATGTCCATGAGGAGCGTGATCGTATCCAAAGACTGGAAGCATTCGTTCAATTTTAACTCCTGGAGTATTTAATGGAACTAGAATCATAGATTGCTGTTCATATTTAGATGCGTTAAAATCACTTTTTCCCATGACAATAGCAATTTTGCAGCGAGGATCTCCCGCACCTGAAGACCACCATTTTCTTCCGTTGATTACATATTCATCGCCTTCTCTTACAATACTGCACTGAATGTTTGTGGCATCAGAAGAACCTACATCTGGTTCTGTCATAGAAAAGCAGGAGCGAATGTCTCCATTTAACAGCGGCTTTAGCCATTTTTCTTTTTGTTCAGGCGTTCCGTATCGAACCAATACTTCCATATTGCCAGTGTCAGGAGCTCCGCAGTTAAAAGCTTCTGGTCCAATAATAGAACGGCCCATAATTTCGCAAAGGGGGGCATATTCGACATTTGTTAGACCCGCTCCGTATTCGCTTTCTGGCAAAAATAAGTTCCATAATCCAGCTTGCTTTGCTTTTTCTTTTAACTCTTCCATGATCGGAGGAACAGCTGACCATCTAGATGGCTGTTCATTCAGCTGATGTTCGTATAGCCGTTCATTTGGATAAATATGCTCTTCCATAAAAGAGGTCAATTCTTTTTGCAGCTTCACTACTTTGTCAGAGTAAGAAAAATACACGGTAGTCCCTCGCTTTCATTTACTTACTAACCGGTTGGTATGTTACATATTTATCATAAATGAAGGGAAATAATTCAGCAAGATATTTTTAGAAAAATTCTAAATATTATATTATTTAAAAAGAAAAAAAGAGAGGTTTTAAGCTCTCTTTTTACGCGGATGTCATTTCCTCAAATACGGCTGATACCTTTTCAAACTCATCGTCATCTTCAATTGAAGACCATTCACCATCATCTTCAATTTTCAAAAAGAAAACGTCAATTTCTTCTTCTGTTTCAATTAAAACTTCTTCCACAAACGCAACAGCAATATAATCTTGCCCTTCAATCGTCATTTTTCCAAGCACTTCAATATCTTGCTCTTGATCATTTTCATCTAAAATTGTAAAAATCTCTCCCGTTTCAATACGTTCCATCGTATTCCCTCCTATTTTAACCTCATTATTCGTTCACTAACATGTATTCCCCTTTAGAAAAGGTTTCATGCTTATAAAAGTAGAATCTACTTTTTAAAAGGCAAAAGAATGTCTACGGTAGTTCCTTTTCCAAGTTCACTTACAAAGTTAATTTCTCCTCTATGTTCTCGAATGATCTTATAGCACACCATCAGTCCAAGACCCGTTCCTTTCTCTTTGGTACTATAAAAAGGTTTTCCTAAATGCTGCATTCTTTCCTGAGTGATGCCTGGCCCCTCGTCGCTAAACCGGACAACAAGGTTCTCATGATTAAATCTTTTTAGCTGAATCGTTACGGTTCCTCCACTTGGCATAGATTCGACTGCATTTTTAAATATATTGCTAAACACCTGTTTCAACTGATTTTCTTCGCATAATACGAGAGGAAGATGAAGATCAATTTCTTTTTTTACGTGAATTTTCTCTGTAATCCCTTGCACCTCAGCTAGCTTTAACGTATTCTCTAAAATATCTTGGACGTGTTTGTCTTTGTAGGTTTTCGCCTGAGGCTTTGCAAGACTCAAAAACTCATCGGTAATCAATTCAATTCTATCTAACTCATGATTTATCATTTCTACATAGTAAGGCTGACTGCTCGTTTCTTTCAATAACTGCATAAATCCTTTTACCGCCGTCAGAGGGTTTCGAATTTCGTGAGCAATACCAGCCGCTAACTGTCCGACTAAGGAAAGCTGAGCGGATTCACGCAGCAATTTTTCAGTTTTTTTACGTTCTGTAATATCACGAAATAAAACTTGAATGGCCTGCTTTCCCATATAGGGAATAGGAAAGGCAATGGTTTCGGCATCAATCGTATGACCGTCTTTATGAATAAACTTTTCTTCCTGCAGATCTACAGATTTATTTTCTGTTTTCATTCGATAAATTCGCTGTTTCACAACATCATAGTAATCAGGGTGAACAAATTGATAAACACAAGCTCCTAATACGTCTTGAGGATTTTTGTATCCTAGAGCTTTGGCTCCTGCAGGGTTGATGTAATCAATTTTCCCTTCACTATGAACGATAATAGCTTCCGGGGATAACTCAATCAAACTTCGGTAGCGCTGTTCGCTTTCTTTTAAAGCCGTCTCATCCTGCTTGCGCGATGTTATATCTCGATAGACAAAAGCGATGCATAACGGCCAATCATTCATATTTTCAACGCGGAATAGTGTGACGCTTACATTAATTAAATACCCGTCTTTATGCTGTCTGACCGTCTCGAATTCCGTTTTCGATTCCCCTGATTGAATAGTTTTATGAAGTTCGCACACGGGCTCCTTTAAAAACGAAGGTATAATCGGAAGAGGCTTTTGATAAATTTCTTCAAACGTCCAGCCAAATGTATTCTCAAACGCAGGATTCACTTGAAGCGTTTTACCTTCTAAGTCAACAATTGCAACAGCATCTGCGTTATGATAAATAAAAGGTTGAATCTGTTCTTTTTTGTCTTGATAACTAGTTATATTCACGCAATGTCCCATAATTTCAGGTTTTTCTGTGTAAGATAAAGGGGTTAAGTTTACTACATAGCGTTGATCATTTATTTGAAGCTCGTACATAAGCTTTTTCTTTGTATTTAGCGCTTCCAAAAAATGCTCATACGAGACCCATTCTTCTAAAGGTACCTTTTGATCATGAGCGCTTTCACCTTGATACATACTGTAAACAAGATGGTCGCCTTTTTGTTTGTAAGCAAATATGATTCCTAGCGCCTCAGCTGAATGATTTTCTGCATGTAATCGGACTATTTTTTTATTTTCGTTCATATTTACCTACCCCTCACTAGCATCTTTCCTACTCGTTCTCATTCTCTTAATTTTACATGAGGATTTTAGAATTTACTAGATAAAGAAGCGGATATTTTCCATTCATTCACATAAAAAAACGCCTGTAAAGGCGCTTTTTTATGTGAATATGAATTACTTTGAATGATGCATTTTATGACAGTGTCGCTTCGGGACAAAACCATTTTTCTCCATATTCTGATAGCGATTTTCCATATGTGAGGAAATGTTTTGACTCTCCGTTTTACTTAGCACGCCGTACTCCACATATTTTGAAAGTATTTCGTTCTTTTTTGCTAGCATTTCTTTGTACAGCACGGACAATTCCTGCTTTTGCTGAGACGTCAGCTGCACGTCTTTTGTTTCTGGCTGAGGATTGTTTTCTGCTAATACAGGCGTCGCGCTCATAAATAAAAAAGCTGCTGCTGCACTTATCATAATCTTTCGCAAACAATCTACTTCCTTTCATCATATAGTAGCTATAGTTTGCGAACTTCTATTTGTTTTCATTCGTTCTGTTTGTTTAAGACTCGATAGCTCCTCTTACATCATAGTCGCTAAGATCAATTTCCATCTCCATTTCAAGTGCTAATTTAGCAAGCTCTGAACCAAGATAAGGACCCGAGGTTAATCCTGAAGCTCCGAGACCATTCGCTACTAGTATTCCTTCGTAAGCCGGAAGAGCCCCAATGACTGGCAAGAAGCCTGGAGTAAATGGTCGAAACCCTACCCTTGTTTCTAAGACTGTGCTTTCTGTTAAGCCGGGAGCAATTGATAAGGCCTTTGAAAAAATTTCATGAAGCCCCCCAGCAGTTACTCTCAAGTCATAACCCGTGTCGTTTTCATGTGTTGCTCCGATGACAATTTGACCTTGTTCAAATGAAAGAATATATTGGTCGCTCGGAGGCATCACAACGGGCCAGTCTTTTGTATCTAAATCTGGAAGGTGCAAGTGGACAATTTGCGCTTTTTGAAAGCTTGCTAAAAATTTCACTCCAAGAGGCTCTAGTAATTGATTTGCCCACGCTCCTGCTGTCACGATTGTTGTACTTGCTAGAAGGGTTTGTCCATTTACAGCAACGCCCGTTACTTGATTATTTTCATAAAGTAGTTCTGCGTTTCCTTCTATTATTTTCGCACCGTTTTTCTTCGCTGCATTCATAAGTGCGTTTCGAAGAGCTCTTCCGTTAACACGAGCGGCTCCACTAATATGAACTGAACTGTATTCTTCCGAAAGAACCGGAAACAAAGCCTGTGTTTCTTTAGCGGATAAACGTGTAATCTCGCCTATTTCGAGCGCTTCTTCCCGACGCTTATATGCTCTTTCTTCCATTTTTTTAAGCTTTTGTTCATCAGTATGTAAGCTAATTGCTCCTACTCGCTTATATCCCGTATCCGTTTCTCCATCTTCTTCTAATTGCTGAATTAATGTTTGATAGTACTTGGCGCCGCCTTTTGCTAAGCGGTACCATGCTTTATTTCGACGCTGCGAAAGCCATGGACAAACAATGCCTGCTGCTGCATCAGTAGCTTGACCAGCATCCTTGCGATCTATCAATGTCACATCTGCTCCTGCTTTTGCTAAATGATATGCTGTAGAAGCTCCAAGTATCCCAGCTCCAACTACGATGTATGTTTTCATACCAAAACACCCTTTTCCTTCTTCTAGTATTCTCATGCTATATGTATGCAATTTTAGCATAGCAAAAAAAGAAGCCACATACTAGGCGAAGCTATTTTGAGCTTACTTTTACGTCTTGCTGACTTTGACATATAGCTCCCTTCATTTCGTAAACAAAAGCGTTAGAAGTTCTTTTACGGAGATTATAGCAGGGTGAAGACAGTCATAAATAGTGGTAGTACGTCTTTAACGATGCTGCTTACGGCTTTTCTATTATAGTTTCTGAATAAAAGCGGAGAGAATAAAATTTCTATAATATGTAAATAAAAAGAAATAACCATTATTTTAAGGAGAGCGTATGCAATCTTCATTTGTATTATTTTTCATCATTCTTGGTTTACTATTTGGTAAGTGGCGAAGGTATCAAGAATACTATCCTACTTTGCTGTTTTGGGTCACGGGGAATTTGCTTTATGAAGTGCTGCTGTTTCATCACCGCGTATGGGTATTTCACCCTGTTGGTATTGATCACCTTTTTCTACCCGATCACCTAATGGTTTCCCTTGGAATAACCTTAATTATTTATCCGTTTGTTATACCGGTTTTTTTAGGAAGGCTGCCGCTGCATGTAAGCGGCCGGCTGTGGTGGATTCTTTTGTGGGCGCTTTTATTTACTGTGATTGAGTTCATTGCTTATGTTAATCACAGTATCACTCATCATTATGGATGGTCGCTGCTGTGTTCTTTTCTCTTCAATATTGTCACGTTCTCACTTTTAGTCATTCATCAGAAGACAGCGCTGGCTGCTTGGATTTTATCTGGAAGCTTCATAGCTTTTTTATTTATTTTTTTTGATATTCCTATGCCTTAATTTTTCATTGACTAGACAGCGGAAAAAGAAATATAATAGGAATTACATTTAAATATAATTTTCCTCTCTGAGAATAGAGGTGCATGAAATCAAGAGTCACTTATTGGAGACTAATGGAGTCTGTGAAGATAAGTAAAAGGGATTTCGTGCCGAAGTATATAAACATCCATTGTGTTCATATACTGGTTCAGTATTGAATAAATGCTGAGCTGTCACAAACCATTTGGTTTGTGGAGAGCTATTGAAGAGATGTTGATGCCTAGAATGTAATAATACTTTATTATTATGAAACCAAGACGCGTGAACATCACTTCACGGGTCTTTTTTGTGTTTTTCTACTGACCATCAAAGTTCAAAGTTATAGTTGAATGATTTAAATGGAGGGATACGGATTATGTACTTACATGGAACGAGTAAAATTAACAGCAGCAATCATTTAGAAATTGGGCAGTGCGATACGGTCGAACTGAAAAAACAATACGGCACTCCCCTATACATCTACGATCAAGAATTAATTGAGACGAAATGCAAGGCCTTCCATTCAGCCTTTCAAAGAAGCGGATTTTCATATCAAATCGCCTATGCAGGGAAAGCGTTTCTTTGTATGGAAATGGCTAGCCTTTTAACGAAGCTTGATATGTCATTAGATGTGGTCTCAGGAGGCGAACTATTTACAGCTCTTGAAGCTGGATATCCAGCTGAACGCATTCATTTTCACGGAAATAACAAAACGATTGAAGAAATTGAAATGGCTCTTGATGCGAATATTGGCTGTTTTGTTGTGGATAACTTCACCGAACTTGAAGTTTTGCATGCCTTAGCAGCTGAGCGTAAACAGAAAGCATCTATTCTTCTGCGTGTTACTCCAGGGATTGAAGCCCACACACATGAGTATATTATGACCGGACAGGAAGACTCCAAGTTTGGATTTGGTCTTTCCAATGACCAGGCTATGAAAGCGGTAAGTTCTGCATTAGAAAAACCTTACTACGATCTTTTAGGCATTCATTGTCATATTGGTTCACAAATTTTTGAAGTAGATGGTTTTTCTCGCGCCATTGATATTTTAACTGATTTTTTATTCAGTATTCGTGATAAAATGGAGTTTGAAGTAAAAGTTTTAAACGTAGGTGGTGGTTTTGGTATTCGTTATACCGAAAGCGACTCTCCTCTTCCAGTTGAGTATTATGTAGATGCACTGACAGAAAAACTAAGCCGTACATTAACTGAACAGAATTATACCCTTCCAGAAGTCTGGATTGAGCCTGGAAGAAGCATCGTAGGAGAAGCGGGTACAACGCTTTATACAATTGGCTCAACGAAGGAGATTCCAGGTGTACGTAAATACGTAGGAATTGACGGCGGTATGACCGATAATATCCGCCCTGCCCTTTACGATGCAAAACATGAAGCTGTCTTGGCTAATAGAGTGACGGATAAAAAAGATGAAACAGTATCAATTGCGGGGAAATGCTGTGAATCAGGAGATATGCTTATTTGGGATATCGATTTACCGCGCGTTAATCAAGGAGATTTATTAGCAGTGTCCTCTACAGGTGCCTACAACTATTCAATGGCTAGCAATTACAACCGTATTCCGCGCCCTGCTGTTGTATTTGTAAAAAATGGAGAAGCTCGTCTTGCTGTAGAGCGAGAAACATACGAAGATTTGGTGCGTAAAGATGTAAAGCCAGTCGTTACTACGTATGCAATGAGCAAATGATAGCTGTTCTTGCGTAGTAAAGAAGCTATTGTTGTTTGGAGGAAATTTAACTATGGTTTTAAGTGTATTTAAAACGTACAGATCATCGCTTATTCTGCTTCTCGCTATTTTAATTGGCGGGATAGCAGGATATGCTATCGGGCCCGATGTGGCAGTCGTAAAGCCCTTTGGTGATTTGTTTCTTAATTTAATGTTCATGATTATCATTCCCCTTGTCTTTTTTAGTGTTGCTTCGGCAATCGCAAACATGAACGAAATGAAACGTCTTGGTAAAATTATGCTAGGCATTGCCGTTGTGTTTGTCGCCACTGCTGCTGTTTCAGCCGTTCTAGGCTTTTTAGGCGCATCACTTTACAATCCGCTGCACAACGTAGATACTTCTGCCATTAAAGAATTGATGGGTGACAGTGAAAATACAGCTGAAAAAATGACGCTTTTAACTCAGCTTGTTGGCACATTTACTGTACCTGATTTTGTTCAGTTGTTTTCGAAAGAGCATATTTTACAATTAATTGTCTTTGCCGTCATTTTCGGTATTGCTACTACGATGGCTGGTGAAAAAGGACAGCCCATGGCAAAATTTCTGACTTCGGGTCAAGAAGTATCGATGAAAGTTGTTAAAATTGTGATGTACTATGCTCCAATTGGTTTAGGGTGCTATTTTGCTACTGTAGTAGGAGAACTAGGACCAAAGATCTTACAAGGGTACGCTAGAGCATTTATTCTTTATTTATTAATTGCAATCGTTTACTATTTCGGCTTTTTTACGCTATACGCATGGATTGCTGGCGGTAAAGCAGGAATTAAACTGTTCTGGAAAAATGCAGCTGCTCCTTCTATCACCGCTATTGCTACCTGTTCTTCTGCTGCATCTATTCCAGTCAATTTAGATGCAACAAAGAAAATGGGTGTGCCACTTGATATTGCTGAAACGGTGATTCCATTAGGAGCAAACACGCATAAAGATGGTTCTGTTATCGGGGGTATTCTAAAAATTGTTTTCTTATTCAGTTTGTTTGGAAAAGATATGACGTCTGCTACGAGCATTTTGAGTATTTTAGGCGTAGCCTTTTTAGTTGGAGCTGTAATGGGAGCAATCCCTGGAGGCGGTATGATTGGCGAAATGTTAATCATTACAATTTACGGATTTTCGCCAGAAGTTCTGCCCATTATTGCCGTCATTTCCACGATTATTGACGCCCCTGCTACCCTGTTAAATAGTACGGGAAATACAGTAACAGCGATGCTTGTTACAAGGTTTACAGAAGGAAAAGACTGGATTAACAAAATTATCACCACCGATAAAGTCGCCTAGTAAAAAAGCAAAGGGAACAGTCTTAGTGACTCTCCCTTTGCTTTTTTCGTGTCCAGTAATATCGATAGCGGTGTATAAAGTCTGTAAATACGCACATTCTATAGGTATGTTTCATAACCGGACTGGAGGTGTCGTCTAATGAGTAACGCTGCAGGAGGTTCAAAGAAGAATCAACCGAATGATGCGAATCACGTAAGTGCAGAAACAAAAGCTCATCAAAAACGTCTAACTGAGCAAAACAAACAAGAGCATCAAGCTGAAGAGCGAAAATAAAATGACGTCAAAGAACGTTTGGCACAGGCCCTGCGTTCTTTGACGTCATTTTATTTTGAGAGAAAGCTTCATTACGCCGCTCGTTATAGGTCTATCGTACAACCTCCTTTCAAACTTTTACATATTCTATTAATAGGTTTGTAAAAGGAGGAATGATATGATGTTTTCTTGGCTAGAGATTACCGCCGCAGCCTTTGGGCTTTCAGTTATTTTGATAAGTTTTGCATTTTTGCCCGAACGTACAGGCAAAAATCTTTATATCCCTCATCAGCTAGTAGCAAAATCTATGTTTCTCTATAAAAAGAGTATTCGTTTTATAAATCAACTTCGGCAGAAACTTTAGTTCACTTCCTTTCCTCGTTTTTATTCATTGGATAGACCCCCCTTTTTAATCAGCGCATTTACAGTAAATAATTTAATAGTTAAAATAAAGAGTAAAGAAAAAGGATAAGCAGTTTGCAGAAATGGAGTTTCACATGGAAATCAGAGACTTAGAATACTTTATAGAGGTAGCGAATCATAAAAATTTTACAAAGGCAGCGCTGCAAGTTCATTTGTCACAAACGGCTTTAAGTAAAGCCGTCAAAAAAGTAGAAAATGAACTAGGATTTGAGCTTCTTGATCGTTCGACAAGAGAATTAAAGCTAACGGATGCAGGAGAAGTTGTGTATCACCAAGCAGCTAAAGCTCTGTCGGTGTTAAAAGACATGCCTCACTTGTTGGGAGATTTGATGAACTTGCAAACAGGGCAAATCAAGATGGGAGTCCCTCCGCTCATCGGGACCTTGTTTTTCCCGAAGATTGCAAAAGCATTTAATAATCAATACCCTAAAGTATCTCTAGAACTTATTGAATTTGGAGCAAAAAAAATTGAAGCACTTGTGGAAGAGGCTGGCGTAGATATGGGGATCGTTATGCTTCCTCTCACAAGCGGTCATGATGAGCATTTTCACGTATACCCGTTCGTTAAGGAGAGATTCCTTTTATACGCCCATAAAAACCATCCTTTAGCGAAACGTGCTTCCGTCTGGATGAAAGAACTGGAACACGAAAAATTCATTATGTTCAGTGAAGAATTTACGCTGCACGACCGGTTAATTCAAGATGCTTTAAAATCAGGCTTTGTGCCTTCTATCGCGTATAAAAGTTCTCAATGGGATTTAATTATTGAATTAACAGCGGCAGAACTAGGTATTGCTATTTTACCCGAATCGCTTTATGCCAAAGTGAAAGATCCCAATATTATTACCATACCTATTGCAGATCCTGAAATGATGTGGGAACTTGGAATTATTCTGTTAAAAGAACGCTACAGTTCATTCGCTGTACGAGAGTTGATTAATTTTTTAACCGAAAAACAAATGACAGATAAATTGGGGCCCATTTAAAAAGAGTCTGGAACAAAAATATGTTAGTTGAAGGACAATCCGAACGACTTTGGTTGAGAATCCAACTCGTTCGGATTTTTTTAAGATGATGATGAACGTAGGTTTCATGTATGTAGGTGCTTCTAGCTGCTCATTGGATAAATTTAGTTATGTCTCCGTCTCTTTTTATGTGTAATACAAATTTTATCATTCAACAATCCCTACAATGAATCCATCATAGCCTTTGCTTCCAACGGTTTGTATAGCCGTGGCGCTGATTCGTTTTTCTTGAGCCAGAGCATTCATAAACTGTCGAATTCCCTTTACATTTTCATCTTCACTTTCTGAGTTCACCACATGCCCTTGACGAACAACATTATCACAAATAATCGTACTTCCTCTTTTCGATAATTCCAAAGCCCACTTTAAGTAATTTGGGTTATTCGGCTTGTCAGCATCAATAAAGATAAGATCAAACGGCTCTGTTCCCTTATCCTTTAATACAGCTAATGTATCAAGCCCAGGGCCCACAATAACTTCTACTAAGTGGCTTACTCCCGCTCTTTTTAAATTAGCTCTTGCTACTTCTGCATGCTGAGCGCTTAATTCGAGCGTAATCAGCTGTCCGTCTTTGGGAAGAGCCCTGGCTAGCCAAATCGTGCTGTACCCTCCAAGAGTACCAATTTCCAAAATGCGTTTAGCTCCTTTTAATGAAGCTAACAAATGGAGAAACTTTCCTTGACTAGGCGATACATCGATGGCAGGTAATTCAGCCTCTTGATTTGCCTTCAATACCTCATCAAGAATAGGGTCAGGTTGTATAAGCTTATCATTCATATAAAGATCCACTTCATTCCAAATTTCATATATAGACATTTCCATACTCCTCCACATAAGTGATAAAAGCTTTACTATTCAAAGATACGAATATGTGTTTCTCATATCCACCTTGTTGCCTTAATCGTTCGTATTATGAATGTGTTCTAGCTCTCTAATAAACTATCCTGCTCGCTCTTAAAAAGAATTGTTATATGTCCATAAAAAAAGACCTTCAGAGAGGTCTTTTTTATCTTTAAATAATCGTAACTTTACTAAGATCTATCTTGGCACTTTTTAAAAAGTTATATGTCAATTTATCCATTTTTGCACCTTCAAAATCGGATTTTTTTAAATCTGATCCTCGAAACTGTACATTTAGCAAAGTTGCGTTGCGAAATGAAGCTTTTTTTAATGATGTTCCTTCAAAGATTGTTCCGTTAAATGTTTCTTCGTCAAATACAATGTCTGTTAAATTACATTGCTTAAAGTACGTGTTGTCATAGATACAGCCTTCAAAACTGGCCTGTTTAAAATTTGCCCATTTAAATTGTACGCCTGTTAAATTAACGTGATGAAATATTGCTTTCGTTAAATTGCTGCTTTTAAACATGCTGTCTGTAAGATCTGCGTAGCTAAAATCAGATTCATTCAAATTACTGGCATTAAATTTCCCTTTATACACCGATACAGAACGAAAATCAGATTTTGTAAGCTCGGTCTTTGAAAAATCCATAGGGACGGTTTGCTTTAATTCCTTTGTTTCTACATTCATTGATTGAATTAGTTCTGCGATATCGCCGATAGAATTGATTGTCATATAATAAGCCTGTTCTTCATTATGCCCGTCTTTTTTATAATCTGTAAATTTTTCCTGCAAATTCTGTGATAGTTCTTCTTCTAGATCTTGAACATTTTTTACATCCTGATAAGGAGCCAAAATGTTATGCACATGATTTTTTATTTTTTCGTTCATTTATAACATCATCCTTTCTTACAACAATAAATCGATAATTTTTTTCGCTTGCTCCCAATTTTCTTTGTTTTGTTTATATACGCTTTTTCCTTGTTCTGTAATTTTATAATACTTTCTGCGGCCGCCTTGTACAGCATCTCCCCAGTAAGAAAGAATATGGCCGTCTTTTTCCAGGCGCTTCAAGCTTGAATACATTGTGGCTTCTTTTAATTCATACTGCTCTTTAGAGTAGGTATAAATAAGCTTACTAATTTCATAACCATACTTATCGCCGCTGAGAAGTAATTTCAAAATCATTGTATCTGTATGTCCCCGAAGTAAATCTGAAGACATTTTTGCATATACCAAAGTATCACCTCTTTATGTATAATTTAAATCATATTACTATGACAGTCAAGGTATTATATTCAATAAAATACACTAATATATAATTGCACATATGTAAATAGCTTAACCAGTAGAAAATAGCCGGTAGAAACGTACCGGCTATTTTCTGGGAGACACCTTATTCTTCGTTATAGCCGAGCTTAAATACTATCGGCGTATTTTCTGCTGATATTTTCCAAACCATGTGATGATACCCCTTGCTCCAGTAATCTTTTACTAAATAATCGGGGATTCCAAATATGTTTTTCCATACTTCCTGAGCATTTTTGTATCCGCTATCCAAACAAATTTTTTTAATTTCTCTGCTTTGAAGCGTAAGCAGCATAGTATGTAAAAGCAGCGTCCCTATACCTTTTCTCTGGTACTTTGGATGAACAAAAACTGTGCCGATTTCAATCCATCCTTGCAGCTCTCCTTTTGTACACGCCGTAATTAATTCACTAGCAGGACCATATTCAATACAGCCAATAATCTTGTTGGTGCACGTATCTATTCCGAGCCAAAAGAATCGATGTTTTCCATCGCTATCAAGGTCACTTTTTAAATATTGTTCTTTACTTTCAATTTCTATTTGTATATCGTTCACCATGTCAGACAGACCCTCTCTATGAAAGGTATCTGTAATTACTTCATTAAAAAGCTCGTGAAGTTCTGCGCGGTCTTCTATTTTTGGTCTTCTTATTTCAATATGACGCAATATTCATTCCTCCTTGTTATTTCACGGCAGAATATGAAGCTTTACCATTATTATTTATCCATATATGTTGATAATCCTTTTCTCTTTCTACAGTTTTTCCAATAAAAAAGCACGAGAAACTTTGAGTTCTCGTACTCTTTTATAATATGGATTCTACTTTTCTATTGGGAACTGTTAATACTGATTCACAAAGCCCTGGATTTTACATACGAATTCAGAAAGATTCTCCTTTATCTCTTTATCCTCTGTTTTCTCTACTTGCTCCTGTATGGCATCAATCATTAAACGTGCTCTTTTAGGATCTATAGAGGGCGGTTGGCTGCTATTGTTTGATAGACTTTTCAAAATTTGATTGGTCATTTTGTTTTTATCATGAATATAAAATAATATTTGAGGAACTTGATTAATTAACAAATTTACATATCTGCGAAACTCCTCTATCTCATATAATTCTCTTGAAGTACCTTTAAAGCCATCAACTGAAAGCATAAGACTCTGGTAGCCTTTATCACTGCGTTGATTAAGTGCTTTAATCACTTTCAAAAATCGATCGAACTTTAGATAGCGTATTTCATCTTTCCTTAATTCTAAAAATTCAATTTCTCCTTTTTCCAAAAAGGGATCCTTGATAAGACTATTATCATTCATATACATTCTCTCCCTACTAATTTATTAGTTGCAGAGCTTGTTTTGAATTCATTTGTCTATCGTTTTAGTAATTGTTTACCTCTTTTAGGGCCATTTTAAAACCTTTATTTGTAAAACGCTTACATAAATGTTCTCAATTGCCTGTCGCGTTGAGGGCACCCTGCTTATTATCTGATAAATGACGAATGAAAAAGAGCTCCTTTACAGAAGCTCTTTAAAAAAAATTACAGGGATGCTGATAACTTTATATCTTATTTGCTTCTTTTAATACTGCTAATAAGTATTCCCATGTCTTAATAGTAGACGGAATGCTCAGGTGCTCATCAGGCGTATGAACGTCGTACATATCGGGTCCGAGCGAAATGGCGTCTAATCCAGGGATTTTTTCTAGGAAGATACCGCATTCAATTCCAGCATGGATAGCGATGATCTCCGCCTCTTCTCCATACTTTTCTTTGTAAACCTTTTTACATAATTCACGAATTTTTGAATCTCCATTGTACGCCCATTCAGGATAATTACCTTTTGTTTCAACTGTTCCTCCGACTAATTGAGCAAGGATGCACACTTGGCTTACTATTTTTTCTTTTAAGCTTTTTACTGAGCTGCGAATTTCATTTTGAAAAACAACCTCAGATTCTGTTGTCGTGATCACGCCTAAGTTGGTAGAAGATTCTACTAATCCTTCAATATTTATACTCATGCTTTGAACTCCGTTTGGTGTTAGCATAATAGCTTGTACAATTCGTTCTGTCGTTTCCTTTGTAAAACATTTCTCAACGGAAGAAGATTTGTTCATTTTTACATATACGCTCGGATCAGCCGCTTGTAGTTCATTTTTTGCTATTTCGTTCCACTCCCGAACCTTATTTTCTAGCTTTCCTACCTCAGAAGGCTCAACTGATAGAATTGCTTCTGATTCACGGGGAATCGCATTTGATTTTAATCCTCCACTAATGCCGCTTAAAGAGTAGGAAAGTTCGTTTTGCAAATCATGTAAAACTCTCCCTAGCAGTTTATTCGCATTTCCTCTTTCTTTGTCAATTTCCATCCCGGAATGTCCACCGCGCAGTCCTCCGATGCTTAAGCTATATGTTTCTGATTTATTGGAAGACGACTCCCAGTTTACGGGGATACGAAGCACTCCTTTTACCCCACCTGCGCTGCTGACAAGTAGTTTTCCATCTTCTTCTGTATCAAGATTAATAAAGATTTTCCCTTCAAAATGAGCAGGATTTACGGCAATGGCTCCGCCCATAGTTGTTTCTTCTTCAGTGGTAATGACTACTTCAAGAGAGGGGTGCGCTATATTTTGAGCATCTAGTAAAGCCAGTGCATATGCAACGGCAATTCCGTTGTCAGCTCCTAGCGTAGTACCATCTGCATAGAGCATATCTTCCACAACTCGCAGTTGAAGCGGATCTTTTTCAAAATCATGGACAGTTCCTTTATTTAACTCGCATACCATGTCCATATGTCCTTGCAAAATGATAGCTGGAGCATTTTCATATCCTTTAGCTGCCGGCTTTTTAATGATTACATTTAAAGCTTCGTCTTGTATAACCTCAAGGTTTCTTTCTCTTGCAAAAGAAACTAAATAGTTACTAATTTCTTTTTCATTTCCAGATCCTCTAGGAATAGCTGAGATTTCGTTAAAGAAATAAAAAACCGGATGTTTAATTAATTCATTTACTGTTTGCACCATATGTATCATCCTTTCTAATCTGTAGGCTTTTTTATCCTACCATTTATCTTTACAGGAGAAATAGTATAAGGCTTCTTTTATGTATCGCCTAGTTATATTTTAACGTTGATTAACTCAATAGAATAGATATAACCTAAAAAAGCATAAATGAGCCCGTTAGACTTATTTATGCTTTTGGTAATTTATTCTATTTTTATTGAGCTGTATATCCGCCGTCCATTACTACCGCTTGACCAGTTACACCTTTTGCTTTATCACTCGCCAAGAAGATAGCATAGTCAGCAATTTCGCTAACGTCTAGTAATCGTTTTTGAGGGACTAAAGGATAAATAACTTCTTCAAGAACGCTTTCTAATGGTACGTTTCTTGTTTTAGCTAAACCATCTAACTGACCTCTTACTAATGGTGTATCCACATAGCCAGGACAAAGTGCATTAACCGTAATACCATGTGCTGCACCTTCAAGAGCAGCTACTTTTGTTAAGCCGATCACACCGTGTTTGGCACTGTTATAAGCTGCTTTGCCTGCAAAACCGATTAAACCGTTGATAGAAGAAACGTTAATAATACGTCCGAACCCTTGTTTTTTCATGATTGGAAACGCGTGCTTAATCGCCATAAATGGAGCTGTTAGCATAATTTTAATCATTAACTCATACTTTTCAGTTGGAAACTCTTCAATTGGAGAAACATGCTGCAAGCCAGCGTTATTAATGAACGTATGAACCGCTCCAAAATGTGCGTTTGCTGTTTCGATTAAATGTTTGATTTCTTCTTCTTTTGTTACATCGGCTTTGACACCAAGCGCTTCGAATCCAGCTTCACGAAGATTTTGTGCTGCAGACTCTACGGCAGTTTGGTCAATATCAGATAACACAATTTTTCCGCCGTTTTCAGCGAATCGTTTACCTATTTCAAACCCAATTCCTCTTGCTGCTCCTGTGATTACAATTACTTGATTTTCAACCATGTGTATTCTCCTCCTGTTTTTAAATAATACCAGCTGCCGCTAATGCGACTCCTGCAAATAAAGCGATAGTTGGAATAATAAATGCAACAACAAATACGTCTTTATACGTTTCTTTATGCCGAAGACCAGTTACGGCTAACAGCGTTAACAGTGCACCGTTATGCGGTAAAATAGATGCACCTGACGCAACGCTTGCAATACGGTGCAGAGCGTCAGCACTTAAATTCGTCGTTTGAGACAAGTGATACCACGTATCTCCTAATGCTTGAAGCGCAATACCCATACCACCGGATGCTGAACCCGTGATCATCGCTAGCACTTGAACGCTTAACGCTTCTGAAACGAGCGGATTACTCGAAATGTTTAATAGCACGTGCGTGACATCTTTAAACTCTGGAACTGCTGTAATAACCGAGCCAAAACCAACTGCTGCACTCGTGTTAATAACAGCCATTACGGATCCTTTTGCTCCTTCATTTATAGAAGAAATAAACGTCTTATAGTGTTTGAAATTAATAAGTAAAATAGAAAAAATACCAATTAATAATGATACGATAGGCTCCCATTTTAAAACGTTTAATGTCACGACAACGATAATCAGCGGTAAAATAGCTAACATTACATTCATCGAGTCCTGCTCTTCACTTGCGGCAACCGATGATTCATTAGGCTCAGTAAACCCTTGATTTTTAGCTTTTAATTTTTTATCGCGATAAGCTAACCATAAATAGCCTCCCACTGCCATAATAAGACCTGAGACAATTCCAATAATCGAACCGGACATTGCATTGGTTTTAAATGTAGCAGTCGGAATCAGATTTTGAATTTGAGGCGTACCTGGAATCGCTGTCATTGTAAATGTAAATGCTCCGAGTGCAATGGTTGCTGGCAGTAAATTTCGCGATACGTTAGCTTCTCGAAATAATGCGATTGCTAAAGGATAAATCGCAAAGACAACAACGAATAAACTGACTCCGCCGTATGTCAAAATGGCTGAAGCAATCAGAACCCCTAAAATGGCTCTTTTACTTCCAAACAATTTAGCAATGCGCTGCGCTAGCGACTTAGCTGCGCCTGTATCTTCCATTAGCTTTCCAAAGACGGCTCCTAATAAAAAGATGGGGAACCATTTTGCAGCGAAATCTACAAACCCTCCCATATACACATCTGTATAAGTAGGCAGTACTTTTAAACCGCTAAAATAAGCAACAAACGTAGCGACAACAGGTGCCACCCAGATAATAGACCATCCTAGATAAGCAAAAAACATCAACAATAACAATCCTACAATAATAACCACACGGTAACCTCCTTTCCTTTTAATACATATACATAATGGATTATTTCACAACACAACAAGTTTACACCCGTTAGTTTTATAAGTAAAATGAATAAAAGGAATCAAAACTATGAATAAAAGTCGTAGTTTATTTAAAAATTCACACTCAATTATTTTTTTCCTATAATTTCACTTTGAGTAGAAGCTATAAAATATACTTCCTTCTTTTTTCCTTGTACAAGCTAAGTTTTTTTCTGTTATATCCCGCGCTCTTCCTTTATTTTCTTTTCTCTTATAAGTTTTTCCGAACATATAGATGGGTATTTGAATGTTATGACACAGAAAAAGAGGCGATCTTATGCTACACTTCATAACAGACTTACTGAAACAATTTGGAATTTGGGGACTTTTAAGCGGACTGGCCATTGAGGCTTCCTCCCTGCCGTTTCCTGGTTCTCTTCTCACCCTTACCTACGGATACTTATTAAACATGCACATAGTGAAATTATTATTAATCGCTCTTGCAGGAAGCGCCGTTTATACAGCTTTTAGCTTTATACCGTATGGGATAGGCTATAAATTAGAAGATAAGGTAAAGAAAAAATTATCAAAAAAGAAAAAAGCATTTGAGAAATCGCAAAAATGGTTTAAAAAATGCGGATTATGGAGTATTGCGATTGCTCGTCCTTTAGGGCTCGGCAACTACATTTCTTACCTTTCAGGGCTATCTAAAGTAAAACCTATGCCGTTTGCTCTGCTCACATTTCTTGGTATCTTTCCTTTGAATATTGCCATGCTTTGGCTAGGACAAATCGGAAACTTTAAGTCCATTCAGTCTTTTATCTCAGATGCACAAACTTATATTCTAATTGCAGCGGTAGTGGCTGTATGCGGATTTTTAATTTATAAGTTCTATTTTAAAAAGAGTAGTTGCAGCGAACAGTCTAGTTCAACTTAAGATTAAGAATATAAAAAAAGACCCCGAGGGGTCTTTTTTTATTAAATAGAAATAACACCTAAGATTAATGCAGCTAGTGTCATCACCGCCGTAGTTCCTAGCGCCCACTTAATTAAAAATCGTTGCAAATCACTGAAGTTTAGCACCCAACTTCAAATGTTTACAAACAGACTTCTAAAGGGAAAAATAAATCGAATAAACGCTTGACTTAAAGTGTACTTTAACAATTATAATCAATTTGAAAACATCGAAAATGGAGGAATCAACATGAAATATACAGTAATTACTGGCGCAAGTTCAGGAATTGGATATGAAACAGCTTTAGCTTTCGCAGCGCGCGGAAAAAACCTTATATTAGCTGCACGTAGAGAGGACAAGCTGGATGAATTAAAAGGAAAGATTGAAGAACTGAACCAAGATGTAAATGTTATTATCCAGTCGGTTGATTTATCCGTGGCAGAAAATGCTCATACGTTTTACGAGTCACTCAAAGAGTATGAATTAGAAACTTGGATTAACAATGCTGGATTCGGAAACTTTGCTTCTGTCGGTGAACAAAAATTAACTAAAATTGAAACAATGCTTCACTTAAATATCGAAGCTTTAACCATTCTTTCTTCTCTATTTGTAAGAGATTATGAAAACGTTGAAGGTACACAGCTTATTAATGTCTCTTCTGGAGGCGGCTACACGATTGTTGCTGATGCAGTCACTTATTGCGCAACAAAATTCTACGTAAGTGCATTTACAGAAGGTCTTTCTCAAGAATTAAAGGGAAAAGGAGCAAAAATGCAGGCTAAAGTTCTTGCTCCAGCTGCTACTGAAACAGAATTTGCACAGCGTTCGATGGATATGAGTGATTTTGAATACGAAGGACGAGTACCTAAGTTCCATACGTCAAAAGAAATGGCTGCTTTTATGCTGGATCTTTATGATAGCAATAAAACGGTAGGACTTGTAGATGGAGTGACTTACGAATTTCACTTAAAAGATCCTATCTATCCATATGCAGACAGAGCAACCAGTTCAGATTCTTAAACGAAAAACACCCTTCCGAGGGTGTTTTTTTATGGCCGTTTAAATGAGTAACTATCTTGTTTATGTAATGAAGATGCTTAAAGATAATCTTTTCATATTTATCTTTCCACTCTTTACTTCCTGATTTTTGTTTCACTTTTTTGCACATACTAACCGAACGGAGGTGACAAAAATGGGTACAAAAAAATCTGCTAACCGAGGTCAAGTAGCCCCTGGTGTTAACCCTCAAGGACATGGAAAAGATGTTGAATTTTCAGCAGAACCGAAAAGTGAACTTGAAAACAAAGCGAAGAAATCGAATACAAAAATTTAATTAAAAAGGAGAAGATTACTTTTCTCCTTTCTACCCCTCTTAACTACTTTTTCGAAGACGAAACTCCACAGATTGTTTACTCCTTTCTGCTTCTTATAAAACTGCATCAATAGTATAAAAAAGTATACTATACAACAAAAATGTGCGTACTTGTTAGAATGATTTATATGATTTATGATAAATCTGCAAACGGATTTTATGACAAATTGTATGTTAACTGACTGTTAGTTGTAAGCTATACAGGGTATAGATTACTCTGAACAGTTCATCATTAAATATTTTTACAGAAAGGTTGTTTACACATGAACAATACAGATAAGAAACAAGAAATTTTAGACGCATTTAACTTTCGTCATGCTACAAAAGAGTTTGATCCAACGAAGAAAATTTCCGATGAAGATTTCCAATTTATTTTAGAAACAGGGCGCTTATCTCCAAGCTCAGTAGGTTACGAGCCTTGGAAGTTTTTAGTCGTTGAAAATAAAGATTTAAAAGAAAAATTAAAAGCTGTTTCTTGGGGAGCACAAGGTCAAATTCCTACAGCAAGTCATTTTGTTATCATTCTTTCTCGCACAGACGCAAGATATGACTCTGAATATGTATTGGATCTTCAAAAAAACGTAAAAGAAATGCCGGATGATGTATTAGAGACATTAATGCCTCGTTATAAAGATTTCCAAGAAAATGATTTTCACTTGTTCGAAAGCAAGCGAGCGCTATTTGATTGGGCTAGCAAACAATCTTATATTGCACTAGCTAATATGATGACATCAGCTGCTCAAATTGGCATTGATTCTTGCCCAATTGAAGGGTTTAACTATGACCAAGTACATGAAATTCTAAAAGAAGAAGGATTACTAGAAGACGGCAAGTTTGATGTTTCCGTTATGGTTGCATTCGGCTACCGAATTCATGAACCTAAGCGCGGCAAGACAAGAAGAAGTATGGATCAAGTTGTACAGTGGATAAAATAATAACAAAAAAGAAGGGATGACAGCAATGTTATCCCTTCTTTTTTATATCTTTATATGCTGCTATAAAATCAGCAGGATCGGTGTGTATGGTATAAGCGAACATCCCTTGATTTGTATGTAAGTATAAAAAGCCGCTTTCTTTTGAGACGCATTTGTAAGAGATATCAAACACGCTGTTAACGTGGAAGCAATTTTTCTCTGTTTGAATACTATCAGCGTATAAGCATATGTCTTTTGAATGCTGAATCGTCACCTTTTGTGTTCGTTTCACTTTTCTTTCAATGTATGTATAAGGAATCATCGAAATAATGCTCATAGCGCAGCTCACCTTCCCCATGGATATTTGTCTTTGAAAAATCCAACATCTTATTAACAAAACTCTATCACTTACCAAAAAATAATTCCAGAAAGAGTATTTCTGGAATTGTTTTCAAGATTGTTGCTCTTTATTTTCTTCATCTTTGCAAAAGTCGATATTACTGTTTGTCATAGAGGCAATAGCAGGAGAACCATTTCCAAACGAAAAACAAGCTCCTACCGATTTTGTATTTGCTGTGTGGCTATTTTGTACAACACAGCCTACGCTTACATTCGAATTGTCTTTTAACCCGTTAGTCACGATATTCTCAATGTTAATAATACAGCCCATTTTAACACCTCTTTCGTTTCTATTAACGTATGTCATCTCTGTGTATATGTATAGGATGTTCGCCTATTAATGATAAGTTGTTTTCTGCAAAATACAAAAAAAGAATCTTCGTGTACTCTTTAAGCAGAGAAGACACTAAAATGATGTCTTCTCCTTAAGTCAATTTAACTTTTTACGGCTTTTTCCCAGTCTGATGCAAATTTTTCAATTCCTTGCTCTGTTAACGGGTGTTTTACTAATTGTTCAATTACGGCATACGGAATGGTCGCAATATGCGCCCCAGCAAGAGCTACTCGTGTGACGTGATCTGGGTGTCTTACTGACGCTGCTATAATTTGTGAGTCAATGTGTTGAACTCGAAATAGCTCTGCAATTCGAGATACCAGATAAACCCCGTCTTCTGAAATATCGTCTAAGCGTCCTAAAAATGGCGATACGTATGTGGCACCGGCACGAGCTGCTAGAAGCGCTTGATTCACTGTGAAAATTAACGTTACGTTTGTTTTTACGCCTTTTTTAGCTAGATAACGGGTTGCTTCCAATCCAGCAATGGTCATAGGAAGTTTAATCGTTATATTTTTGTCTCCTCCGTTAATTTTGATAAGCTCTTCTGCTTGAGCAATCATGTCATCTGCTGTTACTGTGTCGGGCGTGACTTCTGCTGAAACGGATTCTACTTCCGGGACGGTTTTTAAAATTTCTTCGATGCGATCTTCAAACTTTACGCCTTCTTTAGCTACTAGCGAAGGGTTTGTAGTAACACCTGATAATACCCCAATTTTATATGCTTTTTTAATATCTTCCAGGTTAGCTGTATCAATAAAAAATTTCATCATGTATTCCTCCACTCGTTATAGTAAAAGCAGCTTTTCAGGGGCGTTTTTGCATGACTTTATGTTCAAATAGAATTGCCCTCTTCATATTGTCTTCATAAAATAAAATTTATTTCCTTTCAAATGCTGTATGTTTTTCTCCAAGTTTTCCCTCTCTTAAATTCATCGGAATAACTTTTATTTGCATGTATCATACTAATGATGTTGAAAAACCCCCCATATACTCCACTAAAAAACCTTCAGCACTTATGCTGAAGGTTGAGATTCATTCTATTCTTAATTTTTCAGTCCTCTATAGCGAGCTGTTTTTAGTTCTTGAACGTAAGGTTCAAAGTCCGGCATCTCTACAGATCTCGCCAATTCGATTGCCTTTTCAATATCGTATGGAATACGCACGAATTGAATAGAAAATGCTGAAGGGCTTTCGTCTTGATCCTTTCCTTCCAAGATAAGATAGGAAGCTTGTGGTAAATCAAGCGGGTTTCCTACACTTCCTACATTACATAGCGTTTTCCCTTTAATATGTTGAATAAATGCATTATGTACATCTCCGTAACAGATGACATCTGGCTCTCTTGATCCTTTTATATTTTCCGTATATTCCGTATTAGCAAATAGACTAAGGCGCTTTTCAAGTGAATCCCAGGGTTGAATTCGGTCATAAAGACTTCTAGGTGAAGCGTGAAACATTCTAATTAATTTTCCGCTCATCATAAACTCAACAGAAAAAGGAAGTTCCTTTAAGTATGCCTCTTGAGCTGAACTTAACTTCTTCTGATGCCATTTTAGCGCTTCAAATTCCGCAGGCTTTGTAATGAAGTCATCCCAGTTTCCCATTACTGTTACTTCGCACTTTTCTTTTATGATATCAATCGCTTTACTTGAGTCAGGTCCTTTTCCTACTAAATCACCTAGACAAATGATGCGATGGATATCTCGTTGTTGTATGTCACCTAAAACTGCTTCTAATGCAGGAAGATTTCCGTGGATATCTGAAATAACAGCAATTTTATCCATTGATTCCTCCACTCCTTTTTCATATGTATGTATTCAATTCTTTTCTTTATTATAACATTTTATAATAAGACCGTTTACTAAAACGGGTCCTCTTCATTTAACAAACAACGGTATAATTCGAATGGATATAAAAGGGAGGAATAAGAAGCGGATTTTTATGAATTGAGAAGAAATCTATCTTCCTGATTTATTAACATAAAATAAAGGAGTACTGTAATATATTTATACGAGTACTCCTTTATTGGTAGTAAGGTAGTATAGAAAGTCGTAAGATACCTCATTTATCTTGCGACTTTTGGTTTATAACTTATTGAACACCAACTGCGTCAAATGACTTGCCTACTGAAATTACTTCTTGAGATCCTGAACCGTATAGATCAGCAGCAGCTTGTACTAAACCTGCACGCGCTTGGCTAAACGTTGTAGATTGAGTGAAGTATAGCGTATTAGCACGGTAATAAATTTTTCCTAGCTTATCGCCGCCGATGCCTGTTACAGTAACGCCGTAATGCGTTCCTCCGTTAGCTAGCAAGTAAGCAGCTTTGTTGATAATACCACTGTTTGTATGAACTCCGCCGTTGTCACTAGAACCTGTATAGCGCTTTGAATAATGATCCGGATCTCCGTATTTCGCTGGGTTGCTCATTGAACGAAGGGCATCACCGCTTGTTCCAGGCGTATAAATATCTTCTCCAATTTCCCAATCTGGATTGCGGTTGTCATAGTATTCTACCAATGTTCCGAAAATATCGGAAATTGCTTCGTTTAATGCACCTGATTCATATTGATAGATTAAATTAGAACTTCTTTCTGTGACCGCATGCGTCAATTCATGTCCGATCACATCTAATCCTCCTGATAGCGGAACAAAAGTAGTTCCATCTCCATCTCCATATACCATTTGAGAGCCATTCCAAAACGCATTGTTGTAGCCGCTGCTATAATGAACAGTCGATTTTAGCGGAGCTCCTGCATTGTCATAGGAGTTGCGGTTAAACTTGTTTTTATAATAATCATATGTCACGCCTGCATAATAGTGAGCATCTACTGCAGCTGCATCGCGGGTTGCATTGTACGTATTATCGGTATCTGCCCATAGCGTACCCGGAAGAGATGTACGATTTTTTGCATCGTACGTATAGATTGTAGCGCCTCTTGTATTATCTTGTAAGTAGTACGTAGAACCAGATAACGTTGTCTTTAAGGATTTAGTATCTCCAAGCACTCCTTTCCCTGAGCCAATAGCATTTGTGCCTGTTACAGGTTTCGCTGCCGGTTTTGCCGCTTGCTTCACGTCGGCTTTTGAACCAGCTACGGAATCAATTGTATTGTACTTATCCAGTACTTTACCGCTAGTAGCATCAACAAAGTAATAATAGTTGCCTGGTTCAGGATTTAAGAAATTTAAATTTACTACATAAGCATATGTAGTGTCTGAACCATTTTGATAAATATACAGTTCAGATGAAGGAGATTTTTCATACGTCGGCTTAAATCCTAAGTCTTTTTCAGCTGCTTGAATCGCCTTTTTGCTGTCAACTTGCTTCTGTCCTTTTAATTTTTCCTTTTTATCTAAATCAGGAGCTACTGTACCTGATACAACTTTTAAGGTTCCATCTGTCGCTACGTGTGCTAATTGAGTAGATCCCCAAACAGGAATATTATTATATACTTGCTGCAAGCGTACCACGGTTGCTTGTTCCACAGGATCTTTCACCACTTCTGTTACTTTAAATGAGTTTTGAGCATTTTCATTTCCTAATTTATATTTGTCTTTATTTGTATTCATATAGTGAAATACAACGTCTTGAGCCTTCTGTGATGACGGTCCTGAAAGCTTTCCGGAAATAAACTCAGGAGATTTGATTTCTTTGTTATACTTTTCAGTTGAAAGTACATTATTTGGCGCAGCACTGCTCGTATGTGCAAAAGCAAATGATGAAGAAAGAATACCAACTGATAATAATACCTTTAAAGCCTGTTTTTTCTTTTTCATAGTTTTTTCTCCCTATCCCTAGTAAATTTAATTACCTCAATTTTTCTGTTAATTGTGATAATTAGCAACATTATAGCAACTAAAAATTACTACGTCTATATATTATTTTAATATTCCTATTATTATGAAAATTAAAAATAAACACTCTACAATAAGTCTTTTTTACCTATTTAAACTATATGAAAATCATTTACGTTGATTTTCATACAAGTAAAATAATTCTTCTAGTCAGCTGATAAAAACTAGCGGTCTAGGTAGTGTTATTCGGTCTTACTATCAGTTCTATTAAGCATTTTACAAAAATTACTTATAAGGAAAATTATAAATTTCAGACCCTTTTTGCAGCTTAAATCTACTCTTCCTCTTCATTTTTTTATTTTTTTAATCTATTAATTAAATTTTTTATATGTTTTTTATGTATGTGCACAACATTATTTTATTATAGTACTGCCCTTCTTATGAACATAAAAAAGCACGAATCTACTAAAATCTTTGCAGATTCGTGCTTTTTTTTATTTGAAACATGTACAACCAACGATAACTAATAAAACAAATAGTACAACGATTAATGCAAAACCGCCACCGTAATTACCGTAGCCGCCGTAACCGCCGTAGCCATAACCACCGCCGTAACCCCAGTTACAAAATCCCATTTCACTTCACCTCCGTAGCCTGTTTACTCTATAGCATATGTACAGGCTAGGAAAAATGCTCGCCCATTTATCGCCCTTTTATGACGATAAAAAGAGATTGAGACATAACGAAATCACTCCAATCAACCGCTAGAAGCAACCAGCTAAATTAAACCCATGTTCACCATAGCAAAAAAATCCGAACGATGAATCGTTCGGATCTTCCTTCAACTAAAATACTTTTGCCCCATCCTCTTTTAAGATAACAAATATTAACTTATTTACTTTTAGAAGCTTGTTCTTTAAAGCGAAGTATGTAATACGGAACAATACAAATAACCGCCAAAACGAGAGCCGTTAAACTGACTATGCGGGGATTATTCAGCCCAAAAGAATAGTCTCCAAAAGATGCTCCAATCGCAATAATAGCAAAAATAATATACAGAATACGAAATATGTTAATCCACTTTTTCTGTTTAATCGTAACCACTCCTTTGCTTATTTTACTCCAACATAGAATATTATAACTTTACTAAACAACTTGTTGCAAAATTTCTTCTTCCTTTAACTGATTACCTTTTATTCTAACGGTAAACAAATTTCCACATTCGTCCCTTTGTTTACTTCACTTTCAATACTAAGAGTTCCTTTATGCTGCTGGATAATATTAAAGCATATCATTAACCCTAACCCAATGCCGTCTTCTTTAATACTGTAAAATGGTTCACCTAAATGTTTGATGCGATCTTTTGAAATTCCTACACCTTCATCAATAATTTGAATATAAAGGTGATTGCTGTCTTTTTGTCTCAGCTCAACTTTAATTTCTCCTCCAGAAGGCATTGCTTCAATCGCATTTTTAAGAATATTTATAAACACCTGTTTCATTTGATTGCTTTCACAATATACAAGAGACATTTCTCCATATGAGTGAAGTTCAATAAAGATGTTTTTCATGGTTGCTTGAGGCTGCAGCAATAAAATCACTTGTTGAATTAACAGCTGCAAATCAATTGACTGAAATGTTACGGCCTGTGGTTTTGCCACTGACATGAATTCATCTGTAATCATTTCAATACGCTCAATTTCAGAGGATATAATGTTCATATAGGTTAACTCTTCTTTACTCGCTTTTTCAGTTAATAGCTGCATAAACCCTTTGATGGCCGTTAAAGGATTTCTAATTTCATGAGCAATAGCTGTAGCAAGCTGCCCGACCGCTGCTAATTTCTCAGATTTCTGCAGCAGCTCTTCTGTTTTTAAGTACTCTGTTCTGTCTCTTGAAACAATAAGAAGCACTTTTTTGTTTTCTATATTGAACAGCTTTCCACTATATTCTAGTTTTTTTATTTCGCCAGACTTAAATGTAAACTGTGATTGCAGCGTAAAAGAAAGATTTCCTTGGCGAATTTCTTCGACTGTTTTTTGAACAATGTCAGAATTTCTAGGTATAATATGGTGGCAAGGCATGGATAAAAGCTCTTCTCTGGTATATCCAAAGCGCTTACAGCCGGCTTCATTTACTTCAATAAAACGAGAAGGAAAATGATTCGTACCTATTTCAAGTAAGTAAATTGCGTCGTTTGCATATTCAAATAACGTGCGGTACTTTAACTCACTTTCCTTAAGCTTACGATGTAACAAGTCAAGCTCTTGTTTAGCTTTTTTAGCTTCAGATATATCCACACATACTCCAGACAAACCTACCAACTCATCTTTGCCATTAAAAATCGGCGAAATAGTGATGCGAAGGTCTACTAAACTTCCATCTTTACGAGCTCTTACTACTTCTACTCGATTGATTGCCTCTTTTTCAGCAACCGTCTTTTTTATATTCTCATGTACGTCCTCACTAAAAGCTCCTGCTATATCGTAATATTTTTTCCCAATGACTTCGTGGGCTTTCCAACCATATACTTTTTCGTAGGCTTCATTAACTCGCAAGATCCGCCCTTCTAAATCAGTTATGATCACCGCATCCATGTGATGATTAATAAAAGACTCCAGCTGTTCTTTCGTATATTCTAATTCTTTTTTCATTATTCTGATAAAAAAAGAATCTTCTTCATCCTTACATGAATCTGATCCAGCATAAGCAGCTTCTTCTGCTACAGCGTAAAATTTACGATAAAATTCTATCGTCGCTACGGCTATTCCCAGTCCGAGAATTCCGAACACTAAATATTCTACTTCGCTATAAAACGGCGACTGAATAGGTGTATTCCAGAAGTAATTTGTCAGTAAGACATGAACGATAAAATGAATAAAAAAACAAAGAAGAGATTGTTTTAATAAAGAAAACTGCTTTCTATATCGAATAAGAGGAAGGGAAAACAAAAAGGTAAAAATTAAAATTAAGATAGTCAGTAACCAATGACTTTCTAAATAGATACTGCACACGGCCATAGTAATACCTGCAACTGCACCGGCTCTATAACCAAAGTATAAAACGGTCAAAATAAGAGGAAGAAAACGTAAATCATATGTAATCTGTTGATACGTAACGCTATATACCATAAGAATAGCAGAAACAATACTTGCATAAATACCACTCATCCATTTGTATTTATGGGCTAGACGCTGTAACAAAAATATTCGTATCGCAATCATAATACTCACAAAAAACGAAAAAATACATAAGTTAACAAATAGTCCGCTACTAACCACTCCTTCTAATCCTCCTTTACTTGTAAATATGCGTGAAATAATTCCCTTATATAGAGAGTGTAACATGAATAAGCGCTGCTATTTATAAAATTAATAAAAAAACTAGTCTTGCCCGAGGCAAGACTAGTTTTTTTATTATCTATGCTGATCTTGATACATAGGTCCTTCTGAAATCATATTGCTTTCAGAAACGTACGTAGGATCTGAATGCACATCTTTATTTAGGCTAGCATTTACCTGCTGTTTTTTAGATAAACTTGAAAGTTTTACTTTGGCACTTCGAACAAATCCTTTTACTTTTCGTCGTTTCGCAGCATCGCTTAATATATAAGACGTAATGCCGACTCCTACAGTTGATAGGGTAATACCTGATATCAATGCTTTTTGTTTTCGTTTTCTCATAATAGCTCCTTCCTTGTACCTTTTTGAATCTTACAGTGACTTTTCCCTATTAGGTAATCTCTCAAACCAGATTATTCAGATTATTCACTTCTTTAACAAGACGCGGCAGTGTGTCCGCTCCTGCTATCCCATCTGAAAAAAGGCCATATCGATTCTGGAATTTTTTCACCGCAGCGATTAATTCATCTCCATAGAAACCGTCTGCTCCAAACTTCGGAAGAGAAAAACCTAGTGCAAGTAAGTTTTGCTGAATTTGTTTGACTCCTAACCCTCTATCACCTTTAGAATACACAAAGGGTCCTTTTGTATTATTCGTCATAGAGAGATTTGTTGTGACTTCTTTAAAAAATGAGTAGTCCATTTCATTTATATCCACGTTTGTAGAAATTCCTTTTACTCTGCCAGAATCCGTATACTGAAACATTGCCCATCGCTGCCACTGACTTAGCTCACCAGGGTGCTGCATACCGCCTTGTCTGTTGGCTGCACTATATCTTGCTACCCACAAAGGATACTTACTTATTTCGTTTGTAAAAAAAGTTTTAGCAAAATGATAGTTCGTATATACGATAGGCTTAATCCCTGTTGTTTTGTGAACATGCTCGAGCCAGCTTGCGGCAAAGCGAGAAATAAACTCTTTGGACTTTTTCTTATCTTCTTCTAGATCCAAACATGGGGGAAGGTCTAGTTTCATTTGTCCGAGCTGAGTAATAAAAAAAGCAGCTTCTTTTTCCGGACTATTTGTACAGTGAGCATAATGATAAAATCCTACTCTCAAGCCCGCATTTTTGGCACCTATATAATTTTCATAGGATCTAGGGTCTACAAAAGTTCCGCCTTCTGTTAGCTTTATATACACCCCTTTTACTGAGGTGTTTTTTATTTCTTTCCAATTAATGATTCCTTGATGATGAGAAACGTCGAGAATAATAGGATTATTTGAGTGTCGCCTTTGCATAGTTTTCACCTCTTTTGCTAGCTTCCTTATGTATACGACGAATACTTTAAAACCCCTGTTTTTCCGGATCCTGATATTCTTTTATAACAATGTGTAAAACGTTGCTCATTTGTATGGCTAAATAAGCTTCGTGTTTTTTGTCATAATAACGATACCATCCTTGCGTATGAATAATAGATTCCTCAAGCTCTTTTACATTTTCTGATTCAACCAATGTACTGATTGATTTTTCATTTCCAAAATAAAACTTCACTTCGTACGTCACTTGAATCCCTCCTTTATAAATATGTAAATACCCTAATCTTATGTACTTGAATCTAGTATAAGGACGTGTAAAATTTCTTTTAATCCGCAGTTTCTTTTATATGTTTATTTAGAACAATGTTTATTTTATTAAAAAAAGAAGCCAAGCAGCTCGGAATGCTTGGCTTCTTTTTTTATTTTGATGGATGAATCATATTCGCAGGATTTACCCATCGCTCAAATTGTTCTTCTGTCAGGAGTCCTGTTTTGACCGCTGCTTCTTTTAATGTGGTTCCTTCTTGATGAGCCAGTTTGGCGATTTTAGCCGCGTTTTCATAACCTATGTGCGGATTTAATGCTGTTACAAGCATAAGAGAATTTTCTAGATTATGCTGAATTTTTTCTTTGTTGGGTTCAATTCCTACTGCGCATTTATCGTTAAAAGCCTGCATGGAATCTGTCAGCAGTCTGACTGATTGTAAAAAATTATAAATAATAACCGGCTTAAATACATTTAATTCAAAGTTTCCTTGACTAGCCGCAATGCCAATCGTCACGTCATTCCCAAGCACTTGTGCAGAAACCATTGTTAGAGCTTCACTTTGAGTTGGATTTACTTTTCCAGGCATAATAGAACTTCCTGGTTCGTTAGCAGGAATTGTAATTTCGCCTAGTCCGCTCCGAGGACCGCTTGCCAGCCAGCGTACGTCATTGGCGATTTTCATTAAGTCAGCTGCTAAGGCTTTGAGTGCACCGTGGGCATAAACCACTTGATCATGACTTGTTAATGCATGAAATTTATTAGGTGCTGAGATAAATGTTTTTCCAAGCGTGCTGCTGATTTCTTTCGCTACTTCAGCACCGAAGTCAGGATGTGCATTTATCCCCGTCCCAACAGCTGTACCGCCAATAGCTAATTCCTTCATATACTCTACGCTTTGTTTAATCATTTCTTCGTTCTTTTCGAGCATATGATGCCATCCGCTAATTTCTTGTCCTAGTGTTAGCGGTGTAGCATCCTGCAAATGGGTTCTTCCTATTTTAATAATATCTTTAAACTGCTCTTGCTTCGCAGCGAACGTTTCTTTTAATGTTTTTAGAGCAGGCAATAATTTATCTTCGACTTCTAGTACAGCTGCAATATGAAGAGCTGTAGGGAAAGTATCGTTAGAGCTTTGTGACATATTGACATCATCATTTGGATGGAGCGTTTCGTCGCCGTTTATTAGCTGGTTTCCACGGTGGGAAATCACTTCATTTACATTCATGTTTGATTGCGTTCCGCTTCCTGTCTGCCATACCACTAAAGGAAAATGTTCATTCCATTTCCCTTCAATAATTTCGTTAGCAGCTTGTACGATGGCTTCCGATTTCCCTGCTGATAGTTTGCCTAGTTTATGATTACTAATAGCCGCACTTTTCTTTAAAACCGCAAAAGCGCGTATTACTTCAATCGGCATTTTTTCAATTCCTATCGGAAAGTTTTCTTTACTTCTTTGCGTCTGCGCTCCCCATAGTTTATCTTCTGCCACTTTGATTTCTCCAATTGAATCTCTTTCGATACGATAGCTCATAGTTAGAACTCCTTTTCAATATTTTCTTTACCTATTAGTATTGATTATATGGATGAATTTCATGACATAATAACAATTATTCACTGTTGAAAATTCCCTTTTTTCTATTTTTTAAACGGGCTTAGCGTCTTTGATTATTTAGCTCATAGTTTATTTTGATTTTATGATACACAAAAAGATCCGAAGAATACGCTCTTCAGATCTTTTTAATACGTTCAATTTTACTTATGAATCCATACAGCACCAGCTGAATTGTCTTTCGCTTCACCAATTACGTCTAATTTTAATCCGTTTTGAGGAAGCAAGCGGCCTGCATCTTTAATTCTTTCATCTAAATACGATTTTTTGTCGTTAAAGCTTGTAACGCCGTTTGATTCTTTAGATGAAATCGTTCCCCACGTTTTATGAGAATATGACCAAGCAGGTGATTTATCAAATGAGAACGCCGCGTCTGCAATTTGATATCGGCTTGAATTTGCTGTAGTGCTAATACCATTCACATTAAAGTAAAGAACTTTATGAGCATGTGAATCAACTACACCAAGGAATCCTTCACCTGGATGTTGTCCTACCCAGTTATCAAGATAGCTTTCATCTGCGTACCAAAGCAGCATGCCTGTATTATATTTTGCACCGCGCGCGAATTGAAGTGCTTTATCACTGCCTGCGTAGTTTCTCCACTCAAGGTAATAATAGTTATCTTTGTAGCTGATGCCGTTTGTCTTTTCAAATCCATCTAACGTTACTTTTGGAGCTCCTTCAGCATCGTCCGTAAATACCGTTTTTCCATCTACTACTAAACTAGCATTATCAAGGGCGAATCCTTGAAGAGCAAGTCCGCCGTCCGTTACGTATTCAAATTGAAGCTTGATTTTTTTACCTTTAAACTGCGTCAAGTCATAGCTTTTATCTTCCCATTTTCCGTTAGATGTTTCAGCAGAACCATCTGCATTATTCGCTTTATCACCAATTGTATCTAACAGAACTTTTGAACCGTCAGGAAGAATCGCATTTACATATAAGTAATCGTATTCTGCCTCTACTTCATAGAATGCTTTGTAATTGAATTTAGCTGTTTTTGCTGCTGTTAAATCAAACTCTGGCGTAGTCATCGTCGTATGCAGATCGTCTCCGCGTTTACTGTAGTAATAGTTGCTTCCAAACTCAGGCTTAATCCCTTGAACAGCTTTTTTAGGTAAATTAATCTTCACAATACCTGGTCGTTTAGATTTTGTCACACTTTGATCAACCACGCTCACAGAGCCCGATTTTGTAATGTTTTTGCTGTCGATTTGTTGAATATTTGCCCAGTTTCCACCCATATTTGCTTGGAAAAATTCTTTATTTTGCGGGGAGAAACTTGTCGGTTCTGTTCCAGCTACTTCACCAGCCCAGCTCCCTCCGCTCATAATTGACCAAACGCCTACCGGCTCACCTTGACCCGTATACTGTGTATCATACTCATCCGGCAAACCTAAATCATGGCCAAATTCATGAGCAAAAACGCCAACTGCTCCGTCTTCTGGTTCAATTGTATAATCATAAGCAGCCATGTTTGTTCCAGGAACTTTATACACTTGTCCCAAAGTAGAGCGATGAGACCAGATAGCATCGTTTCCTAGTTTACCTCCACCTGCTTCTTGCCCAGTTCCAGCATGAATGACCATTAAGTGGTCCACTATGCCGTCAGGCTCATTTCGGTTGCCGTCTCCATCGATATCATATTGATCGAACTGATCATAATCTGAAAGATTAATGCCGCTTTTTGCTGCTGCAGCAAGCGCTTCTTTTACGAGGTTACGAGGCCCTTTAGATCCAGGCGCATTATCGTTTCCTCCCGCTGGATTATCTGCTCCGTATTCTTTTGCGTTTCCTGGTACAGTTAACCAGTCAGAAACCGTTCCATCTACTGTGTAACTACCTCCAGACTGTTCTTCATAATATTGTTTAAACGTTTTAATTTTCTTACCGTTAAATAGCGTAAAATCTTTCTTTCCAAACATTAATTGCTGATAGTGATTTCGGTTAAAATCTTTTGCATACATATAACCAGGTTCTTGAACGACATTGTTGTGCTTAAAGTCTGCGTATTCGACTAAAAGAACAAGAACTTTATCTTTTCTCACTTGTCCGTTATATTTGGCCTGAGCTGCAGGTTTAACATTTACCCCGTTCCCCGAATTGTTTCCTTGAGACTTAATGTTAGCAAATTCGCCTCGTTGAAACTTTTCTTTTTGTTTTGTTTGCATTTCTTTCGCTTTCAAATCAATTTTGCTAGCTTTATGTCCCTTCATGCTCTCTTTATGTGCATCTTTTTTGTTTATGTAAGAAGTAACGGCTTTCTTCACTTCTTGCGGTGTTGCACTTTGAGAAATGACTCCTTGGTTTTTCAGTGCGTTAGCCAATCTTTCTTCCGGTACTGTATTCATATCAATTGGTGAACTCGGAAGTTCCTCCGATTGTCCGGTTTTAGCTGAAGCAGTACTTCCGTTCATAAGTACTGGCCCCACTCCGCTTAATGTAACAGTTGTGGCAAGAAAAGATGTCCCCAAAATCTTTTTCCAGCTTTTCAAGTAAACCCCTCCATTTTAGAATTTTCAAACTATTAGCAAGATTTATTTTATATTCTAAAACTAGGAAGGTCAACTACATTTTACTATATTATTAAAATTTTTTGATTCTAGTAGATAATGTAAAATAGTTTTATAGTATGTAACTAGTTTTCTTTGCCTGACAATTAAAATGTCTGATAAACCCTTCTTACATATGCAAATTCCATGCCAAATGGATAACCAAAACTAAAAATATACGAAGCGTATTTTTTAGGGAATTAGAACTATCTTTTCTGTATTACTATTATATAAAAACAAAAAATTCCCCATTATGGATACAGAAAGATAAAAAAATCACTTCTCAATAGACAAGAAGTGATAATCTCTGTATGCAAGTAAATTTAAGAATGTTCTTTTTGACGCTGCAGCAAGATATGATAGAGCGACATGCTCCAAATAGACATATTACGCGCTGCGATTTCATAAGGTTTTTCATCAATTTTAAACAAGAAATCCCCTTCATAACTCACGGATTTCCCTTGCTTTTCTAGCTCTTGTTTGACAGCTTCAATCCATTCTACTGCATTCGTATAATGTTTGTTCAAACGAACTTTAATAGTTTGATTCCTGTAATGAATAAAAGATGTAATTCCCCAAAAAATTAAGACAAGAAAAAGTACCATATACAGCAATTGCATGATAACGATCCCCTTCTTCCTTCATTTCATTATTTTCAATGAAGACTTAATTTAGATGAGTAAATATTACTATTCTCCTTTGCTATCGTCATCTCCTTTAAAAAAGTAAATTCCTTTTCCACGCAGGCGTATAAAATAAATCCATGTACGTGCTCCCTCATCTTTTTTACTAACGTTTTCTGTTAAAAAATGATAAGCTAGTAGAATGATAAATAGAAAGGGAGGGCGACGAGTTGTCAACTGAACAAGTGAAATTAGCAGCCGTTTTAGATGTTGAAACAACGGGATTAAGTGCGCAAACATGCGATATTATCGAATTAGCAATTGCTGTTGTTTCTTACGATTCTTCTACCGGAGAAATAATCGACATTGTAGAAGAATATGAAGAATTTAATATGCCTTCAACTCCCATTTTCCCGTATATTACAAACTTAACGGGAATTACAAATGAGATGGTCAAAAATAAAACATTAGACGATAAAAAAGTGGAATCGCTGTTAACTAGCGTTTCGGCTATCATCGCTCATAATGCTTCTTTCGATCGCAGTTTTCTTTTAAAACGGTATCCATCTTTATTTAACCAAAAATGGCACTGCTCTATGCGTGCTGTCAAATGGAAAGAGTACGGCTTTCCTAATAAAAAACTAACAACGCTTCTTGACCATCATGATATTGAGAGAGAGCACGCTCACAGAGCTATGGATGACGTGAAAGGAACCATTGACTTGCTAAGACAGCAAAATCCTAACGGAGAGCCCTATTTTTCTGAAGTATTAAAAAAAGCAATGAGCAAACCTAAAAAAACAGCGGCCTCCACTCGTTTTTAACTCAATAAAAAAAGCGCAGAAGCTGCGCTTTTTTTTTATTTTTATTCGCATATTTCTTAAGTGTTGAGTTATATGTTTGAGGAGTATGATTGGAAACAGCGAGGCTGTAAACGCACCGGAAGAAAAAAGAAACGTGCCTGCTTTCAAGCAAAAAAGCCGCGGAGAAACAAACTGAACAGCTGGTGTTTACACACATATACGAAATCAGCTGAATTTCTAATAATCTGGGAGATTTTAATTATACCTCTCTTACCTTTTGGTTTTGAAGGTCGTGATGCGTTTGTTCTAGTTCACTTAAATTCAATTCGTACAAATGTCTCCCGTCTTCTGCTTTAAAGTAACCCGATTCAATAATTTGATTCATTAAAAGATCTTTCTTTTGCTCAAATGCTTTTTCAGATGTCATGTTATCATCTCCTTTTTTAGGTGAATATCTTTCATAGAAAAGACGTACACCGCTTGTGGTATACGTCTTGTTGCTTTTTACACTCGTTACCTATGTTTAAAAACAACGCAATCGTTACATTTTATCGAGAAGGCTGCTTATGTCTTGCAGCCATATTGAACATTTTGGTGATGCACTACTTTTATACCCTTCATGATGTTCTTAAAACGCAATTGGAAAAAGATTTTCACAAAATTTGTTTTCCATCTACCGCCCCGCTTTCAAAATGCGGCTGTGCGGCGATTTTTTTTTGTTGCTAAACTAACCACCATTAATACAACTAAATTAATAAATAAAGAAATAACGCCGACATTTGTATCTTTAATGATTTGTGGCAACGCAGGAAACAGCGTGCCAAGCGTTGTTTCAGTAATCGTTATATACATCACGGACGCAATGCCGGCAACAATACCTGCACACGCCCCGTATTTAGTCACAATATTGTTTTTCATTAAACTAAAAATAAAAGCAGGAAACAGCTGCGTCACAATGCTGTAGCCCATTAGTAAAAGCGTTACAATCGTATTCCCTCCATGAAGTGTAAAATAGACTGAAACAAGCGCAATGACCGGTACGAAGCATTTAGCCAGCATCGAAATTTGTTTGCCCGTCGCTGAGGGAACAAGAACGCCATAAACGTTTTTAGACAGTGACGTAGAAGCTGCCATCAAAAGCATCGATCCAGGCACAAGTGCTGTTAATAAACCAGCTGCGCCAATAAAGCCGACAATCCACGGGTCAAATGTTTGAATGGAAAGACGAAGCAGTGACAAGTCCGCTTCTGCGCCTTGTAGTCCGGGTACCTGCATAAGAGCAGTAAACCCTACAAAAAAGACAAAAAGCAGCATTAACGTATAAATAGGACTTATAATAGAATTCTTTCGAAATACATTTTCGTTTTCAGCTGAATACGTTGCATTAAACGTATGCGGCCACATGTAAAATCCTAATACGGTCAGCATGACTGTAGAAATAAACCACGAAATACTTAGCCCTGTCTTGGGAAGAGTAAGAAACGCTGGATTTGCTTGATGCACAGCCTCAAACATTGGCTGTAAGCCTCCGTAGTAATGAAACGGCATGTATATTCCTAAAAATAATACGACAATAAAAATCATTATATCTTTGACAATAGCCGTCCACGCAGAACCGTGTATGCCTGATATCATTAAGTAAACCGTTAATGATATGGCTCCAATCCAAATGGCTGCAGTTGAAGAAATAGAGCCATAAGAAGCTTCAGATACAATAATACCTAGGCCTTTGAATTGTAAAATAATATAAGGAACAATTGCCAGCACCCCTGCGCATGAAACAACGATGCCAAGAAACGGGCTTTTGTATTTTGAAACAAAAAAATCCGGCTGAGACATAAGCTTATGCTGCTTCGCATACCGCCATATTTGCGGGCCGATCCAATACCCTAACACGTACGCTAAAGAAATATAGGCTAAAATATAAAACGCCGGCCCTCCTTTTCCATATGCCCAAGCGCTTCCACCTAGAAACGTAAAAGTAGTATAGATTTCACCCGCCATCAAAAAGAAGACAAAAATAGTTCCAAAACCTCTGCCGCCTACACTCCACTGTTCTAAATCCATTTTTTTGCCCCGCGTAGCTCGAATTCCAAGATAAATAGCTAAAAGTAAAAAACCAAAAATAATAATCAGAGCGGTATTCATTATTTATCTCCTCCTTTAACAGCAGGATCGAGCTTGTACACAATACCCATAATAAAAGACGTAAGGATTACCCACATAACAATCCAAAAGAGAAAAAAAGGCATACCTAAAATAAACGGCGTCACTTTGTTAACAAAAGGCAATAAACCTAATATTCCTACAAACGGAAGCAGGCAAAGAAGATAAATGATTTTCATAGAACTCCTCCTTAATCACACGACTTATCAGTGCTTACCTAAAACTTTAACTATCTCATTATGTACTTCTCTTGTTCTGCTCCTTACACCTCCATTCTTGAGCTAAACGAGACGTTTGGCATAGAAAACCGCCGTTCGTTTGCTTCTTAGTATCTTCCATTTCTCTCCATGTGAAAAGGAGTTTGTAAGGCATGCTTACAAGATTTTGAATGCAGCAGAATATCATTTTGTATTTTCATATACAGAATATAGACAAACAAAAAAACGGAACTGAAAGTAAAGGTCTCAAACAGTTCCGTTTCGATCTAGCATTTCTATACTTTATTCTTCTTCTTTTTTCTTTACACCAAGCGAAGAGAGAGCTTGTTTTAAATGCCCAAACGTTTCAATTTTGTTAAAACTAATTCCTACATTAACAGCCGTCTGAGCCATGTCAGGACTCACTCCTGACATAATCGCATGGATGCCTAGCAGCTGCAAAATGTTAATTAAGTCAAAAAATTTGTGAGCGACATACGTATCTACATAATTTACACCCGATAAGTCAATGACTAGATGCCTTATATGTTTTTCTGCACATCTTTTTGGCACAACCTCGATAATAGAATCACCTTTGATTTCATCAATAAGCCCTACCAAAGGCAAGACCGCGATGTGATCTACAATTGGAATAACAGGAAAACTCGTTTCGTCGATTAGCTCTTGCTGAAGACTTATTTTTTGCCTTGTGATTTTATAATACTGTTCGGAGAATTCATTAATGAGTTTATCAAATGTTGTATGATAAACTTCACTCCAAGACAGTATATCTTCTTTTGTAATAGATGAACGTATCAGGCTGTATGTTTTGACATACGTCCAAATAATTTTTCTTGTTTTGCTTAGCGCTTCTACTACTTCGTAAATTGGCGTATCAAATTTAATTCTGCTGTTTACTACTTCCGTCGTCCATTTCATCATACGTTGTTTGAAAATCTCTTGATTATCAAGAAAGCCGCTCGCAATTGTTTCGATTGTATAAAGATGCTGTTCGCGCAACTTTTTCTCAACTGAAGCATCTGCGTCCTTTGAGTAAATCGATCCTTTAATATTACTTCTTTGGCGCAGCCATTCTTCACTGATAGAGGCTGAATTCTCTAAAATATATTCAAAAAGATGTTGATTTTGTTCACTCACTACTTTTTAACCTCCGTTCACTTTCTCCTTCTGTCCAGTTGCTTACAAAACCCACCTTATGATAAATTCGTGCTTCATATTTTTTCTTTGTCCATCTCTATCATACACGATAACCGCTCTGCATACTTATAGAGAATTAGATATAAACAAGCAGGTATTTGATTATCTACATAGATAAACTGCCGTGTATGATGCAACTATCATTTATTCTTACATGAAAGGATGTTAATTGTATTGAAAAAATCAATTATTTTGCTAGGGATTCTTGCTACAAGTATTGGATTATCTGCTTGCTCAAACAATACAGCAACTTCTTCTGCTACAAACTCTTCTGCACATTCAGGTCATGAACATCATAAAGCTGCAGTTGCTGATATTCGCGAAGAGACTCCAGGAGTAGATGTGTTACCACAGTTTTTGAAGAACCAGCCTAAAGACATGAAACTAGTTTATTTATCCGTTGCTAAAAATCGTGAACTACTTGAAAAAATCCCTTGCTACTGCGGGTGTGGCATGGAAGCGAATCACAAAAACAGCTATGACTGCTTTATTTTTAAAAACAAAAGAAATGGAGCAGTTGTCTGGGATGATCATGGAACAAAATGCGGATTGTGTATAGAAATTGCAGCTAAAGCTATGCTCGACTATAACCGAGGCAAATCAATAAAAGATATTCGCAAAGACATCGATGAAAAATATAAAGAAGGCTATGCACAACCCACTCCTACTCCTTCCTTGTAGCACATTAGCATTTTTTAAGTAAACATTCGTGACAGGTATATGTAAAAGTAGAAAACATCAAAAAACACTCAAATAGCTATTTGAGTGTTTTTTATATATTATTCTTTCACAAACTCTTTTGTACTTCTTACTGTATCAATTGGACGCACGAGGTTCTCAATTTCTGCACGTTTTGGCTCTAGAAATGGAGGCAGTGATAATTTTTCTCCGAGCGTTTCGTAAGGTTCATCTCCCATAAATCCTGGTCCATCTGTCGCAAATTCAAATAAAATTTGCGGAGCCACTCTTGCGTACAACGATTCAAAGAAGTGACGATTCACATAACCAGACATATGGAAACCAAAGCTTGACATTCGGTTAATCCATTCTTCAAGAGCCTGTCGATTTTCTACGCGAAAAGCAACGTGATGAACCGTTCCAAAACCTTGCTGAGCCTGCGGAAGTTTTTCATTGTGTTCGACTACTACTTGCGCACCGTTTCCTCCTTCTCCTACTTCAAATAGGTGCAGATCTCCTTCTTGAGCAATCTCTTTAAATAAAAGGACTTTTTCCATCATTTCTTTAAAGTATTTAAACTCGGCAATACGAATAAAGATAGGACCAAGTCCCGTAATAGCGTATTGAAGAGGTACAGGGCCTTTTTGCCAAGGAGTGCCTGATTCAACTCCTTGATTTCCTTCATCGGAAATTAACTGATACTGCTGATCATCAAAATCAACAAACGATAGCGTCTTTTTCCCAAATAGCTCTTGAATCCCCGTATGCTTTACTTCTAAGCGATCAAAGCGCTTTACCCAATAGTCTAAAGCCTCATCATTCGGAACGCGGAAAGATGTTTTTGAAATTTCATTTGTTCCGTGAAAACCTTTTGGGATGCCTGGAAAATCAAAAAAAGTCATGTCCGTTCCGGCGCTGCCTTTATCATCTGCAAAAAACAAATGATACGTTTGAATATCATCTTGATTGACCGTTTTTTTAACTAAACGCATACCTAACACATATGTGAAAAATTCATAATTCTTTTCTGCGCTGCTCGTAATAGCCGTCACGTGGTGTATTCCTTTTAAGTGGTTCATTCTACATTCCTCCGGATAAATCGTCTAGTTTATCATTCGTTATTTATCTTTAATTTAAATATCTTTAATTAAAGATAATATACCATGATTAATTTTCCTTTGTCAATAAAGTATGGATGATCGTGGGAGAAAATTAAATTGATAACTACAGGCAGCTAACTTTTTTAATCTTTTTACATAAAAGGAATAGTAAGAAAAAATTCATCACATATACTATATAAATTTATATAAAAGGCAGGGATATGATGAAAGCACAGCGCATGGTAGATGACCAAAAAGGAACATACAACAAGGAAGTTCAAAAGCACTTTAAGCTAAAAACAAGTGGAAAAACTTATATGCAATCCTCGATGCAATCACCTCCATCACCCCTAATTTATAAGAAAAATCTTAAATGTAAACATCAAAATAAAGCTCTACGCACGTATGATAAAAGAGACGGTCTACTAAACGGCACACAAGAAAAACACACAAAATCAGAAAAAACTAGACTGCCTAAATATGAAAAATTTCTATTAAGCAAGCAACTTTCACAATCCGCAGCTCTTTACTCTCCTGCTGGGTTAGAAGAGCTGATACAAATGGCTAGTAGAGAGGAGTGAACGATTTGTGTTTGATGAAAAAGTAATCATTGATACAAACATTTGGGCTTCACATGCTCTTAACTATCCGGAAGTTGTCGAGTATATTAATGAACTTATTTCAAATAATACGGAATTTTTAATGCCTACCATTGTGGAAATGGAACTGCTCTCGCATTGGGAAGTAGAAACAAATCCTCAAGTCAAAGCAGTAAAAAACCATTATATTTACGATATGACAGATAAGATTGTAGACATTACAAGTGAAATTGCACAACTAGCAGCTCAAATTCGCAGAAAAGCTAAAATAGAATCAAATAAAAAAATTAAAGGCCCAGATGCGATGATTGCTGCATCTGCTTTTATACATAACGCAAAGCTGATTTCCAACAATAATAAAGACTTTGCTTGGATCACCTTTAATTTCAGCTACCAAGGTCAACAATTATCTTATGTAAATCCTATTAAAGACACGATTGCTTACGCTTCCTTTATTAAAAGCTTCGAACTGCCTACTTTGCCTCATACAGCAGATACCTTACAGAAAAATAAAAAAGACAACTAAGTTCTTTTTATTATTAAAATACTCCTTATCTCCCGTCGAATTTTCAAAGGGAAAATTTGATGGGTACATACTCCAATTCTTTCTATAATGAATACAGTAAAAAGCATAAAAACTTAGGCGGTGAAAAAAGTGAACTATCCATATTACCCGGAACAACCTTTAGAAGAGTATCAATATGGCTATGATTATTATTCAAATCCCCAGGAAACTGACGAAAGATTCCCTTATGGTTATTATCCATATCCTCGCCCACGTCCATTTTATCCTTACCCTTATCCTCGTCCTATTTATTACCACCCCCCTTACTTTTACCCTCGTCCTCGTCCGTTTTACCCACATCCAGTGTATTGGAGATAAAAAAAGAAGAGCTATCAGCTCTTCTTTTTTGTTTCTTGATATTTAAACATCTCTTCTTTAATAATGATCACAAACGCTTCATTTTGCTCAATTTCAAAAACAGTAATAGCTTTTTCGAGGTAGGCTATTCCTTCTTTAAGCTCACCAAGCTGACAGAGTGCTTCTCCAATTTGATAGTGCAGTTCTCCTAATAAATAAAGCGTCTCATGCTGAATACACAGCTCTAGTCCTGCTTGTGCATATTTAACCGACTTTTCATAACGTTCCATTTGCAAAAGCGCATGTGATAATCCATATAAAATTCGAATTTTGACCAGAGGATCTTTTAACTTAGGAAGCAAAGCAATATGCTGCAATCCTTCCATAAACGTACTGAACGCTTTTTTTAAATGACCTTCTTCTTCATAAATAATGGCAATACTATTTAAAATAGCAATCTCTTTTTCTGAATAAAACTGTTCGCTCGTACGCGTGAACGCAATGGCTTTTTCCAATTTACGAAGCGCTTGTTCAAATTTATTTCCAATATAATAATCACATATGGCTTCGTGCCATAGGAAAAATTGTGCGTGAAAAGGATCTTGAAACATAGGGTTATCTTTTTCTTTGTTCACCATATGTAACACGGTTTCATAATCGCGTTTTCGTATATAATGCCTAATGGTCGATTTAATTTCTTTTGAATAATCGTTGGGCGTTAGCTCTCCTGCTTCAAAGAAATAATTCATCGGAACCCCTAAGCGTTTCGATAAATGATAGAGAACTTCACTGCTTGCATGAATTTCACCTTGTTCAAATCGATGTAGCTCTTCTTCTGTACAAATTCCTTCTGATAACTCGACAGTTGTCATTTCCGCAATCTTTCGCAGATCTTGAATCAGCTGACCTACTTGTTTTTTATCATTCAAAAAATCACCTTACTTAATGTCAATAAATGTTTTTATCCTACTTTTCTACTATACTCCAAACAAAATGACTTTAAAAGAGATAATGGGCTATTTTTTGAAACTCTTGTCAATCTTTTCTCCCTATCAACACAGAAAAACAGCACATCAATGTGCTGTTTTTCTCAAGTTTGTATGCTTTATGACACTATATATCCTTAAATAGAATCAAATACTTGACGCAGTTGAGCTGCGCTTTTATTAATTGCCTGCTGAGCGAGTGGCACAAATTCATGAAACCCTAAAAACCCGTGAATCATTGTTTCATAATTTTCATAGGTGACGGGAACACCGTGATTTTTTAATGCGTCCGCGTAGTCTTTTCCGCTATCTCTTAAAGGATCATACTGTGCTGTAATAATGGTAGCGCTTGGTAGACTCGATAAATCTTCTAGTAATACCGGAGCGTTATAGGGATGCTGTTCTTCTTCTTTATTATTTAAGTACTGAAGGCGAAACCAATCCATAAGACCTTTTGAAAGAAGATATCCTTCGGCATTTTCTTTCATCAGAGGCAGGGTGCTGATTTTTAAATCCTACAGACGGATAAATAAGCAGCTGATGAACAATGGATGGACCTTGTCTTTCTTTGGCTAAAATGCTTACAACCGCAGCGAGGTTGCCACCGGCGCTATCTCCTCCAACGGCAATTTTGTTTGAATCGATATTTAATTGAGACGCGTGAGATGAAATCCACTCCAAGGCATCATACGCATCGTTTACTGCAGCGGGAAATTTATCCTCAGGAGCAAGGCGGTAATCAACAGACACTACAATACAGTTTGTTTCATTTGCATACGACCTGCATATGGAGTCATGAGTGTCCAGGCTTCCTAATACCCAGCCTCCTCCGTGATAATAAACAAGAGCGGGAAATGGCCCTGTCCCTTCAGGTTCATACACTCGTATAGTGAGCGTACGTTCATTTAATTGGATTTCTTCATTATATACTTTTTTAACTACTTCTTTAGAAGGAGTTAAAGACATCTTTTCCATTTCTCTCAGCTGCGGGGGTGTAACGTCCTCTAAAGAAGGACGGGGCATTTCATTATATTGATTTAGAAATATTTGAATATGCGGATCTAACGGCATTCTTCTTCTCTCTCCTTTCAAGGTAACTCTATATGTAATGATGAATGAAATTTCAGAAAAAATCCAATATATTGTCTTCTCAGCAGGCTTTTGTTTGTTTTAATTAAAAATGGGTATAACAATTAAATAAAGAGGATGATATTCGTATATATTTTATTCTCACCTATATAAATATAAATACGTACAAAGGAGGCACAATGATGATTATTGTTTATATAAGCTTAGCTGTTGTTTTGGCATCACTTGCGTATCTTATTTACGCAGGCGTATCATTTAATAAAAAAATCAAGCCAACTGTGAACTCTGTAAATGCCACTTCTCAACATCTTCAAAAACGAAACTGATCATATTAAAGAAAAAACAAACCATTTAAAAGTAACACAAGCAGCGATTAAAACGGATATACAGTACAAAAAAGATTCGGTCAAATATACAGCCAACTCATTTAAACAGCTTGTTAATAGCTTTAAACGTTAAAAAAGGAAACCTCTATAAAGGTTTCCTTTTTTATTACATCGCCTGAGACGTATCTTTAGGAGGTGCAGCCGTTTTGTTTCGGTGATAAATAGCGTTAATCTCTCCTCCAATGACGAGAATTAACCCCGTTAAAAATAGCCAAAGCATCAGAACAATTACGCCTCCTAAGCTTCCGTAAGTAGCAGAATAATTGCCAAAGTTGCTTACGTAAAATGAGAACCCTAAAGATGTTAGCTGCCATAGCAGCGTAGCAGCGAGTGCTCCGGGCCATACGTGAGCAAAAGGAAACGTTTTGTTTGGCGCTAATCTGTATAATACGGATAAAACAAGTACCATAATGCCGACACCGACAATCCAGCGCAGAATATTTAAAACCACTGTTGTACCTGAAGGAAGAGAAAACCATTCGCTTATCCAATTTAATAAAACTCCTCCGAACACTGGTAAAAGAAGCGATACAACAATTGTTACAATTAATCCAATTGTTAAAAGAATGGACAAACCTCTTACTTTAATAAACGAGCGCTGTTCTTTCACGTCGTAGGCTTGGTTCATCGCACGGATAAAGGCGTTCATACCGTTTGAAGCGGACCAAATGGTTCCTAAAATCCCTACAGTCAGTAACCCGCCGTTTGGTTGGCTTACAAATTGAGCTACGTTATCTTTAAAGATTGCAGCCGTTTCTCCCGGCATAACGCTTTGAAGGACATCGATTGCCTCTTCCGGTTTAATAGATAGATACGGAACAATCGATATCAGTAAAATAAGCATAGGGAATAATGATAGCATATAATAATAGGCTTGCTCAGCCGCTAGTCCCGTTGCTTGGTCTTCTTGAATTTCTTTACCAAGACTTTTTCCAAATGATAATAGCTTTTTCATGATAAACCTCTACTTTCTCTTTTTTTGTTCTTTTCCCATTTTATGCACTTTTCAACCTTGAAAGTGGAGAATTTCAAGCGAAATCTCAAATCAAACGACCAAGAGAAAGTAGAATGATGTTTTCTACACAAAAAAAGTTCCAGCTCAAAAGAGCCAGAACTTTTCATCAGAGTGTTTATGTAGAGCAGACTAGCGAATGTGTCCTTGTGCACCACTTAATTGCTGTTGCGCCATTGCAACAAGATGCTTCGTCATTTCTCCACCAACAGAACCATTTGCACGAGCCGTTTGCTCAGCGCCAAGCTTAACGTTAAGTCTTCCCGCGATTTCCGTTTTTAACTGATCAAGAAGCTGTTCAGCACCTTGAACTAAAATAGGATTACGATTTGCCATGTTTATCACTCCTTTCCTTCAACAGCTTATATAGGTTAATGTTCCTTTCACTTGAAATTTTATACAACATCCCTCAAAAAAAAGATCCCTGGCTATCGCCGAGATCTTTTTTTCTTTTTAAGCTTTTTACACTCGTTCAAGAGGCATAGTGCAGCAGCGGAAAGAACCGCCGGACTTAATAATTTCAGATATATCAACTTCAATCACTTTATAGCCTCGTTTCCTTAACTCTTCATTCACTTCTGTATTCATTGGCAGGCTGACCACCCTTTGATTACCGATGGATAATACATTGGTTCCCATCGTAAACTGCTCTTCTTTTGTTACTTCAATTAAGTCATATTTCATGCGAAGTAAATTTAATTCTTTCTCATGTAAAGCAGGTGAAAATACAAGCGCTTCTGTAGGTGATAAAATATTTAACACACAATCAAGATGAAGATAAGACCGATCAATAGGAATCGGAACAACCTCATACGCTGGAAGCAGCTCTTGGATATGCTCCACGCCTTCTTTACTTGTACGGTCGCTGAGCGCAATAAAAATAGCTTGTCCATCAATGAGCACATCTCCACCTTCAATGGGATGATCCGGTACCTGATGGAAAGGAATACCTTTCTGCTTCAGCCAATCGGCTAGCACTTGTTCTTCTCCACTTCGAATTTTGCTACCCATTTTCGTGACAATAACGGTATCTCCAAGCGTATAGCCAATATCCCGCGTAAATACTTGTTCTGGAAATGGCTCTTGTGCAGATAGCCCGATGACTTCAACCCCTTCTTTTTGAAGGCATTCGACAAATTGACGGTGCTGCTTTGAAGCCAAGCTCTCATCAATGTTTTCATCCGCATAATGCTTTTGTGTTTCATTAATAATTTCTTCAATTTTCATATATGTAGGTGGGCAAACGACCACACGTTTTAATGTATCATACTCATTTTTACACCCATAACTATTCGTCATTTTAGCTGCCTGTTTCATTTGCATCTTTTTAAATCCCCCTTCGTGCATTTATGTACAGTGTTCCCTAAATCTCCTGAAACATAAACACGATTTTACTGAGGAAGCACCCCTGCTCGTCTATCTAAAAAGCTTTTTCAGGCAAGAAAAACAAAAAAACACAATACTTCTTCTAATTACAATAACTGTTAGTATAAAATAGTCTAGTAACTGTACAAAAAATTGGAGGTTAATATGAATAAAGTAGCGAACGCATTATATGCGGGCAGAAAAATTTTATTAATACTGTGGATCATCCTAATTGTCGGATTTGGCTTTTATGCGGCTAAGCTTCCTTCTGTGCTAGGAGGAAACGGATTTGAAATGAAAGGAATGTATAAGGATACCGAGCAGCTTTTAGTTAATAAATTTGATGTTAGCGAAGCTCAGATCATCGTTTTGTTTGAAAAAAAAGACGGAGTTTCTGACTCGAAATTCCAGCAAACCATCGCTCAGTATATGCAAAAAGCAAAAGACAAATCAGATGCGTCGAAAGTTGATATACCAACGGCTTCTAACAAGATGATAAAAGGAAGCACAGCGTATGGAATTATCCACTTTAATCACGATGATGGAACGATGGATAAACGAGTGGAAAAGATCAGAACTCTTTCATCTGAAGAAAAAGAAATGAGTGTAAAATTAACCGGTGGTCCTATTATTGAAAAAGATATGAATACAGCAAGCCAAGCTGATTTAGCAAAAGCGGAAGCAATCGGCATTCCTGTTGCTTTAGTTGTGCTTCTTCTAGCTTTTGGTGGCGTGGTAGCCGCTGCAATCCCTCTTATGATAGGAATTGTAACCGTCGTTACCACCATGGGCGTTGTCTATTTCTTTCATCCGTACACAGAGCTGTCCATCTTCATTTTAAACGTGATTCCAATGATTGGATTAGCTCTTAGTATTGACTTTGCCCTTTTATTTATTAATCGCTTTAAAGAAGAAATTCAAACAAAATCGGTAGAGCAAGCAATCAAAATCACCATTCAAACAGCGGGACGCTCAGTCATCTTCTCCGGATTATGCGTATTTATTGGATTAGCGGGAATGCTGTTTATCCAAGTCGATATTTTTCAAAACGTCGCTCTTGGAGGAATGGCTGTTGTTTTTATTGCTGTGTTTTCAGCTCTTACGCTGCTTCCTTCCATACTGGCTATATTAGGTACACGCATTAATCGTTTACGCATCTTAAAAGTCAGTGAACAAGGCGGTCAGTCTAGGTGGCGTTCATTCGCTACATTTGTCATGAAAAAGCCTGTAACTATGACAATTGTTTCTCTTATTATTCTGTTAGTAGCACTTATTCCCGTTCGAGACATGCATCTAGAAATACCGTCTTCAGAAGCGTTGCCAACAAAATACGAGTCCCGTCAAGCTTTTGACACGTATAACGATACGTTTATAAATAAAAACACGGCAGACGTTTATTTTGTGTTAGAAGCTAAGCAAGATATGCTGAAGGAAAAGCCTTTAACAAATGCCTTTACTTTTATAAAACAATTAAAAGAAGATTCGTTAGTTAAGCAAGTTGATTCTATTTCTACCACTTTAAACGTAAAATCCAGTGATCAGCTTCAAGCTATGCTGAACAACCCGCAGATAAGCGGGCAGACAAAGCCAGCTGTAGATTCGTTCATTAACGAACATTATATGCTCATAAAAGCTACGCTAGATACAGACCAAAATTCAGATCAGGCAAAAGATTTTGTTCGAAAATGGAAAGAGAAACGTTCACCTTTCACCGTTCATATTGGCGGCTATCCAAAATTCGAACAAGAAATATTTGATGAAATTTATGAAAAGGCGCCTTATGGCCTGGCTCTTGTTTTATTTTCAACCTATGTCATTTTAATGATTGCTTTTCGTTCCGTCCTGATTCCTTTAAAAGCTATCATTATGAATATTTTAAGCTTAACAGCTACGTTTGGTTTACTTGTATGGCTGTTTCAAAATGGACATTTAGGTCTTACCCAATCCAATATCGCTTTAGTGCTGCCAGTCTTTGTTTTCGGCCTTGTATTTGGGCTTAGCATGGACTACGAAGTCTTTTTGATTTCACGCATTCACGAAGTGTATCATCAAACCCGCGATAACAATGTAGCAACGGTAGAAGGCCTAGCTTCCACTAGTAAAATCATTACGAGCGCTGCTTTAATCATGATTGTCATTACAGGAGCCTTTGCTTTTACAGACGTAACGCCTGTTAAACAAATGGGCGTAGGAATTGCCTTAGCTATATTTATCGATGCAACGATTGTCAGAATGCTTCTTGTGCCTTCTCTTATGAAATTGCTTGGAGATGCTAACTGGTGGTTTTTCACTAAAAAAAGCGATAAGTCCAGTTCCAACGAACAGGTAAAATCATGATAAAAAAACCCGCTCAAGTGAGCGGGTTTTTCATTGAAGATTTCTTTATCGACTTAATTTAGCAAAAGCGATAATGCCTTCTTCATCGTCTAATTCCAGTTCTAGTCCTGCTGC
>NZ_JBMPZA010000013.1:0-670 GCF_049368575.1 Priestia sp. 40
AAAATTCCGATTGGTGGGACCTAGCGGAATCGAACCGCTGACCTATTGCGTGCAAGGCAGGCACTCTCGCAGCTGAGCTAAGGCCCCATAAATGGTCGGGAAAACAGGATTCGAAACTGCAACCCCTTGGTACCAAACCAAGTGCTCTACCAAGCTAAGCTACTTCCGTTTATGGCGCGCCCGAGAGGAGTCGAACCCCTAACCTTTTGATCCGTAGTCAAACGCTCTATCCAATTGAGCTACGGGCGCTTACTAGAATGGTGCCGAGGGCCGGACTTGAACCGGCACGGTAGTCACCTACCGCAGGATTTTAAGTCCTGTGTGTCTGCCAATTCCACCACCCCGGCAGGACTTATATATGTGGAGCGGAAGACGAGGTTCGAACTCGCGACCCCCACCTTGGCAAGGTGGTGTTCTACCACTGAACTACTTCCGCACATATATGAAATTAATGAAAGATGCGGGTGAAGGGACTTGAACCCCCCACGTCGTAAGACACTAGATCCTAAGTCTAGCGCGTCTGCCAATTCCGCCACACCCGCGTGTGAATATAAATGGTGAGCCATGAAGGACTCGAACCTTCGACCCTCTGATTAAAAGTCAGATGCTCTACCAACTGAGCTAATGGCTCGAAAACTGGTGCCGGCAAGAGGACTTGAACCCCCAACCT
>NZ_JBMPZA010000014.1:0-182777 GCF_049368575.1 Priestia sp. 40
TACTGTTTATTTGATAGGATTCTCATGTGGAATAATAGCTTTTGGAAAACTAGAAGAGGGGTTGATGAAATATTTTAGTTTAATCTCTTTTGCAGTAATCCCAATATTTATTATGGCGAGCTTTGTATTTTTTGCAATGAATTTTGGTGAAAAATAGAAGATGGTAGTTATAATAAATATTTTCATGTTAAAATTTGTATGTGGGATGTAAAAACACAATTCGGTTGGTAGTCCGGATGCATTGATATGTATTAATGTCAGTAACCTTCCCCTCCTCGGGATGTCCATCCTTTCATAGTATGTTTAGAGGAGGGAATCGTTATGTCACTAACGATTTACCATGATGGTCAGTTTTGGGTAGGAATTATTGAAGTTGTAGAAGGCGGTAAGTTAAAAGCATTTCGTTATGTATTTGGAACAGAACCAAAAGATACAGAAATATTAGACTTTATTTATGACAGATTGCTAGAGGTGATCAATCAATCGGTTCATGCAGGTCTTGATGTAAAAAGAAAATCTAATAAAAAAGTAAATCCAAAACGTTTACAGCGCCAAGTAGCAAAAGAAATAAATAAAATTGGTATTTCAACTAAAGCTCAAGAGGCTATGAAGCAAGAGTACGAAGAAAAGAAAAAAAGTAGAAAAAAGAAAGCTAAGCAATACCGTGAAGAACTAAAGGAACAAAAGTATTTGATGAAGAAACTAAAGGCGAAAGCTAGGCACAAAGGCAAATAGAGAGGCGGAGACAAAATTATTTTAGACGAAGTGAGAAACGAACCATTGATCAAGATGTTTGATTCGTGGTTCGTTTTTTTTGTTAGGGTAAACGTAGGTTTGATGTGTGTAGGTCTTTCTAGCAGTTGATTGGAGGGCAAGACGAAGACTCCTGCGGGAAAAGCGGAACAGGTGAGACCCCGCAGGAGCGTACGCAACGAGGAGGCTCAGCGGCCGCCCGCGGAAAGCGAAGTCTTGCACGGAAATCAACTGCGGTGTCACAAGCAGTTCAGCTCATGTATACTAGTTGTTCATCTTTAGATTGGATTCATTTCGTTATGTCTCAACCTCTTATTCTTTTACGATAGGAACTTTCTTAAAGAATTGTTGTCGAATAGCTGCCGATTTAACTGCTTTATTAATCTTTTCTTTATTATTTATAAATTGCTGTGCTTTTTCTTTATCAAATAACTCATTGCTATCTGGTAAAGTTTGAATGTTTTTAGAAATGAATTGTTTCATTTCTTCTCTAGATACTGAGAATTTCTGATCATCTATTTTAAAACTGTACCCTTCAGCATTAGGTATTAGTATCGTTAAATAAATAGCATTATAAAGAAAGTTTTTCTCTAGCGTATTCTTACCGTCAAACCAATATTTTAACGTTTCATCTTCAGATAAAGAGCCCTCTTTAGTACCATAAATTATTTTTGGTGTTTTATTATGTAAATCGATTTCTTTAAACGTTTCTCCTCCAGGCAATGCTCTTACGATAGCTAAAACTTTAGAATTATCTCCGACATAAGTTCCGCTATGCTCTTTAAGCTTTTGTACATCAACAGTGTTAATACTTGTGACTTCTTCTTTTGAAGAACAGCCGGCTATGCCTACAAGGAGTAATAAGATTAAACAAAAAAGCACCTTAAAATATTTCATAAAAACCTCCATTTTATTACTATAATACCCTTATGTGGATTTTTCACGAATTATCAGTGTATCGTAAATATGATGTTTTGAAAAGATGTAGGTACTTTTGTACAGAATAACCTTTGCTGTAGGGGATGTTTTGTCTACTGTCAGTAGAAGGAAGGAACTTTGAAACATGAAAAGACCCCAAAGCTTTCTTGAAAAAGCGCTTTGAAGTCTTCATTTCTCGTGTTTTGCTTTTAAGAGCTAATCCTTACAATTGATTTGATAATTAGTTCCCAGTCTTCACTATGGACTTCATGTCCTGTACCCTCAAGAGCTATTAATTTAGCATGAGCAATAGCTTTTGCAAGAGCAAGTCCATGTTCGTATGGGAGTGCCGGATCTTCTGTTCCATGAATGATCAGTGTAGGTATACTAATTTCACTCGACCTGTCATAATATTGGCCTCCTCCTTGAAGCAAAGCATGGTTAAATCTACTCGGCAGCTGTTTGGCCCGGGCAGCTTCTCTTTTTGCTAGCTTATACATCCTTTCCTCTTCATAAGGTTTTGTTCCACTTAACGTTTTCCATCCACCTGCAAGATAGGGAACGGTTTCCTCATGTTTTGACCAGTCTATGGAAGTGCTTTTTGTATGATAATCAAGTATGCGCTGATCCATTGGAGGCAATTTTTCCGCCTCCGTTCCAAAAACGCTTGATGCAATTAAAGTAAGAGAGTCTATGCGTTCGGGATATCTAAGAGCAAGAATCTGTCCTATCATCCCGCCCAAAGACATTCCAACAATATGAGCTTTTTCGATAGAGTAAGCATCTAAAACGCCAATTGCATCGTCAGCCATATCCGTTATTGTATAGTTAGAAGTTCCGGGTGGATAAGTGGTAGAGCGGCCTAAATCACGATGGTCGTAACGAATAACAAATCTCTCCCTATCAGCAAGACGAAGACAGAAGTCTTCATCCCACCAATCTAACGAGGACATTGCTCCCATTATTAAAAGTACAGCAGGATTTTCGGGGTTTCCAAAGCTTTCTGTGCAAATCTCTACGTTATCTATTTTTAGTATTTGTTCATTCATTTGTGTACCTCCTCTTAAGTGTTAGAGAAATGAAAAGCAGCTCTTTATTCAGTTCTCTAAAATGAGGTTATTTCCTTTTTGAATTTTATTTAGGGAATCGATTATTTTGCCTATCTCTTTACCAAAGAGTGAAATATAACCAAAACTAAGGGAAGAGGACGAGCATAAACTGTTAGAGACCGAGAGTTTACTATCTGTAATAAGTTCTATATTGACTAGAATAGAGCAGGAAAGTTGAATGCACGTATGGAAGACTAATCATGTGAGGTGAAAACGAGAATGAATGATTACTATGGAGAGCTTTGCACAAGGTTATACGAAGTTGATAAATCCGTTGCAAAGAGAGAAGAGCTGGAGTTTTATCTTTCCTTTGTAAAAGACCAAAATATGAAAGTATTAGAACCGATGTGCGGGAGCGGTAGAATGCTTATTCCATTTATGCAAAACGGAATTGATATTGAAGGGTTCGATATTTCTAAAGAAATGCTTGAAGCATGTGTAGAAAAGGCTGAAAGAATAAGCATTAAACCAAATGTATGGTACCAAGATATCGAGAATTTTCAAAATAGTAAAAAGTATGATCTTATTATAATACCTTTTGGCTCTTTTTCGCTGTTAGCTGATGATATTGTCACTAAGAGTCTTCAAAATATGAAAGCAGTTTTAAAAGACGGCGGAAAAATACTTTTAACGATTATAAAGAAAAAAAGTAAAATTGAAGAACTAGTAGATTGGACTGAAACAAATAGAGTATCTTTTAATAAAGAAATCATCGTCGTTTACAAAAAAAGCTTCTACGATAGAAGAACGAGCTCTTTGAATACTAAGATAAAATATGAACTACTTCAAGGAAATCAGACACAAAAGGTGGAGATCATGGATTTTCCTCTTCGACTTTATAGTTCAGAAGAATTTGAAAGTATCCTTTACTCTAATGGATTTAACAACCTTACTGTTCATGAAGTAAAAGATGGCTACGGAGAAGGCGTCTCATTTTCTGTTTATGAGTGCGGAATATAGACAATGTAATACCATTTAAACTTTGATTACCTTTTTCATTCATTACAACTTGATAGATTAATATACATATACAGGATTGCTGAATTCGTGTGCTACTGGTAAGCATATGAATTCATCGTTCCCATGAGGAGATGCTTTATGAAGCGGTTAATAAATAAAGTTGCGATTGTTACTGGTGCTAGTCGAGCGCAGGGTATTGGTACTGAAATATGTCGGGAGTTAGCTAGAGAAGGGGCAGATATCTTTTTTACCCATTGGTCAAAGTATGATCATTCGATGACTTATTTTAATGAAGATGATGCTAATTGGTCGAAGCATCTTATGGAGGAGATTCGCAGTCTGGGAGTACGATGTGAATCGATGGCATTGGATTTATCACAGCCCGATGCACCAATAAAGCTGCTTGATACAGTTCAAACCAAACTGGGTTCTCCATCAATCCTTGTAAATAATGCAACACATTCTGTGGACGTGGATTTTCGTTCTATAGATGCTGATGTTCTCGACGCTCATTATGACGTGAATGTTAGAGGGACATGTCTTTTAACTGTTGAGTTTGCACGTCTAATCGAAGGCAAACATGGCGGTCGAATTATTAATATGGTATCAGGTCAAGATAAGTCACCTGAGCCTGGAAATTTGGCTTATGTTGCCACCAAAGGTGCCGTTTCTACATTTACTAAATCAGTTGCTATTGAATTAGCACCTCTTAAAATTACTGTTAATGCTGTAGATCCTGGACCAACTAACACTGGCTGGATGAGCAGTGAGTTAAAGGAAGATTTACTGCCGAAGTTCCCAATGGGTCGACTCGGTGAGCCTCGAGATGCCGCCAAATTAATTATCTTTTTAGCAAGTGAAGAAGCGGAATGGATTACCGGACAAATTATCCACTCAGACGGTGGCTTTTGGTGATTTAACATAGTAGCGGTCTTTCAATCTTTTAGCGGATTTTTATATGGAACAAGTAGCTGAAAGGATCTTCAAATGAAGATTCTTTTTTTATAATGTAAAGTAACATTAATGGGCTATGAAGGGAAAAGTACGGGCTTTTCTAAATCAATAGTAAAATAAGGTATCTCATTATGGTGAATGCTTTATCACTTTCACTTATTGACGACAAATCGGGTATATTCAGGGGGAATATGTATATGTCAGGCTTTGAGGAAGAAGAAGTACTAACAGGAGGGAATGTCTCTAACGTTTATCGTTCGGGAAATACTGTACGACGAGAATTAAAATCAGGTAGTCATAAAATTCATAGACTATTAAAGCATTTAGAAAACAAAGGGTTTAGTTATGCACCAAAATTTTTAGGTATTGACGAAAAAGGGAGAGAGGTCTTGTCATTTATTGAAGGTGAAGCTGGTAATTATCCTTTAAAGCAATATATGTGGTCCGATGATGTTTTGATAGAAATAGGGAAAATGCTTCGTCTTTATCATGATTCAGCGAGTGATTTTTCATTTGATGATAGCTGGAAATCAATAGATAACACGCCTAAACCATTTGAGGTACTATGTCATAATGATTTTGCTATATACAACATTATTTTTAATGATGAGAGACCAATAGGAATTATTGATTTTGATGTTGCTGCACCTGGGCCAAGGCTTTGGGACATAGCTTATACTCTTTACACGTGCGTCCCTTTAAGTAGATTTTATCTTTCTGAAACAGGTGAGAAAATTTATTATAATTCATCACAGCATGCCCAACATATAAAACAAAGAGTGAAATTATTTTTTGATTCTTATGGTGAAGAAGCAGAAGAAGATTACTTGGAAATGGTATTACTGCGGGTGGAAGGATTATGTAAAACCATTATAAGAAAAGCTAGAGAAGGTGACATTGCGTTTCAAAAAATGATAGACGAAGGGCATCTTGAACATTATCAAAATGATATTAAATTTATTCGTGAACATAGGAAAGAATGGATTTAATTTTAATAGAGGAGCACTGGTCATGCGAATTATTAATATTAGAGAACAGGTAGAGTACAAAGACAAAGCTATTGAATATATTCAGCGTAAGTGGGCGAGTAAAGAGAATTTAAGGCTTTATGAAGACTGTATTATACATAGCTTAAACACAAATAGTTGTCTTCCAGTCTGGTACTTGTTAGAAGATGAAGGAGGAATTATCGGCTGCGCAGGGCTTATCACCAACGATTTTATAAGTCGAATGGATTTATGGCCCTGGGTGTGTTCTCTTTACATTGAAGAAAGTTATCGAGGTAAATCCTTAGGTGAGCAACTTCTTTTAAAGCTGAAAGAAGATACGAAAAATGCCGGATTTGATAATCTTTATTTATGCACCGACCACGTTGGATACTATGAAAAGTATGAATTTTCATATATAGGCGATGGTTATCATCCGTGGGGGAGTAGTTCGAGAATCTATAGGGCTAATTTAATAGGTTAACTATCAATTTTTTCATAAAATGTTTTTAGCTGTTTTAATCAGTGAATAGCGGGTATAAGTTGATTATACAAGCGTAGACCCCCCAGGAACATGCATGTATATTTCTTTTTCTTACTTACCCTGTTGAATCCTCTTTTTATGGAGGATTCTTTTTTATGTCTAAAAGAGAACCTCTCAGGCTATATACATCAAACACCTTAAACATCCCTTATGTATTTTATACTCACTGAATCTAGGTCACGTTATAAGATGAAAGAGATTCATTCTGTTTTTATAAATTGCGGTAACTAAAAAGATCGCTGTTGGAGGAGGCTCCTGTGTTTCAAAGGAGATTTTGCAAACGATATAGAAAAGTTAAAAATATAAAGGCAGATAAAAGGAAAGAGATGAAAAAATGAAAGTACTTGAAACAGAAAGAATGCTTTTAAGGTTGATGACAGAAGAGGACTCAGATAATCTATTGCAAATTTTCTCTGATTCAGAGGCTATGCGATATTATCCTTCAACAAAGGATCTAGAAGAAACACGTAGTTGGATTAGGTGGACAAGCAAAAATTATAAAGAGCATGGTATTGGTCTATGGATTGCGGAGCTAAGAGAAACTAATGAGTTCGTAGGTCAATGTGGATTGATTCCCCAGGAAATTGAAGGCGAATTAGAAATCGAGATTGGGTATCTGTTTGTACGTAAACATTGGGGGAAAGGTTTAGCGACAGAGGCAGCGGCTGCCTGTAAAGATTATGGATTTAATCAACTAGGTTACAATCGATTAATTTCTACAATAGATAAAAATAATGAAGCATCAAAAAGAGTGGCCACAAGGGTTGGGCTACATTTTGAGAAAGAGATCTTTAAGTGGAATAAACCTATTGAGGTTTATTCTGTAAATAACAAAGAATAAAACAGATCCTCCTTGATGGAACAGGGTTGCTACGGCAACTCTTTTTCTTATTATATGAAAGGCTAGCTTTTTTAAATGTGCTATGGAAAGAGGTCTCATGTTGACTGTGGATAAATGTAAGAAACCTTGCAGAAATACTAAAGACAGGTATGAGATTTATTCTAGAGAAGAAAATATTTTCTGGAGTCTTTGTTCGCTATACCACTTTTTGCATTCTTTTTTTGATTCACTGGCTCAAAAGAACTTTTGGTATGGATCTATCTTTTATATTTATACAAATGTAGAATTACTTCTACTTGGATTGTACTATTTCTTGAGAATTTATAAAAATAGAAGTGTGAGTTAGGCTGAACAAAGCTCTTTAAATATCAATGTCCACAATTCTTGTTGCGTCAAATTTTTATAACAGATTGCTTTGCAGAAAATCAATTATTTTTCATCATTTAATAAATAGTATTAAATCTCATGGACGCCTTGTATATTTTTATATTATTTACCGCAATTTAAAAGAAAAAGGTGAGGCTGATATAATGGCTAAAATAATTCCATCCTTATGCATTTTGCTGGGAGCTTATGTTCTTATTGTATTCATCGACATTTTCCAGGGAAACTATATGTTTCAATCGTTTTATAACCTAAAACAATATTTTGTAATTGCTCGTGGGGAAGATTATTTTTTGGTTATTTTATTTGCTTTAATATTCCTTACTGTTAGCATTTTTCCTGTTTTAAAAAAACAATAGCCTCCCTTGTCATGAAAGGGCAGGCTTTATTTTTTGTTTTATATATGCTGTAATCAGCAATAAGATGGGAATTGCTATATGAAAAGGGAGGTGCAATAAATAAGGAACAATTTTGAGTCCTTCATTTATATGAGCTTGGTAACTAGGAGCAATCATCAGTGAGGAGAAAAAAATAACACCGCCAATTAAATAAATGTTTGTAACAGAAGATTTCATTCGAAACAAATCAGCCGCGCCAATCACTGCACAAAAGAAATAGATGGTTATTTTAACAAAACCTAAAATGACCATGAGAATAAGAATAAAGGTATCCAGCCTTTGAATAAAACTAGCTATGTTAATGTAACTCACAGCTGTAAGAGCTGGGAAAGAGGATCTTAAAACAGTCTCTGGTCCGAGTACACACAAAAGAATAATCGAATTAATGGTTAAGACAATTCCTCCCGTTATAATGGCGGATAACCCAATTGCTGCAGCCTGACTTTTTTTATTCAAATAAGGAAGAATCATAGTAAAGGTAATCAATTCCCCGAAAGGCACAGTAATACCAAGAGGGAGTAACTCTTTCCCTATGTTTTCCCATCCATTTGCTAATACGGGTTGAAGGTTTTCCACCTTGATATAGCCTCCTACTACATACAAAACATTTAATATAAAAAGAGTCAGTAAAATAACAACAAAACATAAGCATGTAACTCGTGCGAATGCTTCTATTCCTAAGTGAATACTATAAATTAACACAAAGGTCATACATATACCCAGCGTAATAATCGATGTAACATAGTAAGAAGAACTAATTAGTAATTCTTCAAAATCACGTAGTACTCTAGAAGCAATATAAACAAAATATATAATATAGCAAAAGCTAATAGCACCGCCTACGTATTTACCCCAGATTTTAATGAGATAGCCAGTCAAAGGCATATTAGGGTATCTCTTATATAAGGAGATATAGACTAAATACAGTACACACCCAAAAAAAGTAGCCAAAAGGGGGACTATCCATGCATCTTGCCTAGCAGCCTTTCCTATATCTAAAAGTAACGTACTGCCTAATATAAAGATAAACATCATACAAAATAATTGAAACCCATCGATTTTTATTTTAGTCAACGCTTTTTCAGCTCCTCATCTAATTTACCTCATAAGGATTTGTACGCATTCCGGTATTTACAATACTGACGTTCACATTCATCGATACCTTCGCACTTGAAAATAGATTCTCCCAATTCTGTTTATGCTGACGCCAATAACTAGGGTTGGTTCGAGATAAGCTATCACCAAAGCCAAATATATCTGCCTTTTCTTTTTGTGCGATGGTAATAGTCTTTGTAATTTCCTTTTGCAGTTCATTTTGGACTTCTTTTTCCAACTCTTTTAATACCTTAGGGTTGCTTAAATCTTTCTGGCATGATGTTTCCGTAATTTCTCCCATCACATTCAAATCTGTATGAATAAAAGGTTGTCCATGGCGGATTTTTGTCTTTATTTGACTTTTTATTCCGGTCGTCGTAACTGTGATATTCGCATTTATATTACAAGGGAAAACAAGGGCCGTGCTCTTCACTTTAGACGTAGCAAGTTGAACAGATCGAGCCTCATCCCCATCCAGCCATCGAACTAATTTCCCTTTTCTAAACATAGCTAATCCTTTTACCTGCATAGCGCTTGGGCTGGTATTCTCTAAATTGCCTGCTTCTTCTGACTTCTGAGAGGGTTTGTTAATGGTGATTCCAGGAAGAGATAGGTCTTTTCCCTCACTCAAAAGCATAGAAATAACTTCATATGCTTGTACATTACTAACTATTCCGTACATTTTTTGATTGTTCTGGGTTGTACTTAGGATACTTTTGACTGGAGTAACCTCGAAAGGTTCAATCACACCAAGCAATTTCTCAGCAGTTCCATCACGTGCAATAAAAACTGGAATACTTGTACGAGCTTGCTTGCCTCGATCCAAGGCATCAAATAATGAGCTAAGGTCATTTCTTGCTAACTTTTCACCTACAACGATAAGCGAAAGATGAGAAGTAATATGTTCTCTTGGGATGACGACAGAGGCTTTTTTTAATGCTTCCACTAACGTTTTGGCCGTTACTGTATAGTTAATGACAGGAAGACCTTGTCCTCCCGACGAACTGCCTTGTGACAAACCACTTGGGTTAATGACCTGATAGGTTACTTTATAAGGTTGTTCCAAATTTTCATTCTTATCAATTCCCAATCCTATAATAACTCCTATTTGGTTTAATTCTCGGTAATTCGAACATCCTGAAACGCATAAACAAATGGCAGCGATCCATAAAAGCGAAAGATAAGTTTTCATTTTCTATCCTCATTCATCTTTATACGACGTCTATTTATTTTGATGTTTTTTCAACAGAGATGGTAAAGAGAATCGAACTAAAGTATCCTTTTGCTTTTTAAAATCAAAGGGAGCAAAAGGTGAAAAGTAGGGGATACCGAAAGATCTTAGACTACTTATATGAAGCCATATACATAAGGTCATAAGCAAAATTCCATATAAGCCAATAAATGCTGAAATTAGAATCAAGATAAACCGAAAACCACGGGCCGCATTGACAATGCTAGTAGATGGCAGTGTAAAATTGCTGATGGCAGAAATAGCAACAATGATCACAACAGCCGCCGATACAAAACCTGCTTCTACAGCTGCTTGTCCTAAAATCAGCGCTCCTACGATTGAGACTGCTGGTCCGATTGCTCTAGGCATTCGGATTCCTGCTTCTCGCAGCATCTCAAAAGCTAACTCCATCACTACCATTTCTACAATTGCTGGAAAAGGAACTCTTTCTCTTTGCGCCATTAAGCTGACCATTAATGTGTTTGGAATAAGTCCCTGATGATGCGTAATCAATGCTAAATAGATAGCAGACGCATACATAGACAGAAAAAAAGAACCAAATCTTAGTATCCTTAAAAAGGAAGCAATATAATAATTTTGATAATAATCTTCGGGAGACTGAAAAAATTGAGAAAAAATAGCAGGTGCGATTAATACAAAAGGTGTTCCTTGTACAATAATAGCAATTCGACCTTCTAATAAATTTCCTACAACGGCATCAGGTCGTTCCGTATTTAATAGAAGTGGAAAAATAGTCGTCCTATCATCCCGGATAAATTCCTCAATATAGTTCGACTCGAGGACCCCATCTACCTTAATCTCTTTTAAACGTTCTTTGACTTCCTCTACAATACGTTCATCTGCATTCCCTTGAATATACATGATCCCTATATCTGTTTGGGTTACGCTTCCAATTTTCATGCTGTCTAAGCGTAAATTAGAATCCTGAATTCTAGCTCTTATCAAGGAGGTATTAGTCCTTAAATTCTCTGTAAAACTATCTTTAGGTCCTCTAACAACAGTTTGGCTGGTTGGTTCTGTTACTGCGCGGGACTGAAGTTTTTTTGTATTGCCAATGAAAATTCTAGAACTTCCATTCAGTAGTATGACTGTATCACCAGTTAAAACGGCTGACATAAATTCATGCCAATTCTCTTTTATAGTCAATTGAGATACAGTTAACATCTGGGGTATTTGTGCTTCTATCTCTTTGGCGGTTACTACTTGATTACTTTCCTTAAGCCACTGAATAAGAGGAGTCATGATATTCTCATTTATAATGTTTTCATCTGCTAATCCGTCAAGGTGAATAACGGCTGCTTTTAACGTGTTTTGATACGGAGACTCAACCATTCGAACCAATACATCGGAGCTATTTCCTAATTCGTTCAATAGTCTCTCTATATTTTTATTTACATCATCATATAAGGGAGTTGCTGAACAATCTGTTGTCTTTTCTTTATTAGAGCTTTTCAGAAGATATCTTTGTCGCACGTTTTACCACCTTTTATATGAGTGAATATTGGTTATACAACGAGTAACGTTATCATTCCTATAAAATGTAAAAAATATGCACGTGAGGAAAATACATAAAATAAAATGATAGTAAATGTATCTAATTTTGTTTTCTTTTTTGTCGCATTAGTTGAATGTCAAAATAAAGCCGAGGATTCTTTAGAGTTTTTAGAAGAAGATCAAAGCGGGTTAGCTAGTATTACCTTATATCCAGTGACAGAATATCCAGTGACAGATCAGAAGATATTGTTTTAAGAATTAAGTAATTGGAGAGAAAAGCACATCGTATTTCTCTGTATATCTGATGTTTTTATTACCGATATCGTACATTATGATAACTAAAAATGAAGGGAATATTCAAATTGGCTGATTCTAAAATTCCCAATGCAAAAGAATAAAAGCCCGCTCTTAAATTTAATTGCTTAGAGATTGGGCTTTTGTATAGGAATATGTTCAACATTATAAGTGAATTTCTACTTGCAATGCTTTTCTCTTTTATGCCTTAACGGTCTGTTTTTTCACAGGAATGTAGATGTCGATCTCTTTGTTTTCTGAACCATAGCATCTCTTATCATACAGTTCAAACTCCATTGATCCGTAGTGCTCATAACCTGATTCTGGAAACCATTCTGTGAAAACATAATTCCATGTGGACTGAATGGAAGAAGTAAAGGATTCTTCATTTGATTTTGGCGTAGTAAATACCGCATATTCTAGCTCAGGGAAGCTTCTATAAACTGTTTCTTCAGGCGCTGGAGTGTCTTTCTCTACCTCCATGCCAATTACATAAACAAACGCACCCGTTTCAGGATTAAAATCAGTGCAAATACCAAGCTCCGTGTTTTCGTTTATGGGATTGGGAATTTTAGATCCCAATCTATTTTGCATGTACTGTTGCCAAAATTCAGGAATGTCTTTATTATTCTGGCCACCCTCGTTCTTCGTTTTTAGCTCATATCCAATGACATAAAAAGCAGGTTTAGTGACTAGTTTTGGTTCCATTTTATTTCCTCCTGACAAAAGTGTGGTAGTTAGGTAGGCTTTTCCCCGTAGCGGTCCAGATATTCTTCTTGCGTTACGGTATTGTTTCGGTGAAACATCATAAAATTTTTTGAACGCTCTGTTAAAGGACTCTTGATAGTGGAAACCAACATCAAGGGCGATATCAATCACTTTTTCATCTGTGAAAAATAAGCGTTCTGCTGCGCGTGTAAGTCTTCGTTTTCTCACATAATCCATCACTGATTCTCCAACCATGGCTTGGAAGACACGGTGATAATGAAAAGGAGAAAAACAAGCAATTTCTGCTAACTTTTCTAAAGTAATTTGTGTCTCCAAATTCTCCTCAATGTAATCTAGCGTTCTCTGTATACAAGTTACATAATTCATTTACATTCACCTACCTTACGTTCACTATAACAGCAAACAAATCTTTGTTCTTAACATTTTTTGCTATATTCAATTAGGTGAGGGGACTTTTCCAATATACGCCTCTAGATGTATAGTCCTAAGAGGATTTTAATGTTAAAATTTTCTATGTAAATTAATGGAACAAATACATTGTTAAAGGGAGCGTTTGAATTGAAAAAACTTTGTTTTAGCTTAATAATTATTTTTTTATTAGGCGCTTGTTCTTATCAGGAAAGTACAAAAGAAGCTAGTGGAAAAATTGTATTACCAACTTCCATATTTAGTTCATCGAAAAATAATGCTGTAATTGATGAAAAGGAAATGAAAAAAAGTATAAAGACATACTTAGATACTAGCGAAGATTTATCCAATATCAGTGACCAATTTGAAGAAATTATGGATTCTGATCAACAGCTAACTAAAGCTGAAGCGAAAAAACTCGAACAACTAAACGATCTGGTCAGAGAAAATGATCGTAACTTTTCCACCTATATCTCGCACAATACTCTACCAGAAGGATATAAAAAAGAGTCAGAGAGAATTAGCCGCTTTATTACGGGTTCCAATCAAATTTTGGATGAACTGGATCAAGCAATCGATGACATGGTTGAGCGTATGAGCGAAGGAGATTTTTCTGAAACAGAAATTGAGTCAATTATGAATAAAAATGAAGGTGTAAATGGAAGGGAACAGAAAAAAATAGAGAATTTTCTAGATGACAAAAATATTGATACAAAAGCTTTTGGACGAAAGAGTTAAAACAATTTAATAGGTTTGCTTTGGTTAGGGGGAGTTTACTATTGGAATAGTTAAGTCTACAAACAAACTTGCATTTTCTATTATATATTTAGTCTTCGGTACAGCTTTGGGGATAGCAGCCAAATATTTAGATACTGTTGCAGGTGTTGATGGAAGTTGGTGGATGAACATCATACCATATTTTGGATATTTGTGTTCGAGGACAGGTATTTGGGTACTGATTGCTACTCTTATAGCCGCGTATAGTAAAACCCAAATTAGTGCGGCTCTTAATACATTCGTGTTCTTTATAGGAATGCTAACAGGCTATTATATATATTCAGCTTTTTTATTTGGATTTTTTCCAACCAGTTATTTTTTACTGTGGGGAAGTATCGCACTAGCGTCTCCGTTTCTAGCAGCTATTGTATGGATCGCTAAAAATAATTTACGTCTAGCTTGGATATTACCAGCGTTGCCTATGGGGTTATTGTTAAGTCTTTCTTTAGCGGTTGGAATATTTTATATACATTTAAACTATATTGAAGAATTCATTATGTATGCTGTTTTATGCGTAGTCTTTTACAAAACTCCAAAGCAGCTAGCGGCAACAATTGCTGTTTCGTTTATTATTTCGTTTGTTATCAAACAAGTGAGTCCATTTCACTTTTGATTGTTCTGAAAAGAACTATTTTTTTAATTCTTTATTCAATAGCATAATGAACTTCTTTTGCACCTTCTCGTTACGAATCATTCTAAAGACACGGAAGCTACTGTGTAGATAAGATCGCACTCGTCTATTCCCAAAAAGTAGTGCATAGTATTCCTTGTTATCATAAACGTTTTTGAACCAGTGCTGCTGTTTTAGCAACAAAATATGTTTGTTAATTTTTCGAGTATTTAAAGGCCAAGGAGTATCAACAATAGGACCTAAGCTTGATAAAAAATCAGATAAAAAATCAGTCATTTATACATCTCACCTTATCATCTATGTATTATCTATTATAACTGTATTTAAGTATTTTTATAGCTTAAATGAGCTTTTATAGTTTTGATATCTGCACTACTGATAAAAACGATTCTGATAACTAACTATAAATACAATCCATAATGGTTTTTACATATATATTCTTTAAAATACAGTAATTAGGAAAATTTTAGAGAAGTAATTCGTATAAAAGGTAGGAGGTGATGGATATTAACACTGAAAAACGTCTAGATGAAATTGAAAGAAAATTAGATGATTTACATAATAAGATAAGTAATCAAGAAAATAGAGCAAAGTATAAACCTATCTTTACAGTTGTACTCATTCTATCTGCAATTCTCATATTTTTTGTGCTGATAGGTGTTGTAAGTTTTTTCACAGGTTAATTTTTTTACTAGTCTCTCAGAATTATTTCTGGGAGACCTTTCATTGTTTAAACTAACGGCAATTTGTTTTGTATAGAATATGCCTGAGGATAAAAGGGGATAAAATTATAATGGAAAGTGAAAAGAAACGTTCCGCATTTAGCGCATCTTTCAAAATCTACGAACAGTTTTTAAAAAAGATCTTACATATGTTCTTTACTAGATAATATTCTACGCTACGTTAACTAAAAATATATAGTTTAATACAATATAAGTTAGTAAAAATGACATTATGCTGTTTACATGGAGGACGAGGATGAGAAAGTTTTGTATTGCTTTATTTAGTCTTTTCTTTTTTGTTTCATTAGTTGGATGTCAAAGTAAAGCTGAGGATCCTTTAGAGTTTTCAGGTGAAACTCAAAGCTGGTCAGCTACTATTACGTTATATCCCGTTGAAAATAGTAAAGAAACAGCTCAAATTAACTTAAATTATCTAGGTGGTAAGGTAGAAAACATAGGGGATTTTGGAATTAATTTAGACCCTTCAAATAATCAAAATGGAATTGCAGTGAGAGACGCAAGGTTAAATGAAGAAGGGAATTTTAAAGAGAAAGTAAAGGTTGACGCTAGTGAAGGTGTAATGAAATCTAAACATTTGATTTTAACTGTTAAATGGAATGACAAATCAGAAGATATTGTTTTAAAAGTTAAGTAATTCGAGAGAAAAAGTACCCCATACTCATCTATATCAAGTATTCCCTCAGTTCTTCAGAGTAGGGGCACTATACGAACATTTTTAAAAATCTAATAGAGGATTATTAATGCTTACTTCCGTCTATTTCGTCTTATTTTCACGTAAGTAGTTGGTGATGTACCAATGACGTTCCCGCATGAATCTAATGCTTTCACTTGAAAATAGGGACCCCCTGCCTCAGCATGAATATCTGTTTCAAATCCAGTACGAGGGGTACTAAATACCACTACTGCTAATTTAAAAGGTGTTGGTCCCGCCAGTACCTGCCAAGCGACTGTTTCTGTTGAACCATTCCATGATGCGTAAACTGTAGCTTCACCGTCGTGCAATAAGTCTACAGTTATGCTAGGTGGATAAAGTGGTAGACCTATCCACTTATTTTTAAAGGCTCGATACGAAAGATTCTGATTTGGATACTGCATATCATATAACAAATTAAATGAAGGGTTTCTCCGCGTATTGCCAGCGTTCCTAAATTCCGAAAGGTACGGTTCTTGTCCCCACCCAATGAGTTGATTTCCATTGGAAAGCTTTTGCGCATTTCCTTGACTTGGAACATATAAAGCGGGAGCATGATAATATGTTCGATCTACATTTGCAACCTTGTGTTTATAATCTAAGTGAAGAATTAAACCACGCGCTTGCCCTTGAGGTGGAGAATCAGGAGAAGCACAGCAGGCATTGTCAAACAAGCTTATCCTGTTTTCGGACCTGTAGCGTGCATCATGCTGCCAAGAAAATTTGGCGTTCGGTCCAAGCCTAAAATCACTTTGCTTTCCACCAAGTTGCCAAATCACCTTTCCCGTTTCTTTGTCAATATTATAAATAGCCCACATACTACGCATGCTCACTAAAAGTGTATTGTTTGGACCTTCTTCGACTGAATTTACGTGGTAACAATCCCATATATTATTAGAGCTTGTTGCGGATGAAGCAGGTACCATCGAATCAGATGGATTAATATGTTTAAGTACATCCCAAAAGAAAAGAAGCTCTCCCGTCTCAATGTCTACTTCTTGAATAGAGTAATTACTAAAATACCCATGTAATGGCCCTCCATACTTAGATAAATCTGCGGGTATTTGTTTTACGGCTGTAAACAAAGCCGTATTCCGTTTGGTAATTGTAAACTCGTGCAAATCAGAGGTAAACCCTTTTTTAGCAAATAACTTTTTAATGACCTCATAATGCTGATTGATAATTTGAAAATAAGCACCAGGCTCAGGTTCACCTACTGGAAGGTTAGGGTCTGAAGTTTGAGTTCCTGAAATTGTCCCTTGCCACATCGTAAGAACAGGGTTCCCGCAGTATATTTGTACTCGAAAGTCTGTATTTTGGATATACCTACTAGCAAGCGGTCTAAACCACACTGGATTACCCGTCTGATCCATAATTAGTGCGCCGGTCTGTCCAATCATCGCTGCTCCATATACCGTATAGGGTGCAACAAATAATAGGCCGGGAGCTGTTCCAGGCTTATTAGTATTAATGGTAACCTTCATGGGATGTAAATTAGGAGCCGAAACAAAATTCCATACTTGCGGGTTTGGATGATCAGTGGATGATTGTGAATTAAAATTATCCATTCTCACTCTCATCTCCTCTAACTTTTATTAGTAAACACTGTCTCTTGAGCTATTAATATGTCATTCGCTTCAAAATATGTACATACATTTTAGGTTTACTGGTGTCTTTTGTTTATTTGAAACGGTTATATGTAAGGTAGATAAAATAAATATAAAAAACGAGCTCTTAGCAGATAAGAGCTCGTTTTTCTTGTTCATATACGATTATATATTATCAATACAGCAATACTTTAATTGTGTTTAAAGTTGAAAACCATGCAAAAGAAAAGCAAATTTTTGTGTATATATTATTCGTCAAGATTTAAAAAGATGATTAAGCTTTGTCTTTATGTAAGCTGAAATTTTCATCTTTTTCTTGAAAAAATTCTATAAAAGGTAAAAACTAAAGCCTATCGCAATGTAGGTACCAACAAGTAAAACACCTTCGAACCAGTTGGAATCACCGTCGTTCACAACGGTCACCGTCATGAGAGCGGCAAGGATCATCGCAATCATTTCTGCTGTATTAAATACAAGAGGCAAGAAATCATACAAGTATGAGAACAGAACAAGTATAGGAGCAACAAACATGGCCGTTTGGACGGTTGAACCGATGGAGATCTCCACCATTACGTCCATTCTGTTATTATAGGCCATGGCAATTGCTGACACGTACTCTGCAGCACTTCCCACTATGGCCACAACAATAATTCCAATAAAAACGTGACTCCAGCCTAAGGCATCACCTACTGGCTCAATGGTGCCAACAAGTTTTTCACTAATATAAGCTAGTACAATTGTGGCCAGTCCAAGCACAACGATTGCTTTCTTTTTTCCCCATTCTGGTTCCTCTCCATTTTCTTCTGCGTTTCCAGTAAAAATCCCTTTATGTGTGACAAGTTTAAAAAGAAGAGCAAGCAGGTAAATGGTCAACATCACAATAGCAAAAGAAGTGGATAGAACCTGCATATCTTTATCATCCAAGCGTTTTGCAAAGATAAATGGCAATACAAAAGTTACGATAATAGCAAACATTAAGAGGGAGGTATTATGTCGTGTTTTAAACACACTAAATTTTTGCTTTTTAAATCGAATACCTCCAACGATCATGGATATTCCACTAGCAAAAAGAAGATTAACAAGAACTGCTCCAGTAATGGAGGAAATGACGATTGTATTTAGTCCTTTACTTAATGCAAAAAACGAAATAATAATTTCTGCAGCGTTGCCAAATGTAGCATTCAGTAATCCCCCTGCTGTTGGACCTACTACAACGCTAAGGCTTTCAGTAGAACGTCTGATGTAATTAGCCAAACTAATTAATGTCACACAATAAATAAAGAACATGAAAATATAATTCCAATTAAAAATGCTGCCAATAATTGAAAGAGGTACACCAATAATCATAAAAATAAAAAAGACTTTATTCATATTTTCCTCCATGGTCATTAATAGATCCTATAGCAAGAAGAGAAGCTCTATATTATCTTAGCGTTTTTATTAATATAACTCTTAAGACTTTTGTTATTCACATGGAGAGTGCAACTAGCAATTAACTTCACGCATACAAAGGGAACATACTTAATAGCTGATACAAAAGGGGGCTAAAGTTGAAAAAAGAAAAGAATCGTACAAGATAAAGCGCTATGAACTCCTCAACATAAGCTTCAAAGTATATTGAATAGTCTCCTCTAAATAACCAATATGTATCTTTTACATGCTAAAAAGATATGAATTTTTTAAACACTTATATTTGACGTTTGCGTTAACGTTAAGTTTGGGTAATGTAGTTTATAGAATTAAAAATAATTAGAATGAAGCACCATTTAAATATGATCCAAACTGGTCATTATCATTAAAGGAGAGAGCTATCATGTATACACTTGGAGAACTATTAGAGCAAAGGGCTGCACAATCTGCTGAAAAAGAGGCTTTAATTTGGAGTACATCTTTCCATACATTTAAAGAATATAATGAACGTGTCAATCAACTTGCTCATTACCTGTTAAGCCATAATGTTAAAAAAGGGGATCGAATTGCAATTCTCTGTCAAAACAATCATCCGTTTCCTACCATTCTGCTAGCCGCATTAAGAATTGGAGCCGTAGCGGTTCCTATTAGCTGGCAGCTTACGAAGTATGAAATTATTGATATTTTAAATAGTGCACAACCTAAAGTTATTTTCTACGACCAAAAATTTCATGAAGTTATCCCTTTTGACTCTGAAATAGTAAACGGCGTTGTTACTTTACAAGTAGGAAGAAAAAATAGTGTGGAGACAGTTGAAGAATATAATGAAATTTTTTCTACGTACTCCACATCAAATCCAAATATACAGGTCTTCCAAGACGACATAGCGATGCTTCTTTTTACTTCTGGAACTACTGGTAACGCAAAAGGCTGTATGATTGAACATGGTCATGTGTATTCTTATATACAACCATCGAGTCAACGAATCGATTATGAAGAAGATGGTCGATTTCTTGCCTCGCATCCTTTTTATCATATGAGTTCTATTAATAATATTTTGAAATCTGTTTCCAACGGAATGGGGTTATTTCTGTTGTCAGATCCTACACCGGAAATCATTTGGGAAACGATTGAAACTCATAAGATCACTATGATGTTAGCGTTTCCCTCTACGTATATGCAAATGCTCGAAGTAGTGAAAAATGCAGGGTCAAAGAAATCTTCACTAAAGGTTGCTATTGCCGGAGGGGCAAAAGTTCCTGCTTATCTTATTCAGGAATATGAAAAATTAGACATCAGCATGATACAAGGGTATGGAAGTACAGAAGCATGGACAGTCAGTGTATGGACACCAAATATGGGAGATGAAAAAATTGAATCCGCAGGCAAGCCTCTTTCTGGTGTAGAAGTAAAAATTATGGATCCTGATTCAGGACAAGAAATGAAAACGGGAGAAGTTGGAGAGATTATTATAAAAAGCCCCTATTGTTTTAAAGGCTATTGGCATAATCAAGAGGCGACTGACAAAGTTCTTAGAGATGGCTGGTTCTATATGGGGGACGCTGGAAAGATAGATCAAGACGGCTTTTTATATATTATGGGACGCTATAAAGATGTTATCGTATATGGCGGCGATAATATCTATCCCGATCAGGTCGAAGAAATCATTGAGCAAATAGGTACGGTTATAGAAGCTGCTGTAGTAGGAGTAGAAGATCCTGTTTATGGAGAAAAACCTAGAGCTTATGTAGTAAAGGATCCTCATTCTTCCTTAACAAAAGAAGATATTCTAAACTATTGTAGTGATCGTCTAGCAAGTTACAAAGTTCCAGAAGTTTATTTTATTGATCAACTTCCTAAAAATCAGCTTGGGAAAGTATTAAAAAGAGAATTAAAATGAAGAGTGTTAAAAGCGTGGATTGAATTCAGTCCGCGCTTTTATGATGAAAGTTCGTGTTCAACAGTATTTATATTACCGAAAAGTAAAAGTATTATTTAGAAAGCTTGGAGATATCAGAGTAACAAATACGAAGTGTATTCTAATACTCAGATTCGTATCCTGTAAATACCAGCTTTCTTTCGTTATTATCATAGTGAAATCCGAATTTCTTTAAATCATTCCTCAATATATCTTCATTACTTTTGATGGAAGAAGCAATCTCCTCATAAGTAGCACCATTATTTAGCTTTTGAACAATCTCACCTATTAACAAGTTACAACCTCCAGTAGCATATGTTTCTTAAGTAATAATTTAACCTAAATAGCTGTTTTTATGAACGTTGTGCGGAAAGCCATTCTAGATTATTAAAATTTACAGCGAGCACTTCGTTTGCAAACTAACGAATTAATTAGGTATTTTTCTTTTACGATAATCATTAAAATAGTAAATTAAAAAAATCCCAATAAAAAAACCAATGAAAAGACCGATGAGACTTTCTATTTGTACACCTTTTTCTCCAGTTAATCGGCCGTAAATTATTCTGAAGATCACACCAACGAAAGAGAGAAGAACAGCTGTTATGGCAATACGTAAAAAGTTAATAAAATCACGCCTTTTTATAAAGTGTAGTACCCTCTTTTAATACATTTAAAATTAAGGCCGATTGTAGCTGGCTACAAATAGGTGCTGGAGAACAGCTGAGAATATCACTCAGAAAACACAATAAATAATACAAATATGGAACTTTTATGAAACTTATTCGTATAAGTTATAGGAGGCGATAATATGGTTATATCAAGTTTTAATTGGGCGGACGCAGTTTTTCAAATCTTTTGGTTAATTTTATTGGTTTCTTTAGGTTTGCTTATTTATAAAGTTGTTCAATTTAAAAAACAAAATGAACGTTTTGGAAAGAATAGATGAGCCTTTTATACATAAAGAAGTGAATGGAGTGTTCAAGCAAAAGAGGTGTTTTTTTGAGAAAAATGATAAAAAAATATTCATTTATCTGTACAGGATTCTTATTTGGTTATTTTCTTTTACTGATTTTAGGCTTAGATGTTTCTATTAGTATGTTTAAAGTGTTTATACCAGTAGCAGCTTTAGGACTGTTGCTTGGAGAAATTATAAATATGGCTTTTAATTATCATCAGACTAATATGAACTAACATTATAATTATAATTCCGTTCAAAAATTACATAAAAACGAATAAAGGCATAAGACAAGAAAGGTAGAGTATATATGGCTTGTTGCAATAATTGCAATTACAAATGGAGCGCTAAAAACGTATGGTTACTTGGGTTTTCTAAGAAAGGAAAGAAGTGTCCTAAATGCCATACCAGACAATTTATCTCCTTTAAAGGTGCTGGTCCTTTAATAGGGCTAGGTTATTTAAGCGGGATTGTTGCTATATCTCTTATTAGTTTATTTCCGTTTATCGTAAAGCTAACAGATAAAGAAGAGCACAGATGGAAGTAAATTAAAAAAGCAAAGAGAATATTGATATTCTCTTTGCTTTTTTCTTGGTTTTATACTCATAGAAGATGCATAGTAAATCAAATACAAAACATCTTTGTTCAAATACTTACTTCTCTTTTTCTGATACTACTTCAGCTTTACCTGGCCAAAAAGCAAATCTTCCTAAAACCGTAGTGATCGCAGGTACAAGGAATGGTCGCACAATAAATGTATCTAACAGAACGCCTAAAGCTGTAATAATTCCGAACTGAACAAGAACTTGAATTGGCAGTGTTGCTAAAACGGCGAAAGTAGCAGCTAAAATGATTCCAGCTGATGTGATAACACCGCTTGTTTCACTTACGCCTTCTTTAATCGCTTGTTTTAACGGCATGTATTTCTTTTTCTGCCAGATGCTTGAGATCATAAAAATATTATAATCCTCACCAAGCGCCACTAAGAATACAAATGCGTATAAAGGAATCGCTCCCTGAATAGCATCTGCCCCCATGATATTGTGGATGATGAGCCAGCCTAATCCTAAGGCTGCACTGTAAGACAAGATAACCGTTCCCACTAAGTAAAGCATAGCTACAATAGAACGTAAGTAAGCCACTAGCAGCAGCGATATAAAAATAATAATTAACGGGACAATAATACTGTTGTCTTTATCACTAACAGTCATCGTGTCATATTGCGTCGCTGTTTGACCGCCAATCCATACTTTGGATTTTACTGAGGAAACTCCGGACTGTGACAGTGCCTTTTCGGCTGCATCTCTCAAGTCTGGAATAGCTTCCATAGCTGTTATACTATACGGATTTACATTAAACTTGACATCATATACTTTTAAATCTTTATTACTTTTACCGCTTTGAGGTGCAGAAACGGTACTAATAAGATCGTTTTTCTTTAACTCTTTTTCTAGATCTACCGATTTTCCTTCCGTATCAATTACTACTTGTGCTGGTGCTAGTTCACCTGGAGAATATGCATCAGAGATAATCGTAAACCCTTCACGAGAAGGCATATCTTCAGGGAAAGAAGACAATAAATCATACGTGTACTTAATTTGACTAGAATAAATGGATAAAGCTCCAAAAAAGACTAGACAAGCAACAATGATTGTCCATGGCTTAGTCGTAACCACATTACCAATCCAATTTCCGAAACGATTTTTTTCTTTTCGGTTACGCACCGGCTTTCCTTTCTTTTTCGCCAATTCCTCTTCCATTTCAGGAGTGCGAGGGACAAAAGGATAAAAAGAACCTCTTCCCATAACTGCAAGCAGGGCAGGAATAAGAGTCAAACTCGCTAATCCCATAACCAGAATAGATAAGCTAAACGGGATGGCAAAACGGTGGTAAGCACCGTATTTTGCTACGATTAAAGCTAGAAGAGAGATGACAACTGTAAAGCCACTCATGGCTATAGCACCTGAAGCACCTTTAAAAGCGTTAATAAGTGCTTGTCTCTTATCTTTTACTTTGCGAAGCTCATCGCGATAATGAGAAATTAAAAATAAACAATAATCTGTTCCGGCTCCAAATAACAAGACCGTCATAATGGATATGGACTGCGAATCGACCGTAATCCATCCTTTATCTGCTAAAATACCGAGAATTGGACTCAGCACCCCATAGGCAAAACCTACACCGATCAAAGGAATAATCGCTAAAATTGGGGAACGATAAATTACAAGAAGTAAAATTAAGACTAATAAAACTGTCGCGATTAGTAAGGAAACGTCTGCTCCTTCAAATAGGCTGGTTGCATCTACTTGAATTCCTACAGGTCCTGTAACGCGCGTGCTTAGCTTATCTTTTTCATCGATATCCGTCGCAAAAGAATCGTATGAAACATTCTCTTTTACTTGTTTTTTAATCGTATCTAGGTTTTTTTCTAGTACATCCGTTTCAACGTTTTCTTCAAAGAAAATAGGCTGTACAAGAGTTGTTCCGTCTTTCGAAACCATCTTTTGCAGAGCTGCTAACGGTAATTTATGCAAAGGCGGAGTAGACGTTTGTGCTTCTAATGGTTTCTTTTCTAAATCCGCCGCCATTTGCTGAATAGATTTTAGATCATCATTATTCAAACCTGATTCTTTGTGCCATGTAAGTAAGGCAGGAACCCCTGATGAATTAGGGAATTCTTTCTTTATAAGATTTTCAGCTTCTACGGAAGGTGAATTCTCACTTAAGTTTGGTGCATTGTTTACTTCCGTCTTATTCACAGCAGGCCAAGCAATCGTGAGGACTACAGTTGCCAAAATCCATACGGCAATTACAATCCATCGACTCACTTTCCCAGTCATATATTCGACTGAATGTTGCTAAAGGTGATTCTTTCATTAATTCTCCCTCATTTCCAAATCTGTTTGTTTCTATTACAATATATATAGAACCTTCAATAATTATATATACCAGAAGGTTAATTAATCAACTAGTTTAAATGTGCCAATTTCTTGAACTAGAAGGAGGGCCCTTATGAATACGAATCAGACACCAAAAAAAAAGCCTGGCAGACCTAAAATAACAACTGAAAATAATATAACGAGAGAGCAAATTTTGAAAACAGCTGCTCATTTATTTATGGCATACGGGTACGAAAAAGTTTCAATGGAGCAAGTGGCTGAAGCGAGCGATGTGACCAAGGCCAGCGTTTACTACTACTTTAAAAATAAGGCAACTTTGTTTACAGTTTCCGTATCAAGCATGTTCCAACGTATTACAAAACAGACGGAGAAATTATTGCAAAATTCCAATGGGTTAAAACACAGATTATATGAGGTAACATTGGATCATTTAAAGCGGCCGCATATTGATTTTGAAACATTATTACAAGAAGCGACTTCGTCGCTTACAGAAGATCATATTCGTGAAATTCGTGAAGCAGAGAAAGCGATACATGAGGCATTAGAGAACGTATTCAAACAGGCCGCAAACAACGGAGAAATCGTCGTAGCAAGTCCCAGATTGCTTGCGCATACATTTTCAACGGTCACAATGATTCGGAACAAAAAAGAATTAATTACAGAATTAGGAGGCCCTGAAAAAACGGCTCAGGCTCTAGTGGACCTGTTTTGGGTAGGGATTAGTCCTAATTAACCTTTTTTATTGCATGGTACAAAGAAGAAATAAAGAACGGCTGAAAAATATTCATCAATATTTTTCAGCCGTTCTTTTCATTGGTCGCAAGCACTTTGTAAAACAAGTCTGAAATAATAGCCATTACCTATTAACCATCCAACTTATAGAGATTTTGGCTCAAAGTTTTCATTAATCATGTAAAAAAGCGAAGTTATATGATAAAAAACGTAAAAATTTAATAATTTGGTTTTTATTTGTATTTAAAGCAGTATTTTATAGAAGGTTAGTGTTAAAATAATGAAAATCCTATCTTTTAGGGTTGCCTTTAAGATATATGGTTATTCTATTGTAAACAAAACCTTTAGCATAACAGATTACATTTTGGAAGGGAGAAAAATGGATGGAATCTATTTGGCTCGAATACGTATGGGCATTATTGATTCTAATCGGGTTAGAAGGATTATTATCAGCTGATAATGCTCTTGTACTAGCAGTTATAGCTAAACATTTACCCGAGGATCAGAAAAAAAGAGCGATTAATTACGGAATTCTTATGGCATTTATTTTTCGATTTGGAGCTCTTTTTGCCATTTCATTTATCGCTAACGTCTGGTGGATACAGGCCATAGGCGCCGTTTATCTTCTGTATCTAGGTTTGAAGCATGTCATTCAGGCGCGATTTGGGAAACATAATGAGAATATTCATGATGATGATGAGAAGGAGTCTGCTGGAAAGGGGTTCTGGCCGACAGTGGGGAAAATTGCGTTAGCTGACCTTGCTTTTGCCATTGATTCTATTTTAGCTGCGGTCGCTATAGCTCTTGGGCTTCCGGATTCACAGTTTGGAGAAATCGGTGGTATGGACGGAGGGCAGTTTGCAGTTGTAGTTCTTGGAGGGATTGCAGGTCTTATCTTAATCAAGTTTGCAGCAACCTGGTTTGTAAAACTCCTTGAAAAGCGACCTGCCTTAGAAACGACAGCATATGCAATTGTTGCCTGGGTCGGTGTTAAACTTGCGGTTATTACTTTTGCGCATAAAGATATCGGCGTCTTAGATTCTCATTTCCCTCATAGCACCGCTTGGACCCTGATTTTCTATGGAGTATTAGTTGGTATCGCGCTATTAGGTTGGTTTGCACCGGGCAATAAGTCATCAGAAAAATCATCGGTCTAAAAGGCAATTGAGTGTGAATGTACGATGCACCCCGAATTTACTAATTAACCTTGATTTTTCTATCCGAACAGCCCTTATTTTGGCATTTAAAAGGATGTTTAGATCTTATAAAAGCGTGAGTTTTGTTGATTCAAGCGAATGATCATGTGCGTTAACCCAAGCAGGGCTAACGCACTTTTTAATTGAAACGGTTATGCAAACGAACTTGGTCATTTTATTTATTATTTTTGTTCTCTTTACGATAATCAGTAAAGCAGGAAATTAAGAAAATCCCAATAAAAAAACCAATAAAGAGACCGATAAGACTTTCGATTTGGACATCTTTCTCTCCAATTATTTGAACGTAAATTACCCTGAATATAACACCGATGAAAGAGAAAGCAACAGCCGTGAGCGTAATGCGTAAAAAGTTAATAAAATCATACCTTTTTATGAAATGTATTACCCGCTTTTAAACTATTAAAAAAGTTTAGAGATAAAGACATACACCCTGGATTTCTCAAAGGAATATATATTGTGTGCTCTTTGTAATAAGTTTAGGTCTCAATTTTTATTAAAGTTAACTTTAGCTTGTATGAAAAAAGCAATTAGACAAAGACGTCGAACTTCATTTTTGATTCGTAAGTGCAGTGTTTTTAAAAAAATTAGATGTTTTACAATATGTCAATTCCAGTACTTCAGGAATGGTATAAGTAATAGCTATCCTCATATTGAACAAGGGTATAAAGTTTTTTTCTTTCAAGTATATTCATAAAAGCACTTCTTTCCGTATTTTATGCTATAATAATCCCTAGTTTTTTAGTTTGTATAGAGAGGTGTAAAACAGAATGATGCCAAAATATCTGCAAGTAGCTGGCCAAATTGAATCTGATATTACTGAGCATGTTTATCAAAAAACAAATAAACTTTTGACTGAAGATGAATATGCAGCAAAGTATCAGGTGAGCCGTAATACAGTACGAAAAGCAATTGAAATTCTCGTAAATAAAGGATATGTATATCAAGTTCAGGGCAGCGGTGCATTTATTCGTAATCATCACAACAATGGATACGTTAATCTTGAAAAGCTACAAGGAGTTACCAATGATTTTAGTGACCGCCTTGTAGAAAACAAGCTCCTAGATTTTAAATTAATTAATGCGGATGAGGAACTAGCCCAAAATATGGGATGTAAGATTGGAACACCTATTTATTATGTAAAAAGGCTAAGATATGTTGATAGTGATCCATTTTCAATTGAAACTTCGTATTTTAACAAAAATCTTGTTAAATACCTTGATGAAAATATTGTAAAAAAATCGATTTATACATATTTACGCAATGACCAGCAACTAGCAATTGGTTTTGCAGATCGTGTTATTCGTGCCGATTATCTTATGTGTGAGCAAGCTGATTTATTGGGATTAAAAGAGAATGATCCGGCTTTGGTGGTAGATAATACTGTTTATTTAATAAACGGTGCAATTTTTGATTACTCGCAGTCAGTGCATCACTTCAAACATGTAAAATTGCTAAAAGTATCAAATATGAAAGGTAGTTAAGGTGCAAAGAGAGCTCAGGGCTCTTTTTTTTTGTCTGAAAATAAAAAAAATAGTTTACATATGAATCTGAGTGAGTTATTATAAATTTATAAAATTTGTACCAACAAATTAGATTTGTACTTATGAAAGGGTGTACATATATGGTTGAAGAATCGATTGAGATTAGCTCTGAAGATATCTTTGGATTAATTGCATTTTCAGGTGATGCTAAAGCGAGCTATCACGCTGCTTTACATCTGCTCAGAGAAAACAAAGTAGAAGAGGCAGAAGCAGAAGTAGCAAAAGCGAATTCAATTTTAAACGAAGCACATGCTATTCAAACAAAATTTGTCACACTAGAAGCCCAAGGGAAATCGGCACGGGTTGGTGTATTGATGGTTCATGCCCAAGACCATTTGATGAACACGATCTTAGTAAAAGAGCTATTGGATCATATGATGACCATGCAAAAAGAAATTAACTTATTGAAAGGGATGAATTGATATGGTGAAGATTGGATTATTCTGTGCAGCAGGTATGTCTACAAGTATGTTAGTGGAGAAGATGAAAGCGTTTGCTGGTGAGCGTGGTGTAGAAGCTGAGATTGCAGCTTACCCTGAGTCAGAGATGGAAAAGTATGTTGATAATATCGATGTTGCTTTATTAGGTCCTCAGGTGAAGTATTTGTTAAACAAAGGAAAAGCTGTTTGTGAACCAAAAGGTGTCGCTATTGATGTTATTAACACGGTGGATTACGGCATGATGAATGGTGCAAAAGTACTTGAACACGCGATTAAATTAGCGAATAAATAAACGGGGTGAATGATTTGAAAATGCCAAAAGATTTCTTGTTCGGCGCAGCTTCAGCTTCTTATCAAGTAGAAGGGGCATGGAACAAGGACGGTAAAGGGGTTTCGAACTGGGACGTCTTCTCAAAGATTCCCGGTAAAACATTTGAAGGAACAAACGGTGATGTGGCCATTGATCATTATCACCGATATAAAGAAGACATCGCACTTATGGCAGAGATGGGATTGGAATCGTATCGGTTTTCCATTGCCTGGACACGTATTCTTCCCAACGGTACAGGTGAAGTAAATCAAAAAGGATTGGAATTCTATAATAATGTCATTGATGAATGTTTAAAACACGGAATTGTTCCGTTCGTCACATTGTATCACTGGGACCTTCCTCAAACGCTTGAAGAAGAAGGCGGCTGGCTAAATCCTAAAACAGCCGATGCATTTGTCACGTTTGCTGATGTTTGTTTTAGAGCATTCGGCGATCGAGTACGGAATTGGATTACCTTTAACGAAACGGTTATCTTTTGTTCGTTAGGCTATTTAACCGGTGCTCACCCACCAGGAATTGAAGGGGATGCGAAAGCATACTTTCAGGCGACACATAATGTGTTTGTGGCTCATGCCCGTGCGGTTGAACTTTTCAAACAGTCAAGCTATGAGGGGGAAATTGGCATTACTCATGTTTTTAACCCGGCGTTTAGCATTGATGAGGACGAAGAGAACAAATTTGCAGAAAGACATGCGAATGCATATTCGACACATTGGTATTATGATCCAATTTTGAAAGGAGCTTACCCACAATATGTAATAAAAGAGCTCGAAGCTAAAGGGCTACTCCCGCAAATGACAGAAGAAGAACTGGATTTGCTTCATAGAACGGCACCTATGAATGATTTCATCGGATTAAACTATTACTGCCCACAGCGCGTAATGAAAAACGATTCAGCCCTCGTATTGTCTGGTGGACGTGAGAACTCAACAGGTAAACCTGGAAACCCTTCATTTGACGGTGTATACAAAACAGTCATGATGGAAGAAAAAGTATATACCAAATGGGGATGGGAAATTGCTCCTGATGCTTTTCTAGAAGGGATGCGTATGCTTAAAGAACGCTACGGGGACATCAAAATGTATATCACGGAAAACGGTTTAGGAGATGAAGATCCTATCGTTGGTGAAGAGATTCATGATCAACCTCGAATCGACTATATTGAAAATCATTTAAGCGCTGTCAAAAAAGCTGTCATGGAAGGAATTAACGTCTCAGGATACTTTGCATGGTCTGTCATTGATTTGCTTAGCTGGTTAAATGGTTATAAAAAACAATACGGATTCATTTATGTCGATCACAAAAATAATCTTGCAAGAAAACGAAAGCAGTCATTCTTTTGGTACAAGGATATTATCGCTACACGCGCAGAAGAACTTTAAGGAGGTACCCCTATGGGTCGCTTAGAAAGTGTATTTGAAAAGTTCACCCCGTTCTTCCTTCGATTTGCAAATGCAAAACCAACACTTGCAATTAAGGATGGGTTTATTTTAACAATGCCGATGACAATTATCGGCTCTCTCTTTCTATTAATTCTCGCTGCCCCGATTCCAGGCTGGGAAGAGGCTATGGTGAAATTCTTTGGAGAACAGTGGAACCTTCCACTTACCCAGGTTGTCGGTTCTACATTTGATATTCTGGCTCTTATTGGTGTGTTTGGAATCGCTTATTCGTACGTCCGGAACGAAAAAATTGAAGGTACGCCAGCTGGTATTCTAGGTGTAGTTGCCTTCCTTATTATCACTCAGGCCTCTGTCTTGACAAAAAGCGGAGAAACCGTCACAGGTGTTATTCCCAAAGTTTGGACCGGCGGGCAGGGTGTACTAGCCTCGATTGTAGTTGGTCTATTTGTTGGCTTTGTGTATTCGCAGTTTATTAAGCGTGATATTCGTATTAAAATGCCAGAAGGTGTTCCGCCAGGCGTTGCGAACTCGTTCTCTGCACTAATTCCTGGGTTTGCCATTATTACAGTAGCTGCCATTGTCTTTGGATTATGCCAAGCTTTTGCAAATAAGACATTCACTGAAATTGTTTATAAACTGCTGCAAGTACCCGTACAAAATTTGACGGACACGCTTACTGGTGCAGTTCTTATCATGGTCTTAATGTCACTTCTTTGGTGGTGTGGAATTCATGGTGCTGCCATTATTATGGGAGTAATGGGACCACTCCTAACAGCTAATGCTTTACAAAACCAAGCTATATTGGATTCTGGTAAAGAACTTGTTGTAGGTGAAAATGCTAAAGTTGTAACCATTCAATTCTTGGATGTATTTACGAAACTGGGAGGATCAGGTATTACCATTGGTTTTATTATTGCAGCTCTTATAGTGGCACGGTCATCGCACTTAAAGCAGCTCGGTCGATTATCTTTAGCTCCTGGATTATTCAATATAAACGAGCCAATCATTTTTGGTATGCCAATTGTATTTAACCCAATAATGTTTGTTCCTTTTATTGTTGTTCCTGCAATCGCATCATTTATGGTCTACTTCTCTATCATTTGGGGATGGGTAGAGCCTTTCAATGCACTTCAGGTTCCTTGGACCACACCGCCGGTTGTTTCTGGCTTCTTGATTGGCGGCTGGAGAGGGGCTTTATTGCAAATAGTAACCATTGCGATGTCAGTGATGATTTATCTTCCTTTTGTCAGAATGCAAGATAGTATTTCTTATAATGAAGAGCTCGAAGCAAAAAAACAATCAGAAAGTAATATTGCTTGAAACAACTAAATAAAGAATTACCCCCGGTATACTTTTATAGGGGGTAATTCTTTATTTATGCACTTATAATGAAGTTATAGTCAATATTTTGAAGAAGAAAGTAGGATATACAATGAAATTTGTATTAGCTTGTGATATTGGTGGTACCGATTTAAAAATGGGGAAATTTTCTCTTTCCGGTGATCTTGTTGAATCCGTAAAAATACCTCTAGCCAATAGGAAAGGGCAGACTATTCTTACTCAAATTGAAAGCCGAATTGATTCTGATGTAGTAGGGCTAGCTCTAAGCATACCTGGTTTTATTAATCCTAATACAGGTTTTATTGAAATGGGCGGTGCTATTGAAGATTTTAATGGGTTCAATATCTTTGCATATTTTAAAGAACAATTTCCTGATTTGGCAATAAGTGCAGAAAACGATGCGAATTGTGTAGCTCTAGCAGAAAAATGGAAAGGAAGTGCAAAAGAAGAGACTGACTTTCTTTGTCTAACTATTGGAACAGGAATTGGAGGCGCAATTTATTTGAACGACGCTCTTTATAGAGGGAGACGTAACCGATCTGGTGAGTTTGGACATATGTTCAGTGAACACGTTACGAGTGATATTGCAGAAAATCATAAATTTAACAAAACAGCTACGCTGGCAGTCATTCGTGAAAAATATGCAACGTGTATGAACATACCTTTTCAAAATGTCTCAGGTGAACAAATCTTTGAAGCTTACGACCAAGGGGAAGAAGTGGCATCGCTTCTGGTTAGTGACTTATATAGTGGATTGGCAATGAACATCTTAAACTTATATTATGTGTTTGCTCTTCCTACTTTTTATATTGGGGGAGGGATTACTTCAAGAAAAACATTCATAAACGAATTAAAACAGAGAATCTTAGAAATTGATCCAGCATTCTCTGCTGTTATCAGGTCTACTAGTTTTGGAAATCAATCAGGTATGATTGGTGCAGTTTACCATCATATTGCGTCTCAAAAAACGTTGGAGTTAATTTGAAACTAAACATTAGAGCTATAGCTTTTTATAATAAATTTATTATAAAAAGTTAGGACATGTACAGACCATAATTAAGAGATTTTCACCTCGATAAGGTATAGGGAGAGAATTGAGTGGTTTATAAGTCACTATCAACATTTAAAGGTTTAAATAAATAAGCACAGCTGCTTGCTTCAGCTGCGCTTATTTATTTCTTGTTGAGAAACGTTTGTTAGATAGAGTGCAAAATAAAGATGCCCCAGTATTCATGCAGAAAACAGTGGAGTAGATAATGTCTATCTACACATAAAAGAATAATCATTGGTAAAAAGGTTATGTATCTCGAGTATGACTTCTCCGCCTTTATCGTAACATTGTGAGCTGATGCTTTCGATTTGCTTGCTATTAAAATAACTAGCGCAATTTACTAATACGGAGATGACAAGTAATAAGGTTAGAATAATGAGTAGTATGTCTTTAAATCTTATTTGAAAAGTTGATTGCAATTTCATGCTCCTCTCTAATTGATAAAACTCCACCATTCGTTATTCTACAGACAGCGTATTATTCCATATGACTAGTGAATCGATTTTGTATTCATTTGAGTTTGGTTATTCACTTCCAATTCGTTCACTCCTTAAATAGTTTAGGTTTGAGCACACCATAAAAGGTAATAAAATCCTTTTAATTTATAATATTGATAATTTTAAAATAATTTCAGATGTTTTAGAGAACAATTACAATACAAAAAAGGTAGTGCATGTTGCATTACCTTTTTTTGTACGTTCCTTTTTTATATCTATGTAACATCGAATAGATCATGATTAAGAAAAAAACGGGCATGTGGCATAATATTCTGCGCAAATCTTATCTTTCCATGTTAGATTCAACTAACTTCTGCTTCCATGTAACGAAATCCAAAAAACGTGTAATATGTGACACGGTAATTTTTAATTGATTTTTGTTTCACACTATTCCACTGATGTCCATTCGGCTTTGCTTGGTAACTTTGCACCATAAACTTATCCAGTGGTTCAAGTGACCACTTTCGGAAATTTTCTTCGAGTTCTTCTACTTTCTTTTTTTCTTCTGATGAACCTAAAGGGCTTGCTTCATTGGCTGTTATCCTTGGTATGCCAATAGCTACAATAATAATAACCCCAACAAGAATGCTCCAACTCAAAATCCGCTTTTTCATATTGGATATTTCTCCCTTTCTATTTTATTGCTTTATAGACAACTGGTGAGGAAAGTTTAATCAATGTAGATGGCTCTCCAAAAGCCATAGATTCATCAATAAATGTTTCAAGAGATTGAACGGAATTAGTTAAAACTTTTACTAGATAGTTGTATTGACCCGCCAAACGATGACATTCGATAACCTCAGGGTGTTCTTTACAATGTTCTACGAATTGCTTGCATTTTGTATTGCTGTATAAAATAAAAGCAGTTACAGGTTTGTTGAAATTTTCAGGGTTAATTATTGCTCTATATCCATCTATTATGTTTTTTTCTTCAAGTTTTTTTACTCTTTCATTAACAGCAGGGGTAGATAAACCAACCAGCTTTCCCAGCTGTGTAAAAGACAAACGAGCATTTTCTTGTAGATGTAGTAATATATTTCGATCAATTTCATCCATAAAACATACCCCGCTTCAAATTATAAATTAAAATAATGAATTTTCCGTCAAAATTAAAGCTATTAATCAATAATACAATAAAATAGATATGTGAAAATAGAAATTTATACAATACAATTTAATTATATCAAAAGGAGGGATTTAATGGCTTTAGAAATGAGAAATACATGCGAAAAGTGCAATAAGAAACTCCATAATAGCTCTGTCGCTTATATCTGTACTCATGAATGTACATTCTGTGATAAATGTAGTGAAAGTGCGATGTATATTTGTCCTAACTGTGAAGGGGAACTAGTCAAGAGACCAAGGGGGCAAGAAAATCCGCTAAGTTGCTCATTAAATTTCTCATAAATTTAGACACAATACTGTATAGATAGTGCAGTCAGAACAGCTACAATCAATGGAATGGATGTGACATTAGTGGGTGATGGACATTCAACAACGGACAGTGATGGTTTAAGTGCTGAACAAATCATAAAGCATTATAAGGAAACTTTACATGGTCATTACAACGTTGAAAACTTTTCGATTGTCAGAAATGCAGAGGAAGACTTGTTTCATCCCACACATTATTCATAAAGGAATAGTACACAACTAGAATAAAGCTCTAAAAGTGTTTAATGGACGCTTTTTAGAGCTTTATTTCTGCATTATGTCTCAATCTAAGCAGGAAAGCCTCCTGTTGGCGGTGGCCATGCTCCGTTTAACCTTCTCATTATAACAATTTCACCTAGATGATAGCTGTTGTGAGAAGCAATGTTACGCAGTAATCCCCCTGGGGTTTCACTTGGCCAAGCATCCAGAGGTTCTTCGATTGCTAATGTCTCAGCTAAGTGACAGGCTTCGTCAATTCCATCACAAAAATGCTGGATCGTCTTTTTCCATTCTTCCTCATCAGATGGAGCTGGATGTTCGGGCCAGCTTTCACTCACACTTTTCGGTCTCTCAGGGTTTTCTCCTTTAGCAAGAGCAAGTAAAAAGTCTTGCCAATAGCTCATATGCTTCACTAATTGATAAATAGAGTAAGGTAATTCCTTTTGTTTATGTGAAGCAAGTTCCATATTAATATCGGTTATTGCATTAATTGTTGGAAGATGACCTCTTTCACCTCGCAGTGATTTGATAAGTGCATCGCGAAATGCTGTATTCGTTTGTGTCATGTTTTTTCAGACCTTTCTTTTTCAAAGTATTAAGCTTGTAACAGTCTAACACAAATCAGTTTAAGATATGTACTTCTGTGATTAACGATTTACTATAACAATGCAACGAAAATAAATAGTATCCATCACAATTTTTTGTTTGTAAATCACCTTTATATGACGAAATATGGTTTAATATAAAATATATAGAAAAAGGTACTCTTTATGGAAAGCGAAAAAGATTATGTGATTTTGAGCAAGACGATAATCACTCTTTCTACAAGCTTTATTTTAGCTTACCTTTTGGCAATAACAGGTCTCGTTTTACAGCTCACTGATGAAGAAGAATGTCGTATCATACCGGAAACGACATGGCAGGGTGGTTCCTTTTGTATCTTTTTTATATAGGTGCAATCATTGCTGTTTACGGGAATTTTGTCTCAGTGTATGGCGGAAGTGGCACAATACTTCCTTATTATAAGAAGGTATTAGAACAATAAAATAGTAAAAAGTAAGTTTATGAATAAAGGAGCTTTGATCTATGTCTAAAATTTCTCTAGCAGAGGCTGTGAAATTGAAAAGTGTATTATCAAAACGAATACATGAATTAGAAGAAGAGATGGACCGAGTTGCATTTGTAGAGATTGAAAAAGGGGAGAAGATTCCTACTCAAGCTCGATCACTATCTCATGTTGAACAGGATTTAGAGGACATTCGAAAGGATTTGCGTCTACTTGATAAATTAATGTATCAAGCCAATATCCAAAATAATATTACTTATAATGAACACAAACTAACAATTGTAGAAGCAATTGAATATGCCACTCAATTACGTGCTAAAGCAAGAAAATACAAAGAGTTTGGTTCATCATCTAAAGAAGAATATCCTTACTATGGAGAAGGGGTATCCATTATTAAAGTGGCTACATTTGATCCTGAAGAATATCGTCTAAGAGGTCTAGAGGTTGAAAAGAAAGCAAATAGATTATCGAATTTAATTAACGCTAAAAACTATCAAATAGAGTTAGAGTTTGATGGAGATAAATATTTTTAATCCTTGAAGAGGTGAGACTCCCTTCAAGGCATAGAAGGAGAATGTTTAGTGTACTCAAAGTACTATTGTGATGGCAAGTGATAAAACCAATAATCCAATGACCCATTACACTGTTACAACTTACCAATAACCAACTATAGCAATGGACGGTCGATGACCAATACCTCCTTGTTTTTAACTCCTTCTATGGTGCCCTTACTTATAAGTTAAGTAAGGGCCTTATTTATCTTATTTCTATTAGAAAACTTTCAGTATGATAACACCTGTAATAATAAGAGTAACCGAGATAATTTTTCTTTTGTTTTTTGATTCCTTAAATATATAAATACCTAACAGCGTTGTACTAGCAATCGTCAGCCCTGCCCATATAGCAAAGATGATTCCCATTTCAAAATAGTGTGTCGTTAGAGAAATAAAATAAATACAAGCAATGAAGAGTAGAAATGCGCCTATCGTGGGAACAGTTTGTCTAAAGCCTTTAGATAGTTTTACACACATTTGGCCTGCAATGCCTAAAACTAAGCCAATCGTTAAAAATACGTATCCCATTACGCTGTCCTTCTTTCTTTAGAGCGCCCTTTAATGTTAAGAGAAACTGCACCAATTATAATAAGAGAAACTCCTAAGATTTTAGATAAGGAAATAGTTTCATCAAAAAAAATAATACCTGTGACCACAACAAGTACGGTTGCTCCTCCTGCATACAAAGCACTTGCTACTCCTACTTCACCTTTGGCGTTAAGGAGCATATAAGCAGCAATTGAAGAACAATAAAATAGTATGGCAAAAACAGTCGGAACAAAGTTTGTGAATCCATTTGTAAGATTAAGAAAAGATACTGCGATTACCTCCAAGATGATGGCAAGAACCAATAGTAAATAAAACAATCAGATCTCCTCCTTTCAGTCACCTCATTTTAAGAACTTTATGTAATTGCTACTAAATAGTTGCAGTCGCACTCAGATGTCATTATTTTATCTAGAGGTTGATATCTTGTAAAATAATGATAAATGATTGTAGATATCACTATTGTTAATACCTAAATGAATGAATGTAAGTCGAACGGAGGATGTTTATGGAAGTAGAAGATATACGCATATTTATGGCTGTAGCAGAATACGGCAGTGTAAGCCTTGCCGCTGATAAGCTAGGTTATGTCCAACCAAATGTAACAGCACGTATTCGATCTCTTGAACGGAAAATTGGACACCCCTTGTTTCATCGTCACAGACGTGGAATGACATTAAATGTAGAAGGTAGAAAACTTCTAACGTATGGAGAACAAATGATGAGGCTAATGGATGAAATAGAGAAAGCGTTTCAAGATGAGCGTAATCTTGTCGGATCATTATGTATTGGATTAGTTGAAACTGTAGTAGGGTTTCCTGAAATTATTTCTTCCTATCATAATAAGTACAAAAATGTAGATATTTCTCTAGAATCAGGAGTAAGTACACAATTAATAGAGAAAGTTCTTAAGTTTCAGCTAGACGGGGCATTTGTAGCAGAACCAGTAAATGTGTCAATGCTTGATCAAATTCCGGCTTTTGATGAAGAAATTGTACTTGTATGCAGTGCAAATGAAAAAGGTACTCAACAGCTTCAGTCTGCTAGAGAGTTACTACACTTACCATTCATCTTATTTAATGAAGGCTGCCAATATAGAGAAAGGCTACAGCAATGGTTAAAAGAAGAACAGATCGTATCCCCGAAAATTATGGAATTCGCTACACTCGAAACGATTATGGGAGCAGTGATTTCGGGCCTTGGTGTGACACTTATAGGCCGGTCATTAGCGGAGAGATATGAGAGAGAAGGGGTAGTACAACTCTTTTCAATACCTGAGCCTTACAGAGACCTCAGGATTGTATATGTTCGTCGTTCTGACTCCTATCTAGGCGTAACTGAGCGTGAATTTATAAAGACAATCAGCGAAGTAAGAGAAAGGAAAAATCAGAAATAATCAGACTGTTTTTCGTAAAGATCTTTTTTATTTAGCCTATGTTTAGGATGAATATACCAAGTGTTAATTTGAGCAGTAAAAGTGAGCTTTTTAATATCTAAAGAGGATTACGCTGCTTAACTTTTTATATGGTATACATCTAAGACACGTGTAAAGGAGCAGCTGCAGTGAAGATAGAGGACAAAAAATTTGCGGAACGAGTACTGAAGCACTTACTTATTAGCAGTCAAATAGATGGCGTGAAATTTGGGCTTAACAGCTCTGTAACTCTATTGTATTTTACTAACTATAATAAAAAAGATGATAGTGATTTTGTATTGAATATCGAAACAACTTGGACTGTATATCCTGAAGCCCGCGATACATACCCATCATCAGAAGATGAAGTGCCTTTCCATACAGAAGAGCAATGTTTTAAGCATATTTGGGATATCAGGAGACAAAAAGTAGTAAACGTGCAGCTGGATGCCGTATCGCCTCATCTTATCATTTCTCTAGAATCGGGAAGAGTATTATTTGTGAACGGTCATGATCCTAACTATGAATGCTGGCAATTAGGAGACCCTTTTGCAGGAAGTGATTGGCTTTTAGTTGCAACTCCGGGTGATGACATAGCTGTTTGGTGTCCTGAGGAGTTTGAATAAGCGTTATGTTAACTATTCTTGCATGTTGTATACAGAAAAATTACTAAGGGAAATGTTAAAATAAAATATGGAGGAAAATGCATGAATACGATCTTAGAGAGCTTTTATGACTTAAAGGAAATACTGAGTTCTTTTAATACCCTTCATGAAAAGTACAATTGGCTGTTGACTGATTTAGATGGATCTTTTCCAGATAAGTACCTTGATTACTTTACTGATTACAGAATTTACAACAATGGAACGAGCGGCAATACATATTGGATTACAGGTGAAAATCTAACGAAGCTTGCTAATAAAGAGGACATCTATTTTATATGGGGAGTTTTTTCTGCCTTTAATAAGAAAGAAACTATAAATTTAGATATGCTTAAAGAAGAGCCTTATGCTGATGGTAATCCGGGTTTTTGGATTGAAACACCAACAATTCAGCACCCTAAAGCAATTATAGAATTAGTTTTTTGGGACTCATCTTTAATTTTACTTTTGAGCAAGGACGAAGAAATATCTAGGAATTTTAGAAACAAGTTTGCAAAATGGAAAGACCTAGACAAGTATAATAACGAATAGCTTCATGACGTACATGTACTATCGGAGGATTAACTAACTAGAGGTAGGAGGGGAAAGTTGATGATTGATAATAGGCTACGAAAGATAAAGAATCATGAAATCGATGATTCTTTATCTGAACTTACTGATACGGAAGTTTTATTAAATTTTCAGCGTGCCATTACCAGCTTATATCCCCATCTAATACGCATACATGCTCATGCTTATGAATCATGGGATGATATTGTCATCCCTTTATTTTATGAAATGGTTTATAAAACTTTTTCGTTTAAATATGGTGTTGAGATTATGGCAGCTGAAGCACACCCTTTTTTGTTTACTTTAAGGTGCTACGAAGGCATTCATCATATCCAGTGTCTCCCCAAAGCGTCATCGTTTCAAGGGATATTGAATAATGAGAAATTTGGTGTTAGTAAAGAGAACTTGGAAGGGAAAAGGCTTATTTTTAAGTCTTTTGGCGATAGTATTAATTGTTTAACAATGGGTCTAGATAGTGAGGATGCTCATGCTGTTCATTTTAATCTGGTTGAGGTAGATGTAGTATGTGCTCAGTCTAATAAACGTATTGGTATTGACGGGTGTACTACATTTTTTATTCATAAAGACGATGTAGAATTTGAATTTGTCGCTGAGACTTTTAACCAGAAGTTGCAAAAATAAAAAGTAATGCAGCAAACCTGTGGTGTGGTGCATTACTTTTTTGCACTTTCATTCTTTCCATATCTATTCCAAATAATATTTAGTACAATCAAAACTAAAAATACGGACAAAGTGTAATACCCTGGCCAACTTTTATCTCTCCAAATCAGATTGAAGACTGTACTGGATAATATTAGTATAGTTAGAACCCAAAAATAATTTCTTTTTAACTGTCTCATTAATATCTCCTTCAAAGTAGTGCTCAACATTACTTCCTTATTTATCCATGATAACATACTTTAATTAGCTATCTATTTATAAACTAGAAATGTTTTATATACCTCTTATAACATTTGTCTTCTAAAAATCATACACTTTTACAGACGTATTTGGTAGACTAATAGGAAATAAATAGAAAAAACTTATCGGAAATAATTTTTTATACGAAATTATTTAAAGAAAGGAGATTTTTTATTGTCTAAATATATAAGTATTTTCTTCTTGAACCTTTTTATAGGGATTATACTATATTTCGTATTAGCTTCTCTTTTAATGACTGGTGATAATGCGGCAGAGGAGGCCATTAATACCTTTGGATTCATCATCATTATATTTCTTTCGTTTTTAATTGCACAAATGTATTACTTAATACATTTAGTAAAGAAAAAATAATAGGTACAATTACAAAATAAATTAAAAACACTTATTGATACAATATGTTTCCTAATTCCGTTCTTATAAACTGACTAAGAAAATACCTGATAACAAGGATCCTTTAGCAGAAGGTTAGTCTAAATCTCCATGTTCATATTTTTTCTCTATTTCTATTTTGATAAACTTAACTCATTTGTTTTAAAAGTATTTATATGATTTAAAGCCTGTACAATTACATACTAAAAAGAATTATCCAATATAAATAAAACATAATAACAATTGAAAGCGATAGAATTGCGTTGTACAAGGATTTAAGCTTCACAAATTTACCACAACCACAAGGCATGGGTCGTTTAAGACAGGGGAGAATAGAATAATGAAAAAATTAATTGGTGTAACTATTATGGCTGTTTCGTTGTTAATGAGCGGAGCCTGTTCAAACCAAGGAAGCTCAGATGTAGAAAAAAATAAAAAAGTGTCAAAAGAATATCAGCAAGATAATCAGAAAAAACCTTTTAAAATTACTAATGTTAAAGTAAAAGTAGTTAATGACAAAGGTTTGGTAGGATCTACAATAATAGAAAAAAACGGAAAAGAGAAAGAAATTGTGCCTCTTGCTCTTTACTACGATATGAGAATTAAGCATTATAGTGATAAAAGCCTGATTAATTTTGATAAAGACGATTTAGATTTTAAAATTTTACCCGATAAAGAGTTAATAAAGGCCTCTAAGGACGCTGTAGGGGTTAATATTTTTGATGACAAGAAAGGTCTTGATGGATTAGGAAGAGGATCAGGATATGGGGATTTTGATAGGAATAGAAATGGAAAAATAAATGTAAGTTATGACTTAGGATTCACCACTAAGTCCGGAGGGCTGCCAGTGGCTCCTAATAAAGAAAAAATAAAAATGCTTAAAGAAAATGCTTTAAAAGGTGTTTTAGTAGTCATTAAAAATAAAGAAGAAATAGGTCGCTATAACCTTAATGCCATAAACAAAATAGATTAATACATTCTAATTGTTTAGTTGCTTACAAAGAAAGCTTTAGCTGCAAATAAAAGGAGAAAAGCATGAGAAAAGCAACTATATCAAAATTAGACAAATTAGTGGGCTTAAATTTAAGATGCGCGGGGAGAGCCTCAAATTTGTTTTGGCTAGGATTTGGAGAAAAGATTTTAGTAACCAGAAGGGGTAAAACGGAAGAGGTAGCTGAATACGCTTTACATATTCAATGTTCTTGGCGTATTGCCAAAGGTAATAAAATTGTAGTAGCCTCACGGGATTTCTATTCTCCAAGAACAGGATTGGAGGATGAAAATGAGGACTTTGAATGGGATGTCCAAGGAAATAATCGATTCGATGAACGAATTGAATCTTTTATAGAAGGTATAAACGAACACACGATTGTTGAAAGAGTTGACTCGGATGAAGTAGGAGGGCTAAAGATCTTTTTATCTCAAGGTTATTTAGTGGAGGTATTTCCGGATACTTCAGAAGACGATGAGTATAGTGAGTTCTGGAGACTTTTCAATCGAAAGGAAGCCAGCCCTCACTTTGTTGTCACAGGAAATGGTATTAAAAACGAGTAATCCTATAATTAAAAAAAAGAAAAAAGCACAAACCCGTTGAAACCAAACGTTTTTGTGCTTTTTCTTATTTTAGAGTTACATATAATCATAAGCGGAATCATCAAAATAGAGCCAGTGATAATATTCAACCTGCGGATCTGTCATTTTTAAAACTTCTTCTTCATTGAATTTTTTATACTCAACTAATTTCTGTACTTTAGAATTTCTTTCCACTTGGCTCATTTTAAATCCTCCTTATAGTTTGAAAAGTAACAATGTATTTAAATTTAGAAAGCGTTTTCTTTTTTTCTTATTTTTATTATATATCTCAATATGAGATTAAAACAATATCAATTATAGATGATTTTTCAAAAAACAATATAGAAATGGTATTATGGCGTCGGATTGGGATAACAAGGCTTCTGCAATCGAAATTAAATAATAGGTCATGCCAAGGGCCAGGCTAAAAATTTTTTGTTAGTATCGTTGCTTAAGCCCTAAAAAACATCATGATAGCTAGTTCTATAAATTAGAAACAAAGCTAGCTGTGTTAAGCTAGCTTTATATTTTTTATGCTGTTTTGCAGAGCGGTTAATTTTCAACTGTCGTTCACTTTGTTATAAAAACTCTTTAACAATTTCATCATGTTACGGCCCGAAGTTTTTGACAATTGATGATGATCTTCATCATCACGCGTACTCAGGTACCAGCTTCCCTTGTCATCTTCATTTAATCTATATACCTTATTAGTTCTACTATCTGTATAAAAGTTTCCATCCTTCAGTCTCAAAAAATCCCCCCTCTACCACGTATCTATCCTGTATTATGCCCAAGATATCAATTTTATGAAAATTTAATATATGCAAAAACAGCAGATTTATTAATACGCTGATTATTTTGAATGTAATCTACAGAGGTGCAAAAAAGGATAAGTGCTATGAGTGAGAGAATATCCAGTAATGGATAAATAGTAAATAGAAGAATATCGAATGAATTACTGACAATTTTAAAAAGTCATTATGTAAAAAACATGAAGTATAATGATTGATGAATAAGTTTTGATATAAAAATCTTTTTAAGAAAAAACAGACTCTGAAAATAGAGTCTGTTTTTTCTTATGTTTTTTTATGCTTTATTTACGTTTGTCGCTTGTGGTCCGCGTTGTCCCTGTTCGATATCAAAAGTCACTTCTTGACCTTCATCCAAGGATTTAAAGCCTTCACCTTGAATAGCTGAGAAGTGAACAAATACATCTTCTCCACCTTCACGCTCGATAAATCCAAAACCTTTGTCAGCATTAAACCATTTCACTTTACCGTGTTCCATTTTTTGTTGCCTCCTAGAATATAGAAAATAAACCAGATTATCATTAGATCTAGCTTATTTATTATATTATCCCAATAGAGACATCTTAAACTTAAATTAATGTGATCTTTCTAACTTTCTTTATCATTATTCACTTCACTAAAAAGGTGATTAGGGTATGACGATCTACATCATAATGAGGTTCTCATGCAAAAACTTCAAAATATTTATAAGTGATCTTTTAAACATGGAAATGATAGAAGTCGAAATTTAGCCAATGCCCATGCAATCGTTATAGGCATTGTATTCATAAATATATTCATAAATATGAACTAAATTAGATGAGAGAGCACACGGGGACCGGTCTGTCCAAAAGAAAGGGAAGTTCACTCAAAATTTTTAAAAAATAGTGGTGTAAAAATAGATTCTGTTAGATAGGAATCTATATGTCATTTTCATATAAATACAACCTTCGCACTAGCATCCGTAAACTTGTTTACAAATAAAAAATGACGCCGTTGGAGGCGCCATTTTTTATAGAATAGAGAAAGACACACCCTATGCACGGGCGGTACTCTAAACACATCGTCTTGATTTGATAATACCCAGTGTTTAAATTTAATAAACGTTTGGTTATAACGCTTTATGCAGAATATCTACGTGTACCTGTTTAGTGAGCATAAGGTTTCTTAGAGTCATCAAGCAAAAGAGCCCTTACAGGTACAGTGTTTTATGAAGAAATTTCAAATAATACTGGATATTGTTAAAATTATTTATTAAATTTCTTTGGAAACTGCTTCACAACTCCCGCAGATATAGTATCTGCCATTAAGATAATATGTGATACTCCTTCATCAATTGCAACGATTCTTGCTTCCCAATCTTTTTCTAAGCTTGCAGATAAATCATTTGTCACTAATTTTAGATGCATATACAGTAATTTTTTCAAATCTTCATTTTTTAAATAAGGGTTAGCCTGGCTAAGGAACGCTGCTATATCATCAGCATTTCGATACCATTCTTTGTTTAATTGATTCACCAAGGCTTTCTTGTCCGTTTTAGCCGCATCTACAATCTTGCCAGCAATCACAATATGTTCCTTAAGCAAAGCCGTAAGTTTGTTCCCAGCTTTCTCCCCGTATATCGGCTTCACAGCATTCCCGATATCTTCCTGATTTTTTAATAACCTTGCTAACACCTGTTTTTGGTCTTCTGATGCTGCTGTTGTTGCACTTGTAATATAATTGCTTGTCCACAATACATGATCCATCCAAAGTCTTCTGAATTCATTTTCAAACGTTACCTGAGGTTGACTAACACGATGTTCTTGTGCTTCAGCACGAGCACTACTTGGTTCAACCAGCATATTTAGCGAAAATAACAACATAAATCCCATCCATAATAATCTTTTCATAAAAGCCGCTCCTTCCAATTTATACGAGTATTCGGCTTATTATTTGTATATGGGATTTTTTACATTCCTTAAAATGTTACTTTCTAATAATAATTCTTTATAGACTATTGTCACGCTGCCAACCAGCTCACACGGATGAAAGGTTGACTCATCCAGTTATTTATATATTATCTAAAAAATATATTTAACATAAGGACCTAATGGTAACACTATAAACAATAGTTAGTGAGTATGATTTTATTCCATATATTTACGATTTCGGTTAGTTAAAAATAGAAAAAACGAGATAAGAATTAATGAGCTATTTCTTTCACATAAGCTTGTCAGAATACTATCTAAAGAGAGGTCGAACAATATGAAAGTGACGGACACACTTGTTCAATGTTTAGAAAATGAGGGAGTTGAATATATTTTCGGAATACCTGGTAAAGAGACATTGGATTTTATTGATTCTTTATCCAACTCTAAACAGATTCAATTCGTGAATGTGCGGCATGAGCAAGGAGCCGCTTTTATGGCAGATGTATACGGAAGGTTAACAAACAAAGTAGGAGTATGTTTATCAACATTAGGACCTGGAGCTACTAATTTATTGACAGGTATATCTAGTGCAAAGCTAGACCATTCCCCTGTTGTAGCATTAACGGGACAGGCTGCTTTAGGGAGACAACATAAAGAGTCACATCAATATATGGACATTATTAAAATGGTAGAACCAGCAACGAAGTGGCGTGTTCAAATAAAAGATGCACAAACGCTTCCTGAGATTATTCGAAAAGCATTTAAAGTTGCACAAATGGAAAAGCCAGGACCTGTAGTAGTAGAATTGCCAGAAGACTTAGCAACTCAAATCGTTCCCATTAAACCTATTTCACCTACATCTATACCCGTAAGTATACCTATCATGGAGTCCATTCAGGCTGCCAATACTCTTATTAAGCAGTATAAGAGACCTTTTGTTATTATCGGTAACGGCGTTGTTAGACAGGAAGCCGTGGATGAGCTTCAACTATTTATTGAACGCCTTCAATCACCGGTTACCCATAGTTATATGGCCAAAGGTGTATTGTCTAAAAATCATCCACAAAATTTCTTTACGTTTGGATTTAATGAGAAAGATGAAGTGTTAGCAGGCTTAAAGGAAGCTGATCTACTTATTGTAATTGGGTTTGATTTCGTCGAGAAGTTACCCAAAAAATGGAACACGGAAAAAACACCAATTTTACACATAGATACTTTGCCGGCAGAAATAGATGAATATTATCCTGTAAAAGTGGAATTGGTTGGAGATATAAAGCAGACTTTACGAGTATTCAATCAGCTGGATATACCTTCTAAACCCTGGATACCCTCTGGCAATCTCCAGAAACAAATTAAGCAATCCTATCATATTGAAAAGAAAGAGATAGATACCAAGTTACTGCCTTTGACAATCGAGAATATCTTGCATAGCATTGACAAGCTCTCTTCAGAGGAAACAATTGTGATTTCAGATGTGGGAGCTCATAAAGTATCTATAGCTCGAACTTACCAACCCAAAAACGCTAACAAGTTCATTATATCAAATGGTCTAGCTTCCATGGGTATTGCTTTACCAGGCTCAATTGGGGCTAAACTAGCCTGTCCTAATGATCCAGTTATTTGTATTACTGGAGATGGAGGAGCTTTAATGAATTTTGCAGAAGTAGAGACGGCAAAGCGCTTAGGGCTTTCGTTCATCATTATTGTTTTAAACGACTCCACATTAAAAATAGAGCAGGAAATGATGAACAAAAAGTTTGGTAAGAGCTATGGAGTAACTTTTACAAACCCAGATTTTGTTCAACTGGCAACCAGCTTTGGAATTAAAGGAGAACATGCAAATAGTTTAGTTGAATTTGAAAATATAATGAAAAGAGCCTTAAAAAATTCAGATGAGATTGTCCTAATTGACGTTCTTCTAAAAAGCTAATTGCGATTTCTCCATTATTTTAAAAGAAAATAAATGTTTTTAATTTTTTTAAATAAGCTAAGCTGAGCTCAACCCAAATCCAACTATAAAGGAAAGTAAATACAAAAATTAAACCAGTAGTAGAAAGAGAAAAATTATTGGAAATCACAGGACCTAGTACTGGGAATTTGAAACCGTACAATAAAGTAATAATCCCAACAGTTAATAGGGTGGGCCCACTTATAATAATGTACAATCTCTTTTTAAAAAAGTAAAAAGCAGTTCCTATGCCCACTCCCAATATTCCTGTTGTAAAAGGAAAAATAATAAGTTCACTTGGCTGGATAATCAGAAGAAGCAGATTTGTTAGTATATAGGTAAGAAACCCTAGAGGGAGCGAAAGTATAAAACAAAAAAGAATGGGTGCAGTAGATAATGGACTAATGAAAACTCCTATTCCCGGTAAGAAACCTCCTGCTGATTGAAAAAGGGCTGCTAAGCTGGCGAAAAGAGCGCCTGATACAAGCTGCTTAGTTTTAGATAGTCTATTAAAAAGAAGCCGCGTAGATTTTACTTCATTTGAAAGAGATTTTAAAAAGTACATGAATTTCACCTCTGTTAACTGTTTTTACATTATAAGGGAGTAAAGGTCGATTTAGACCACTGCCCGATATATCAACTCTTACATGTAATATATAAAGAAATTAAGAGGGAGCACTAATAAGTCGCATTTATTTTTACAGAAATAGGTCGTATCCGTTAAGATAAATTTCTTTATCTTTTTAAAGGTATGTACTGTAGCCCATAAAATGAATCTTTTATGGGCTTTATTGATTAAAGGCTTTCTTATTTTCTAGAAAGTTCATTTGCTCATTCCTATAAAATAGCTGCTGAAAAAATTAAGTTACAATTTTTAGGAGAAAAACAATGTCCAGTCGAATTTTATAAATGTAAATCATGGAACAATTTCAAAAACAGTACCTTGATTAAAGTCAGACACTTTCATAGAGCCATAAACTCCTAAATAAAGCCTGGTTTGATTCAGGTTCGTTCCCAAACTAACGTAGTAAGCTGATTGAGAACCAAAATTATAATCAATTTCCACAACACTAAAATCATTTAGCTTACAATCTGTACTTGCCTTGGTATAAGCTAAAACTCCTCTAACTGGAGATTGAGATTCTTTAACCTGGGCAATATCGGTAAACATAACGCTTCCTGTTAAGCTAGGGATTTTACTTCCCATATATGGCTGAACTCCAGTAAGGGAGGTTCCTCCAAATTTATTGGGACGGGGATCTTTATGAAAATAACTAGTTAAAGGCTGAAGACGTCTCGCTGAAGTTTTTACTGCTTCATCGTAATAAGCAATTATTTTCTCATCCAAGGCCGGATTTTCAGAACACCTCCTTATAAACGAAGTAGGGAAAGTTCCTTCCCATCCCCGCCAGCCAAGGTTAATAAACCCTTCTTGGCTGAGTTTAGCTCTCATTAAAGAAGCCTGAATAAGTTGAGGAACAGGTATTGGTTTATAATGAACGAATGAAAAAATCGACTCTACCACATCCTGTCCAACATTTCCCACATATTTGATGTACTGATTATAAAATCTTTGAAATGAAATGCCCGTTATATTGCGAACTCCTTTGGCAATGAGCGTAAGGGTTTCCTGAATAGGTGAAGGAAGTTCATTAAAACGTGTGACTGCGGGTGGATTATGGATGAATGTATTTTTACTTACATCAATTTCAATTATTTTTCCGAAAATCTCCATATCATCCTGACTTAAATTAAAGGGGTCATATCCTGATCCGCCATCTCCGATTGTTAAGATAAGTTTTCCAGTTTCAGGTGAAAAGCTTAAGCTGTTGACACCATTATGATTAAAAAATGGTCTTCTTAAGTTAAGTAACGTCCGTCTTTTTTGAGGTTGCCCATTTTCCTGGAAAATCCATTCTTCCACTGTATCAATATGATCATATTTAGTTTCTCTATTTATCCACTTTAGGTTTGAAGTTTTAGGATCACATGGGTTAGGCTTAAAGTGTTCAGAAAGTGCACCTGGTCCTTGTGTTCCAGCTACTGAGTAATGAAGATAAAACAGACCGTTATAATAAAATTCTGGATGAAACGCTAGCCCCAGCAATCCTCGTTCATCATATCCCCCACGAGAAACACCTGGTTCAGACGTACCCAATTTTATGATTTGTGAGCCAATATCTAAAAAAGTCCGTATAGCGCCGTCTCTTATGTAAAAGATCTCTCCTACTTGGGTTGCAATAAATAAGCTTTCAAGTGAGTCACCGGGAAGTATAGCTGTTTTCAAAACGGTAGGTAAATTTATCTTACTAATAATAGGCCGTAAACTAACCTTAGCTTTTATCAACTAACTTGACACTCCTTTTTAATGTTTTCTCTTATAAGAATATGATTGAAACTGTTCTATTAGTATCAATACTATTTTATAAAGTGCTGCAATTTAATTGAGAGACCTAATCGAGAAGCTTCTTTCATAAAACTTATTTATTCCTGATTAAGTCTGCAATTTTCTTCTCTTAGCACTCACGATTCTCTCAACTTTCCTAACTATTTGTACTTTCCGGAAATTGTGACTAAGGAAACATAATACTTAATTCACAAAAAATATTAATATTATTTTATAAATTGGAAAAGAATATGGCTTAGGAAAGGAGTGATTGCAAATGTCTATGAAAAAGTGGTTAACGGGATGGGTCATTTTGTTTGCGATGGTTATCGGTGTGATAACTTCAGGGGCACTCGGCGTTTTGGCCGAATCGGACGTGGTAAGACAGAAAGCCATGGAGGTTCAATTGAACGATGATTACTTTAATCCAGAAACCATCACTATCCCAAGTGGAAAAACGATAACATTGATATTGAAAAATAAAGGTCAGAAAGAGCATACCTTCACAGTAGAAAAACTCGGAATTGACGCTGAAGTCCAGCCTGGAAAAGAAAAAACCATTACCGTGAAACCACAAAATCCCGGTACATATGAACTGATATGTAGGTACCATTTTAATAGTGGAATGGTAGGGAAAGTGATAGTCAAATAACAAGCAGGGCCCATCGGTCTCTGCTTTTTGAAGTGAATATAGCATACTTTCTTAGTTAACATAATGGATTTTAAAGGTACAAATAAATCATTCACAAGTTCAAAAAAGTAATAAATATTAATTTGAAATATATACTAAGTGAAGAAAAGGCACAGAAAAGTATAGAATAAAAACAGCATTTATATCCACATTATTAAAAAACGTATCCTTAATGCGCAATGGGCTTTGTTTAATTAAAAGGAGGAATTTTATATGAGTGATAATCAATCAAATGATTTAGAACAGGTATCAGAGGAATTAGCTGATCTTGAGAAAGAGTTTGTAACAAAGCCTGCTAAGCCTTCTGATCCTTATCCGCATAAGTATTATACTGGAGACACTTCTATGGTTTCTAATGCTGTGCCAGGAAACGATAAATAATAAAAGTTTTTTTTATTATTTTAAATCCAAAGTAATCGCTTTCATTTTTTGCTTTCCCGAGATCATTTGATAGGTTATAATAAATATCTACAAAAATATTAAATGATATGTAAGTAGCAAGCAATTACACCCTTAATATTTAACTAAACAGAAAAACTCCCTTAAGGCCTTAAGGGAGTTTTTCTGTTTTTATGTATACTATATAAGGGTAATTTTACCATAATAATAGGGCGAACTCACTTTTCAATTCTAACTAATGTTTTTTCCGGCATGTCAATATCGTCAATGTCAAAGTAATGGATGTTTAACGTTAATTTCCTCTTTTGCTCTTCAGCTTCTTCTCCTACCCAACAACTATACAATTCAAAAAAGTCTCCTGACTTAAGATAGCGGTCCATCAATTTGCATAGTGCAATTAGTTTCTCTTTTGATTCTTTGCGCCTGCTCTTATTCATATATTCTGTAATTTCAATTCCCCAGTCACTTGCAACTTCATAAACATAGAGGGTAGTAAATTGGTGTTTCTTTATGTTCAATCGATTTCTTTCATCTGAAAAGCAACTCCCAATAGTAACTAAATCATCTATTTCTTTATTAATAGGTAATTCTACGTTCGAACCTATATAAGTAGCTAAACTCATTCGTATTCACTCCGTTCCTCATCTAAATAACCCATTAAGTTTTGTGGAACTAACCTAGGTTGTTAACATCCTAAGAAATACATCCTGTTATCAAAAAGGTTTTTTACTAAACTTTATTACAAATACTCGAGTTTTATTCAAGGTTTACTATTATTCTACTTAATATATGAGTAGGCTGCGAAATGTTTATATACCTGTAAATGGGGGATTTACCATATAAGAACATTGATACTTAATTGGAAGGAGAATGAAAAATGAACAATAATACTGAAACCGTTGAAAATAAAGTAGAGGATAAACTAAATGAAATGAGTCAAGAGAAGAAAGACAACATCCTTTCTAGTTTTAACGAATTTAAAAGTTACTTAGGAGATAAAGTCACAAAAGGTGAGAAACTAGGGTTAAATGATAATCAATTAGCTCTAGCAGCTAAAAAAATAGCTGACTATCTTGCAACCCATGAAGAGCCACAAAATGAAGAGCAATACTTGTTACATGAGTTATGGAAAGTTGGAAACGAGGAAGAACAACATCATCTTGCTCATATGCTTGTTAAATTAGTCAAAGAATAATCTAAATCGATTATAGATTGCTTTTTTTCATTATTTGTTAGTGGTTCAAGTGTATTCAATCAACATAGCAAAGAGCCACTTGCGTAAAACAAGTGGCTCTTTGTAATGGTTATGTGTCAGGTAATATCGTTGCAGAAGTAAGAATAAGCCGAAATCGAAATATGTTATCTGTAACCCCTTTTATTGACAACTTAATAAAATTGTATAACTACAGAAAAGACACAAAGATCGGTTATTTTCTTCACTCTTTATTCATTTTCTTTAGAATCTTCCTGATAATGCTCATTTAAGTATGGGTTCTCTGTCGTAGCAAAATTAACGGATTGAAGGCTAGTTTCAGGATCCATTCCATAACAGCCTTTTAGTTCCGCATTTTCTAGCTCGCCACTTCTGAGTTGTGGTTCTTTTTTCTCTTTCATGCTGCACCTCTTTTTATTTTTAGTATGTCCCTGCGATGCATCAATTAAAAGATAAAGCTATATTTCCTCAACAATAATAGATTTTAGGAATTCCCTACTTCAAGCTTGCTAAGTGAGGGTAGTTCAATGAAAACAGCAATACGAATCCAACGGATTCGTATTTTTCGGTGACACTTAAAATACGTCCCAAGCAATAGAAAGAAGAGGTTTTGAACGTTTATAATTCGGTTAAACATGAAGTAACAAATTATTTTTATTTATTCTGTATATTTAAATTATTCGTTCGTAATGGTACAATAAAATGATGGAAAGAGGATATGATGCTTCTTTCTTAATAAAGGATGAAGAAATATGGATATTAAGGCTCAGCAAACAAAATTGGCGAATAACTTGGGCAAATTGTTACGAGATAACTTTGGAAAAGGCCCCGAGGCTGTTCATGTTACGATTTATGAACCTTATGTTGTTATTTATGTCAGTGGCTTTGTATCGCCGATGGAACAAGTACTGTTAAACCAGAATGAAGAACTTCAGGTTATGACTACAAGAGAGCTTTTAGTAAAGACTCTTGAACCTCAAATCACTGGGCAAATCAAAGGGATTACAGACCTTGACATCCAGCACTTATATTATGATTGGAATTTAGATCACCACTCCGGAATTTTTGTGGGAGTTTGTCTGGACGATTTGAAAGCCGATTTGACTGAGGGTGACCCTTACCCAGGAAAACAAGCAATTCATGATCGAATTATAAAGATGAGTGAAATTGCACAAAAAGGGCCTGAGAAAATCTCTTCATATAAATTAAGTGATCGTACATTGGTCATCGTAAGAGAAGGAATACTGGTGGCTATTGAAAAGCAGCTAATTTCGTTGGGTTTTGATGACACCTTACGCATCTCTAAACGCCCTTTGGAAAAAGGAATCTTACGACAAAACGATGACTATGATGAGATATTAAATGCAGACATTCTTGATATTTTTGTGGATTGGGATTTTGAAAAGGATAATAGTATTATTACGCTTATCCTAAAACCAAAAAATTAATGAGGCAGTAATGAATTGGACACATTGTGCCAAACATAAGCCGAGGAAGAAAAGCTCATACCTTTTCTTTTTCGGCTTATTTTTGTTGTTTAAAAAGAGGAAGTCCTTTTGTAACGGAATAATTCCCTAAAATAACATCTGAAAATAGGATGTGCCAACAGAAAGGATTTGATCGGTATGGCTGATAATCATGAGATTGTATTGTTTATAAAAGAGCTTCGTCGATTGTTGCAGGATTACCAAAAGTATGACAATGAATTATACAAAGAAGAAATTAGCAAGGATATAATACTTTTAAGTACCATTATCTATGGAAATAAAATTGGCATTTCAAATAAAAGAAGAATCTTTAAACACAGAAAATACAAAGGTAAACAGAAACCAATCTATTAAAAATATACTAGTATGCCTCGTTTACACTTTGTAAAAAGTGAATTCTTATTACCGAAAATGATCTTATGATGAAGAAGGAGTTTTCATAAAACATCACGAATAGTATACCTTATGAAACTAGAAACTAGGTGCACCATCTATGGATAAAACGAAACTGGAAAAAGAATTAAGTAGTTATATGGGAAGGTTACTTCGTGAGAACTTTGGAAGAGGTCCTGGAGGTGTATTCACCGTCATTTCTCCTCCTTTTATAACCGTTTATTTTAAAGCCTTTTTATTACCTTTAGAAAAGGCTTTGTTAGACAAGGGACAAGTTATCTATGTTCAAAAAACGCGTGATTTGTTAATGGAGACTTTAATTGAAGAGATAAAAGGATATATAAAATTGAATATACATGTAGATATTGAGGAATTTTATTATGATTGGAATTTAGAGCTGCAGTCTGGCATGTTTATCATGCTCCATTCTGATAAAGAAAATATAATCAATCATTCCTATAAAAATCAGAAATTGCTGCATAAAGAAGTCGAGGAAGTGACTCGAAAAGCAGAAAAACTCCCTCAAGATGTTTCTTCTTATTTATTAGATGAGAGAACACTCCTCATAATCAGGGAAGGTATTATGGTAAATGTAGAGAAAGAATTAGTGCAGTTAGGGTTTGAAGAAAACCTTACATTGGCTAAAAGAAATCTTGAAAAAAGGCTGCTTCATGAACATAGTCAATCATTAGAAGTGATTTTAGATTCAAAGGTAACAGATGTACTAGTCGCGTGGGACTTTCATAAAGATAAAAGTACGATTCTTCTGATTTTAAACCCAACTTCATAACGGCACTGATAAGCTAGGCACTGAACTAGATGTAGGCCAAAAAGAAAGGTCATATAACCTTTCTTTTTGGCCTATTGTTTTTTTACTACTATTAAAATAAAGAAAGTAGTGATAATTATGCTATTTCAATCGGATGAAGGAAAGGAACCTTTAACTGTTGAGATACACACTGAAGTGGATATAGTAGAAGCGCGTCAGAAAGGGCGGATGTTCTCTAACTGCTTAGGCTTCAGCACACTTGATCAAGCCCGAATTATTACGACTATTTCAGAATTGTCCAGAAATATATATAAATATGCCACTACGGGAAAAATTATAATGGAAATAATAGAGAATCAACTTGAAATAGGTCTCAAAATAATAGCCATAGATAAAGGACCAGGCATTAAAAATGTCCAAAAAGCGATGGAGAGTGGCTACACAACATCAGGAGGGTTAGGTGTTGGTTTATCAGGTGTAAAAAAATTAATGGACGAATTCACCATATCATCTCAAGAAGACCATGGCGTTAACATCGAGGTTATAAAATGGAAAAAAAGAAATAAGTAAAAGGAGCACAAGTTAAAAGGTTAAGAAAGAACTGACTTCCTCTTTACAAAAGACTCCTTGATTGAATAGGAGATAGCTTCTAAAAATATCATCCCCTGATGATCCTTCTCTAGGATACGGTTAAGATATTTCACAGGCTTGAGTTGATACCTTCAGTATGTGCTTCTCCTCTATTAACTCTTAGCAGTAGGACAAAAATTTTTCTCCGCAGTAATCACAAGAGGCTTAGAAACATGAGAAAAAGGTGTAGGAAATCATGAGCGATTCCATTTAATCGTTAAATGGAAGGAGCAAACTCTCACGCTAGAGAGCTTGCTCTTTTTATTTCTTAACATAATCCTATCTGACAAAAAAACAGCCTTTTTCAAGTACACCAAAAACATACAATTATGATACATAGATTTTGGTATAATCTCTGGAACATTTCTACCCGTATTAGAGGAGCAATAGAGGAGGGGCGTGTGTAAAGAGGTTCTCCTTCACTTAACTCAGTTATATAAACAAACAATACTCATATACATTTATTGAATGGCTTCTTTAAACTTGTCACGAAATAAAACATAATTCGATAAAGAGTACATAGGAGGAGAAAACATGTTTGTTCATATAGTTCAACCTGGGGATACGTTGTCTTCAATAAGCAGGAGATATGATTATTCCATTGCGCAGCTTAGGAGCGTGAATGGGTTAGAAGAAACAAATATTGTTCCAGGTCAAGCCTTACTTATAGCTTCTTATGTATACACAGTTCAACCTGGTGATACGATGAGGAGTATTGCTAAAAAAGCTTATGTATCCTTAGAACAATTAAAAAGAGCTAATCCTTCAGTCCATTATAATTATTTGCAGGTGGGAATGAAAATAAAAATTCCTAATATATCAGACTATATTGCAGGTACACTGGAGTATTATGCCGTTCGAAATCCAGAATTAGATCGCGATTTAATTACTGATTTTGCAACTTATTCCTCGTCCATTTCTATCTTTGAATATCATTTTGGCAGCAATGGAGATATTATGAATGATTTAAACGATTTAGTAGCGATTGAAACGACTTGGAAAAACCGAGTTACACCGTTAGTTACGATTACTAATCTAACTTCTGAAGGATTTAGTTCTGATCTTGCCCATCAAGTTTTAAATAATCCTCAGGCCAGAAACAATCTTGTTAATAATATTTTTTATTTAGTATCTAGAAAAGGATACGGCGGGGTGAATATTGATTTTGAACGTGTAAAGGCCGAGGATAGAGATCTTTTTACAGGATTTTTACGTCAGCTGGGTGAACGTTTAAAACCTGCAGGGTACGTGCTGACCATAGCGGTTCCAGCCAAGACAAGCGAAGATATCCCTTGGTTAAAAGGATATGATTACGGGGGAATAGGGGCGGTTGTTAACTATATGTTCATTATGGCATATGATTGGCATCATGCAGGCAGCGATCCCGGGCCTGTTGCACCTATTACTGAAGTACAGAGAACAATAGAATTTGCGATAAAAAGTGTTCCGCGAAGAAAACTTATCATAGGAGTCCCTTTGTATGGATATAATTGGTCAATTCCTTACAAGCCTGGCACGGTAGCACCCGCTATATCCAATCAAAATGCGATTAAAACAGCGATGAGATATCAGTCTCCCATTCAATATTCAAAGGAGTACAAATCTCCATTTTTTCGGTACAAAGATCAAGGGGGGCAGATGCATGAAGTATGGTTTGAAGATGTCAGAAGCATGAGTGAAAAAATGGTGTTAGTTCGTCAATTCGGCTTGCAAGCAATAGGAGCCTGGCAATTAACGCTTGGGTTTACGCCGGGACCTTGGCTTTTAAAGAAATTTTTTACTATTAGAACGGTATAAATAGTATTAGTTATTATGAATTAATCTAGAAAATTTCATGTATAGTAACTTATAAGAAGTTGGAGGTACTGCCATGGCAAAAAGGATAGATGTCTCAATAAAGCAGCATAAATTAAAACTATATGATGGAGCTAAATTAGTAAAGACATATCCTATTGCTGTAGGGAAAATGATCACTCCAACTCCAACTGGAAAATTTAAAATTATTAATAAAGATACTACTCCTCCAGCTGTATTTGGCCCCTTATGGATGGGACTGTCAAAACCTACATATGGAATACACGGGACTAATGATCCAGCTTCTATTGGCAGAGATATGTCACATGGATGTGTCAGAATGGACAATGAAGATATTCTAGAACTTTCCTCTGCAGTTCCCATTGGAACGCCGGTTTATATACATAAATAATAGTTTAAGAAGAGCACGACTGCTTACATTTAGCTAATTGTCGAAATCGAGGGTATCAAAGTTTAAGTATATGCTATACAATCATGGGCTTTTTGTACGAAAACAAAAAAGTACCCCGATTAACAGAGGTACTTTTAGCATTTTAACTTATTTTGATGCTGGAGACGTAGTAACTTCTGGAGACGTTACTTTGTCATAAAAATCTACGAATTTGTCACGATCCTCGCTATCACGGTAAGCCATAGCAACACGTGGATGTTCATTCAGTACACCAGAAATCATGTAAGGAATGATATAGCCCCATTCCCACTTTTGACGCATTTCAAGCATATGCTTTTCAATTACGCCAAGAATCGGCTTCATCTCATAGCTTGGTTTTGGTATGTAGCTAACAAGCAGCTCTGTGTTACAGTTACCAGCTGCACGGCCCATACCATAAACAGATGAATCAAGGAATGTAACTCCATTACGCATCGCAGTTAATGTATTAGCAAAAGCTAGCTGCATGTTGTTATGCGTATGGATCCCAAGCTGTTTGCTAGGAATCATGGCTTGAAACTTTTTCACTTGATGCTCAATATCCGCAGGGTCTAGGCTTCCAAAGGAGTCAACGATATATACAACATCTACAGGGCTTTTCTTTACCATTTCAAATGCTTCAATAAGCTGATTTTCCGGTACGCTAGATAGTGCCATAATGTTAAGTGAAGTCTCATAGCCCAAATCGTGAAACATTTTTATAAGCTCTAAGCCTTTATCTACTTCGCGAATATAGCATGCCACTCGAATCATATCTAACATACTTTGTTCACGGGGCAGGATGTCATTTGAATCTACACGCCCAATATCTACTAAGGCAGATAGCTTCGTGAACTTTTTCTCAGGGATAATTTCTTTGAGAAAGTTATCGTCAAGAAATCTCCATGGATTGGGCTCAGTTGCTTGAAGAAGCTTAGGTGAATTTTTATAACCAATCTCCATATATTCAACGCCGGCTGCGCTTAGGCCGTTATATAAGTCTTGCACAAATTCAACGCTAAAATCCCAATTATTAATTAAACCTCCGTCACGAATGGTACAGTCTATAATTTTGCTATTATGTTCCATGGTATTTATTTCCTCCTATGTCGTCTATTTATGTATTATTCTAACCTTTATCGCTTTTATGCTTTTAAGCACTAAACTCTCCTATTGTGTTTATACCATGACTGATTCAGAGGCGTCAATGTATTTTCTAAATGTGTCTCTGCTTTACTGTATTCCATGGGTAGGAGATGCTTTGGCTTTTCATCCGCTTGATGCTCTTAAAACAACATCAAGTTCAGCAGTACAACCCCTAGTATATACAAACACAGCGCATCTTACATCACTACTTCCTGCAATAAAGATTGTTTTTTAAGTAAAATTGCTTATTAAGGAGGGAACTGCCATTAGTATCTAGGTTATAGGTTTAGATTGCTCTATAATTGATCCATAAATTTGAGAAGAGATTTAAAACATGAAAAATAAGAAACTTTTTTCATTCACATTAACAGTTGTATAGGAAGTATTAGTTGTTACTTAATCATTTTAATTTAATTGTTTTTACATCGTCAAAAACGTAAGAAATGATAAGAGTATAGAGGTAACAAACATCGCAATCAACGGCTTTAATGCTTTTGTTCGAAGAGCCTTCATACTTACATTTAACCCTAAGCCAACCATAGCCATTGTTAAAAGAAACGTGGTTAGAGTTGAAATATCAGCCATGATCGTTTTGGGTATGATAAGGTGCTTGCCTACGACATAACTCCCAAAGACACTCATAGTTATAAACCCTATTAAAAACCAAGGGAATTCAATCTTCGTACCAGCTTCAATTTTTCCTGTTCGCTTCATCCAATACATTAAGATAAAGCTTAATGGCACAAGTAAAAGCACTCTGCCTAACTTAGCCAACAGGCCAATAGCTAGGGCATCGCGTCCAGCCGGTGCTGCAGCTAGAGCTACATGGGCAATTTCATGGAGACCAACGCCTGACCAAATCCCATATTGGATATTCGTTAAATGTATATAAGGTCTTAAAATGGTATATCCAATCGCAAATAGAGTTCCAACTAAAGCAATAACACCTGCTCCGATAGCTGTATCTTCTTCTTTTGCTTTTATAATGGGAGAAACAGCTGCGATAGCTGCAGCACCGCATATTCCTGTTCCTATCCCTAAAAGAAGGGATAGACCACGATCTGCTTTCATCCATTTGGCTAGAAAAATTGTTAAAACAATCGCAAATATAGCCGTTCCCACATCGCGAAATAACAATCCTAGCCCGTGATGAATAACAACATCAATATTTAGCTTTAAGCCATATAAAATAATTGCATAACGCAACAGCTTTTTAGAAGAAAATTGAATTCCAGATCTTATTTTTTCGGGGTACCCCCAAATTTGACAATAGATTACTGCCATTATAATTGAACAGGCTAGTGGACCGATCTGATTAAACCCCGGGACTTTCGCTAAGCCATAAGCAAGTAAAGCAAAAAGAAAAGTAAAAGCAATTCCTCCAGCCCATAAAGAAATATTAGATGACGTCCGGGTATTTGTTCGTAAGAATACAGTCCGCTTTTGGGCTTTATTTATATTTATCATACATTTCATCTCCAATATGAATTCTTATCAAGCGCGGCTTCACACAAGAAGTGTATGATTTAACTATAAAAGACACTTTGTTATTAGTAAAATATAGATAAATCATGATTATGATTAAAAATATTAATAAATTAAACAAAAAAAGAGCAAGTTGATCTTCAGAGTTACTGAAAATCAACTTGCTCCTTTTGTACGTTTTTATCCTTTAATTCTTTAAAAAATTATCCATACAAAAATATATGTGCTTATGAGAGAGAGACAGCCTTACTAGTTGCTAAGCCTTTTTTACGTCTATACCATAGCAGGATCAAACTGCCTAGCACGCAAAGGAAAGAAACTAGCTGAGCTATTCTGATATGAGAAGTTAGCATTAAGCTATCCGTACGTAATCCCTCTACAAAAAATCGTCCTATTGAATACCATAGTAGGTAAGTAAGAAAGACTTCTCCTCTTTTTAACAAGGATTTTCTTAGTACAATCAGGACAAGAACACCTATTATGTTCCAAAGTGATTCATAGAGGAATGTAGGATGATAATAAGTTCCATTGATATACATTTGATTAACAATAAAATCTGGTAAATGTAAAGCTTCTAAAAAATGACGTGTAACAGGTCCGCCATGTGCTTCTTGATTCATAAAGTTTCCCCACCGGCCAATAGCTTGGCCTAATAATAAGCTAGGAGCTAAAACATCAGCCATTTTCCAAAAAGAAAGATTCTTTTTTCTGCAAAACCATATAGCTGTTAATACAGATCCAATAATTCCACCGTGAATAGCTATGCCTCCATGCCAAATTGCTATAATTTCGCCTGGGCGGTCTTTATAATAACTCCATTCAAAAAGTACGTAGTAAATTCGAGCAGTAACGATAGCAATGGGTAGTGCTAGCAGAAGTAAATCAGAGATGGTTTCTGAAGAGATACCTCGTTTCTTTCCTTCTTTCGAGGCTAACAAAAAGCCTAAGAAAGCTCCTATTCCTATGATAATTCCATACCAATGGACCTCAAGTGGACCAAGGTGGAAGGCGATAGGGTTTAAAGGTTGTGTGTGTTGGTTCATGTTTTTTCTCCTTTACTTCATATCGGTTTTCTTACATTTTTTTAGAGTAGTATTAAATTAGAGTGCCTTTTTAGTATATCTAATTAGATAAAGAAAGGACAACTTTTGCTTACGAAAGGCCACTATTTCTTTGCCTGCTTTAGTGTAACAGAATAGTCAAAATTAAAATAAACAGTATATTGACTTAATTACCAAAATATACTATCATTTTAGACAATATACTGTCTAAAATGGAGGGTGGATATGGATATTTATAGAGAGCTTTTTTTAATGCAGCAAACTTACGCTACCTTATTTTCTCTGGCAAATAAAGTCCAGGTGAAAGGAGATCAATCTCTTGAACTCTTAACATCAAGACAGCATATGGCGATGGTGGCAATTGCTCATTTACCTGAAGATGAAACAACATTGAATAATATTGCTAGAAAATTAGGAACTACAAAACAAAGCGTCAAACAGTTAATTACCATTATGGAAAAGAAGGGGTATGTTGACGTAGTTCCTAGCAGTAAAGATAAACGTGCAGTTAACGTGAAAATCACCAAAGAGGGAAAAGAGGCACTGCTTGTTGTTTCAGAAAAAGGAATTTTCTTTTTGGAAGACCTTTTTAAAAAGTTTTCAACCGAAGAGTTGAAAATAATGTGGAAGCTTTTAAAGAAACTTTATAGCTTTGATGGGGAAGAACATGATGGATTTGAAGAAGAAGGCAACATCAAAATGGATGAAGATCACAATGAATTACAGTTGAGAGTAATAAGGGAGCTTGAAAGTCGAAGAGTTCAAGCAATTGATAATATGAGAAAGAATATATAAAAAAACTCGATAGGCTAATCTAACTTAAAGCATATCGATCAATCCTTTTAATGCTTTTCAAAATGAAGGATAAGGGAGAGCAACCATTATGTTTGAAATCAGCGATGAAACATTACGATTAATCAATAAGACCTGTAGAGGGAAAAAACATTTGAAATTAACCGTTGGCTACGTAAGGGACAATCAGTCTATTATAAAAATTTATAATGAGAGCGGTGAAATTGACTCATCAAAAAAATATCATTATGAAATTGGTTCTATTACCAAGACTTTCACTGTATCGCTGCTATCAAAATACATATCTGAAAACAAGTTGATACTAAACGATTCTATACAAAAGTACATAAAAGAACTTAAAGAAGACACGTATTATCCTACATTGCTCCACCTCGCTACTCACTCTTCTGGATATTCAGGAAGCTTACCTTTAAATAAACGGGAATATTTTAAAATAATTTTAGGTTTAATTTTTGGGGGAAGTGATTTGAATAAAAATAATCCGTTACATATGGATTTTAACAAAATGAAGATGCTAATCGAAAAAAGTAAATTGAAAGAAGTAGATTATTCATGGAAATATTCCAATTTCGGTATATCCCTTATTGGATACGTGTTGGGAATGATATCGGGCAAGGGGTATTGGGATACTATGAATGACTTTCTTCTTAATGAGCTTGGACTAAAGGATACTTGTTTAGGCGCTTCAAATAATAATTTACAGGGTTATGACCGCAAAAATAATGATTGCGGCAACTGGCAGTGGGACAAAGAAAACTTTATATCACCTGCAGGGGCAGTATCCTCAACCGCTGACGATCTACTTAAATACGCAAAGATAAATATGTACGAAGGTAAACCATATCTGTCTTTTTGTCATAAAAAACACGGTAATGGAACAAAGCAGTTTGATATGGGTCTTGGGTGGTTGCTTTTAAAGAAAAACAATAATGTGATGTTGCACGGCGGTGGAACCGGATGCTTCAGCTCATTTTTAGGGATTGATAAAGAAAAGAAAGTTGCTTCCGTCGTTTTGGCTAATTATAGACTAGGTAGAAATAATGATGAGCATATAGGAATGTCTTTATTAGAAAGCCTCCAAAATTCAAAAGATATATAAGGATGGAAGACAATTTGAAAGAATATGGCCGAATATGACCGACCTTCAAGAAGCATAGAATATGCTTCTTTTTTTGAGGAAACCGTGCTATTATCATTAAGGTTTGCAAGGAATAGAAGATTTTTGTCTTTCCGTACATTTTTTTGGTATAGTGTTAGAAATAAGGAGTGGGTAAGTTGGTTTTTACTGAATTTTTCCAGCAGTTTCCCGTAAAGGTTTTAACGGTAGGGCTGCTGATTGTACTTATCGTTTATTTTATTCGCAAATTCATTAAGCTTTTCTTTGATAAAACGAGCTTTTTAGATGAAAAACGAGAAGAGACGCTCATGCACTTTTCTAATCAGGTCACAAGAGTATTGGGGCTGGCTTTTTTCTTTATTTATGTGCTTAGCCATTTCTTTGACTTCGGAAAGATTCTCACTAGTTCGGTAGTGTTGGCCAGTGCCCTGGCAATAATCCTCCAGCATATCATCCGTGATTATATAATGGGACTGACTTACTTGTTTGAACGCCAGATCCACCACGGAGATTATGTTATTCTTAACGGAAACCGTCAAGGGAAAATAGAAGAAATTACAATGCGCTACTTAAAGATTCGTCAATATGACGGCTACCTCTATACCGTCTCATATAGCAACATTACGGAACTTCAGAACGGAACACGAGGAAGACGCCGGGTAAATGAAAGTCTTATTCTCAGCTATAGGCAAAACCCGGACGATGCCTTCAAAGTAATGGAGCAGGTAGCACAAACATGTAACGAAAAATATGGCCAATATTTGCTGAAAGATGTGAATGGAATTCCTATAGAAAGTTTTCAATTCAATCAAATTACTGAACTGAACGTAGGTTTTAAAGGTCACCAATATTCATTATCAGGCCTTGTGAAGGAAGCTGATTTTGTAGAAGCGAGCCAAAAGGTGCGATATGAACTCGCAATGGCTGCCTACAAAAATGACCTAATGATGGCTGAAAGCTTCGAGACAAGCCATTAAAAATAAAACTCGTACCTTGTTTATATACAAGCTTTTATATGTAAGATAAAAACACCCTTGTGATTTTTCAAAAGGGTGTTTTTTATTTTAAAAAATATCTATTAAGTACTTCTCCAGTAAAGATTAATTATCTGAAACAGAACAAATTAATTAGTACATCTAAATTCTTCTAGTAACATGGTAAAATTAAACAAAGAACGTAAAAAGGTAAAGGGGGATTAACTATGGCGCAAAAATCTAATTATACAAAAATTAACTCCAAAATGTGGGATGAATGGGCTTCAGCGGGAGGAGAATGGTCATTAGCTATTAATCATCAAGATTTTGTAGATGCAACTCAAGGTAATTTTGATATCTACTTAACACCTTGTAAGCCTGTTCCGCATAACTGGTTTATTCCATTTAAAAAAGCAAAAATATTGGGGCTTGCTAGCGGAGGAGGACAGCAGTGCCCAGTCTTTGCAGCCCAACATGCGAAAGTTACGGTTTTTGACTACTCTGATAAGCAATTAGAATTAGAAAAAATGGTGTCCACTAGAGAAGGCTATTCTATTGATTTAGTTAAAGGGGATATGAGTAAGACATTTCCATTTGAAGATGAGACGTTCGATATGATTTTTAACCCTGTATCAAACTGCTATGTTCAAGATGTTGAACACGTTTGGCAAGAATGTTTTAGAGTTCTTAAAAAAGGTGGCGTTCTGCTATCTGGCTTTGCAAATCCTGCTCTTTATTTATTTGGAGAAGATGAAAAAGCATTACAAGTGGTTAATAAATTACCTTATGATGGAACTAAAAACACCGTAGAAAATGATGAAGAACTTATAAAAAATGGCGGTGTACAGTTTAGCCATTCATTAGAAACTCAAATTGGCGGACAACTAAAAGCTGGATTCACCTTACAAGACCTTTATGAAGATCATCATCACAAGGGGAAAATCACTGAATATATGCCTTGTTATATTGCAACTAAATCCATTAAATAATAGTGGGTTATTATATTGAATGAGCTACCTCAACTTTTTCCAATACGGCGTCATAGTAGAATAATGGCTCAAAAATAAGATGCCATGTTCACCGAGAGAAATGGCAGAAAAAGTGGGAGAGCCTTTAGAAAGAAACTTATCAGCTTATGTTTGGTTGAACAGATGCTTCAAAAGAATGAAATGGTCTACCTCCTATTCTTAATGACAGTATTTTTTGTTTTAATGCGGAAAAAAAGGGTAAATATTCTAAGAATCACCTAAAAATAGGAGGAGATCAAATGAGAAAAGCGAAACAAGCTGTTGTAGCTTCTGCCGTAGGTTTAGCTGTGTTAGCGACGCCATTAGCTCTACCGAATTTAGGAGGTTCTGCAGGCTCCGCAGAAGCTGCAGAAGTTGGAGGAGACGTAACAGTTGATCCCGTAGCCATAGGACAAGCGATTGCAGATGCGGCTAAAACAGCCGACAATCGAAGTGGGTTCGTCAAGGGAGCAATGGAAAAAGCGTTTTTTGAATCGGGTCAACAATATAATGTAATGGTCATGAATTTGAGTCAAAGTTATAATTCAGATCAATTACAAGGTGTTCAGTATTTTGATACCGCAGATTATGATGGTATTACGTATGGAGTCTGGATATTTGAAGAAGGAACATTTATTAATGAAGGTGATGGAGGTTATGATAACTGGGCCTTCAGAGGTTGGTTTGAACGCACAGGAGATGACGAGAAAACAGTCAATTTTCATAGACCTTAATTAAAAATAGAGATGAAGATAATACAAGATTCCCATCAGGGAAGATCGTATGAAGAGCCTTTACCGTAATGGTAAAGGCTCTTCTCAATATTTGAAAGCCTGAGACCGGATGTCTATAAGCATGCAGAATAGAAATTTGTATATCATCTACAGCTTACAAAGAGAAAAACTCCTGTTGCGTCTGAACAGGAGTTTTTCTCTTTGTATTAACAGAAGCCCGATCTCATTCTTTCTTCTCTTTTAGTGAGCAGGAAGCTTATACTAATTAAACCTTAGTTTTTACTTTGGGTTTGTAAATATTCTTTTTGAAACATACACATTCTTATAGCGTTATGATAGCTTCCATCGACAAAAAATTCATCTTTTAACTCACCTTCAATAGAAAAACCGGCCTTCTTATAGATATGAATTGCTTTTTCGTTTTCCTTGTCTACAATTAAGTAAAGTTTATGCATATTCAATACCGAAAAGGCATAATTCATTGCTAGATTTGTGGCAACCATGGCGTAACCATGACCTTGATATGTAGGGTCAATGATAATTTGAAACTCTGCTCTACGATGAATATAATCAATTTCGACCAATTCCACTAATCCAAGCATATCCCCGTCCTTTTCTAGTATGAACCGACGCTCACCTTGATCGTGAATATGTTTATCATATAAGTCCTGTAGCTCTACAAAAGCTTCATAAGGCTCTTCGAACCAATAAGACATAATATTTGCATCATTATTGAGTTCATGGACAAATTTTAAATCTTCTCTTTCCAAAGGACGTAACTTAAGTTCCTTATTCATTTCTCAAACCTCCATATTCTAGCATTACTTTAGCACTTTCCGTTTTAAATGTAAAAGTTGCTGTAGCTTTAAAAAATAACAAGACATAGTGCGATGTTTTACATACTTATTAAAAGAGCCATAGTATAATTTAAACATCTTGTAAGTGAAACTCATTAACTTTAAGGGGTATCTTATGAAAAAAGCAGTTGGTATTTTTCTTATTTTACTGTGTTGTATAAACCAAAGGGTTGAGGCAGCTAATCAGCCTTCAGTAGAACCTATACATCATGAGATCTACGTTTCTCCTATAGGGGACGACAAAAAGTCATACGGAATATGATTTATAAGAATCGTTTTACAGGAATTTCAATTGGAGGCTATGATAAAAAACGTGGAGGGACGATAAATACTCTTATTGAACATAATATTTTATATGGAAATGATACGATGAACATGGATGGTGGCCAATTACTGATGCAATATCATGCAACTCATAATACTATCAACAATAATGTTATGGTTTCAGTAAAATCTAAATTGCTTCTGGCCAATCTTCATTACTCAAATAAATATAATCAGCTTAATAATAATAATAATATATATCTAAATAAAAGTAGAGATACAGCGAACCGATGGATATGGAAGGGGCAAGAAATAGAAAGTTCTACCACCATATCTCCTAGGCTTTTTTAATGATAGTTTCTTTTTAGAGGATATCCTTTAGCGAGTGGCTTGCTGGGATTCTGTTTGAGGCTGGAAAATTATTTACTGCACTATCTGCTAGTTATACTTTTTATTTTAATATAAATAATTACTTGTTAGGAAGAAATAAAGCAGTCTACACAAATAGACTGCTTCTTGATTAATTATTTACCTGTTTCGGCAAAGCGCTGAATACGCTCACCAATTTCATCACGGACACGTTGAAAGAACGCCCATTTCTCTTCATCTGTTCCTTCTGCTTTTGCAGGATCATCAAATCCCCAGTGTTCACGCTTCACATGAGGAGGTGTTACGGGGCAATGATCTGCTGCATGGCCGCATAATGTAACGACCAAATCCGCATTATTTAAAATTTCAGGATCAATGACATCAGATGTTTGATTTGAAATGTCAACACCAGCTTCTTTCATTGCTTTTACAGCGTTGGGATTTAATCCATGAGCTTCTAATCCTGCACTGCGTACATCCCATTCATCGTTATTTAGATATTTTTTTGCCCATCCTTCAGCCATTTGGCTACGGCAAGAGTTACCTGTACATAAGAAATAAAGTGTTTTTTTAGACATGTGTAAAATCTCCTTTATAATGTGTTAAGAAATAATTGATAACCAAATATATAAACCAACAAGCGTAATAAACAATGTTGGGATGGTTAAGATGATACCTGTTTTAAAATAGGTTCCCCAAGAAATCTTAACTCCTTTTGTCGAAAGAACGTGGAGCCATAAGAGCGTTGCTAGAGAGCCAATAGGTGTAATCTTTGGTCCTAAGTCCGAACCAATGACATTTGCATAAATCAGAGCTTCTTTAATCGTACCTGTTGCAGAAGTTGCATCAATGGCCAAAGCATCAATCATCACGGTTGGCATGTTGTTCATAATCGATGAGAGAATGGCTGCAATAAATCCCATACCAATGGTTGCTGCAAATAATCCTTGATCAGCGGTTGTTTGAATAAGGCTTGCTAGTACTTCAGTTAGCCCCACATTGCGTAATCCATACACAACAACATACATACCAATGGAAAAGAAAACAATTGCCCATGGAGCTCCTGCTAACACTTTTTTCGTGTGAACAGCTGGGCTTTTTCTTGCTATTCCTAAGAATAAAATGGCGATAATTCCTGCAATAATAGAAACGGGAATATCGAAAAACTCACCAATAAAGTAACCCAGAACTAAAATGAATAAAACAATTCCTGATAAACGAAACATTTTCTCATCTTTGATGGCCTCAACCGGTTTCTGTAAATCATCTAGATTGTATTTCTTAGGGATGTTTTTGCGAAAATACAAATACAAGACAGCAATACTTGCCAAAAGTGAAAATAAATCTGGCACAATCATGCGTGAGGCAAATTCAGAAAAGCGAATCCCAAAGAAATCCGCTGATACAATATTGACCAAGTTACTTACCACAAGAGGTAATGATGTTGTATCCGCAATGAATCCACTGGCGATAATAAAAGGAAAGACCATTTTATCTTCAAATTTAAGTGCTCGCACCATAGCAAGTACGATAGGTGTTAGAATTAAGGCTGCCCCATCATTTGCGAATAATGCGGCTACTACGGCTCCAAGTAGGGATACATATACAAACATGCGAACGCCATTTCCTCCTGCAGCACGCGCCATATGTAAAGCTGCCCACTCAAAAAATCCAATTTCATCTAAAATTAAAGAAATAATAATAACTGCAATAAACGTTAACGTTGCGTTCCATACAATTTGAGTTACATCTAGCACGTCATGGAAATCAACCACACCTGCTAAAAGAGCTAAAACTGCGCCTCCGCATGCTGACCAACCAATAGACAAGTTCTTTGGCTGCCAAATGACAAAAATCAATGTCACTAAGAAGATGAGGGAGGCTACTATAACTGATACCACTTTACAAACCTCCTACTATTAGCAACAATTAATACGTAATCCTTGCTTTTCTAATTCTTTTAATCGTTCATCTTCGCTTGGTAAAGATTCAAGTATATTCAGGACAAACGGATAATAGCTGTTTTCTTTATTTAATGAGTAGAAAATCCAATGTCCTTTTCGTCTTTCCTTTACAAGTTCGATATCTCTTAATTTACGTAAATGTTGACTAATAGCTGGTTGACTTGCTTCATAAATTTCAACTAGCTCACAAACACAGCACTCGTTATTTTGGAGCAGTTTCATCATAGATAATCTTGTCTTATCGCCAAGCAGCTTCAGTATCTGTGCTGCTTTCTCCATTTCTATTTGTACTTTTACATCCAATCCAATTCACCTCCTTATTTCCAAATATAATTATATAAGTATTTTATTATATATTCAACAAAAATATACGCTGATATTAATCAAAAAAAATTGATTAACCTCTTGATTTATCTAAATTTTCCAGATATGATGAATATATCAAAAAAAATTGATTTATAAAAGTGAGGGTGAAAGCAGTGAGAGTCAACAACTCTGGAAACTTATCTGTTACCTACTTTCGAGCCTATTTTCATTTAGTTATGAACACCCAAGGGATGAACTATAAGGAAGCACAAAACCTAATCTTTCAGCGTTTTTTTCATCAAGATCCTATGCTAAGAGGGGAAACTACATACAGTAACTTTAAAAAAGCTGCCGAGAGCTTCGAATTTTAAATCAAAAAAAATTGATGAAGGAGAATGACAATGGAAACAGTCAAGGAAGGAAAGCACCCATTTAAACAGTACGAACAAAAATTTAAAGCCCTTGCTGATCAAAAGAGATTAGAAATTATGTATGAGCTCTGTCAGCGAGGACAGACATGCGTATGTGATCTAACTGAATTCTTTGGGATGTCTCAATCTAAACTTTCCTACCACTTAAAGATTTTATTAGAAGCAAACCTCATTACAAAAGAAACAAAAGGGACATGGAGTTATTATGATTTAAATGATAAAGAGGTGAACCATCTCTTATCAGAAGAACTTTGCTGCTTGTTTAGAAAAGATACAAGTAAAAGCGGCTCATGCTCTTAATTTACTACATTCAAAATAATACGGAGGAGGAAGTTTGAATGGAATATGTTCACGTAGGAATTAATGTAACGAATCTAGAGGCATCCATTAAGTTTTATCAAAAGGTATTTGGCATTCAACCTGTGAAAACGAAAATAGATTATGCTAAATTCTTGTTAGATGAACCGGGATTAAATTTTACCTTGAACGTACGTGACGATGTAAAAGGTAATCAAGTGAATCATTTCGGCTTCCAAGTAGAAACTCCTGAGGAGATTCATTCCCATAAATCACGACTAGAAAAAGAAGGGTTCTTTGCTCGTGAAGAAATAGATACGACCTGCTGCTACGCTGTACAAGATAAATTCTGGGTAACAGATCCGGACGGGAACGAGTGGGAATTCTTTTATACGAAATCTGATAGTGAGGTTCATCAGACTGAGGATAGCGTTGAGGTGAATAAAAAGTCACCTGCAACCAACTCATGTTGCTGATGCTTAAATGACAAAAAAGACAGGAAGAAGTAGACTCTTTCTGTCTTTTTTATTTAACATAAAATCGATTATGTTTAGCGGAGTTTTCTTGTTAAGACAGTAACTCTAAGCGAGAAAATCTCGTGATGTACGTCCTTTAACTCGACTAAGCAGTTATTTTGTTTCTGTATGAGAAATATTCCAAGGGTCAACAAATATCATTCTTTCTTCTTTAATTGAATCTCTCTTACCTTTTGACGAAGATGATCTGGCCACCACGCTCCACAATCATCGGATACAATGCAAGCAGCGCATGTTTTGAAATCATAAACCATCATCTCCTTGATTGGGGGAGAGTAGAGATGAAGAGTAACTAGACCCGCGCCTTCAGCACTCTTCATCTTGTGCACACCTTTCTTGGGAGCAAAAAAAAGCTTACCTTTTCCCTGATGCTGAGAAAACAGCTCTTCTGGCATTTGGTTTTCTTTAACTTCGTAAACCGTATTTATAGTTGTACCATTTACTACTTGAATCCATCCATGCGAATGACCGTGATCGTGAGGAGCACACTCTATTGCTGACCAATTCATAACAAGTAATTCCACTTCGTCATTTTGATAGAGAAGCTTTCTATAGTATGGCTTGTCTTTTGCTGACTGCAATAGTGGTTTTAAATCATTAAAGTTTATATCTAAAGCCAAAAGAGCCTCTCTCAGTTCCAATTTGGTAGGGGAGTCCAAGTTATCTAAAATATGCTTTACCTGTTCAATTAAGCTCATACACGCATTACCTCCTTATGAGCAGCACAAATTTTTGGGTTTTCTGCATAGCTACAATTTTTTGTTTCTCCATGGCAAGTGCCTCAAAAAAGTTAGTAGTCTTCCATTAGCTACAATTACTCCCACTATAATTATGACTCCTCCTAATATGCTGACGGGAATAATCTTTTCTCGTAACAGTAAAACAGCTGTTATCAATGTCGCTACTGGTTCTAAATAAAGAAACACAGATACCTGTGACGCCTCTAAAACCTCTAATGCCTTTGCCCAGTACCAATAGGCAACACCTGAAACGAATACACCGAGAAATAGTAAATGAGCCCACTCCACGCTCGTTAAAAAAGGCATGATCTCCCAGCCTTTATTTCTTATGAGAAAAGGAGTTGTTAGAGTAAACCCTATTAAACACATATAAAACGTAACAACAAGAGAGGGAAGTTGAATATCCAGCTTTTTTAATAGGACAGAATAGATTGCCCAGTTTAATGTACTTAAAATCATTAACAGGTAACCGATATTAACCGGAAGCTGAAGTGAATGCTGATTGCTAGAAGTGGTCACCAGTAGAACGCCAATAATAGCTACAATAATCCCCGATGCTTTTAATAACGTCATCTTTTCATGCAAAAAAAATACGGAGAGAATGACTGTAAATACAGGAGAAAACGAAATGATCCACCCGGCTGCCGAAGCATTTATTGTGAGAAGTGCTGTTGCCTGAATAACCTGATGAACAAACACTCCAAGGATCCCTAACACAATTAAGTGAGGAATATACTTAAGTGGAATGTTTAATGGATAGCGCTTGAGCACTAATAATACCAATAAAAAAAGTGCCCCAATTCCAAAACGAAGAACAAGGAGTGTGTATGGATCTAGTTTATCTAAAACAGCTTTGGTAGAGACAAAGGAAATTCCCCAAAAACTAATAGACATTATTGCATAGAACGAGGCAGCAAATTTAACCTTTGACGCAATCATAGGATCAATTTTCCTTTCAACAATAAAGGTATCTTTTATTAACTAACATATGCCTTTTCGAAAGGAAAATGAAAAAAATCATGCCATTCTAAAAAAATAGTAGAAACTTTAGTATTTGTATCGTTATCACTATCTCTTAATCTTCATTAAAACAGCTATAGATGTTATGTATAGAAAACTAAATTTGGGAGTTTATAGCCATGTATAGGCTAAATTCTAAAGAGTCTGTTATTAAAAATAAAAATGCCAACTTTCATGGGGGCTTTTCAGAATTTTAAAAGGTGCACAGTATACTTCACTTATATGTAATTAATTGTAAGTCATAAAACTTTTGTACGGGAACAGGTAAGAGTGACTAAAACACAATTGTGGAGATTATAGAAGGCGAAGTTAAGCAAAACGAAAACCGTATTGTATCCTTATTTGCAGAAAAGCTGGATATAGATACGGAGATTGTTGTGATACCTGAAATGTGGAACACTGGTTATGATTTAAAAAATGTAGCACAAAAAGCAGATATTAATTTAAAGAGCACTTTTCCTTTTATACAAAGTTTAGTAATTAAATATTAGGTGAATATCATTGCAGGTTCAGTCTCAAATAAAAGGAATGAAAACATTTATAATACGGCCTTTGCGGTATCAAAAACAGGGGAGCTACTCTATCAAAAAGATAAGATACATCTCGTGCCGATGTTAGATGAACATCATTATTTAACGGGTGGAGATGAAGTTCCAGAAGTATTTGAGATTAACGGTATCAAAGCTAGTCAAATTATATGTTACGACTTACGTTTTCCAGAAATCACACGCTATCCAGCGTCTCAAGGTGCAAAAATTGTATTCTACGTTGCACAATGGACTACCAAAAATATAGACCATTGGAAAGCACTATTGAAAGCAAGAGCTATAGAAAATGGTGTATACGTCATTGCATGTAACAGCGTAGGGAATGTGAATCATAAAGATCATGTTGGCAACACATACGCTGGACATTCAATGGTCATCAATCCAAATGGAAACATTATAGAAGAGGGGAGAGACCAAGAAGAAATCATAACAGCAGAAATTCATATACAGAAAGTTACAGAACAACAAAAAAACATCCCAATATTTAAAAACCTGAGACCCAATGTTTATAAGCACGCGGAATAGAGATTTATATATTATTTATAGCGTAAATGCCAGCACATGACTGTGTCTCATTGCTTTTCCATACTGAAAAGCACCCTTTTTCAGAATACTAGTATCAGTATGGAAAAGTTATATGTTTCTTACGTCAGTACTGAAAACTTTACATTTTTTCTTGATAATATTTCCGATAGACGTTAGGAGTTATGTTTTCATATTTTTTAAATGTCTTGATGTAATATCCAGGGTCATTAAAACCTAATTCATCACTAATCTGTGCAATAGACAAATCCGTTTTTTCTAATAATTGTTTGGACCACTCTATTTTTTTGAGAGAAATAAAAACAGAAAAATTCATACCCGTTTCTTTGGTAAATACACGGCTGAAATAACCTGTGCTAATGTGACATAAATCAGCCATCTTTTGTTGAGAAATTTTTTCTCTTTTATGTTTATAAATGTAGTCAAAGGCTGGCTGTAATACTTTGTTTTTACATACTAAGTGATCGTTAATAGACGTTTTTACGTAAGCATTAGTAACTGTGTTGGCTAGTTCCTTTTTTATATTTTGAATATTATCTAGAGAATAACCGTAAGAAATATCTTCAGTAGAAAGGTCCTCTTTTACTGGAGCCATCTTTTCATATACTTCTAAAATCAAGTTTTTATTCATAGCTTCCTCTACAATGTAGTTACAAAGCCTATATAACATTTGAGCAGCTTCGTTAATTTCTGTATAGGATAGAGTAGGAATAGAATCATATAGACGCTGTATTTCCTCATTATTATTTAACTTCTGTTCAAATCCCTTCGATGGAACAGTAAGCATTTGTTCCAAGGGAGGATGTTTGTCACCATCCTCAATTTTCACTTCTCCCGCCATGATGGCGCCTACATATTTATCATCAATTATAATGGGAATGGCAATATCGACAATATTCCAGTGGCATAAATAGATATAAGGAGCATTGGTTCTAACTGCCTCTAGTCCTCCCCGCGCATCGCACTTTTCACAAAGTTTTGCCGTATTAGGATTTTTACGCATAGTCTCACAAAATGGACGTACACCACTGTGTTGAGAAATGGGCACTCCTTTATAGTTAACCGTGACAATCGCTAATTTTGTAACAAGCGCAAGCGAATCTTGAAGGTTTCGCCATTTCTTTAAATCTAGTATTTTATCTAAATTCATGTAAGTAGTTTTCAATGATGTTTTATCTCCCTTGCTTCTACTTCCCATATGGTAGTTTGGATTACCTATTTGAGAATACCTTTATTTTATTCCTGAGTTCGTAAAATAAAAGAGTGTTCAGCGATAAAGGTAACCTCTTTTCAACGTGAACTTAGTAGTATTTTTACCTGAAATAATGTCATAATAATACCATATTAAATGAAGAGAGCAAAAAAATACGATAAAAAGTTGTAAAAACTCGTCATTTAAGACTAATGTAATCTTACACAAAAGATAGTAAAATTCCGATTGTAAGGGATTACAAAGTTAATTAGGAGGTTTTATTTATGAGAAAAGCATTTATTAGTCCTTCAAAATACATTCAAGGTGAAGATGAAATTTTAAATTTAGGTTATTTTGTGAAAACATTTGGTACCTCTGCACTTTTAATAGCACATCCTGAAGATATTAAACGTGTACAAGACAAATTAGATGCAACAGCAGAAAAATATGGTATTACATTTTTTGAAGGCGGATTCAATGGCGAATGTTCAAGACCAGAAATTTCTAGATTGCAGGAAATAGCAAAAGAAAACAACTGTGATTGTACAATTGGTCTAGGTGGTGGTAAGGCAATTGATACAGCAAAATGTGTAGCAGAGGGAGAGGGATTAATTATCGTCCCAACAATTGCTGCTACGGATGCACCTACAAGTCATTCCGCAGTTATCTATACACCAGAGGGTGCTTTTGATGATTACGCATACTTTAAGCAAAGCCCAAGTGTGGTATTAATTGATACAACAGTCATCGCTAATGCACCTACTAGATTCTTAGTATCTGGTATGGGGGATGCGTTATCTACTTATTTCGAAGCAAGAGCAACAGCACGTTCTTTCTCTAATGTAAATGCTGGATTACCTTGTGGAGTGCGTGAGGACGTATGTGCACCAGCAAAAGGTACAAATGCAGCGTTAGTTTTAGCAGAACATTGCTACAACACTCTATTAGAGGACGGGGTTAAAGCAAAAGCAGCAAGCGATCATAATGTTGTTACTCCAGCCTTAGAAAACATTATTGAAGCCAACATCTTATTATCAGGATTAGGGTTTGAAAGTGGTGGATTAGCTGGAGCACATGCGATTCATGATGGGCTTACTCTTTTAGAAAGTGCGCACCACTACTTCCACGGTGAAAAAGTAGCTTTTGGTACATTAGCACAATTGGTATTGGAAAATGCGCCAACTGAGGAAATAGAAGAAGTGTTAGATTTCTGTTTAGCAGTAGGACTTCCAGTTTGTCTTGCTGATATTGGAGTGGAACAAATTACACAAGAAGAGTTAATGGAAGTAGCTAATAAAGCTTGTATTCCAGAGGAATCTATCTATTCTATGCCATTCCCTGTTAATCCAGAGTCAGTAGCTGCAGCTATTCTTGCAGCAGATCAAATTGGAAATGATTATAAGAAGAGGTTGATATAAAATGAAAAAAATTATTAATAAACCGGAAGATGTTGTACTTGAGATGTGTAAAGGGATGGTTCTAGCACATCCTGAACTAAATTTAATTGAAAAATATAAAGTCATTAAAAAAGACCAAATTAATAAAAGTAAAGTAAGTATAATTAGCGGGGGCGGAAGTGGACATGAACCTGCTCACGCTGGATATGTTGGGAAGGGTATGCTAGATGCAGCAGTTTGTGGTGATGTATTTGCTTCACCTTCTCAAATACAGATTTATCAAGCCATTAAAGAAACAGCTAGCGATAAGGGAACTTTACTAGTGATTAAGAACTACAGTGGTGACATGATGAATTTCAAGAATGCTGCTTATCTTGCAGAAGAAGATGGCATTCAAGTGGATTATGTAAAAGTAGATGATGATATTGCTGTACAGGACAGTTTATATACAGTTGGAAGACGCGGAGTAGCTGGTACTGTTCTTGTTCATAAAATAGCAGGTGCAGCAGCAGAACGCGGCTATGATCTACCAAAAGTGAAAGAGGCCGCAGAAAATGCTATTGCGAATGTTAAAAGCATCGGCTTTGGACTAACTTCTTGCACAGTTCCTGCTAAAGGAACTCCTACTTTCGAGATTGCAGAAGATGAGATGGAGTTTGGCGTTGGTATTCATGGAGAACCTGGTATCCGTCGTGAAAAAATTATTTCAGCAGACGAACTTGCAAAGCGTACGGTAACTTCATTATTAAAAGAAGTAGGGATAGAAGATGGAAAAGGAGAAGTGGCTGTCCTAATTAATGGATTTGGAAGCACACCTCTTCAAGAACTATATTTATTAAATCATTCTGTCATTCGTGAATTGTCACGTAGAAACGTAACGATTGCAAGAACATTTGTCGGAAACTACATGACAGCCATCGATATGGCCGGTGCTTCTATTTCAATTATGAAATTAGATGAGAACTTAAAAAGTCTCCTATCTGAAGAATGCGATACTCCTGCGCTAAAAATCAAAGGTGAAGTACCAGCTGTTACTTATGATGAAATTATTGGTACGGTGGAGGCACCGAAAGTGTCTTATGAGGTGCAAACCAACAAAGAATATTCCGTAGTAACGGAAAATCGACTGACGTTGAATAATATTATTTTTATGGTTGACCAAATGAGTGAATGTATTATTAGAAATGAAGTACCATTCTGTGAACTAGATTCCCATGCTGGTGACGGAGACTTTGGTATGAGTGTTGCTAAAGGGTTCAAGCAGTTGAAAGCTGAATGGCACGAAATTTTAGAAAATAAATCAAATGATATTGGCAACTTCTTAGAGGCTTGTTCTATCGTTATCATGGAGCATTGTGGCGGAGCATCAGGGCCTATTTGGGGATCAGCATTTCGTGCGGCTGGAAAGAACACCGAATCTAAAACCGAACTGACTTTAACAGAATTTGCTGAAATGATCCAAGCGTCTGTAAAAGGCATTCAAGCAACAGGAGAACGTTCTTTTGGACGTGGAGCTGTTGTAGGAGATAAAACTTTAATCGATGCTTTAGTACCTTATGCAGATACGTTAACATCAAGTGCTGCTGAAGATGAAAGCTTGAAACATGCTCTTGTCAAAGCAGCAGAAGCTGCTGTTGAAGGAGCAAAATCAACCGAACAAATTGTCGCACGTATGGGGCGTGCTGGTACGGTTGGAGAAAGAAGTCTTGGTTATCCGGACGCAGGTGCACATGGCTTAGGCGTAATTTTTACTGAAGTAGCTCAAGTAATGCGAGAAAGTAAGTGAAATTTGGTATTATCTCCTCTAAATATAGTATAAAGAAATTACTCCTTGAGAGTGAAGGTTACACTACACTATATTTGGTCGGGATTTTTTATGGGGCACTAATAACAAGCTTTTATAACCTAGTTTAAGTTATATTTTGTAAAAATATACAATAACCAATAGTATTTCAAGGATAAAAAAAGAAAAACAAAAAGTGAACGAGTTCTTGATAATCAAGGGCTCGTTTTTCGCATGTCTTCCAGAATAATGTATATAAGAGAATGAATTATTTTTTGTTCCTATAATAAGGGTTATTTTATACATTAGTTTCAATAACTATAAATATTGAAAGTATAAACTTACTTTTTACAACTATAAGATATTTCTTTAGCTAGTTTGTAGAAAACTTTCTCCTTTACAACTAGATGCGGTTATTGTATGATTAAACAACAGGAACATTTGTTCGATATTAAGGGTTTAGAGATAAATAAAGGAACAACAGAATAAACCAAGACAGTTAAACACAAAATTTTCTCGCACGGAGCAAAAAAATTTGAGCCAACTCTTATTATTTATCCACATACATTGTCGTTTACTGTAAACGTAATAACAATCGGAGGTTTTAAATTATGAATGATAAACAAGCAGCACTAGATATGGCTCTAAAACAAATTGAAAAACAATTCGGTACAGGATCAATTATTAAAATGGGAGAAGGCACACATGCAAAAGTTGAGGCATCTAGCTCAGGCTCATTAGCTTTAGATATAGCTCTTGGAATTAATGGTTACCCCAAAGGAAGAATCATGGAAGTGTACGGACCCGAAAGCTCAGGTAAAACAACCGTTTCCTTGCATGCAATTGCAGAAGTACAAAAAAATGGAGGTCGAGCTGCCTTTATTGATGCTGAACACGCACTTGATCCAGTTTACGCAAGAAAACTAGGTGTAGATATTGATGAGTTACTGTTGTCTCAACCAGATACTGGTGAACAAGCACTTGAAATTGCTGAAGCATTAGTTAGAAGTGGCGCTGTTGATATTATTGTTGTTGACTCAGTAGCAGCATTAGTTCCGCAAAAAGAAATTGAAGGAGAAATGGGAGATTCTCACGTAGGTCTACAAGCTCGTTTGATGTCTCAAGCTCTTCGTAAACTATCTGGAGCAATTAATAAGTCTAAAACCATTGCTATCTTCATCAACCAAATCAGGGAGAAGGTAGGCGTTATGTTTGGAAATCCGGAAACAACGCCAGGTGGAAGAGCACTAAAATTTTATTCTTCCGTTCGTCTTGAAGTTCGCCGCGCTGAACAACTTAAACTAGGAAATGACATAGTTGGTAACAAAACAAGAATTAAAGTAGTCAAAAACAAGATGGCACCTCCTTTCCGCATTGCTGAAGTAGATATTATGTATGGAGAAGGTATCTCAAGAGAAGGAGAAATCTTAGATATTGGTTCTGAAGTAGATATTGTTCAAAAGTCTGGATCTTGGTTTTCGTATAATGGGGAACGTTTAGGACAGGGAAGAGAAAACGCTAAGATTTTCTTAAAAGAAAACCCTGAAATCAGAGAAGAAATTAGAAAAAACATTATTGATTTTAAATATGGTAATAATGACAACGATAATGATATTGATAACGATAGTGAAAACGAAAGCTAATAAAAGCTTAAAATGCCTTTCCCGGCAGCTTCAAGTCTATTCATTCCATTGGAAGCATAAAAAGTTAAAAATAACCTAAATGACAAAATAATATAGAAACTAAGAGAGAACTTATTCTTTTATCAATAACTATATTTACTACACATATTAAAGCGGAAATTATTCCACTTCCTAGACAATTATTAAGAATTAAAGACCCCTTAATCAGATACCTTTTATGGATAGGCCAGTCCTTTAAAAGATAATTGTGAATCCTACTAAAAAGCTACCTTGCTTGCTGAGGTAGCTTTTTAAATTTACTTTTTATACTGTTGAGATAGTTAGATTATTTATTAGAGGTTAGCTCAAAAGAAACAAACAATGAAGTATCTTGGGTGGATATATCTAACCCCATGAAGAATTGTCAGGAAGACCTTATTGAACCAGTAAGAATTAAAGGGATAGACACCAGTTCTCCTCAATAGAGAGCTTAGGAAAAATTGATAGCAGGACAATGTATAGATATTAAGTTTCAATACAATTATTACTGATAATCATCCTTACCTCAACTACATTTTCTACTATAATCCTATTTTCATTTGGTAAAATATATATTTTTTAACCTCTACATTATATAATGCAGTATATTGTTTACTTTTGATGTAATTCATGGAGGGAATTTTGTATAAATTAAAGTATATTCCGTTTGTTGTATTTATTATTTTGTTACTACAAGGTTGTGAAGACCCGTTAAACAAGAAAAGTAGTCGTGAACATGAAGAAACTTTATTAATAGAAGATACGGAGAAAAAAGAGGAAGAGTCTATGACAACCGTTTATGATAAAGCTAAATGGCATTATGAAGGGGATTTCCCAAATGACTTGAGTGAAAAGCAGGCGTTCGTTCATACTGGAATGTATCTTGGGTGGATCATCGAAAAAAACTTATATAGTGAAGAGTTTGAAAAAGCATCCGAACAGGAGATTCTAGAATTCAAACAAAAAAACATGACCGGAACTGAAGTCTACATGGAATTGGATGGCGTTTTTGCAAGCGATATGTTGAATGCAGAGGGAAGAGCTTTTACAGAAAGCTACTTTGATTTTGATAAAGGAACCTATTTAAATGATTATGAACACATATTTCCTTATGTAGAATCCCTTTATGAGGTAGAAGATACGTGGGATAACTATAAAACCATTAAAGCAAAGGTAGATAACCGTTTTGTTGCCTGGAAGCATGTAAAACAAGATAGTAAAAGCGATAAATTATTTACAGTTGAGTCTTATATTAGTTCATTAAAAGAACGACTTTACAAAAACGAAGATAAACTAATCGATAGTATTAAAGAAGTACACACGTTTCATTATTACGAAGGCATTGACTTATTAGAAATTGAGGCCTTTATTCAGCCATTTGATTTATCAATTAGGATGTTTTCTATGGATGACGAAGCAAATGAAGTTTTCTATGAAGGGAACGACCATACCGTTTTTTCAGGAAGTCATGAGCTGCTCGAAGAGATGGAATATTATAATTTAGCTGATGAACGTTCAGATGAGTTTTGGGAGTTCTACGAAGCAAACGAAGAAGAAATATCCGCTGCTGAGAAAGAATTAATTACAGACTGGTTTATTTCTTGTTGGAATAAAGCCAGTGACAATGACATTAATCTGCCTGTTTATCTTAATTTTCATGATGATATAGAATCTTTTGATTTAAATGAGGATAAATGGATCGATAGTGAAGAAAAATGGTCTAACTAAAATAGTAACTACATTTAAGCTAAATGCACCGTATCTGAACATCGTTTTCTACATCTATAAAAACCGAAATTTTTTTGAACTTATTAACTACGATGACACCTTACCAGGGTTACATATACAGTTTCCTCAAATGATATTAAAGATCTACAAGGAACAGTTTATTTTTGAAACCATCAATAATACAGCAGTTAATATGGAGTACTTTAAACGCTATACAGCCTATGGATTTTATGGTCTTCTTCAAAATTGGATTCGAAATGGCTTTAGAGAAAACACGGACGAATTTATTCACGAAGTCATTGATCTAGCGAAAACACATATATACTCGATTGAGTATATTGGAAACAAAGGGGAAAACCTCTAATGCTTTTGGCATCTTAAGCAGTTCTCTTAATACATGTAAGTCTTCTCATTTACATGTATTGAGAAAAAAAGAGTTTAGAAATATGATTCAACAAATCAATTTAAATTGTTAATTATTTATTATCAACTTTTTGGTTTTTTACATATTTACAGCTAATCTCTACTGAGTTAACGCTAAAAGCTATAATTTTCAGCTTAAACAAGAGCGTTCAAATGTGTGAAGACCTATTAGCAAGATAAACATCTTCGCTTCTCTCAAACACCTGAAAACTTCTTCAGCATATTCACAGCATCTAAATTGTATACATTTTGTATTAGTTTTGTTTATATTTAGTTGAGGGCAAACGTCCCAAAAAAAAGGAAGAGGAGTGGGAAAATGAAAAAAATCTTTTCAGTAATGGCGGCAATGGTTTTATTATTGGCATTTGGGGCTGGTGTTTCTGCGGCTGGCAATGATGCAATGGTCAGAATCGTTCATGCTTCTCCAGATGCTCCGGCGGTTGATGTTGTAGTTGACGGTAAAACAATTGTTGAAGGTGCTGAATTTAAAGCTGCCACAGACTACATGATGCTTCCTGCAGGAGAGCACAAGGTTGAAATTTTTGCAGCGGGAACAGTTGCTGACGGCAAACCGGTCATCTCGTCTGATTTAACAGTTGAAGCCGGCAAGGCCTATACGGTAGCAGCCATCAACAAACTTGACTCTCTTGAACTTAAAGTTCTGAACGATGATCTAAATGTAACAGAAGGAAAATCAAAAGTGCGCGTTGCACACTTTTCACCTGATGCACCTGCAGTTGATGTAGCAGTTAAAGGAGGAGATGTCCTATTTCCTGGAGCAGAATTTAAAGGTGTAACGGAATATTCAGAAGTAGATCCTGGATCCTACGATCTTGAAGTAAGAGGTGCTGGAACAAAAGATGTTGTTCTTGACCTTTCGGATACAGAATTAAAAGCCAATATGTCTTACACTGTAATTGCAGTGGGGCTTGCAGGTGGAGAACCTGCTCTTGAAGCACTTGTTCTTGCTGATCCGGCAATGATGCCTTCTGAAATGCCAAAAACAGGAATGGGCGGAACATCTGAAGATCAAACAAACAGCTACCTACCAATAGCAGCAGTATCAATCCTGGGATTAGGTGCTCTGGTGGTATATGGAATTAAGAAAAAAGCAAGCAGTCATTAAAACGGCTGCCCTGTTGCTGCTATTAGCAGGGTGTTCCCAATCTGGTGAAGATTCGGCATCTAAAGTGAAAGACACTCGGATAGAAAATGTTTCTGCGGTCTCGGATTCATCGGGGACGGCAGCTGTAAAGCCAAAACCCTATAAGCACGGTGAAACAAAAGGAATTGAACCGAGCCGAATCAGCATCCCGTCTCTAGGCATACGTGCTGATGTTGAATCCGTAGGCCTTATTTCTAAAGGTACAATGGAACTCCCCTCAGATGACAAGCTGACAGCATGGTATAAGAATGGAGCTCTTCCAGGCGAACAGGGAAATGCTGTCATCGCTGGACACGTTGACAATAAGACAGGACCAGCAGTATTTTTTGATTTAAAAAATATAAAGGTCGGAGAGGAAATCATTATTGCCGGAAAAAATGGCGGCAAGCTTACATTTATTGTACAGGAGAAAAAATCCTATCCGTATGATGATGCACCCATTCCGGCGATATTTGGATTCAGCCAACAAAAGAAGCTGAATCTAATTACGTGTACCGGTAATTTTGACCGCAAAAAGAAGACGCATTTGGAACGTCTTGTTGTAACCGGTTTTCTAAAAGAAGAAAGCTAAGATTGTGAAGTATGACCTTGAGGCACTGATATCTGACCAAGAAGAAACCCGAACTCATCGATGAGTTCGGGTTTCTTCTGCATTTAAAATACATTTGTGACGGTATCGCAGATTTGCAAAAATAGCTGCTGAATTATTAGGTGTAGATGGTGTTAGAATCTACTATGACCAAGCTTTGTGAAATTTTAGGGGAAAGCTACCTCTTTACTTTTATTTATTGAGGATTAAAATTGGGATATGCTCTATTAAATAAAAAAGACTACCTTACTAGAGTTAACGTTTTTTACGCTACTTAGGATGCATGCAAACCAAAAGTTTATACTGTATGCATTTTAACACTCTTAAAGAAAAGATTTCAGTCTTAAGAACGAGGTGAATATCAGTCCTCAACTATACTAACTCCAATATTTCTTCTAATGGACTCTGAGGAAAAGGTATCTTCTTAAAACAGAGTCGGTCAAAACACTTATTTTTAAAGTTATATGTATATGAATCTACAAATCTGGCCAGACTAATAAAGTATTCCCCCTATTCCGATAAATTTGAAAACCCTTTGCGTATATGAGCAAAGGGTTCTTTTTTTATGTAAATATTTATCAAGGCGCAAATCCTTGAAAACTGACAGCAAGATACATACCAAACGAAAGAGCACATAAGGAAACAAAATGTAATGTTAAAAAAGGGATTTTCTGTTTACCTTTGATAAAGAAAGAATAAATAAACCCGAGTATTGTAACTAAAATTAAAATAGGCACAATAATCTTAATCACAGTACCAAAAATATTTGCTGTAACAACTGATAAAAGAAAAAGTGCAATTAAAACTACATATAAAGTTATCGATATGACTAAAGAGGCTATTGATACCTTTAAAGCATCTTTAAAGAATTTCTCCATCTAATTTCCTCCTATTTTTAGCAACGCATATTCATTATAATATACATCAAAAAAGGAAATAAATACCTTTTTCTTAGAGCATATTATATTTCTAGTTACCATAACGTTATTTATCGGCACGAAAAAAGGCAACTATCTATATAGTCGCCTTTTTTTGCTTTACTGGCTTGCTTATTAAATATTGACTTATCAAAAGAACCACATAACCTATAACTGTGCCAAACGTGTTAAGTAGAACATCATCAATATCCGAGCTACGTCCTATAAAATATTGAATGAATTCAATTAAGCATGTAACAAATAACCCTAAGATCATTACTCTTTTAAAGGAATGATACTTTCTCCAAATAAGGGATACAAAAAAACCTAAAGGTAAAAATAACATAACATTTGCAGTTAGATTTAAAAGAGATACGCTATTCCATTCGTCAACATTTGTATTCGTTTGAAAGAAGTATTCGTAAAGGGTATGAAAAGGCATGATATTTACATGAGAAAGCTCATTTGTAAAATAAATATCAAAAAAAGGCTCTCCAGTATCTGTAAAAATACCCGCATTCCAATTTGGAACAATGGTTTGAGATGCCAAACCAACAAGATATAATGCAAACAAACCTAAAATAAGTTCCTTTTTGAAAGATGTTATCTTTCTTTTCTTCTTTAAAAAGATAAAACGAAACCCTACATAAAAGGGTAATGCAGCTAAGATATACCCAAGCATATCTTCTACATATAAAGTGATTAAACCCATTAAAACTATTTCAACACCAATCTATTCAAAAATGACAAGACCACATTATACCATTAAATGAAATAATAAGTAATAATTCTCTACTAAATGAAAAGCTAGTCAACATAATGTGCGTTCTAGGTACCACAAAGAGAACTTTATGTCCCATAGATAATCCTTTTTCTAACTTTTAACTCTTTGTTCCATCTTCCTTAACTGTTTTATTACGTTTTTTCTCTAAAATTATTTTTAAATGAAGCATACATGCTAATAAACCACCACTAACAATAACCCAACGCATAAACTCTTCAAATTGGGGATCAAAAATATTTATTAAAGCTATTATTAGTCCTACTAACATCCCAATATAATTTAAATACAAATACAGCACTCCTAACTATCACTTACCTAATAATTACATTTTATCAAAATTTACGTATTGATTCAGAATGAATATAATATACCAATCCAGTTACCGTAATCAACATTCTAGGCACCAAAAAAGCTAAGGGTTAAACCCTTAGCTTTTTTGATTGTATTTCTCAAACACTTAAAAAATCCTTTATAGTGCTTGATTTTTGACATTAAGAAATCTCAATATAAATTTCTTATCAGACTAATTTTACAATCGTTCTTCCTCTTACATGCCCTTTTAAAATGTTAGGAAGAACAGTAGGAAGCTGATTTAAATTAATTTCTTGTGAGATAAAATCTTCAAAATTAGATGGCTTGAAATCTGTTGCTATGCGTTTCCATATTTTTAAACGTGTTTCCATTGGACAGTATACAGAGTCAATTCCAAGTAAATTGACGCCCCTTAAAATGAATGGAAAAACAGTAGAGGCCAGTTTTGTCCCAGCTGTTAATCCACTAACAGCAACTGAACCTCCATATTGAATCTGGCTTAAAACAGAGGAAAGAGGATCTCCACCAACAGGGTCAACGGCTGCAGCCCATTTTTGTGTCCCTAAAGCTTTAACTTTTCCTCCATACGTCACATCCCGTGAAATAATGGTATGAGCTCCGAGTTTTCGTATATACTCATACTCCGATTCTTTCCCTGTGCTAGCTTCTACCTTATAACCCAGAGAGTTTAAAAATGAGACCGCAAAACTGCCAACGCCACCGGTTGCACCTGTCACAAGAACTTTTCCTTTTTCTGGCGATACTCCATTCTCCTCTAGACGTTGTATAGATAGAGCTGCCGTAAATCCTGCTGTTCCTACTACAATGGCTTCTTTAAGGGTCAAATTTTCAGGTAAAGGTACAATCCAATCACCTGGAATACTGGCATATTCGCTGTATCCACCAAAATGGGAAACACCTATATCGTAACTTGTTGCAATGACTTCATCTCCTTCATGAAAGCGAGGGTCATTAGAAGAAACGACTACACCTACTAAATCTACCCCTGGTATAAATGGATAATTTCTTACGATTTTACCATCAGGAGTACCTGCTAGCCCATCTTTATAGTTAATCCCCGAATAATGTACCTTGATTAAGACATCACTCTTAGGCAAAAATTCTAGAGAAATATTTTTTACATTCATTGAAAATTCATCATTAACTTTGTCTACTACTAGCGCTTTGAATTGATCTTTCATTTTGTCATTCCTCCTTTGTGAAACTACTTCTAGTATACATTATTATTCTGACCGGTCAAACTTTTTTGGCCGGTCAGAATAATTTTTTGTTCAAATTTTATAAAATGTTGTATACTAATTTGTACGTTTAGTTTGCTGGAGGTTTATTATGAAGAAAAAAGCAGAAGAGAGAAAGAATCAAATATTAAGAGCAGCTTTCCAAGCTATGTCAGTACAAGGTTATAATTCGGTTACCTTACAGAGTATTGCTGATCATGCAGAAGTTAGTAAAGGAGTCGTCCATTATTATTTTGAAAATAAGGAAGATACCTTATCTCAACTCCTTGAGTGGCTTACAAATAAAATCTATAACTATGAGCTTGCATCAGTGAATTCAGAGTCTACTCCCTTGGGTAAATTAAAAGCTTATGTAAACTCAGTATTTGTCGCCCCTGAGAAAAATGCAAAATTTTATAGAGTTTATTTAGATTTCTTGTCTCAGGCAGGTCAAAATGAAACATATAGAAAAATTAATCATCATTTTTATCAAAACTGTTGGGGCATTACATCTGACATTATTACTTCTGGTCAGAAAACAGGAGTGTTTGAACAGAATATTAATATAGAAAACACTTCAAAAACCATGCGCGCTATTATAGATGGATTGCTCATTCAATGGCTAATGAACGAAGATATAAATTCCCATCAATATTACAAAGAGACGTGCTATCAAAGCTTTTTAGACTTGCTAAAAGTTAATTAGATGCTCTTTTTGACTTTTTAATCTGTCTGAACTGTCTACCTTCTATACTTTAAATGATAAACAAGAAGAACAAAGTCTAAAATCAAATGACGCTTTGTTCTTTTTTATAATATCTAATTTCCATAAAAATTAGATAACGCAGGATTTGTATCAGAACAAGCATATGTGTTATAAGCCATCAGTAGAAACAATCCAATAATCAAAGTTAGGCATATCATATGCAAAGCCAGTTACCATAATAGATTTTATCGGTACTAAACTTTAATAAACTCCTCTTTGAGAATACTAAACCTATAACGATCTACAAATTCGCCTTTACGATAACGATCTTTTCTCATTAAACCTTCATTTATAAATCCAGCTCGTTCATAGCTTTTTATTGCACTTAAGTTGTCGATATCAACCCTAAGCCAGACTTTTACAAGATTAAATTCTAAAAATCCAACTCTTAGCATCTCTAAAAGGGCTGACATACCATACCCCTTTCCCCAGTACTTTCTGTCCCCAATCGCTATTCCTAACTCAGCATTTTTATTTACCTTATCAAAGTTCTTTAAATCTACCCATCCAATGTGCTTGTCTTCTTCTGTTATAACTGCTCGTTGTTCGTACCCATTAGACTTTGATATACACAATTTAATCCATTGTTCAGTATCTTCAAGAGTAAATGGAGGATACTCATCAGGAACAACTAAATGCTTAGTTACTTGTTCATCAAGTGACCACTCATAGCGATCCTCTACATCACTCAAGTTTAGTTCTCTTAATTTAACCTTAGGCAGTGGCATAGTTCTAACTCCTTTTAATATTTGTTAATTTATGTATGTTTTAAGATATTATAAACTTTTTAAAAGGAGAGGGATACTGTACTTTTTATTTTATACAAATTAAATATATAATGTTAATAAATAACAATTATGGAGGCGTTTTTCATGAAGATTGAAGAAATATTTGGCGATTTACCCAAACTTGAAACAGAACGTCTGATATTAAGAAAAATAACGTTAGATGACGTTGAAGATATGTACTCTTATTGCTCTAATGAAGAAGTATCTAAATACGTTACGTGGGAAACTCATCAGGCACTTGACGATACTATTAACTTCGTTAAATTCGTGTTAAATCAATATGAGAATGGAAAAATTGCTCCCTGGGCGATAGAGTATAAAGAAAATGGCAAACTTATAGGTACTATTGATTTTATCTCTTGGCATATAGAACATAATATAGCTGAAATCGGATATATCATTTCTAAAGATTATTGGGGAAACGGTATAGCAACAGAAGCCGTAAGCGAAGTGATTAAATTTGGTTTTAACCATATGGATCTTATTCGTGTTCAAGCAAGATGCTTTGCAGAGAACAAAGGATCAGCATGTGTAATGAAAAAATTGGGCATGTCCTTTGAAGGAACCCTTAGAAAAGCCATGTTTATAAAGGGAAAACATCAAAATTTAAAAATGTATTCAATATTAAAAGAAGAGTTCTCATATAATTATGAGGCATCACCAGAAAATGTATACCATATACAGAGCTAGTTTACATAAACACTCTTTTAGGAACACACCATAAAAAAGAACCCTCTTGGGAGAAGGGTTCTCAGTAGGGTGCCTTTTATCGAATATGCAGCTTTTTATACACCCTTAATATGACGGCATTTACTCGACACCCAAGTGGGAGACGGATGTATAAAACGTGCACTTTTTATACATATGCAGCAACACATTAAAAATAGCCTTTAATTACAGAACATGGTAATCTACTTATGTTTCATACTTCGGATACGTATGGACAAACCCTTATGAAAGAGCAATCTCGCTTGCCAATGCCGAGGTTGCTTTTTATTTTGTTAACAATGTTAAAGTAACATTATCTTCGCTCTTAAAATATGTTATTCTTGCAAAATTTAATTCTTTTTATTTCCTTTTGATGTAAAATTAACCTGATACTAAATTTTTAAATGTGGCGAGGGTATACGATGAAATCAATTATAGCAACAGCTTGTATAGCATTTATGGTTACAAGCCTTATGACAGCTTGTAGTGAAGAGAAAGAAACTGTTCAAGCAGAACCTCAAAAGAAAGTTGAGAGTACTTTAACTCCTGCAGAAAAGCAGGAGAGGTTAGAGATGGAGAAATTAGAGAAAGGGATCTTGTCCTATCGAGAAAGCTTTAAAGGCGGGGATTATCTTATATCCGTTCTAACTGGAACATATGAGAAAACAAATGAAAGTTCAGGAACAATTAAGGCACAGATTAAGGTGGAAAACGTTCATAATGACGGTACAGTTGTTAACCTTTCTCCCTTGAAGTTCTGGATAGAAAACGAAAAAACAAAACAAAAGGTTGTAGGAAAAGCTCTTCCTAACGATGCTCAAATATACAATAGTCTCCCTCAAGGGCAATCTATAGTTTTTGATGTTTCTTTCTTAATTAAAGATGTAAAGGAATTAGATCAATTCTATTTATATATAGACAGTAAAAATGATCCGTTAGATAACGTTCATTGGGAGCTCGACAATTTAGAAACCACACAACCATAATTTAATAATAGAGAAAAGGAAGGTATTCTTTACCTTCCTCTTTTCCTCGGTTTAAACACTCTTTAACTTACGTCGTTTAACTAATTCACCCTTATGCTTTTCTTCGAACTTATTAAACATAGAGATATTAGTTAATACGCCCATAGATAACATTAATAACGTGAGTGAAGATCCACCATAACTCACAAACGGTAAAGTTACACCTGTAATAGGTAAGATACCAGTTACTGCTCCAAGATTCACAAATACTTGAATACCAATCATAACTGAAATACCTATAGCCATTAATGCTCCAAAAGGTTCTTTGCACTTCTGTGCAATTCTTAGCCCTTTAATAACAATAAAAAATAATAAACCCAGGACGATAAGTACACCCCAAAAACCTAGTTCCTCTGCAATAACAGCCATAATAAAATCTGTATGAGATTCAGGTAGATAACCAGCTTTTTGTACACCCTGTCCTAGACCTAAACCTTGTAGCCCTCCGGTTCCTATAGCCAAATAAGAATTAACAAGTTGATATCCGTCGCCTTGCTGATTTTCAAATGGATGTAAGTATCCTGTAAAACGAGAGATACGTACAGGAGAGAAGACTGTATCAATATGGCCAGTTACTAATAAAACGAAAAGCATAATTCCTATGCCTACTACCCCTAGCATCGCAATTTTTAACATTGATTTTCTAGAAATACCAGAACATAAAACGATTGCTGCAACGATTGCTAAAATAAGAAGAATTCCACCATAGTCAGGTTGCATAGCAATTAAAAAGCAAAGGAAAAAGACAATAAGAATAGGTGGAATAATTGCACGCTTTAAGTCATTTATATATTCCTGTTTATTTGTAAAAACAGCTGCTAAATAGACAATAATGACGAGTTTTGTTAATTCCAATGGCTGTATTCTAACTGGACCAAGTACAAGCCAACTTGTTGCATTTCCTGCCGTATGTCCAAATACAAGTACTAGAACTAACAGGGTAGTTATTCCTCCTAATGCAAGCATCAAGAATCTTTTTTCTTGGTACATCTTATAAGGAATAACGGCTGTAACGCAGAAAAAGAAAAGCCCTGCTATAAGTGCAAACTTTTGTTTTTGATAAAAGTAATCACCCGTGAATCCGTATCGAGCGATAGCTGTTACCATACTAGCACTGTAAACCATAATTAAACCAATCATACTTAAGATAACTAAAGCTATAATAAATTTGTAGTCATAACACTTTAAAACCTTTTTAAACATAGAAAGATCCTCATTTCTTGCAATATAAAAAATATGTTTTTAGAGAAAAACTCTCAATAAATTAAACAAACCAAAGGTTGAACTTGCTACTATAGCCACAGTACCTACTGTTTTGTTTCTTCCTGCTAAATAATAATGTAAACTATGTAAGATAAATGCAACTGAGACAACCATGATGACTGCCTTGTACCAAAAAGAACTATCTAAATACCACCCTAAACTCATAAAAATAAGTAGTAGTACTAAAGATATTGTTCTTATTCTACTTTCTGTGACAACTTCTACGTACTTCATATAACACTCCTACCGTCAAATAAAATTCCTATCATATGGTTAATTACCATGTATTAACCATAAATGTAAACGAAATTATAATTATACCATAATGAATCCTTAAATAAGACAAAGTATATTAGCCAAACATATAATAGTGATTTTGTGTATAGGGTATTCGTTAGCAGTTAACATACTTGTATATCAGAGCAAGCCATAAAAAAACTCCTTCTACCATCAGGAGTTTAAAAAGCTGTCCTATTATAGCTTAGTGCATAAAAAGTAAACCTTTTATACATATCACAGTTTAAGTAATTGATTTTGTATTCAGATACGATACTAAAGATCAGTTTATTTTTTGCAAATTTCATTGTAACCCTGTTTAAAAGCTACCTCGCATTCACTCCGAGGTAGCTTTTTATTTTATTAACGATAATAACTGATTCAGCGTCTTAACATACCTTTAAAGATGCCGTCCGTAAAAGTATAGTTTTTTAGACACCATTGTACTTCCCAAGTATCTAACGTAACAAATAAATTACATGTAGTTGGCCCTTGGTAGCATACACATGCCTTATAGTCTTTTTATTCTCCAGGTCCTATCAGTTGTTCACCTTGATAAAGTTCATATACGTACGGGTTATCAGGCTTGCGAATGGACTCAATCCGTTGAACCTGAATATAGGGGACATTTTCTCCGTTGTACGTAGTTTTTTGTATGATTCCTTTTATATGAACCCAAGTATCTTTTTTTAATGCTGAGGCATTTTCTAGGGTAGATAATAAGCCATATACAGATGCATCTGCTGCACAACAAGATATTCCAAAACGAGCAACAACAAATTGATTATCTTTAAATCCTTTTTCATGGTATACAAAGCCACTGACTTCGATTTTTTTTCCAACAAACTGATCTGTATTGTTTTCAATAATATTCATGACTGGAATATAATCCGTGTCATTTATAGAAATTTCCGGTTTTTTGAGTAGCTTCTTTTCAAGTAATTCATAAAAACCTTTAGGTGCTACTTTAGCAGCAATACTATTTTGGTGTCTTGTTGGAACATTCTTTGGTGTTTCCTCTGAATTTCCAAACAAGAAATCATTCGTATCCTTTTCCAATTCTGAATTAGTGGTGTCAATTTTTTCATCACTTCCGGCTTGTTGTGGAGTATCAGGCGTATTAACTGAAAAGCTTAACCCTCTTCTTACTGCAACCGAACTATCAAGTGTGTGATTTGAAAATAAAAAGCCCGTCATAATAGGTAATAGAAATAAAGAGTAAAAAAACGTTGTTCGAATTTTTCCTTTTTCCGTATGATCATGACCGCATTCACAAGATAAATCCTTATTGATACTACTTCGCCAAATTTGTATAATTCCCAACAAAAAAAAGGTACCAGAAGAAAACAATATAAAAGGCATCATTTTAGGCGCAATAAATTGAATGATTTTACCTGTTAATATGAGTTTAAACATAAGGAGGGAAAAACCAATTAGTAATATCCCCCTTATATAGATGACAAATTGCTGGTCAATTTTTTTCATACCACTTCTCCTATCTACTAACTATCCCATAAGTCATGACAATAACGTATACAACCACAGTAATGATAAGAATCAGACTAAATGCAAAACGTTTTTTAAAAAAAGACAATAGCATAATGGTGTTTTTAAAATCCATCATAGGACCATATAGTAGAAAGGCAAGAAGAGCTGTAGGTGAAAATGTATGAGAAAAAGATGAAGCAACAAAAGCATCAGCTTCTGAACAAAGTGACAGTACATAAGCAAATCCCATCATAACGGCAGAAGACATAAATTCATTACTTGCAAGGTTTGTTAATAACTGTCTATCTAAAAAGGTTTGAAACAGACTTGCTACGAGGGCACCGCATAGTAAGTATTTGCCCATGTCAAAAAATTCATCACTAGCATGATACAACGTTTGTTTTAACTTATTTCCTCCTTTCGCTTCTTCATGTTCGTGAACGTGTACATGTCGTAGCTGATTTGAATTTTTAAAAAAGAAGTAAATGGATAAACCAATTAATAGACAAGCTACGACAGCCAGTCCCATACGACTGTAGACGATAGACGTATTTGACTGAAATGCATAAAAAGTAGCAGCAAAGACAACAGGATTTAAAATAGGTGCACCAACTAGAATGACAATACCGATATGAAGAGGCATTCCTTTTTTTAATAAACGCCTTACAACTGGAATAATGGCACATTCACAAACAGGTAAAAGAGCACTTACTAGAACAGCTGGTAAAAGAGCTATATACGGATTTTTTGGAATTAGACGTTGAATGAATTCTTCTGAGACAAATACTTGAATCAGGGCAGATGCAAATACTCCAATTAAAATGAAGGGTATAGCCTCAAGTACAATGCTTAAAAAAATGGAGTTTACATTTAATAGAGATGCTGGGATAGCTAAATCGTGCGTATTTATATCGACAAAGAAAAAACAATAACCAAAAAGCACTAGTAACAGCACACCTATTAGGTCTTTACTTAACTGTGATAGAGTTGTCATAATCTATCATTTCACCTCCAATTACTAAAACTATATGATAGAGTTTAAACACATTATGCAGCTAATAAGAAAGAGTTAATATAAAAAATATTTAAAAGATAAAAACCTCAAAAATAATAATTATCCCTTCATCAAAACGTAATGTTTACGATTTGGTATATATTATGTAAAAAGCATAAGGTATAGAACTGAGAAATACAGATACGTTTAGTTTTGCAATTTCTTATCTTATTATTGAAAATCAGTACTAGAATACTGTAAATTTTAGTACTTACTTGCGCGTAATAAAATTTACATTATTTTAATACTTATATTGTTATAAAATATATAAGTTGGTAAAATAAAGAAAAATGATTGGTGGTATCTAGATATTAATGAGTATTAAAGAAAAGATACTAATGAAACATGCAGAAAGAAAACTACATAAGTTACAAATTGATCTTGTGCATTTTATTCCAGGAAGAATTAGACTTCGTTCAACTGTTTGGAAAGAGAATGAAAAACTAGTTGAATTAATTATTTTAAATTTGAAGTCTCAACCCCTTGTTTATGACGCAGTATTTACACCAGATACCGGGAGTTTACTTATTACATATAAGGCTTCTTATATGACAAATAACAAAGAACTTGAAGAGTGGTTTCAACTTATTGAACAAATATATCAAGAAGAATATAGAGCTTAAGGAAAGGGAGGGATGAGCATGCTTCCTACTGTAATTGGTTTAGGTGCCTCTTTTATTGCTCCAAAAATTATGTCTCAATTCCGTGATCAAAAAATAAAAGTAGTGCATGCGATGCCGGGGCGACTGCGTATACAATGTGACAGTTGGAAGCACCGTATCATTGCACATGCTCTAACGGAAGAAGTAAAAAAACATCCTCTTATTTTAACATCGGAAGCTTCAGAACTAACCGGAAGTTTAGTGCTTCAATTTGTTGTACCTCATATTAACCAGGAAGAGCTAGATGAACTGATGAATTATATCGTACAAATAGCAGCTAACGCCATTTTAAACAAAGATGCTACATTGATGAATGGCATGACTAACACACTTGGATTTATAGATAAAGGGATTAAAAAGCAAACTAATGGCTTTGCTGACTTTGATAGTTTATTTGTTCTATTTTTATTAGGAAAAGGAATTCAGACGTTTGGAAGTGCGCCTGCTTTCTCTGCAAGCTTACTTTATTGGTCATACAACATCATTAAGGATAAGGGGGAAAAGAATAGGTGATGATGTTCGGGGTAAAGGTAGCTCATTCTCTCCCTGGAAGAACCCGATTTTATATACCTAAACAGCTAGAGACAAACCATATTGAAACTTGGTTACGCTCTTTTCCAGGGGTATATTCTGCAAGCTATAATCAAGTAACCGGAAGTCTACTCATTTATCATCATATTACTCTCTCTTTATACAGTCTAAAATCGTTCATCCATAAATATAAACATACACTCAAGCAAGCAGCATGTTCATGGAAAAAGGCTATACCTATCATAGCTTGTGGAACTATTTTTTTAGTTAACTGGTACCTTCAACGTTCTTCGTATCCTGCTATAGTAAAAGCACTATCCTATTGGGTTAGCACCTTTACTGCTATTGGTACTTCCCATGAGGTAATTAAAGATGGTGTTATTCATGTCCTAAAAGAACGAAAAGGTAATGCTAATACATTAACAGCTGCTTCTATATTCGCTTCTTTGTATATGAAGAATCCAGGATCGGCTTTAATTATCACTTTGATGTCTACTATTAGTGAGCTGCTAACAGACTATACGTCTGAACAAACCAAGCATTATATTCACTCCGTCCTAAAATTAGATGTCTCATATGCTTGGAGAGTAAAGGAAAAGGGCGTTGAAGAAAAGGTTTTAGTCGAGGATATTCAAGTTGGTGATAAGGTTGTAGTTTTCACTGGAGAAAAAATTCCCGTGGATGGAATCATAATAGAGGGGAATGGTACAGCAGATGAAGCTTCAATTACTGGGGAGTATATGCCACGAGAGGTAAGTGGTGGAGATAATGTGTACGCTGGAAGTGTTTTGCAGAGTGGACACGTTACTGTAACAGTTGAAAAAGTAGGAGAAGATACATCCCTCTCTAAAATTGTGAAACTATTGGAGGAAGCACAAGATAAGCGCGCTCCTATTCAAAATATAGCCGATACAGTAGCTGAAAAAATGGTTCCTGTTTCTTTTGGTTTGGCACTGCTTACATCTTTCTTCACTCGAAACCTTAACAGAGCGATGAGTATGTTAGTTATTGATTTTATTTGCGGAATTAAATTATCAACGGCCACAGCTTTATACGCATCCATTGGACGTGCTGCAAAAGAAGGGGCTATTGTTAAAGGCAGTGATCATATTGAAAAGATGTCTAAACTAAATACAGTTATTCTTGATAAGACTGGAACTATTACAGAAGGAACGCCTGTGGTTCAGCAAGTAATTGCTGCTGAAGGCTTTAATCAAGAAGATGTCATTCGTTTAGCTGCAGCAGCTGAGAAAAATTCTACCCATCCTATTGCTGATGCAATTATGAAGCAAGCGAAAGATTGGAACATTTTAATTCCTATTAGAGACAATAATGCTCAGGTAGAAACAACGGTAGGAAAAGGAATTTCCACTTGGTTAAATGGTAAAAGAGTTATTGTTGGAAGTTTACGCTTTATGAATGAATTAAAAGTTAAAACAACCAACTTACTTCAACACATGCAAAACGACGAAAATGTGATTTATGTAGCTTATGATCAAACACTTGTAGGAGTAGTTAGCATTTTTGACAAAATACGTTCTGGTATGCACCGCGCAGTGAACAATCTTCGACATCAAGGTATTAACGACATCATTATGCTTACTGGAGACAAGAGAACGGTTGCAAGAGAGATGGCGCGTCGCTTAAAACTGAACTGGTATCATGCAGAGGCTTTGCCAGATGATAAAGCCTTTTATGTGAAGAAGTATGGAAGAACGGGAGCTGTCATGATGGTAGGTGACGGCATTAACGATGCACCAGCTTTAGCTCATGCTCATGTAGGTGTAACGATGGGTGCTAAACGAACAGACATTGCTTCAGAAGCCAGTGACGTTATTATTACGTCTGATAACCCAGAAATGCTTTCTGAGTTAGTTGGACTATCTAAAAAGACCATGAACATTATTAAACAAAACTTTATTGCCACGTTTGCTATTAATGGTATTGCAATATTATTCGGTGCTTTAGGTATCTTCTCTCCAATTGTGGGAGCAGCTATTCATAATGCGGCCACTATTGGTGTAGTAATAAATAGTGCAAGAATTTTATGGTTAGGGAGGGAAACCAATGAATCCCAAATTCTACGTTCTGCATGATATACCAGGTCGTATTCGATTTCATATCCCAGCATTGAGAGATAAGAAAAATCATGTGGAGATTGAGCATATGTTTTCTGCTTTAAAAGGTATAACAAGTGTGAGAATAGAACCCACCATTCAAACCATGCTTATTCACTATGATGTTTCACAACTTTCTCGCAATACCATTTTTCGTTATATATCTATCTTTTTTCAGCAAACGCGTTTAGATCCACTAGATGATATTATGATTCAAATGGATCCTGCCACACGAAATGATTGGCTACGTACATTGTTTTCTGGGGGATTACTTCTACTAGCAGGTATTCGAAAATCCTCTTTTTATAAACCAGATGCACTCGTATATGGAGCAGTAGTCGCAACAGGCTATACGGTCTTATCCCATGGTACGAGCAATAAAATGAGGCACCCAGATATTTTAACTGGAATTGTTACGATGTTATCTCTAGGGCCATCAAATATGCTATATGTAGCGATGATTACATGGATTGTGAATGTGTTGGAATTGTTACATGAAAAGCAGAAAGTGCAATCACAAAAGTTATCTACAATTACGTAAGATATTCATTCATACCTTTTGTATGAATTGATATAAAAAACTTAGGATTATGGGGGAGTTTTATAATGATTAATCGCGATTTTCTAATGGGATTTGTATCAGGAACAGTGGTAGGCGCAGTAGGCTACCGTTTATATGAACAGAATGGTGGGCAATTACAACGTTTGGTTCAACCTAAACAGGCATATGGTGGACAACAAACTATTTCATCTTATCAACCTTCTATGGAAGAGCTTCAAGCACAGAAAGAGCGTCTAGAAGATATGATTGCTGAATTACAAGTAAAATAATGATAAAAAGAGTGAGAGATAGTTCCAGGCTACCTCTCACTCTTTTTATTCATAATGAGGGAATCATTTTTAAATGATGAAACGCTTATTTACCGTACGCTAAAAAGTTTCCTGTGGTAAACTCTTGTTATTATTATATTCTGTAATTTGAAAATTATCAATAATTATAGAGGAAAATGTTCTAATTTTACAAATAAGCAGAAGGAGTAATTTACTTTTTATTTAAACAGCGTTAAAAAGTTGCAAATAAAATTCTTGAATTTACCTCTATAATTTTTGAAGAAAATTGAACGTACCTACCGTAAAAGTATACTTTTACGGACTTTTCTTTTTTATAAGAAACCTGATATTTCTATCGTTCGTTTAAGTTTTGAAATAAATTACGAACGTCTCCTTTCATACTTACAGCTTTACGAACGTTTTTGGTAGAATAAATAGAGAAAAACTCGTTAAATCAGATAGGAAAAGAGAGCTGTTTTAAAAAGTCAGCTCTCTTTTTTTGTTACTATAAATGATTTATATGGAGAGTATTCCAAATAAAACAGCTACAATCGTCATAACTAACGCTGTTCCAATAGCATACTTGGCAGCAAAACGAATGTGATCACCTATATCAATACCAAGAAGTCCTACTAAGACATAGATAGAACCTTGAAGTGGACTTAGTAGATGCAAGGGTTGTCCTAGTAGAGAAGCTTGACCAATTTCTATTGGAGGGATGCCGAAATGAGCAGCTGTTTCAGACATAATAGGGATAATCCCGAAATAGAAAGGGGCATTTGCCATAAAAAATGTGAATGGCATACTTATAAGCGCAACTATTACTGTTAATTTAGGGCCAAGAGCGTCAGGAATAACTGCTATTAAAGTATCCGCCATAGCCTTAACAATTCCTGTTCCATCTATAATTCCAGTAAATATACCTGCTGCAAATATCATGGAAACAACGGTTAATATATTTCCTGCATGAGCATGCAAACGCTCCTTTTGATCTTGTAAATTTGGGTAATTAACAATCATCACGATAGCAAATCCAATCATAAACAAAGCTGGTAATGGTAAGAACCCTAAAACTAAAGCAGTAAGAAGTAAAAGTGTTAAAACTAAGTTAAACCAAAATAATTTTGGACGCTTTATTGATGCATCCATTCCTACATCAAGAGCTGCAGCAATTTCATTATTAAATTCTGTATCTATATTGATAACTCCAAGTCTTTTACGCTCGCGCCGTCCAAGGAAATAAGAAACCCCTAAAACCCAGATTGTTCCTGCAATCATAGAAGGAATAAGTGGTAATAGCAAGTCTGTTACATCTGCTTTTACGGCCGCCGTAGCTTGTACAGCAGGACCACCCCAGGGAGTCAAATTCATAACACCCATTGCTAACGCAGGAATACAAGCTAAAATAAGTTTATTCATGCCTAATCGATTATATAGTGGGAGAAATGCAGTTACTACAATTAGATATGTAATGGTACCATCACCATCTAAAGCAACTATTAGAGAAAGTACTGCAGTACCCATCACGATTTTTAAAGGATCACCGCCAACCATCTTTATAATTTTTGCTACGAGAGGATCAAATAATCCTGTATCGATTAACACGCCAAAGTAGAGAATGGCAAAGATAATCATAATTGCTGTCGGAGCAATGGTTTCAAGCCCTTTCATCATCATTGGACCTAAATCAGTAAATCCGCCCAATAAAGCAAAAACAATAGGAACCACTGTTAATGCACTAAAAGCAGATAAGCGCTTACTCATGATTAAATACATGAATACTACAATCATAGAAAAACCTAAAAATGTTAACATGTTATACCCCCTCTAGAACTTTCTTTCATTTTCCCTCTTGTTTATCTTTAATGTCATACTTTTTAAATTCTCATGAAACTATCTAACTATCATTCTTTATTATAAAGCTGCTTTGCACAATCATTCATCAGTAGAAAATAATTGGCTTTTTTACATATTATTGGTTTGAAACCTGTTATCAGAACTAATGTAAGGGTTTACAAAAAATCTAGCGTGAATTCCCCCTTAAGCCCACTGTATATATAGAATCATTAATAGATTATTTTCTATTCTCGTGTTTCTTTAACTAATCACTCCTTTACTAAAATCTTTTGTTGATGATTGCTTAGAACCAAAGGTAACGCTCTCATCATTTGCGTGTTAACGAGCAAAATACAAGTGTTAGGATTAATAAACTTATAGTCACTTTGTAATATCTTAGTAGGGGAGCAGTCAGATATCTCCGGATGATATCTGAAAATGATTTTACAGAACTAACTATATTCATTATTACAACCCATCGTTTGAAGTAATAATTATTACTTTTTATTTAATTGTTGTAATAATTTTGACTATTTAAAAGTATACTATCATGGCTTCTAATGAAAAGTAAATGTTTTTTTATAGAACTGAAAAGTGAAAGGGAAGTATTAGACTTAATTAAAAAAATAAAAAATGGTAAAAACATACAATATCGAATTATTTTATACATTCGATATTTTATGCTTTTACCACATTCGTAAATTTAATCAGTGTAATGATAATTAATTTTTGTAAGGACTGAAGTGATTTTATCGAGACGATCCTTTGTCTTTTCTGGATAATTTATAGCTATCGCACTTACAAGATAATCGGCCACAAGTAGCGACGCTATAGGTGAATTATGAAAAGCGATACTACTCGAGCTACAAGTCAGTACTAAATCAGAGTACTTAACTAAAGGGGAAGAATAACTATCAGTGATTGAAATGACTTGAGCATTATTGCTTTTAGCAGCTGTTACAAATTCAACAGTTCTTCTAGCGTATCTTGGAAAAGAGGTTGCAATAACTAAATCTTTAGAAGTTAAAGTAATTCCTTTATCCACCCAATCACTTAAGTCAGAGACAATTAGCTCACAGTTTCCCAGTAGTCGATTAAGCCCAAAAGATAAGTGCTGTGCCACGGGTAAACCACTTCTAACGCTTGTACAAAATATTCGGTCTGCAGAGACAATCATTTCTAACGCTTTATCTAGGCTCTCTGTAGAAATCATTTCTACTGTTGATTGAATATTATTGAATTGATTTTCTGCACAGCGCATCCACAAATCACTCTCATCTAAGCCCTTCAAATTTGTTTCTAATCTGATTTGAGGAGCAGCATTGTTACGCAAAAGTTCCTGAAGTCCTTTTTGAAACTCTGCATATCCAGAATAGCCTAGGCTAAAAGTTAATCTCATTATCGTAGTTGTACTAGTTTTTACTGCTAAGGCCAATTGGTCAACAGTTAGAAAAGCTACATCGACAGGGTTTTTAAGGATGTAGTCTGCTACTCTACGTTGAGTTTCTGTTAGTTGTGATATATTATCTTTTAATTTTAATATTGGATTTTCCATATATTCGCTCCAATTAAACAGATTATATTGTAAATTTTATTTTTTTTTAGTATAAAAAAAGTATTTATCACAATACTTACTTGAATTTTAGCATGTTTGATTTTTTATGTAAAAATGTTTCTTCTAAGTAATAAAGCTTAGGATATGTTTTTCCTGTGCTTTATTTATAAAAATAGATTTACTTTATTAGGTACCGGTGATAAGATACATTTAAGATTATAGTAATAAATATTACTTAGATAAAAAATGTAGTAATTTTTATTACTTTAATTTTGTAAGCGTTATCCTGAGTAGAGCATTGATTAGAATATATTAAAATCGAAGAGGAGTGTATATCAGTGAGTAATTTAGCACCAGTATTATCTGAAGACATTATTAAGAGAGCAAAACTTCTTAACACAACTCTTATATCCGATGCAATGGGGTGTACAGGCTCAATGGATTATAAAATTAAGCCTGTATCTACAGGAATGAAGGTAGTTGGAACTGCTCTAACTGTAAGTTTAAGACCTGGAGATAACTTATTTCTTCATCAGGCAATCTATGATGGTACAGAAGGATATGTATTAGTTGCTGATGGGAAGGGGCATACCGCAAATGCTTATCTCGGAGAATTAATGGCAGCTGCAGCTAAAGCTATGGGAGTAGAGGGCATTATTATAGACGGGGCAGTTCGTGATAAGGAGACGCTTAGCCAATCAGATTTCCCTATTTTTTCAAAAGGGTTTATTCCAAATGGCCCTCTAAAAGACGGTCCAGGTGAATTACATAAACCTATTTCTTGTGGAGGTGTAGCCGTTATTCCAGGAGATCTAATTATAGGTGATGATGACGGGGTTGTTGCAGTTCCAAAAGAAAAGGTTGAAGAGGTTCTTTCTAAAGCTGAAAAAAAATTAGAGTATGAGAAAACACGTTTAGAAACGATTGAGGTATTTGAAAAAGCGCGTCTGCAAGGTGAAGTTGGAGGCAACATTCAGCCTTCATGGTTAAGAGAACAAATGAAAGTATATGGATTATAAACAGAAGGGAGAGCTTTAAAATGAGATTAGGTTTTATTGGATTTGGAGAGGCAGCCTTTGAGTTGTCAGTTGGCCTAAAAGGCGAAGGGCTAGAAACCATTTTTGCTCATGATGTTATGATAGACCATCCCACATTTGGTCCACAAATTAAAGAACGGGCTACTCAAGCTCAAGTAGAAATTCTTTCTAAACCTGAAGAGATGTTAAGTCAAGTAGATGTAGTAATGGTGGCAGTACCAGCAGATAAAGCTCTCGAAGTTAGTGAAATGCTGAAACCATTCATAAAGAAAGATTGTATCTATGTAGATGTATCAGCTTCTACTCCAGTAGTGAAACAAAAAATCAATACAAATATACAAGAAAAAAATGCATTTTTTGTGGATGTCGCAATGCTAGGTCCCTTGCCAGTTTACAAACACAAGGTCCCCATTTCAGCAAGTGGAAATGGTGTAGATCGATTAATATCCTTAATGAATCCTTACGGTATGAACATAACTAAAGTAAGTGAAAAACCTGGTGATGCTTCTGCTGTAAAACTAATCCGCAGCATTTATATGAAAGGTGTAGTTGCTCTTTATCTAGAGTTATTAGAAGCTTCTCATGAATTTAATGTAGAACAATTAGTCTTAGATTCTATTAGTGAAACTCTTGATAGCAAGAGCTTTAGAGAAACAATGAACCGATTAGTAACCGGAACGTCTATACATGCATTGAGAAGATCAATTGAGTTAGACGGTTCTATTCAAATGTTAGAGGCTTCTAATTTAGATTCTGTTATGTCGAAAGCAGCAAAAAGTAAGCTAGAAACATTGGCTTCATTTAATTTAAAAGAAAAGTTTAAAGGACAAAAGCCAGACCATTGGTTGGATGTTATCAAGGCATATAAAGAAGATGTTACTGTAAACAATTAAATAAACTCATCTATTATATCAATATTAAGTTAAGGGGTGTATTTACATGGGAGTATGGAATTTTCAAGGCGGTTCTATTTGGTCAGAAAAAGGGTTCATTCCAAATAAGTCTACAAGTATAACAGTTACTCATGAGGATGATAGGGATATTCATTTATCTGAATCTAGTGTAATTATACCGGGACTAGTAGATTTTCATTGTCATTTATGGGCGCCTGGAGCAGAGATTGGTGTTACAGATAAACAATATCTCTCCTCAGGAGTAACTACAGTTGGGGACGCAGGTACTTTTGGTTATGACGGATGGGAAGAAGCAAATCGTTACTGGGAAAACAGCCCGTTAACAGTACGTTCTTGGTTATCAGCCTTACCAGAAGGGCTAACCAATCACCCCAACCCTAACCCGACCAAGCCAGAAAACATTTCGTTGGATCGAATTGTTGAAGTTGCATCTTCAGTTGAAGATAGTTTATTAGGAATTAAAATTCGCTTAGGCCAGGTGGACGAAACTACTGACCGGTCTTTATTACGCTTAGCAAGAAAAGCAGCCGATCAAACGAATTTACGAATAATGGTTCATTTAACTGGAACGAAACTAGATATTGAAGAGGTAACACAATTTTTTAATAAAGGGGACATTCTAACTCATCCATTTCAAGGAAGGAATGGAAACGTGTTAAATACTGCTGGAAAGGTAAAAAAAGAATTTCTAGCTGCAGTGGAAAGAGGAATATTATTAGATATCGGCCACGGTAGAAAACACTTTAATTGGGATGTTTTTTATAAATGCTTAGCTGAGGGAATTAAACCAGATACTATCAGTACAGATTTAACAAGCGCGTCATGGAGAGAATACCCTGTTTATAACATGAGCTACATAGTTTCTAAAATGATTGTAGGTGGACTGTCTCTAGATGAAGCTTTTAGAGCAGTTCTGGTAACAGCTCCTAAATTGTTAGGAATTGATGATTTTACTTCTACTCAAAAAAACCTTGTGGTTCTAGATTCTGCTTCCACTGAGACTGCTTTTCCCGATGTAGATGGAGAAACTGTGTTAGGTAACATTAATTATCAACCAAAACATTTGATATTTAACGGTATACCAAGCATTGAGAGCATTTTTAATTAAAAATAAACGTTTTTGACAACATTAAAAAAAGTTTTATCATCAGATTTGATTTAGTTAATTTTGCTCGTTGTTTTGAGGAGAAAACAGAAGGGTAATTGGAGATACTCTTACACATCTTATAGAACCACAAGAGTATCTCTTTATTTTTTAAAACAAATGTAAGCGCTTTTAAAATTTCTTTTATTATTTTAAAAGGAGGAATTTGAATGGAAAATTCTCAATTGAATTTCGAAAAGAAGACAATTCGAAAGGTAACACGAAGAATTATCCCGTTTCTATTTTTACTCTATATTATTTCTTATCTAGACAGGGCAAATGTAGGATATGCAGCATTGGAAATGAATGAAGCACTAGGACTAACAAGTAAAATGTTTGGTCTCGTTACAGGTATTTTTTTTATTGGTTATTTTATCTTTGAAGTACCAAGTAATATTTTAATGCAAAAATTTGGGGCAAGAGTTTGGATTACTAGAATTCTCATTACTTGGGGAATTATCTCTATTGCAACCGGGTTTGCTCAGAGTGCTAATCAACTTTATATTATTAGATTCTTTCTTGGAGTAGCAGAAGCAGGTTTATTTCCTGGTGTTATTCTATATCTTACTTATTGGTTTCGAGCTAAGGAAAGAGCAAGTACAATTGCGATGTTTATGACAGCAATCGCAGTTTCTTATATTATTGGAGCTCCCGTTTCTACTCTAATTATGGATCATATTCATTGGATGAATGTACCTGGATGGCGTTGGATGTTTATTATAGAAGGTGCGCCTGCTGTTGTTTTAGGATTTGTAACATATTTCTACTTAACAGACCGACCAGAACAAGCAAAGTGGTTAACAGATGAAGAAAAAAATTGGTTGATTTCAGAATTAAGAAAAGACGAGGAGCTAAGAGAAAAGAAAAACCAACAAACCTCTAGTCATAAGACAGCCTTGACTGATCCTAAACTGTGGCACCTCTCCTTAATTTACTTTGTATATACTGCAGGCACACTAGGCGTTGGTTATTGGATGCCCCAAATTATCAAAGGATTGTCAAGCTACTTAACAAACACACAGATTGGATTCATTGCTACAATTCCTTACATTATTGCTTCAATAGTAATGAACTACTGGTCAAGGCGTTCAGACCGCACTGGCGAAAGACGTGTACACACAGCTTTACCGTTACTCGTATCTGGTTTAACGTTATTTAGTGTAGGGATGGTGTCTAATCCATTTATTGCGATGATTTTAATAACAATTTCATTGGCAGCAATGTATTGTTTCAAAGGTCCTTTTTGGTCATTGCCAACTATGATATTAAGTCCAGCCACAGCAGCTGTTGGGATTGCAATAATTAATTCAATTGGAAATCTAGGTGGTTTTGTTGGCCCTTATGCAGTTGGATGGTTAAAAGATTCTACAGGAAACATGCAATCTGGTTTAATTTTCTTAAGTATTATTTTAATTATAGCTTTTATATTAGTATTAGCTATGAAGTTTGATAAAAAGATAATTGCCTTAAAGAGTCAGAAGGAAATAGGGAAAATCTAACTTTAAAATTCAAGGAACATGTCCGAAATATTTATACGTATAAAAGTGGAAATAATCTTTGAACTGGAGTGTTTTTTCATGTGGATGGTTACTATAATAAATGCTTATTCAAGAGAAAATAATATTACTATATTCGAATTCAAAACAGAAAAAGAGGCCGAAGAAACATATAATAAATTGCAAAAAGGGAAAATTCTTTCCGACATTTTCTACTGTCAAAACCATTTTTAATACTTTCAAAAACTTTACTAGTTGATATCTTGATAATGGACCGGACTTATACCAATTTACCTAAAGCAATAGGTTACAATAAATTAGTTGTAGTCGGCAAAATATGCTAATGGTCACTAATAGTTACAAATGCCAAAACTACAGTCCATAAAAATTGATTTATTAAATCTTCTCAATATACTCCTTTTTATATTAATTTGTATTTAATGATAGAGCTTAAAGTCAGTGTTAACCTTAAAATTTAATATTTAAAAAGTTTATTTGGCTATCGATAATCAAACTTATGGTAACTAAATTAGAAAAGAAAAAGCCTGTATCTTATTAGATACAGGCTTTTTCTCGATTCTGTTGTTTAAGTAGAACTAGGTACCTACTTTAAATTCAAAGTTACTTCCTTATTTAGATATGGAGATGTAAAAGTTACTGTTTGTTCATTTACCCATTGTGCATCATGAGCTCCTAAAACATTTAAATCGCTCATATCCGTATTTCGTGTCACGACATGAAGAGATTCGTGATTTAGTCGTTTTTTCACCAAGGGGAATCCAGTTTGTCTATAAAAGTCATAATAATGGTTAGTTTCACCAAGACTCCAATTAGAATAGCCAATAATAAGTTTTTGTGTAGAATTAGGTGAACTAAGATAGTAATAGTCAACTTTATTATTATAAAAGAATATAAACCACCCAACGATTGCTATAGGTACAATAAAGAATGGCCCAATTACACCCCAGAAGACTTTAGACTCCTTTGTTTTGCTAACAGTTATAAGGACTATGTATAGATAGATAAAGTGCAGGACAAAAATCAAAAGATATATTGAAACCCTTAAAGAGAAAACGTATAGGCTCTTTAATGCTAAAAGATAAAAGAATAAATCTATAGTAAGAAGGATGATAGCTGACATTTTCAATATACTCTTATTACTTTTATATTTCATTTACTATAAATCCTCCTCCTTTTAATCTAGAAATGTTAAATATCGCTGCTATTAATATCAAGTGAGTAGCAACGAGGTATATAATTTTGGACCTTTCCAGGTGTGTTAAATAGATTATTCTTACTGAATATAGTAAATCCAACCTCTTCCACATCCACAAATGTATCTACTTTATATATATCGACATTTTTAAATTTTATAGGTTTATTCCATTGTCTCAAAGGAATTAAATCCTGCTCTACAATACCTTCTCCGTAGAAAATGAATATACTCAGTCCATTATTAACTAATACCTCTGCTAACCCACTAACAACATCCAATTTTTCTACAGAATCAACTTTAACAATAGCACTATCCGATGAAAACTCATAAAAAGGAACTTGATTTTCAATTAAAGTCTCTTTTTCATATCCAAATATCATTGACTCTAAAACAAAGAAAACTGGAAAACGGAACATTTGTTGAACTAAGGAAGTAATCAGATCATGCGTGATCTCACTAATTCCTACAGTAATAGATACAAAATTATTCTGTGGAAAGTCAAAGCTATTAATTATACTTTGGTCTGAATATTGCACAAAATATTCTTTTTTCAACTTCTAGCCTCCTTTAGTATTTAATCCTTTTAAACTCTTACTTTTACGTTATACATCCATTGACCCTTTTAATGTACCAATAAACTCTTTGTAAGTGATAGCAATAATCGGGAAAACTTTAAATTTCATCCTTGAATAAAGAACATTTGTTCGTATATAATAAAGAGAACAAATGTTCTTTATTTTAAGGAGTTCTTTCAATGGATTATGGGAAGCTACCAAACAGAGTGATTATTTGTATAGACATGAAATCGTTTTTTGCTTCGGTTTCTTCTGTCATACGGGGCTTAAATCCGTTGAAAACAAGGCTTGCGGTGGTAGGAGATGTCAAGCGATCGGGATCAGTTGTGTTGGCTGCCACACCCTTACTAAAGAAAGAAGGGATCAAAACGGGAAGTCGCCTTTTCGACATTCCTAAAAGGAAAGATATCCATGTGGTGAATCCGTCCATGGAGAGATATATCAAGGCTTCGAACTATATTTCAAGTTTGGTGTTACAGTATGTGGCTCCTGAAGATTTTCATGCGTATAGCATTGATGAGTTATTTATTGATGCGACAGCTTCTTTGCATTTATTCGCTAAAACACCAGAAGAACTGGCCCATAAAATCATCAACGAGATTCATCGCAAGACACGGCTGACAGCTACCGCAGGTATCGGTCCGAATCTCTTACTGGCGAAGGTGAGCTTAGATCATGAAGCCAAGAACAGCCCAACAGGAGTTGCCTATTGGCGATATGAGGATATTCCCTTTAAGTTGTGGTCCATTCATCCGATGAAGGATTTCTGGGGGATCTCGTCTGCTACGGAAAGACGCTTACACCGGTTAGGCATTCACTCCATAAAAGAACTCGCTCTTTCTTCAAAAGAGATGTTACAACAGGAATTTGGCATACTAGGCGAAGAATTGCACCAATATGCGAATGGCATTGATTTTAGTCGCATTTCCGATGTGTACATTCCTAGCTCTCGTTCCTTTGGAAAGAGTCAGATTCTATTCCGCGATTATACAAACCGAAAAGAAGTGGAGTTATTGCTGTTGGAGCTATTGGACGATGTCTGTTTTCGTTTGCGGATGCATCAAGTCGTGGCCCAAACTATTCATCTATCGATTGGCTACAGCAAGCAAACAAGCGGAGGGTTCTCAAGACAAAAGAAAATGGGGCGAGCTTCGAACTTAAGCGAAGATATCTTTCCGTATTGTTTAACAATCTTACATACATATGATAGCGGAATGCCGATTCGCTCCATTGGTATTTCTTTATCGAACACACGCATTCAAGAAGAAGAACAAATGAGCTTATTTGAGGATATTGATCAGCGGGAAAGAGCCTATGCACTTGCAAAAACGATTGATGACATTCGTCTTCGTTATGGAAAGAATAGCGTTCTACGGGCCTCAAGCTATCTCGAGCATTCAACAGCTCGTTATCGAAACGGCCTTCTAGGAGGTCATAAAGCATAAAGGAGGAAGCTGCTATGCAGAACAGAGGAATGAAAAAATGGCGACCGTTTGCCACTATGCCAGAGCAATACAAAGGGTTACAGGAAATTATAAAAAAACAAGCAGAAATACCTCAACCTTTTTTAACAGAAGATCAAATGGAACAGATTAATTTCACTTTGATCGAAGCGCTTCATACACATAAAAAAGTGTACCTTACGTATTACAAGCATGGGCAGTGTATAACGGAAACAGGAGTTATTCAGTTTGTTGATTCTCTTGGAGGATTATTTGTTTTTATCGATGAGGCGGATCAACAGACAAATAAAATGAGGTTAAGCGAGCTAATTGATGTTCGTTTCATATAATAGAAAGTAATAAAATAGTTTATTTACATAATATTTCCATACATAATTAGTATAAGCTTAAAAAATACAGGATGATTTTTCATAGATTCATTTAATAATGTTGTATAAGGAGGAGTCCAGTATGAAGCAAGTTTGGAATGAGTTTGAACAGTGGTTGAAAATACATCGACCAGAAGCAGTAGGAACGCTTAATGAAGCTGCTGCTGAATCAGAAATTGCAGAGGTTGAACAAAAGATGGGACTAACCTTCCCCCAAAACCTTAAAGATTGGTTAATGATACATAATGGACAGAACGATGAGTATATAGGAGTTATTGAAAATTATACTCTATTACCTCTAGAGGAGATTCTGTATACGTGGCAAACCTTAAAAGAGCTTTTAGACGGAGGAGAATTTGAAGATTTTCCAGAAGTAGAACCTGTTGGACCAGTAAAAAAAGAAATTTGGTGGAACCCGCGTTGGATTTCGATTGCCACGAATGGAGGAGGAGATGATATTTGTATAGACTTGGATCCTGCTGAAGGAGGAAAAGTCGGCCAAATTATCACCTTTTGGCACGATTGGGAGCAGCGCGAAGTAATAGCAGACAGCTTAGAAGAATGGATAATGGCCACGATAAATCATACAGACTATTAAAGGGGAGAAGCAAATGATAAAAGCTGATATAGAGAGAATTTATAAAATCCTTAAAGAGCTTCCAGGTACGTCGGTGAACGTAGAATTTGAAGATGAAGTTGGAGAAATTCTTTCTACTCCTTATTATATCTACCTTAAAAGTGAGTTTTTAGATGGACAATTAGGTTACAGAGAAGATTTAGAAGCAAATTCCCTTATAGGAAATCAAGAAGGAGATTGGCAAGAAAACTGGTTTGTTATAGGGTATGATGAAGAAATAGGTGGTGACCCGCTCTTTATCGATATAGCGAATGAAGATTATCCAGTTTTTACAGCTGAACATGGTATGGGTGAATGGGACGCTTTAGAAATGTATGATTCTCTAGAAGAGTTTGTAGAAGATGTTACTTAATTATGGCTTCGTTAAAAGATTTTGATAGGAGTCCGGTCAGAAAAGGACAGCTAGTATTTTAATATCTACCTAGCTGTCCTCTTTTTTTAGTACCTATTAAACTTAGAAAGAATGTAGAGAAAGGCAGGTCCTTATGGTAGGAATCGATTTCTATATCGTTAATAATAAGAAAGAAGCAGCTTCTTCTACTAAATGTGTAAAATTTGAGGAAAGAGTACACGACTATCTATTAGCAAGAGAATTCAGGGATTCATTTGGATTATTGACAGGGTTGGATCAATATGGTGACAAGTTGTTTTCTGTACAAGAAATCAATCAATTAATAAAGGTATGTGAAGCGTTAAAGACTACCTGTCGACAGCCAACGGAAATAAATCTGAAAACGAAAACATTTGCTGAAGCATTAAAGGGTCTTTGCTTAGAAGCACTGAAGCTAAATAAATTAGTATTTGCAGCTGGTGATTAATGTAGAATTAAATGAAATCTATGTTGTGGTTTCATCGCTTCGATAATATGAATGAATAAATTCAAAGGGGAAACGTCTTGAAAAAAACAATTCTAAATAAAAATAAAACACTTATAGAGTTAGGGATGAGTTTCTAGTCGTTTGTCCACATTGTGCTTCTTGTGCAAGCGTCATAGCTTTAGATAATCCGAGTCCCTATGTCGCTAACGCCAGAAGAAGGTTTGTTTGTACTGCTTGCGGAGCAACAAAAGACAAAGTTATAAAAGCGAACGGTTATGGAAAAGCAAGAGTCTCGTATGAACCTAAAGCTAATTATGAAGTAATCTTAATTGGAGACCCCTGTGATTGGTATTTTCAACTTCCGCTCTACTTACAAATCGAATGCAGTGGAAACACCTTATGGGGATTAAACCTAGAACATTTAAATTATATCGAAAACTATATAGAAGCTGAACTCAGGGAATCACATCCCTATTATTTAAGTGTCGAGAGTCGACTTCCAAAGTGGATGAAGCTTGCTAAAAACAGGAGTGAAGTATTAAGAGCCATTAAGAAACTAAAGGTGAAATTAAATGAGGAGAGCTAGGGTGCAATATCCTCGATCAGGGTTGAGGGTTAGGTGTCAGAAAGGTGTAGAACCAGCAGTTAGACAGTCTTGCTTAAACTTTGCAGTCTGGTTACGTTCAACGATAGAATTTCCTGTAAGAGTTGTTGTATATTTAAAAAAGGATTATCAAATTAAAAATAAATATTCTAAAGAGCTAGTAAGCGCTACTTTCTTTGCACCATATGATAAAGCGATAGAACCTTATATACGAATTGCTACTGGTGACTATGAAGAATTAGTATCGGAAAGGGGAGAAATTGATGCTCTTTGGGCTATACTCCGCAGTATGGCTCACGAGATTGTTCATTACCAACAATGGATAGAAGAGAAAGAATTTGATGAGACAGAAGCAGAAACTAAAGGTGAAGAATTATTAGATGCTTTTGCTGATTCGTTATAATTGGACATATATCTTTCTAATCAGCTTATAAATTAAGCTACAGAATTCTGCAACTGAAGGTAACTTCTAAATAGCCTAAATATGGGAAGTGAAGACTATGTATCAAACTATAAAGATTAATAATTGGATTTTAGAAATTGATGTTGAAGAAACACAAAAACAGTATTTAAAGAAGTGGGATTTGTGCGATTGTCTATATTGTCTAAACTTCTATGAAGCTATGAAGTCACGACCGAAGATAGAGCTTCAGTTTTTTTACCAACTAGGTATTAATCCTTCTCAATGTAATCACTTATCACATTTTGATCCTCAAGAAAATGGACTACACTTCTATATTGGCTGCTATCATCTTGTAGGTAAGGTATCTCATCAAACACCTCTTGAAATTATAAATTCAGATGATGCAATCGAAATAAGTAATAATCTACATATTGGCTTTTCCAACGATTTAGAATTTGTCCCTGGCGGATTTACCAGACCCGTACTTCAACTTAATTTTGAGATAGAAGTTCCTTGGGTCCTGGCTGAAGAACCAGATTAACGTTTTTTTATAACCTAACTACCGCCTTAAAATCCATTTTCAAAACATTAAGGATAGGAAAGCTAGAAGCAAAAGCAGAAGAGAAAACTCTAATGACAAGGAGTTTTCTCTTTTTATCTGTATCTTTTAAATCTAAAACTCGCTATATAAGCTATTATTAACGAAATAACAGCGGCTATAACAATCTTTATATCAGAAAGCTCTAAGGCCCACGGACCATATTTATGGGAATTCAAACGATACATAGACCACCACTGGCCGTTTTCACCTCCAAAGAATGAGACGATAATCCATAGAAGAAATAAGACTAAAAACCATGAAAAAAAGATAATATAATTAATCATCAGTTTTATATCCGCCATAAGCATCATCGTTATCGTACCATTCACAATCCTGAGGGTTGTTTGGATCTAATATAATTGTGCCATCTTTATCACTCTCCATTTTACGTGGCGGTTTTTTCTTAAGCTCTTCACTTAATTTTGCCCGTAACTCTTCGATAGACAACTTTTTTAGTTTTTGTTCGCGACTTGGCATATAAGCACCACTCTCGTTAACGATTTTTCTAAGAAATATACATCTTATGAATTTACTCTAGTTTATTTAATTTCTTTACCTCATTTAAAAATTCTTCATCTGAAAGTTGACCGGTTACCTTTTTTTGAATTAGTCTTTTTTCCGAATCAGAAAGGTACAAGCCCTCTACCGCAAAACTTGCTTTTGTATTGTTTATAGCTTTTTCTATAGCTTTTTCATTCTCTCACATATTACCAACCAACCTTTCATCTTCAACAGTAACCTAAGGTAAATTTTTAAAAAGAATGCGATAAATTATTTTTAGAGGCTTTATAAATTTACGATATGTGCAAATTCTTTTTTTACCTGTATTTACACTACAAAAATGATATTTATAGACTTAATCTTTATTAGCTAAAATCCTTCTTTTATTTACAATTATGGTGGAAAACGGTAGATTATTAGTATACATCTCCATAATTATACTTCATGAAAATAGTTTGTATTAACACATGAACCTTTATATTTAACAAGTGAACATCTAAATACAACAGCTAGAAGACATTTAATTAATTATATGTTTATTCGTTGTAAGCTGAATGTGCAAATTCTTTACAATAAAGAGGGTTGATAATATGACAAATACACAAAATATATTAAAGGCATGGCATTTTGCTGAAAATTTAAGCCCTGGGGTTGTTCCTCCAGTACCGGGTATCAAATTAGGGAAGCGTATAAAAACATTTGGTCAACCACGGGTTCGTAAAGTAAACATAAAAGAAGAGTTATGGAAAGAAGTGGAGTTAACTAACCCAGCAAAGGATAGTCTAGTTTTTACATACTATCTAGATTGTTATGTGCAAAACAACCTTGTTCAATTTCTAAGACAGCACTTTGGAATTTTAGATGAAATTATTAATGCTAAGTGGAATAAAAATTTCAGTTTAACTTTTTCATTAAATGAAAACGGTCAATATATTGAAGAGTCGCTGTTTATTCCGCCGCTTCACTTAATCACAACAGAAATGGTGAAGAACGGAGGCTATAACATTGAACAGTTTTCAGAACAATACGTATTAATGACGAAGGAATGGGAGGAGTTTGCTAATTCTGTATTTATAGATGGAGTGAATGAATCAGCAATTCTTCAGCTTCTAACAAAATACGATGAAACATTTCATCGTTTTGCAAAACGATCAGTTCAATATGCAGAGAATTATATTGAAATTTCTATTTTGAAGAAAGAGGACTCCTCAGAATCCAAAAACTTCACAAGTTTCTATATGAACAATTTAGAACTTATTTTAGGTGACAAACCAAATGAAACGTTGAAAAACTTTTTAGAAGGCTGCAAATTAGCTCTTGATATTAACGAAAATCGTGCTGCCATTGAGAATGCTCTTGATCCAAAAAACTTGCCCGCTGGGCGATGGCCTTCAACAAATGAATATCGTTTATCATTAATGCAGCAAGTAGCTGTAAACCAAGTGCTTAATGAAAATGAAAGAATAAATTCAGTAAATGGGCCTCCAGGAACAGGGAAAACAACATTATTAAAGGATATTTTTGCACAAATTATTGTTAATCGCGCTACTGAAATGGCAAAGTTTTCTGACCCTAAACAAGCATTTGAAGGAAATCAACTTTTTTTAAAGGAATCATTAACAAAATTTAAAATGGTTATTGCTTCAAGTAACAATGGAGCGGTTGAAAATATTTCTAAAGACCTACCAAAATTAAAAGAGTTAAAATTAAAAGATGAAAACCAAAATGATAATAGCTATCTAACAGAAATTAAAGAGCTAGCATTTTTGAAGAACTCTCAAAACAATTAGTTCTTGGTCCTTATGAAGCCCAGAAATCAGAAGATACTATTTTTGCACCAATATCGGTAGCACTTGGAAAGAAAAGCAATCAAACCCAAGCAGCAGATGTACTAAAAGTTGATACGATAATAAATTTACTAGATAAAGAAGTTCAAAATCTAACTCCTTCGTCTTGGTCGGATGCAGTAACAGAGTTTACAAGTTTATATAAAGAAATTGAGCATGACAAACAAGCTTTACACACATACATTGAGATATTAAAACAGAGCCCGGACGTTGTAGAAGACATAGACTTGGAGATATGTAAGTATACAAAAATGATACAGGAAATCAAACATCCCCTTGGTACTATATATGGTGATATAGAAGTAAAAGAAGAAGAACTAAAAAAGCTACCAAAGCCTAATTTTCTGACAAGGTTATTTAATAAAGAAGATACTCAAACAAAGAACCTTAAACAAGATGTAAAAGATTTAAGAGCATTAAAAGATCAAAGCTTATCAAGGCTTAAAACCTTAGAAGCGGAATTGAATTCTCTTAAACAGAAAAAACAGCATTTTTTAATGTTACAGCAGTCCTTTAAAAAAGAAAGATTAGAGCTTTCCATTGATGCACATTGGGCACAAACTGATGAAGCATATGAAAAACGTCAAAAGGATATTATTTGGCAGACGGACTCATTAAATTTCAAACGGGGCTTGTTATTTATAAAGGCCTTACAGCTTCACAAGCTTTTTCTTATCTACAATAGACAAGCTTTAGAGCGCCCTCTTCAGCTTTTTGCTAATCGTAGCGAAGTTGACTTAAATACCAGTGAAGGTATTCGCGAAACTGAAAACATGTGGGATGTAATACATCTTATAACGCCCATCATCAGTACAACATTTGCCAGCTTTTCTCAAATGTACAAAGGAATTAAAAAAGATTTTATCTCTTATTTATTCATTGATGAAGCTGGCCAAGCTTCTCCACAGCAAGCTGCAGGTGCATTATGGCGTTCTAAACGTTCAATAATTGTAGGAGATCCTATTCAGATTGAGCCCGTTGTTACTCTCGATGATACCATTTTAAACGATATCCGCAGGCGCTTTAAAATAGGCGAGCAATATATCGGTCCAGAAGCTTCGGTACAGGGACTAGCAGACTTAGCAAATCCTATAGGAACGTATACTGGCAATAATAAGCGAATTGGTATACCACTCTGGGTTCACCGTCGCTGCGCCAATCCCATGTTTTCTATTTCAAATGAAATTGCATATGACAATAAAATGGTTTTAGCTATGGATTCTGATCAAAGCGCTGGTGTTTGGTACGACTGTCATGGTGGAGCCATAAATAAACATTATGTAAAAGAACAAGGTCAATTCGTCTTAGAAAAAATCAAGCAACACTTTCAGCGCCTTCAGGAATCAGAGAAAAAGGCCGAGTTCCCAAATGTTTTTATTATTACACCTTTTACGAAAGTGAAAACAGAAATTACTAAGTTATTAAAATCTAAGTTGAAAGAAGAATGGATGCATATGGACGAGCGTAAGCTAAATAGGTGGATTGTAAATTCTGTTGGAACAGTTCATACTTTTCAAGGGAAAGAAGCAGATATTGTATATTTTGTTGTCGGAACAGATAAACAATCAGACACTGCAGCGGACTGGTCGTGTTCAAAACCAAATCTACTGAATGTAGCGGTATCGCGTGCTAAAATTGAATTTTATTTAGTGGGTGATTTTAAACGTTTAAGTGCTAAGAGAAATTATAAGGAATTTGCAAAGCACTTAGAGGTTGTAGAACAAGTTAGCCATATCTAATAGATCTATGATACTGTTTCAAAAACCTAAATCACTTTGTCTAGTAAAGCTTAGAGTATCAAATGAGATAGTCTGACTCTTTTCTTTTTTTTTAATACAATAAACAGCATACAGCAAGCGAACTAAAGGAGATAGCTATGAAAAATAAAAAAAGAGTCAAAACGATAGACAAAAAGGGGATTCATGTTTCTGCTGTCATTAGTAAAACCACAGACATCTCATGGAGTGACGTAAGGTCTATTGAGTTTGATCCTAACGTACCATGGATGTCGAAATCCAAAAGTCTTCATATCAACATGCGCATACAAACCAAAAGCGGAGCTGTTACATATGAATTTCCTTCAACAGAAAAAGCGCTGGGTAGTGCATTAAATATCGGAGAGATTTCACATAAATATTCGGACATTGCATTACAATTTAATCATTTTAGCCAAATGGAAAAACAGTACGCCGAGCGCGAAAATGAAAAAGTTCAGTTACAATTAAAAACTCTATGGGCGCAGCCTTAGTATGAAGACGCAATATTCTCTAGTAAACAGAGAATATTAGATTAAAACACATGTATTGTTTAAATGAATATACTTTAAAAAAGCACTCATAAGAGTGCTTTTTACTTCGCTTTAAGAAATAATTTTAAAAACAACCATTTTATATATAGGTATTTCTACACTCTCTGTGCACAAAAAACTGGAAAAAATTATTCTTAGTAATTTATAATAATAGAGAACCATGTCGAATCCTAAATATTGGAGAGATTACTATATGAGAAGATTACTTCCTTTTATAATTTTTACCATTTACTGCATTCCATATGTTTATCTATCTATACGAAAAGATTTTGAAGATGATTCAAAAGTAAACTATATAATCATGGCTATAGTTACAGTCGTATTATCTTATCTAAGTGGGCTTATTAGAGCCGATTTATCACTTGTTTTAGGGAATATCGTTTCTTTTAGTACTTCATATTTTTATAACGCAATAAGACTTCCTGATCCTAAATGGGAGAAATATTTTTCGCCCTTTAATTCTGTTGAGCAAATCATACTGATAAGCCTTGCGGCGCTTGTCTTACAGGCAATCATTTATACACTTGCTAGAAAACGAGCGAAGAGATACATTCGTAACGCTATGATTTCAAAATAGCAAAACAGAGAGTTAGTCATTTGATGGGCTAGACTCTTCAGGTGACTAGCTGAAAGAAGGGGGAAAAAGAAATTCATTCTGTATGAGAAGATAAAGTGATTAAAAACATTGAAAAGAATTCTCTTGCGGTCAAACGAGGCGGGAAGAATAGCAGCGTTATGAGGCGTGTGCTTATCTGCTTTAAAAAGGATACAAATCAATTAGATAAGTTAGTTATACAACTTCCAAATATGTAAACGCAAACAAAAAGGCGTGTATTTCTCTTCCTACTTTAATTATACCACATAAAAAAACGCCGATATAGACTGTTTATTCTCATTTACTGCTGGTAAAATCAATAAAACATTACCGGTTAGGAGAGATGTTGAATGAACTCTTTAGTTCTTAGCTTTCAAGAAATAGAAGAAACACAGCTTTCACTTGTTGGAGGAAAAGGCTTGAATTTAGGGGCGTTATCAAAAATTCAAGGAATACAAGTGCCGGACGGATTTTGTGTGACAGCGGTCGGGTATCAAAAAGCCATTGAACAAAACGAAACGTTTCAAGCGTTACTGAACCAGCTGACGATGCTAAAAGCTGATGACCGAGATCAAATTAGTGAAATTAGTGAAAAAATTCGCCAAATTATTCTGGAAATAAAAATTCCTTCTGACGTTGTAAAAGCGGTTATTCATTCTCTCTCTCAGTTTGGGGAAGAGCATGCTTATGCAGTTCGTTCAAGTGCGACCGCTGAAGATCTGCCACATGCTTCTTTTGCTGGTCAGCATGACACCTATTTAAATATCAGAGGCAAAGAAGCCCTCCTTGAGCACATTAGCAAATGCTGGGCTTCCCTGTTTACAAATCGCGCGGTAACCTACCGTATAAAAAATGGATTTGACCATAGTCAAGTGCACGCATCGGTTATTGTTCAACGAACGGTTTTCCCGCAGGCTTCAGGTATTTTGTTTACCGCTGACCCAATCACTTCTAATCGAAAGCTGCTATCCATTGATGCAGGATTTGGACTTGGAGAAGCGCTAGTGTCTGGCTTGGTATCTGCCGATTGCTATAAAGTACAAGAAGGAGAAATCGTCGATAAAAAAATAGCAGCTAAAAAGGTAGCTATCTACGGATTAAAAGAAGGGGGAACAGAAACCAAGGAAGTTCATTTTGATCTACAAAAAACGCAAGCGCTCACTGACTCTCAAATTTTACATTTAGAACGCGTTGGAAGACAGCTTGAAGCTTATTTTGATTGTCCTCAAGATATTGAATGGTGCTTGGCTGATGATACATTTTACATTGTCCAAAGTCGTCCAATCACTACTTTATATCCAATTCCTGAAGCAGATGATCAAGAAAATCACGTGTATGTATCTGTTGGACACCAGCAAATGATGACCGATGCCATGAAACCACTGGGATTGTCTTTTTTTCTGTTAACGACTAATGCACCTATGCGTACAGCCGGTGGAAGGCTGTTTGTCGATGTCACGCCTATGCTGGCTTCCCCTGACAGCAGAAAAAGGATGTTAGGTGCCATGGGACAGCATGATCCGCTTATGAAAGACGCACTTACAAGCATAATAGAACGGGGGGATTTCATAAAATCTTTATCCAATGATCAAAGTTCCGGTAAAAGCACTAAAAGCGTGCCGCCTACGAAGTATAAGGCACAAATTGAAAACGACTCGACCATTGTTTCTGACTTGATCAAGAAGAATCAAGCATCAATAGAAGAACTAAAAGAAACCATCCAGACGAAATCAGGGCCGGAATTAGTCGATTTTATTTCAGAAGATATCGGGACATTAAAGAAAATCTTATTTGACCCACAAAGTACAGCTGTGTTTATGGCCGCTATGGATGCTTCATCATGGATCAATGAAAAAATGGAGACGTGGCTAGGTGAAAAAAACGCAGCAGATACGCTTTCTCAATCTGTCCCAAACAATATTACTTCAGAAATGGGTCTTGCGCTATTGGATGTCGCAGATGTAATTCGTCCTTATCCAGAAGTCATCCATTATTTACAACATGTAAAAGATGATAACTTTTTGGATGAAGTAGTTAAGTTTAAAGGTGGGCAGGAAACCAAAGACGCTATCTATGATTATCTCAGCAAATACGGAATGCGATGTCCTGGAGAAATCGATATTACGAAAACTCGCTGGAGCGAAAAGCCGGCTGCACTTATCCCGGTGATTCTTGGTAATATTAAAAACTTTGAGGCTAATGCCAGCAAGAAAAAATTTGAAAAAGGCCTGCAGGAAGCCTTAAAAAAAGAGCAAGAGCTACTAAATCGATTAAACCAATTGCCGGATGGTGAACAAAAAGTAAAAGAAACAAAAGAAAAGATTAATCTCCTCCGGAATTTTATCGGTTATCGTGAATATCCCAAATACGGGATGATTAACCGTTATTTTGTTTATAAGCAGGCTCTGCTGAAAGAAGCCGAGCAGCTTGTAAAAGCCGGCGTTATTGATGAAACAGAAGATATATACTATTTGACGTTTGAAGAACTTCACGAAGTCTTGCGCACACATAAACTGGATTACCAAATCATCAGCAAACGAAAAGAAGAGTACAGATTATATGAAAAGCTAACACCTCCGCGTGTGATTACGTCTCAAGGTGAAATTATTACCGGTGCGTACAAACGAGAAAACATCCCGTCCCAAGCAATTGTAGGTTTACCGGTTTCTTCAGGAGTGATAGAAGGGCGAGCGCGCGTCATTTTAAACATGGAAAATGCTAATCTATCAGAAGGCGATATATTAGTTACTTCCTTTACTGACCCTAGCTGGACCCCGTTATTCGTAGGGATAAAAGGGCTTGTTACGGAAGTTGGCGGACTGATGACTCACGGTGCAGTCATTGCACGTGAATACGGATTGCCAGCGGTTGTTGGAGTAGAGAATGCTACTCGGCTGATAAAAGACGGTCAGCGAATTCGCGTACATGGAACAGAAGGGTATATTGAAATACTGTAAAAGCCAAAAATACTTGCACTATTTTATCTAATTAATAGATGAAGATTTGTCTAGATTTCTTTGCGCATCTTCAGTTAATACAAAAAGGCAGGCCGCAATGGCCTGCCTTTTCCATATTGGTAACAAAGTAGATTGAAACGTCAAATGCTGACTTTTTTCCTAGCCGACTGCTGCACATTCTCCATAAACAGTTTAAACAAGTTCAGCATTGAAGCATGTTCTTTTGCCATCATTTCTGGATGCCACTGCACGCCAACTACAAATTGTTCTCCTTGTTTTTCAATGGCTTCAATGACTCCGTCTTTTGCCCATGCAGAAACTTCGAAACCTGGCGCTACGTCTTTAATAGCTTGGTGGTGAAATGAATTAATAAGAGCTTGATTACCGTAAAGGTCATGTAGGCGTGTTCCGTCTTTAATCATGATGGAATGAGAAGGGTCGCTTGTATTGTTGTATTGATCATGTTTGATAAATGACTCTTTAATGTCTGACATGTCTTGATAAAGAGTGCCGCCGTAAGCAACGTTTAAAATTTGCAAGCCTCGGCAAATCGCTAATACCGGCTTTCCTTGATCAATCACATGCTTTAACAATAGCTGTTCAGACTGATCTCGTGCTAAAAAAGGGGAACCTGTTTTGGTTGTCGGTTCTTCACCGTATAAAAGGGGATTGACGTCTTGTCCACCTGATAAAATCAACCCGTCTATACTTTCTGCCTGCGCTTTAATCATTTCTTCTTCCTTTAGCACTGGCAAGATAAAAGGAACTCCGCCGCTGAGCGCTGTTGATTCAATATAGTCGTTATTTACATACGCTCGCTTATAGCCTGGAAAGCGTCCTCCTTGATCGACAATAATGCTTCCTGATATACCAATTAAAAATCCCACTGTTGTTTTCTCCTTTTTTGTTAAATTACCATTTCTTGAGATGTTTTTTCTTTTTTACTGCGTTGATAAAGTGTTTTCAATCGCCTGCTTTATAAGAAATAAATGGTTATTTTGTTCAACTATTATACATATATACCATATTTATTTAATAGAAAATGGTATAATAGCCTCTGTATGTTAAAAATACTAATTGCCAAAGGTAAAAGGTAGTGCTACAATTGTTCACATTCCTACTATTCTTCTTATTATAGTCGGATTAAAATTTTATACAAGGAAATAGGAGTGATTTTAGTGAAAAGGACTTATTTACTTTTCATCTCTCTTTTAACCATTGTCCTTATAGTAGCAGGGTGCAGTGGTAACGCAAGTAAAAATACTTCAAGTGAAAAAGAAGGAAAAGAAGGCGGAACACTAAACGTCGCGTCTCAAAGTGAGCCAGCAACGCTAGATGCTCAAATCACTGGGGACTCAGATGTAAAAGATGCAACGCGCAGTATCTATGAAGGGTTAATGATTTTAGACGACAAAGGAAATCCTAAGCCTGACTTAGCGTCTAAAGTAGATATTAGCGATGATAAAAAAACATACACGTTCCAATTAAGAAAAGGGGTTAAATTCCATAACGGTAAAGAAATGACTGCAGATGACGTTGTCGCTTCTATTAACCGATGGATTAAGCTATCATCCCTTGGGAAAACAAACTTCTCTGGTGCTGAAATGACAAAAACCGGTGATTATACGGTAGAGCTTCATTTACCATCGCCAAATGTTAACACGCTATCTTTATTAGCTGATCCAATCCCCGCAGCAGCTATTTTACCAAAAGAAGTGGTTGACAATGCATCTGATGAAGGGATCAAAGACTACATAGGAACAGGTCCATATAAAGTAAAAGAGTGGAAGAAAAATCAATATCTTTTATTAGAAAAATTTAAAGATTATTCTTCGAAAGGCCGCGAAGTTAAGAAAACTCCTCACGTCGATGAAATTAAGATTAGTTTCGTAAGCGATGAGTCAACTAGGATTTCTGGTATTACAACCGGACAATTTGACGTTGCGCTATCTGTATCAAGTGATAATGCCAAACAAGTTGAAGGCAGCCAAAATGCAAAAGTAGAAACATCACCAGGCGGATTTATGGGACTTTTCTACAACGCAGATAAAGGCGTCTTTAAAGACATCAATGCACGAAAAGCAGTTAACGCAGCTCTTAACTCAAAAGATATTTTAGACAGTTCTTACGGAAGCTCAGATTATTACAAGCTTTCTTCATCCATTGTGAACAAAGAGTATCCAAACTACTACAGTACAGCTGGAAAAGAAGAATATAACCAGCACGATAAGAAAAAAGCAAAAGAATATTTGAAGAAATCTGGTTATAACGGAGAAGAAATTCGCTTAATGGCGTCTCGTGATTACCAAGATCAATACAATACAGCTGTTGTGGTTCAACAAGAATTAAAAGACATTGGTATGAATGTGAAATTAGAAGTGTACGACTGGGCGACATTCAGCGATAAAATGAGTGATACAAACCAATGGGACATCTATCCTGTTGACTGGAATGCTCGTTCTACCATCTTCCAAGGATTCTGGACTACAAAAGGTACATCAGTTGAAAAATCACTGGACTACTTAAACAAAATTAAAGCTGCTCCTTCTGTTAAAGAAGCTCGCGGTGACATTGATGCCATTCAGCAATACGTATGGGACGAGCTTCCGTTCACGCTTATTGGTCATAAAGTGAACATCAATGCCGTTTCTAACAATGCAAAAGGCTATGAGTATAATTTAGGTCCAATTTTCTACAATATGAGTTTAACAAAATAATATCTTATTATTCTAATAAACAGAGGGCTTATGCTCTCTGTTTTAGAAAGGAGTTTACGATGGGAGCTTATACACTTAAGAGACTTTTTGCACTAATTCCTGTTTTATTCATTGTATCTATTGTTGTGTTCTTAATTACGCGCTTAACGCCTGGAAGTCCCGCAGCAATCATTTTAGGACAAGGCGCAAGTCCGGAACAAATTGCAGCGCTGAGCAAAGAAATGGGATTGGATGAGCCTGTTGTCAATCAATACTTTATTTGGCTATCTAACATCTTTCACGGAGATTTTGGTTATTCCTACTTTTTAAATAAACCTGTGCTCGGGGCGATTTGGGATAATGTAGGTCCTACGGTTTCTCTAGCTATACTTGCGCAAATTTTTGGCGTGGTGTTTGCTTTACTATTTGGTATATATGCAGCTAAACATAAAGGAACGATTCGTGATGAAAGCATTATGGGAGCCAGTCTTTTAGGTATCTCTATTCCTAGCTTTCTTCTCGGTTCATTCCTTATTTTGCTTTTTGCTGTACAGCTTCGAATTTTCCCTGTTTCAGGATACGTTCCGTTAAATGCTGGATTATTTGAATACTTAAAGTATTTAGTTTTACCAACGATTACGCTTGGAGCGATTCAAGCTGCATTAATTACGCGTATGACGCGTTCCTCTTTACTCGATACCATTTCTGAAAACTTTGTTAAAACGGCAAAAGCAAAAGGGTTAAATGAACGTACAATTATGCTTAAGCATACGCTGCGCGTGAGTTTTTTACCGATTTTAACAGTTATCGGAGAATCATTTGCAGGACTTGTAACCGGCGCGGCAGTAACAGAATCATTATTTAACATCCCCGGGTTAGGTCAGCTAATTGTTTCATCAATTGAACGCCGAGATTACGCGCTTATTCAAGGAGCTGTACTTTTAATTACGGTTGCTTATGTGGTCATCAATTTAGTTGTTGATTTGCTGTATGCCGTGATCGATCCGCGTGTACGCAATTCTTATCATGATTAAAGGAGGGTGATGAATGTGAACGCACAACAAAATACAGAGACCATTTCAGTAACTGCAAAGAAAAAAAGAAACCCAGCGGCAGCTCGCTTTTTCTCAAATCGTTTGCTAGTAAGAGGAGCGACACTTATTTCATTATCTATTTTGATTGCTGTTTTTGCTCCGCTCATTTCTCCTTTTGGAAGCTTACAAATCGACCCTGCAAATCGATTGGCACCGCCATCAAGCACGCACTGGTTTGGAACGGATAACTTTGGACGAGATGTATTTAGTCGGACAATGTACGGCGTCAGAATATCGTTAATGATTGGAGCCGCAGTAACGATTATTGCTACTGTACTTGGTTTAATCGTTGGACTTTTATCTTCTTATTATAAAATTCTCGATTATATTTTAATGAGAATTTGTGACGGCTTGTTTGCTTTTCCATCTATTTTACTAGCAATTGCCATCATGTCTGCTTTAGGACCTAAAACAAGCAACGTTATTATCGCACTGAGCCTTGTATTTATTCCTTCGATTGCGAGAATTGTTCGTTCAGCTGCGCTTGTTGTAAAAGAAAAAACGTTTATTGAAGCGCTAAAAGCTCAAGGAGCAAGCTCACTTCGAATCATTTGTTTTCATATGGCACCAAACGTCTTATCACCTTTAATCGTTCAAGTAACATACGTGTTTGCCGTGACGATTTTAACAGAGGCTTCTCTAAGCTTTTTAGGAGCTGGAATTCCTGCGCCAACGCCAAGCTTAGGGAATATGCTGTATGACGGAAAGCTTGCGATTTACAACGCATGGTGGATGACCGTGTTTCCGGGTGTATTCATCATTTTAATTGTACTCGGTCTTAATTTATTTGGTGACGGTCTGCGCGATTGGTTAAATCCGAAAAACGTAATGCTGAAGAAAAGGAGGAAAAAACGTTGAGTAACGCCCTTTTAAAATTAGAAGACTTACAAGTAACTTTTACAACGTATAGCGGAGAAGTAACGGCTGTGGACAATGTATCTCTTCAATTAAATAAAGGAGAAGTATTAGGCATTGTCGGTGAATCCGGATCTGGAAAAAGCGTAACGTCCGAATCTATTCTTCAGCTATTAGATGAAGACCTAACAAGCTACGATGGTAAGATTTTGTTTGAAGGAAAAAACTTATTGGACATGTCTTCAAAGCAAATTCAAAAGCTAAGAGGAAACGAAATCTCAATGATTTTCCAGGATCCCATGTCGTCATTAAATCCCGTTATGCCAATTGGAAAACAAATTGCTGAAGTGATTTGTCTGCATCAAAAAGTCTCTAAAAAAGAAGCGCAAAAGAAAGTCGTAGAGCTTTTGAGACTAACTGGCATTCCGTCTCCAGAACAGCGAGCAAAAGAGTATCCGCATGAAATCTCGGGAGGAATGAGGCAGCGCATTATGATTGCGATGGCTTTAGCCTGCGAGCCGAAGCTTCTTATTGCCGATGAGCCAACAACGGCTTTAGACGTAACCATTCAAGCGCAAATCCTTGATCTTATGATGGATTTAAAAGACAAGCTCAACATGGGCGTGCTGTTCATCACCCATGACTTAGGAGTTGTCGCTAATATTTGTACAAAAGTAGCCGTGATGTATTTAGGACAAGTGATGGAAGAAACGGACGTTAAAACGCTGTTTTCAAAGCCGCTTCACCCTTATACAATGGGCTTAATTAAGTCGGTTCCTCACTTAGATGGCGACAGAACACAAGAGCTTTCGTCCATTCCCGGAACCGTTCCGCCGCTTTCAAACGTGCCAGATGGCTGTCGTTTTGCACCAAGATGCCCGTTTGCAACGGAAAAATGCCGTAAAGAAGTACCTGTTTTAGAGCATGCCGATGAGACGCATCGCGTTCGATGCTGGCACTATGAAAAAATTCAAGAAGGAGAGGTCGCGTATGTCTAGTGAAGCAAAGCAGCAAAGCGTGAAGCCCTTGCTTGAAGTTCGCAACCTGCAAAAATACTATCCGGTTCGTTCTGCTTTAGGAAAAGCGAAGGGACAAATCAAAGCGGTTCAAGATGTATCCTTTGACATTTATGAAGGCGAAACGTACGGATTAGTAGGTGAATCTGGCTGCGGAAAGAGTACAGCAGGGCGCACGCTTTTAAAATTAGTAGAACCAACAGGCGGAGAAGCACAGTTTAATGGAGAAAGTATTTTCGAATCCAAAGCATCACGCTTACGAACCATTCGTAAAGATTTGCAAATGATTTTCCAAGATCCGCATACTTCCCTTAACCCAAGGAAAAAGATTGGAGCTTCCATTCAAGAAACATTAACAATTCATAATGTAGGCGCAAAAAGCGAGCGAAAGCAGCTTGTCATTGAGTTATTAAAAAAGCTTGGTTTTAACGAAGAAGATTACAACCGCTATCCGCACGAATTTTCAGGCGGCCAGCGCCAGCGTATAGGCATTGCGCGTTCATTGATTTTGAATCCAAAGCTTATCATTTGTGATGAGCCGGTTTCAGCGCTGGACGTATCCATTCAAGCACAAATCTTAAACTTGCTGCGCAGCTTGCAAAGAGAAATGAAGCTTTCATATCTCTTTATCTCCCACGATTTAAGCGTCGTACGACATATTGCAGACCGCGTTGGCGTAATGTATTTAGGAAGATTAGTAGAAGAAGGACCAACAGATGAGATTTTTTCAAATCCTCGTCATCCTTATACAAAGCTTCTCTTATCATCTGTCCCAGCGATTCATGAACATGAAAAACGTGAAAAAATTGAGGTTAAAGGTGAAATTCCCTCTCCTCTTAATCCACCTTCAGGCTGTGCGTTTCATAAAAGATGCCCGTTCGCATTTGACCGCTGCATGAAAGAAACACCTGAAGATACAGTGATTGATAGCAAGCATAAAGTAAAATGTCACCTATATAGTTAAGGTGAAAATCTTAACTATATAGACTGTAGATAAACGTATTGATGCAGTAGAACAATTGAATGTATGGAATGAAAAAAGCCACTAGCGTCTCTAGTGGCTTTTTTAATAAACAAAATAATCTACCTATCCTAATATATGGAGATATGAAAACCAAACGTGTTATGATGGTATCGGTGATAATTATGGGTAAAAAAGCAGACAAAACGAACGTAATGCGAATTTTAGATCAGAAAAAAATTGAGTACAATTATTATTCTTATGAAACTAAAAATCTGAGTGGGGTACAGGTAGCTACTTCGCTCGGAGAGGATCTTGCTAAAGTCTTCAAAACACTTGTGACCGTAGGAAAATCAAAAGAACATTATGTCTTCATGGTACCGGTTGAAAAGGAGCTTGACTTAAAGAAAGCGGCAAAAGCGGCTGGTGAAAAGTCCTTAGAAATGATTCCTCAAAAAGAGCTGTTACCTCTTACAGGATATGTTCACGGGGGGTGTTCTCCTATCGGAATGAAGAAGCAGTTCACAACCTTCATTGACTCTACGGCAGAAGACTGTGAAACGATTTACTTTTCAGGCGGGCGTGTAGGTCATCAGATACAGTTACCACTAAGTGACTTATCAAAAGTAATTCGTATACGTCCGGCAGACATCACAAAAGATAGTTGAAATGTAGTTCCCTTGAGCGAAACGCACTTAGACATAAGCGTTTCGCTTTTTTAGTTGCTTTAATTACTGTTGGAATAACAAAAAAACAAAAGTAAAAATATAGAAAAAATGATATTATATAGATAATATGTGGGGTTTTATAAAAAAACTAGGAGGAAGACAGAAATGATTAAATCAATTATTGGTGGGTTCATTTTATCTTTTATTCTTTTAGTAGCATGTACAATAGCTAACGTAAATTCAGAAACAGTACTTTTCACCGCTTTCATTATATTAGTGGGGCTAGCTCTTATCATATCTGGAGCAGCTGTAAGCGGTGATCGAATGAGAGCTAACCTTTCCACAGAATCAAAAACAGACAAGAAGTGGAGAATTACAAACTCTATAAAACTTATGCTAGCTGCCGCTCCAGTTCTCGGGGTATTTCTTCTCATTCATTACTTTGTATAGTTTATTCTTCGACATGTAAGAGCAAGCCGCAAGGTCCTAAAAAACAAACTAATTATTCATAAGATAATAGCGAAAAGAGGTGCTAGGATGAAAGAAATCACTTCAACTATGGTGAACCCTACAATAAAAAAGCTGTTATCTTATGCAACTTTAGAAGAGAAGGTTGATGGAGAGTATAAAAAATACACTTGTTTGCCAAGTCGGAAATTATATACTATTGAAGTAAATGGAGAAACAGTTAGCTGTATAGGAGTTGAATTTCTTAACGCCAAGGAAGCTGTTATAAAACATATAGCTGTTTTACCAAAAGAGAGAGGGAAAGGAATAGGAAGCAGCATGATTCGCTTTCTTTGTAAGAACTATGATATACATTCTATTTTTGCTGAGACAGATAAAGAGGCAGTAAACTTTTATTCTAATTTTGGCTTCCAAATAACAAGTTTAGGCGAAAAATATCTCGGAGTGGAACGCTTTTTGTGTGAATTTAAAATCAAATGAGCCAAATTAAGGTTGCCAATGTAACAAAATTATAGAGCATCTATGGCTGTATATATAATAGAGGATAAGATTAAAATTCGATAATTATCTTAAATTTAGGTTAGAGCTTAGTACAAGTTATGTTTATTCTACATATTATGTAAATGTAAGCAGCTTACACTCTCAAGTTGAAAAGAGTATTTTCTTAACCATGTTCTTACTTAAAGAAAGTGGTTTTTTTCTGTTTCACATATAAATTAGAAAACCGAACTTTGTAAAATTTTTGTATAAATAATTAGAAAATATTATATTTTCTAATAAATCAATAGTACAATATATAAATAGAAGGGAGGATTAACACTACATATGTAATAGACAGCAGCCGCTTTTAAACCCGCTTATTTTGTATCTATAGGTGATATCGAAATGAATTATTCAACCTTTGTTAAGCGCTCTCATTATATAAATAATTGGTTGAATAGGTTTTATAGAAAGCAATACAATCTAGCTGTTAAAAAAGATTTGCTGGTAAATTACTTACTACTTCATGTTACAGGAGAACCAACATTAAACACTCAAAGAAAAGAGGGATCACTCATGGCTCATATCAGTGAAGCTGCAAACAACAGGCGTGTTACAAGTAATATTTTTAAAGGATCTGTTGGGAATTTAATTGAATGGTACGATTGGTACGTTTACTCTGCTTTTGCCGTCTATTTTTCATCGCAATTTTTCCCAGAAGGCGATCCAACAAGTCAGCTGCTTAACACAGCGGCAATCTTTGCCGTCGGCTTCTTAATGCGTCCAATCGGTAGTTTATTAATGGGACGCTACGCGGACCGATATGGTCGCCGTGCTGCGCTTACCTTATCTATTACGATTATGGCCAGCGGTTCTTTGATTATCGCTTGTACCCCCAGCTACAGTACGATAGGGTTATTATCTCCTATTATTCTAGTACTCGCACGTTTGCTTCAAGGAATCTCCTTAGGGGGAGAATACGGAACGTCTGCAACTTATCTTTCTGAAATGGCAAGCAGCGGGCGAAGAGGATTTTATTCAAGCTTTCAGTATGTAACGCTTGTTGCTGGTCAGCTGGTAGCATTAGGTGTTCAAATTATTCTGCAAAACGTTCTTAGTGAAGCAGATATGATTTCATGGGGCTGGCGTATTCCTTTTGTCATTGGAGCAATCGGAGCGCTAAGTGTTTTATGGCTGCGCCGTACGATGGATGAGTCAGAGCAATTTTCTAAAATGGACTCTGAAAGCCGTGAAAATGCAGGGACTATTAAAGCACTTATGAAGCATCCTAAAGCAGTATTGACCGTTATTGGCTTAACTTTAGGAGGAACGGTCGCTTTTTATACGTATACAACGTATTTGCAAAAATTTATGGTAAACAGTGTAGGTCTGGATAAAGGGGTCGTAAGCTGGATTAACTTCTGTGCGCTGCTTGTATTTGTTGTCATCCAGCCAATAGCAGGTATGCTATCGGATAAAATTGGACGCAGACCTCTGTTAATGAGCTTTGGTATTTTGGGAACATTGCTGACTGTACCGCTGTTTCTTTTTATGAAACAAGCACATAACCCAGTTATGGCCTTTTTATTAATGACAGTTGGACTTATCATTGTAACTGGTTATACATCTATTAACGCAATTGTAAAAGCTGAGCTTTTTCCAACAGAGATTCGAGCTCTTGGTGTAGGATTACCCTACGGACTTACAGTTGCCATATTTGGAGGGACAGCAGAATTTATCGCACTATGGCTAAAAAGTATTGGCCATGAATCAATTTTCTTCTTCTATGTAGCAGGGTGTATTGCCATCAGCTTCCTTGTTTATTGGCGTATGGGAGAATCCTCTAAAGATTCATACATAGAATCCGAGCTCAAGACAGATGACAAAGGAGACAATGTACCGCCAAATAATATCAGTTTTTAATTTTGATTAAATAAATAATCGTTTGGTAACATAAAAAAGACGGGCTTTTTATAGCCAGTCTTTTTTTATACCCTTAATTCTATACTAGGATTTTCGTATATTATTTGGTGATAATAAGTCCTTGTATGATCTCATTCCAATAATGTTTAAAACCAGGCTTTACTTTCGGCATTTTGAACACTCCCTTTAAAATTTTCCCGATTGGATAGTCGTTATAGTAAGTTTAATAAAATTAACTAAAGTTGTTATCCAACGCAGAGCGTAACTTACTATATGAATTTGTACAACTAAAGCATGAAGAGAGAAATAATTAAAGGCATATACAAAAGATCAGCGTCATAATAAAAGGATTATTTTGTGATATAACGAAATAGAGAGTATACATCAGAAATAGAGAGAGGGTAAACTCCGTGAATACTTTATGTTCCTTTTTTACAAATCCAATTTTAACTGCTTCTACGCTTTTAATAGAATTACAGAGCGTGTTCTTTCAACCTATTTGGAAAGAGTATAATTATGATGATTATTTTACCTACAAGGTATATGTTCCAAGTACATATACTGGATTAAGTAAAGTACCATTAATCGTTATGCTTCATGGGTGTCAACAAGACGCAGATGATTTTGCTACGGGTACAGAGATGAATAAGCTAGCGGAAGAAAAAGGCTTTATTGTTCTCTACCCTCAGATGAATTACTTTGCTAATTCCAACGGGTGCTGGAATTGGTTTTATGAGTATAACCAGTTTCGCGGTAATGGAGAGCCAGACATAATAAAAGATATGATTGATCACATAACCACTAAATATGCGATTGATTCTACTAATATATACCTTGCTGGCATGTCAGCTGGAGGATTTATGGCAAATGTGATGGCTATTGCTTATCCTGATGTATTTAAAGCGGTAGGTATTCATTCAGCAGGCAGTAATGCGTATGCTGTAGACCTCATCACAGCTGGAGAAGTTATGCTATATGGATCTCTAAATCCTGAACTTGACGGTGATGAAGCTTATAAGAAAATGGGACCTTATGCACGGCCTGTTCCCATCATTACATTTCATGGTCAATCAGATACAACAGTCAATCCAGTTAATGCGTCTACATTAATTCAGCAGTGGATTTATACCTATAAGAATTTCGGTATAAACCTACATGAAAAGGCTGCATTTTATACGTCACAAGACAATGGAAATCATTATAGCTACATAATGTCTGACTACGTAGATACAGAAAATAAAACCTGGATGAAAAAAATTATGGTAGAGGATATGGGGCATGCATGGTCAGGAGGAAATGACAATGGATCAGATACTGATTCAAAAGGTCCTAATGCTTCAAAAATAATGTGGGATTTTTTTGAAGCACAGAAAGATTAAATAGAATATGAACGAACGATCAAGATGTACTACTAAATAACATCAGCCTTCATTTTTTTGAAACAAATAATTGTCGACCAATAACAAAAAAGGATCTTATGGAAAGATCCTTTTTCTGTTATCCACCAGCATTTCTTAACAAGTAGCTTCAAACCGATTTAACAATACATCTAGATCCTGGCTGATTTTAATGGTATTACTACTTGTAAATCCTTCTTCTAAGGCAATCATCATCATCATTTTTCGTATGAATTCTATCTTTATCAGCAGTAGTCTACATTTGAAACACATTAAGTTTCCTCCACTTGCCACGTCATTTTAAAGGCTTAAATTATTGAATTTTTTATGTAAAAACGCTTCAAATCTAAAAATATAACCTAAAAAATATAGTAACAAATAGACAGTGTCGAAGTCTGTCGTATTTTGAATTCAGATATTTTTACTTAAAAAGAATTAACTCTTAACCGTTTTGCTGGAATCCGTGCACTGTCTTGATCATGATTGTTCCACCGGTTGTAAATAACTCTAGGAGTAATAGAGCTCATCCTATTTTTAGGATATAGGCATAATACCACTACATTTAGGCATGTTAACATAAGAAAGGAGAATTTACTAATATGCCCAATGTCATTAGAATTCTTCAATTGCTTCTTCCATGGATTTCCCTTGTTTTTATGCCAAAAAAATCAATTAGGACCTATTTTCCCGCTTCTCTTTTTGCCTCATCGTTAGTAATTGGAATGTGTTCATTAGCTATTCCTTACAAGTGGTGGAGTGTAAAAGGAGGGTGGAAAGGGAAAATTTTAAACGATAGCAGTTTTATTTTTGGTCCCTTTTTGGTCGGGACACTGTGGATCTTTCATTTTACGTTTGGCCGCTTCAAACGATTTTTTCTGGTTAATTTACTTATGGATTCACTATTTGCTTTTCCGCTAAGTTACTTGTATCAAAAGTTGGACTTATTTAAGTTAGTCAACTTTAAACCAAAACATATCTTTTTTTCATTTATTGGTTTCTGTTTAACTATTTATGGCTATCAGGCACTGACAAATAAAGATAAATGATAGGTGAGGGCCGTTTCTAACCGCTATAGACTTTGTAAAAAGCGCAACAAAAAAGCGTCTGTTAAGACGCTTTATATATAATACATATACTGCTCTTCTTTATTGGCATGTGTTGTTTCATGGATTATTTCTTCCGGGATATTGGACGTCCGGTTAGTAAAAAGCATAAACAACGCAATAATTGATGCCACAAAACCTAAAGTAACAATCACAATAAATCCCTCCCTTTAGAATATATATTCTACTTTCATCTTCATTCTCCTATATTTATTTTATACCCTTATTTTATTTTCTCAACACATAGAACAAAAAGAGTAGTACATCTCTTAAATATCTTCCTAGAAATAAATATAATCAAGAGAGCTTAAAACTCCCATTTCCCCTAAAAAAGTAGGAATCCATAAAATTTTTTCGTATGGGGGATATAAATCATTAAAATTATTAATCATTGAGATAACTTATTTGTATTGTACGAATGAAAGAAATTTATATATATTAAAAATACAAAATATTCATTAAATTATATGATGCTTTGGTTTTGAGTCGAAAAGAGAAAAGCTGTTTGCTTTAAAGGCAGCAAGTTTAAGAAAGTTACAAGCGATATAAAAAGGTATAGAAATGGATACATCTAGAATTCTTTTTTGCTCAGATATTCACAGAGTTTTCATTCGTTAAAAAGACTGAAAATTCAGATAATAAATTTCACTTTTATTAAGGGGGACTTTTTATGACAACAACGGTATTAAATGTATCAACTTATTCTTTTTATCTTAACGGTGAGTGGAAAGAAAGCAAATCAGGGCAGACAATTGATATTGTTTCTCCATATCGTCATGATGTGATTGGAAAAGTGCAGGCTATCACAAAAGATGAAGTCGATGAAGCAGTACATGCCGCACAGAAAGCTCAGAAGGGGTGGGCGGAAACTTCTCTGCAAGACCGTGCCAAATATTTATATAAGTGGGCAGATGAGCTGGTAAAAATGCAGAGTGAAATTGCCGAAATTATTATGAAAGAAGTTGGAAAAAGCTTAAAAGATGCAAGAAATGAAGTCGTGCGCACAGCTGATTTCATTCGTTATACAGTTGAAGAAGCACTTCATATGAACGGAGAAAGCATGAAAGGAGATAGTTTTCCTGGAGGCTCTAAGTCTAAAGTGGCCATTGTTGAACGTGTACCTTTAGGAGTTGTCCTCGCGATTCCTCCATTTAATTATCCGGTAAATCTGTCAGCTGCTAAGCTTGCGCCTGCGCTTATTTCAGGAAATGCAGTTATCTTCAAACCCGCAACGCAAGGAGCGATCAGCGGTATTAAAATGATTGAAGCTCTTGATCAAGCAGGTATTCCACAAGGACTTGTAAACGTCGTAACGGGCCGCGGATCTGTAATTGGTGATTACTTGGTTGAACATAAAGGCATTAACATGATTTCGTTTACCGGAGGAACAAATACAGGTACTCAGTTAGCTAAAAAGGCAGGCATGATTCCTCTTGTACTAGAACTTGGAGGAAAAGATCCGGGTATTGTATGTGAAGATGCAGATTTGCAGGAAGCAGCAAAACATATTATAAGCGGAGCATTTTCTTATTCGGGTCAGCGCTGTACAGCCATTAAACGTGTACTTGTGCATGAAAAAGTGGCAAACGAGCTGGTCGACATCTTAAAAGAAGAAGTACATAAACTATCAGTTGGTTCTCCTGAAGATGGATGTACAATCGTTCCATTAATTGATAGCAAGGCAGCGGACTTTATTCAGATTTTAATTGCAGACGCCCTCGGAAAAGGTGCAGATGTTGTGACTGGGAACAAGCGTGAAGGCAACCTTATCTATCCTACTCTTTTAGATAACGTGAATGATACTATGCGTGTAGCATGGGAAGAACCATTTGGTCCTGTGTTACCAATTATCCGCGTCGCTTCTGACCAAGAAGCCATTGACATAGCAAACGAATCAGAATTCGGCTTACAAGCAAGCGTTTTTACAAAAGATATTAATAAAGCCTTCTCAATTGCAAATAAAATGGAAGTCGGTTCCGTTCAAATCAACGGCCGTACAGAACGCGGTCCTGATCATTTTCCTTTTATCGGTGTAAAAGGATCCGGTATGGGCGCTCAAGGTATTCGTAAAAGCATTGAATCCATGACTCGTGAAAAAGTAACGGTATTAAACCTTCAATGATTGAATTCCATGAGCTATCCAATCGAGTCAGTAGAATGTAGAGAATCTCATGGAAAAAAGCCTGTGCTCCAAAAAGCACAGGCTTTTAAACGTCTTATTTACCTATCACTCTATTCCATCTTTATAGTTCTTATGCCAGTTTTTATCACCTTTGTGCTCGATATCTTCAACGGTTTTTTCGAGCTCTGACATGATGAGTGTTTTCACTTGATAGATGGTATCAAAAAAAGCTTTCTCTTCATCCGGATTCGGCTTTATTTTGGCTGCTGCCGAAATATCAACATATCTGCGATGTTCAGTTGTTAATTTATCAAGCGCATCAAAAATATGAGAGGTAAGAACAGCAACCTCCTTATGATTATCAGGCAGTTTTTCTTTTAATGTTTCAATTCTTTTATCCATGTTAAAGTCCCCCTATAACGTGTTGTATTTATGTAACTTTCCCACTAATAAAAACGAATAACCTCAAATAGTAAAAAATTATGGGAATTAGTACGTGAAACAAAAGTATACTACAGGATATCATGTTAAAGTGAAAAAACGGTGAAATGAGTGGGTATATTTTTGCGAAGAGGGTATGTAATAAAAGTCGGTTTTTTTTTGAAGAGGTAATTACCTTAGGATGCCTTGAAACATGTAATCAACGTAAAAGTTTATCTATTTTTAATAGTTAATGAACTTTTTTGACTACTTTTTTAGGATTTTATGACTTTTTTGAATGAATTTGATTGTTTTTGATGTTTTTTTGAATAATCTGATATATAATGAAAGCGTAAACAGTAAAACATGTCGGTTGGTTAAGAAAAATATCCACAAAAACTGGATTCGTTATTACATAAAATCAGACCTCTGTTTTTTTATAAAAATAAATAGAACTTGAGAAAAGGAGAATGAGAATGGACATATTGGATGCAAAAGTAGTGAATACAAAGTACGGTTTAGAAACATATCTGGATGTACCAGAAAGCGTAGAAATAAAAGAAATTCATATGCCGAGTTCAGAGAACCAATCTCATAAAATTAAATTTGGAATCAAGTATTTTCTTTTAAGAGAAGGAAAGTATTACGATAGCCAAAAAGGTTATTTTTGGCTTTGTATGAATCACGATTTTAGCAGCCTTATGCTGAGTGAAACGGAAACAGAAAGTTTGTTTGCAGTGAAAAGTGAAGAAGAAAGAGAAGCAACAAAAACGCTGTTAGCAGAATGGTTTATTCAAACGAATGCGTACAAAGAAGTTATCAACGAATGTATCCACCAGATTAAAACGGAGAATATTCGTACAGAAGAAGATATTGAAGACCGCGTGGACGCTATACAATTTTTAGAAAAATTAAAAGTATTAACCGCAAAAGAGATTGAAAACGCTTCTATAGAAAACCTATATGCCCTGCAGCAAATTGGCTAGGCTATAGTTCGAGCAAGTTGAAATGCAGATTGATGTACAACAATAAGGAGGAATAGTGAGATGAAATTTTTTATTGATACAGCAAACCTTGAGGATATTAAGAAAGCATACAAAGTAGGTGTTCTAGCTGGTGTGACAACCAATCCATCTTTAGTAGCAAAAGAAGGCGTAAGATTTGAAGACCGTATCGAAGAAATTCTTCAAATGGTACCGGAAGTTGAATCCGTTTCCGCTGAGGTAACACCTGACGCACTTTCTGCTGAAGACATGATTGCTCAAGCTGAAGAACTGATTAAAATTAACGACGGAGATAAAAATATTACGATTAAGCTGCCTATGACATTGGCTGGCTTGGAAGCGACGCGCTACCTTGCAAAAAAAGGCGTAAAAACAAATGTTACTTTGATCTTTACAGTAAACCAAGCGCTTTTAGCAGCTCGTGCTGGAGCGACGTATGTTTCTCCATTTTTAGGACGTCTTGATGATATTTCAGAAGATGGAGTACAGCTAGTATCTAAAATCGCTGAGTTATTCCGCGTTCAAAACATCGACTCTCAAATTATTGCGGCATCTGTAAGACATCCGGATCATGTAACGCGCGTAGCACTTGCAGGAGCTCATATTGCCACAATTCCATACGCTGTTATTGAGCAATTAGCAAAACATCCGTTAACTGACCAAGGAATGGAAAAATTTGCAGCAGATTGGGAAAAAGCAGTTAAAGCTTAACAAAAAGTCATATCAATAAAAAAGCTTGGGATAAGCTATGCTTATCCCAAGCTTTTTATCGTTTAACTAGCTATTTTCTTTTTGCGTAGCCGCTCTAAACGTCGCTGCACGCTATTTCTTGAACGCCCGAGCAGCTGCCCAATTTCTCGCTGATTGCGCTTTTCCTGATAAAACATACGCCACAATGTGGCATCTTCTTCTGCTGTCCACTTTTTATGTTCGTATTTAGGGCGCTTTACATAGTCTAGCTTTCTTTGTTCATCCACCCACGCCGGTTCTGGAATAAGCGTATTTTTAGGTATTTTAAAGAAGTTAAGACACGTTTTATTTTGTTCGGCCCACTGCCAGAAAGATTGAATGTCAATTCCCATAAATTTTCTTGTCTTGGCGATGATCATTTTATACGGTAGATTCTCTTTATGAATCCACTTGTAAATTGTATGAACATCTACTTCAAGGCAGGCTGCTAGTTCACACGCTGTAATGTGTCCTACGTGCGCTTTCGCTCCATACACTTCTAAACGGTTTAACCTCGATTCTAATGCTTGCACACTTCGCTGTAATTTAGCTGATATGTGTGAAAGAGGTTTTATTCCGTAATACCTTAGTAAATAATCGTCTTCTTGTACTGTCCATCTTCGCATGGCTGTTTTTCTTGTTAGTCCTAAAACTTTTATGCGCGTAGCAATAGAAGAAGGACTTCTGCCTAAGGAGTGTGCCATTTCACGGTTATTCATGATATCAATGTTCTGCTGTAAAAAAGCATCTTGTTTAGACGTCCACTTTTTACGTAAAGCTGTATCTGAAGCACGAAGATTTAATCGAGTAAGCCGTTTATTAACCGATTCCTTGCTTCTATGTAAATGCTTACCCATCTTTTGAAGCGTCATAACGCCATAGTGTTGGATAAGAAATCTATCTTCTTCTTTTGTCCATCGCTTTTGATTTTTACTCACTGTTGTCTCACTCCAATTCACACGGAAAGCTCAAGATGAAAAAGTTGCTAGCAATCTATTTTACGAATAAGCAGTGTCTATTCAGACTGATACTCACTGCGTTTTAGCCTATATATATTTTATCATATTTCTAGAGGAAAACCAAACGTATGTTCTGATTTTTATTTAAGTAAGCATTAAGGTAAGTAGAAGAATAGCTCTTTCCTTTAATAGAAGTCAATTGTGGTAAAATTGACTATAATAGCAAGAATTTTCACATAACTGATAACTCATTATTATTACGTTGAAAGTCATATTTGTCGAAAGGGGAATTTACATGAATTTTAATTTAAAAGAAGCGGTCGAAATACTTGAGCATACCCCACAAATGCTTGAAAAACTTTTGTCGGGGCTATCTGCAGGGTGGCTGCAATGCAATGAAGGAGAAGGAACGTGGAATACCTCCGAAGTCATAGAACATTTAATAGAAGCAGAAAAAAACAATTGGATACCAAGGCTAGAATTTATTCTTCAAGAAGAAAATGAGGGAGCTTTTCCTCCGTTTGACCGCTATGCTCATTTAAACAAGGAATCTACTAGTTCTATTGAAGAAAAGCTTCTTGAATTCAACATGATAAGAATGCAGAATTTACAACAACTAAAGCTGCTAGTTAAGGATGAAAAGCATCTTGAAGTGAGAGGAGAACATCCGGAGTTTGGGGAAGTAAAAGTCAGAGAGTTGCTCTCGACTTGGGTTGCTCACGATTTAACGCATATTGCGCAAATTGTTCGAGTAATGGCAGAACGATACAGAGAAGATGTAGGACCTTGGGAAGAATACTTAGGAATACTAAAGAAATAGCAATGACAAACAGTAGCAAGCCTTTATCATTCAAGCTTGAATTAGGAAATGTACACGATTACAATAAAATGAGAATAATGAAGATTCAGGAAGGATTGCAGAGGGAACTATATGAACATATCCCATGTTTATAACATGTAGGGTCCGTTAAGCAATTTACGAATAAAAAGAGGATTGGAATGATTAAAAATGAAAGTTAATTTTGAGAAATTTGGCGAACTAAACAATCAAGCTGTACATGCTTATACCTTGTTAAATGATGAAGGGCTTAAAATCACCTGCCTTGACTATGGATGTGTGATATCAAATATTGAAATGCCGGATTCTGAAGGGAAGATTGAAAGTGTTGTATTGGGATTTGATTCAATAGAAGAATACCAACAGTATTCTCCTTATTTCGGAGCTGTGGTCGGACGCGTAGCAGGACGTATAGGGGGAGCAGAGTTTCAGCTTAATGATGAAACCTATCGTCTAGAGAGAAATGAAGGAAACAACCATTTGCATGGCGGATCAGAAGGATTTAGTCACAAAATATGGAATGCCAAAACAATTGATGCAAGTGATCACGTAGGTGTTGAATTTACATATGTAAGTAAAGACGGAGAAGAAGGGTACCCTGGCAATCTTGAAGTGAAAGTTACGTATACGTTGACTAATAAAAATGAGTTTCATATTTCTTATGAGGGAACAACAGATCAAGACACTCTTATCAATTTAACAAATCATACGTATTTCAATTTAAGCGGAAATCTAAAAGAAACGGTCTTAGATCATGTTTTAAAGCTGAAAAGTAACGAATTCTTAGAGCTGAATGATGATCTTTTACCTACTGGAGAAACGATAAGTGTCACAGATACCCCATTTGATTTTAGAGAAGGACATAGTCTCAAGGAAGGAGTGGAATCCACACATCCGCAAAATGTATTAGTTGGTAAAGGATACGATCATCCATTTCTTTTAGAAGCAGAAACTGAAAATCAGATGTCATTATTTGATCCAGCAAGCGGTCGCAAAATAGAAGTCAAAACGGATCAGCCTTCAGTTGTTCTCTATACGGGAAATCATCTAGACGAAGAATTCGAAATTAGAGGGGTTCACTCAGAGAAATATCTTGGCGTTTGCCTGGAAACACAAGGTTTACCAGACGCTATTCATCATAAGCATTTTCCTTCTTGTGTATTAAAGCCTGGTGAGAAGTATGAAGCATCTACTCACTATACATTTATAACTGATCGCAGCCTATAACAAAACGGGATGATAAAAAGGATTACAACCGAACCTCTGCCGATTGTAATCCTTTTTTATTGTTACTTTTTCTTTTGGCTTTTTGCACGATTAGCGTCAAGCTCAGCCGCATATTCTTCTTGAGACTTTCCTTGCTTTTGACTCTCAGACTGAATCTTTTTAAATTTGTTATCATTTAAATTTGGCATATTAGCACCTCCTTGCAGACAGGGTTATTTTGTACAAGCATTAAGGATTTATATGCTAAAAAATTTCAATGAACTTGATTAGAAATCTCGCTTAATGCTGCACCGGCTTCATCAACATATACGTTCACTGTCGCAAGGTCGCCGATTGCACAGATTCCAACCATATTATTATTCTCCACTACAATAATGCGGCGAATTTGATGATCTGCCATCATACGTGCACATTCATGGATATCCGTATCCGGAGAACACGTAACTACATCTTTAGTCATACAATCATGGCAATGCACAGTGTTGCAATCTTTTCCATCCGCCACGCAATTTAACACGATATCACGGTCTGTGATCATTCCCATTACTCGATTTTCTTGACACACCGGCACAGAGCCACAATTAATATCACGCATTAATTTTGCAGCTGCTGTTACTGGGTCGTGCGGTGCACAAGCTTTCACATCTTGAGTCATAACTTCACGTACTGTGGTCATTTTTAATTCCTCCCTTTAAACATTCACCTCCGTATTTTCTCCATGCACATGCAGAATATGAGAATCAATAATTTCCTGAAAGCAAAAAATCTTGTAATAAAAGGCGAATAAAAGAACTAACGCAGTGTAATAAACACATAAAAAAGAGCCTATTACACAAACTAAAGAGAATATGATTTAGCTTACATTTTCGTAACGGCAGGAGTTGGGTACATAATGAAAGGAAAGTTAACGCTGTTGGCAGTACTTTTATTGCCTTGGCTGTCTATAGTAAAAGTTGATAAATTTGTCTTTAAAAGATACCTACCTGTTTTGACATTTAGTTCATTAGTTATTGCTTTTATCAGTGAGTTATCTAAAAGCTTTACATGGTGGAAAGTAAGGAAACCTCTTTTCCCTAAACTTTCAAGCGACGTTTCTTTTATATTTGGACCGTTTTTTATAGCTAATTTTTGGGTATTCAAGCTGACCTATGGGAATTTCAAAAAATATTTGTTAATTAACGTCCTATTTGACTATCTATTTGCTTACCCTTTGACCAGTCTGGCAGAAAAACTAAAGGTATACAAAATGGTCAACATGACGCGTTTCCAACTTTTTGTGATTTCGATTGCGACTGCTCTTATTAATTATTTGTATCAGTCTTTTATAGAAGATGTATTAGGGCAGAGAAGAAAATAGCTGATAGTTCGTTAATGAGCTCCTCCGCATTTAAGTTTCGCTTACTGCCAATCTTAAATGGTATTAAAGGCCTTCAAGTGTAGTACATAAATACTTAACAGAGATACTAAAAGTCCAATAAATAGCTAAATAACAAAAAAGCGAAGCGTGAGGGAGAAGACCAATCTCTTTCACGTTTCTCTTTTTTGTCATATATATAAACTTTATCTGTACACGGTCATGGGCAAATACGTTAAAGATTGACCGGTAGCTGAAGCTGTTAAATGCGATTCCAATTCAAAATCTTCAAACGGTTCGATGTGAGAAAATGTCTCTAAAAATGCTTCTAATATAATTTTCATTTCAAGCCGGGCAAGAGGGGCGCCCAAACAAAAATGAGGTCCGTTTCCGAATGTTAAGTGCTTTTTATTAGTTGGACGGTGAATATCTACAGAAAAAGGGTTTTCAAACATATTTTTATCCATATTACATGCACTCATCCACGCAATAACGACATCTCCTTTTTTTAGTTTAACGCCTAATAACTCGTTATCTTGTTTAACCGTACGATCTCGTCTGGAGATATGAAACCGATATCGAAGCATTTCTTCTACTGCTTTTGGAGCTAATTCTCTATTGTTTCTCAGCTCGCTGTATAACGACTTGTCGTCATATAAGAAAGAATAAAACATATTTGCAATGGCGTGACTGGTGGTTTCAACTCCTGCACCTAAAAGCAGCATGGTAGCGTGCACAATTTCTTCATCTGTGGATGTTTCACCATCAACTTCCGCTTGAATTAAGTCTGAGATAATATCATCAGAAAGGTTGGAGCGCTTTTCAATGACAATCGGGTAGATGTATTGAAAATATTCAGCTCCTGCACATTGCTTTTCTTGTTGGATCTCTTCTAATCTTTCTTGGTCATAAGGCTGAAACAGAATATCTACCCATTTTTTAAACTGATATCGGTCTTTTACCGGTACGCCGAATAAATCTGCTATAACTAAACTAGGAAAAGGAGAAGATAAATCTTCAACAATATCAATAGTTGAATTCTTTTGTATCGCTTCTACAAGGTCTGCTGCAATTTGCTTAATTCGCGGTTCCCAGTTCTTTAAACTGCGAGGGGTAAAGGCTGCAGCAAGCAAAGATCGTGCTTTCCGGTGGTCAGGAGGATCTAAGTTTGTAAGATTGGTAATTGGAGATGTGCTTTTTTTCTTACTATTATCTCCAACAAAAATAGTGGTTCTTTGTCCATCGCTTGAAAAAAATTCGTAGTTGCTCAAGACTTGTTTAACATGTTCGTATTGGAATACATTCCATGTGTTTGTTTCTTCATGAAAATAAACAGGGGAGTTGTTCAACATTTCTTTATACCATTGGATAGGGAAAAACTCTTCTGCACGTGATTGGAATTTTGGAATGTCTGTAACGGGAATGACTTCTTTGTTCATATGATCTTATTCCTCCTTTAGAATAGGTAGGTATAGGTTCAAAATCTACCAGCTACATAGCTAAGCAGCTGTCACTTGCTAGATCAATAATTATTTTATCGAATTGTACTTTTTAGATATTTTAAAAGATAACGGGTAAGGAAGTTACTCCTTGTGAGCTTAGTGTAAAATGTAAGTTTACTTCTTCCCGAGGAATGGAAAGGCGCAGATTAGGCATACGTCTTAGTAAGGTAGAAAAAGCAATATCTGCTTCTATACGAGCCAGCGGAGCTCCTAAGCACATATGAATACCATGACCAAAGGCCAAGTGCCTCTTGATAGTACGCGTAATATCAAGTTCCTCTGAATCTATAAACTGCTGCTCATCACGATTCGCTGACTTTAAGACAGGAATTACCATGTCGCCTTTTTTAATCTGCTGACCGCCCAATTCAAGATCTTTGGTAGCATAACGAGGTCCTGAAATAGTGGCTGGCCCGTTAAAACGAAGCAATTCTTCAACAGCTGAAGTTACTAAAGCAGAATCGGCTTTAATTTTTTCCAGCTGTTCAGGATGATCAAATAACATTAAAGATCCGGTCGCAATTAAATTTGAGGTAGTCTCATGACCCGCAAAAATTAATAACGTAATCATTGCAAGCAATTCCCCTTCACTCAAGCGATCTCCTTCTTCTTCAATCGCGACTAACTGACTTGTTAAGTCGTCGGCAGGATGCTTACGCTTAGCATCTACTAGCTGCATGGTATACGTTCCAAAAGCTTTTATTTGTTTATCCACCCCAGGATCTCTTCTCCCTAGGCTCAGTCCTTTTGCAATAGCAGCAGACCAACCGTGAATTTTTTCTTTATCTTCTTTCGGAACACCGAGCATGTCAGAAATAACGTTGATGGGTAACGGATAGGCGTAGTCTTTAACAAGATCCATTTTTCCTTTGTCCTGTACTTCATCGAGTAACTCATCGGCTATTTCTTGTACACGCGGACGTAAGCTTTCCATATATCTTGGAGTAAATGCTTTTGATACAAGCTTGCGTAGGCGCCGGTGATCTGGATCATCAACAGAAAGCATCGATTGTCCGCCAAAAAATGTAGGGGGATCAGACTCATCAGCTTTATGTTTTCGTGTATCATGAGGTGTGTTAATAGAACTTTGGTCTACCGTAAAATGATGATGACCTTTTAGAACTTGCATAGCCTCTTCCATACGAGTCACAACCCACGCCTGCGTTTTTATTTCTTCCATCGGAGAAGGAATAGGAATAACAGCTCCCATCTTCCGCATTTTCGAAAATAACACAAATGGATTTTCGCGGCTCTTACCACTAAATAAGTCTAAAACTTCCTTATCTTCTACGGTTTTATCTAGGTTTTTCACAAAAACATTCCTTTCTCCATATAGTTGTAGCCGGATATAGCTTTTTTACGAGTATACTATTAGTACATTTTTATACACATAGTATAAAAGTGTACTAATAGTATATAATTATTTTTATTTATTTATCAAGGAAAAAGGATAAAGTTCACGTAGGAAAAGGCAGATAAGTTATACTAAATAAAAAGTAAATTAGAAACAGAGGAGTAGCAGCAATGAATCAAAAACAGCTCGATATTTTAGGGCACACACACCAGCTTTTTATGGAAAAAGGATACGTAGACACTTCGGTACAAGATATATTAGAAAGAAGCGGTATTTCAAAAGGAACATTTTATAAATATTTTTCATCTAAAAGCGAACTGCTTCTCTCATTACTTTCGTCTTTGCAAGAATCACTTATTCTACAAAGAGAAAAAGTAGCCATTAAATATAAAGGAGATAATCAGAAGGTATTTGAAGAACAGATAATTTTTATGCTGAACTTTGCAGAGCAAAACAAAATTCCTGAAATGATTGAAAGTACACTCGTTTTAAATGAAGTTAAAACATTTCAATATGTAGAGGAATTAAAAGCTGCAACATTCAACTGGATATATGAACGTTTTCAGCAGATTTTCCCGTCTAAGACTTCTCCTTATTTATTCGATGGAGCTGTGCTGCTAGAAGGAATGCTTAACAATATGTTTAAAATGAACAAAGCGCTGAACTATCCATTGCCTATTGAACAAATTGTCCGTTATTGTATGAAGCGTATAGAGGAAATCGTAATCGAAGTAGCAGAACAAAAAGAACAGTTATTTAATCCTTCCGTTTACTCTGCGGTATTTAATGAAAAAACAGAAAGTCATTTTTCGACTGAGCTTACGCGCGTAACCGCGAAGTTAAAACGGGTGATTGAAAATAAAATAACAAACGAAGAGGAACAAAAGAAGAGTCTGGAATTTGTTACGTTTATATCTGATGAATTACTGCAAAATGATACGGAGCCTCGCACATTTATCATTCAGAGCTCTCTTTTATCGCTAGAGAAAATCAATACTCTCGCACAGACCAAAGAGTTAGAGGAATATAAGGAAGTCGTAACTCTCTTAACAAAAAATGATTGATTGGATATTTCAGCAGATCAAGTAAACAAACTCATAAGGATTTGAAGCTCGCCACTTCTACTATTACTTATAAAAAGCTCTTCCAGTTAATAATAACTGGAAGAGCTTTTTGCTTTTATAAGAATCTACCCGCCAGGAGCAAGGCATTTCACACCACATTTAACCAAATATGTGACGAAATTATGGTAAAGCCATTTAAAATAGATAAAAATCGCTTCAAGTGTGATAAATATCACACCTTTTAAACATACAACATGATAATTTTTTAGAAGTAAGCAATATGTCATGACAAACTTCAATATGTTAGGAGGTTTTTAGCTCTTTGATCCGTTGGGATGCATCTCTAATATGAACGTTTATATACCATTATTATGTACAGAGATTTAAAGGAAGGGAGCCTGAGCTTAGGTGAGAAAGCAAAAATCAATGCATATTGGCAAGTTAATCATTCTCTTCGTATTCATTACAATTTTTCTAGCAGGTTGTGATAGTCGTTATTTGATTTTAAATCCGCAGGGGGCGGTGGCTCAAAAAGAATACCAGTTAATTATTTTTTCCATAATTTTATGCACAATTGTTGTTATTCCTGTTTTAGGTCTGCTTGTGTATATCGTTTTACGCTACCGTGATAAGCCTGGAAACAAGGCTCCGTATCGACCAGACTGGGACGATAGCAAGCGTCTTGAATTTATTTGGTGGGGCATCCCCATTATTATTATCGGCATTTTAGGTTTCGCTACGGCCAAGACAACTTATGAATTAGTAGATCCGCCGAAAAAAGATGTAAAGCCGCTAACAATTGAAGTAACATCCCTTGACTGGAAATGGCTATTTCAATATCCGGATCAAGATATTGCGACAGTCAACTATGTAGAAATTCCAAAGAATGTGCCTGTTCAATTCGTGCTAACGTCAGATGCACCTATGAATTCTTTTTGGGTACCCCAGCTGGGAGGACAATTATATACCATGCCGGGAATGGCCATGGGGCTTTGGCTGCAAGCTGATCACAAGGGAGAATATTTTGGTTCAGGGGCTAATTTTACGGGTGAAGGGTTCGCCCATATGAACTTTAAAGTTAAGTCTACATCGACAAAAGAATTTAATCAGTGGGTAAAACAAGTAAAAGAAACAGCACCGGCTTTGACAAAAGCTGATTATAACAGTCTTGCCAAACAAGGTCTTTCTTTGGAGAAATCGTATTCTACCATTCCTAAAGGTTTGTTCCAAGAAATTGTCATTAAAAATGGTGGTCAATATTATAGTCAGCATCACCATATGAAAAATGAAGATATGAAGACCATGAATGTGGCTTCTGATGAACAAGCACATACACAGCACGAGCACCAGGAAGGAGGAAACTAAGTTGTTAGACAAATTAAAAGATTTTTCATCTCATTTTTTTGTGACAGGGGAGCCGATGATTTACGGAGCAGATGTCGCCATTTTGTTAACGCTAGCCGGTATTATTTTTGTTCTTACGTATCTTAAAAAGTGGAAGTGGCTATGGCGTGAGTGGCTCACAACGGTGGATCATAAAAAAATTGGAATCATGTATATGCTTTCTTCATTGTTAATGCTGTTTCGAGGCGGAGTAGATGCATTATTAATGCGTATGCAGCTAGCATTTCCCCAGTGGCATTTTCTAGATTCTAATCATTACAATGAAATTTTCACTACGCACGGAACCATTATGATTCTATTTATGGCAATGCCGCTTATGTTTGCTTTCTTTAATATCGTTGTGCCGCTTCAAATTGGAGCAAGAGATGTCGCCTATCCTTTTTTAAACGCGGTAAGCTTTTGGCTATTTTTCTTTGGCGCCATGCTTTTCAATTTGTCGTTTGTAATCGGAGGCTCGCCAGATGCAGGGTGGCTAAGTTATCCGCCGCTTTCTGGCATGCAGTTCAGTCCTGGACCAGGTCAAGATTTTTATATTTGGGGCATTCAAATATCAGGTATTGGCAGCTTGGCTTCTGGAATTAATTTCATTATGACCATTTTAAAAATGCGTGCGCCCGGTATGAAACTTATGCATATGCCGCTATTTACATGGTCTGTTCTAGCAAGCTGTATTATTATCATTTTCGCGTTTCCTGTATTAACCGTAACGCTTGCTTTATTGTTTATTGACCGCTTCTTTGACGGACACTTATTTACCATGACCGGCGGAGGAAATCCAATGATGTACATTAACTTAATTTGGATGTGGGGACATCCTGAAGTGTATATTGTTGTACTTCCGGCATTCGGCATTTTTTCTGAAATCGTTGCAACGTTTTCTCAAAAGAAGATATTTGGCTATAAATCTATGGTTTTTTCAATGATGATTATTAGCGTTCTCTCGTATTTCACATGGGTGCATCATTTCTTTACGATGGGTGCAGGAGCTAACGTGAATGTGTTTTTTGCTATTACGACGATGGCTATCGGAATTCCAACGGGTGTTAAAGTGTTCAACTGGTTATTTACGATGTTCCGCGGCCGTATTCAAATGACCCAGCCGATGCTATGGACAATTGCTTTTATCCCGTGCTTTGTTGTGGGAGGAGCAACGGGTGTTATGCTTTCAGCAGCTCCCGCAGACTATCAGTATCATAATAGCTACTTTTTAGTTGCACACTTTCACCAAGTGTTAATCGGAGGCGTTGTATTCGGCTTTTTTGCAGGTTTGTACTATTGGTGGCCAAAAATGTTTGGCTTTAAGTTAAATGACCGTCTTGGCAAATGGGCATTTTGGACGTGGAATATTGGTTTTTATGTATGCTTCATGCCTCAATATGCACTAGGGTTTATGGGAATGACGCGCCGTATTTATACGTACGATTTTGACATGGGATGGGGACCGCTGAACGTTATCTCTACAGTGGGAGCCTTCTTTATGGGCATAGGGTTTATCTTTCAAGCATGGCAGATTCTTCATGGCATTAAGTACGGAGAACGAGATGTAACAGGAGATCCATGGAATGGACGTACATTAGAATGGTCCATCCCTTCACCTCCGCCGCACTACAATTTTGCAGTGATTCCAACAGTAACGGGGCAAGATGCGTGGTGGACGATAAAAGAAGAAAGAAAAAAGAGAAAAGCGAAGGAAGGAGCGGCTTTTTCTCCAATTCATATGCCTAAGAATTCAGGTATTCCATTTATCATGTCGGTTTTCTGGTTCATTGCTGGTTTTGGCTTAACGTTCCACTGGGTATGGGTAGCGATATTCGGTTTGACAGGAGTAGGAGCTTGTTTACTAGCCCGTTCTTTTCAATACAACTCGGACTATTATATTCCCGTGGATGAAATTCGACATACAGAAGATTCAGTAGGGAGGGTCGGGTAACATGGCATATGCGACAGCGCACCACGAAGAACATCATCATGAACATGATGAAGAAATCAAAGTTATGGGTTTTTGGCTTTTCCTCGTAACGGACTGTATCTTATTTGGAGCATTATTTGCTACATATGCCGTTCTTGTTAATCATACTGTAGGAGGCCTTACAGGAAAGGAATTTTTTGAAGTCCCAGGATTTGTTTCTGAAACGTTTATCTTATTAACGAGCAGCTTTACAAGCGGATTGGCCGTGTTAAGCATGCACAAAGGAAAAATAAAGCCTTTAATTGGCTGGCTAATCGTAACTCTGCTTTTAGGTGTATGCTTTGTTGGACTTGAAATTCATGAATTTCAAACAATGGTTCACGAAGGAGCAACCATTTCTACGAGCGCATTTTTTACGGCTTTCTATACGCTAGTTAGTACACACGGGCTGCACGTTTCGGTCGGAATCATTTGGATGATTTCAATTACAATCCAGTTAAAACGATACGGAATTACCTCTGTAACAAAACGAAAAGTGACGATTATCAGCTTATACTGGCATTTTCTTGATGCCGTCTGGATCTTCCTTTACACGGTTGTGTATTTAATGGGGGTGATGTAGATGGAGAACCAAGGGTCGTTAAAAGCTTATACAATCGGATTTATTTTCTCGATTATTTTAACCATTATTCCTCTGCTGCTGGTATTAAACCACGTACTTGCTAAAAATATATTACTAGCTAGCATTCTAGGAATGGCCGTGCTTCAATTTTTTGTTCAATTGTTTTTCTTTATGCATATTAAAGACGGAGAAAAGCCTCGTTATAATGTGATGGCTTTAATACTTGGAATCGTTTTTGTTATTACGATTGTAGCAGGATCTATTTGGATAATGACTTTTAACTCTCAAGTTCAATAAAAATGGAGCCGTGCCCCCACACGGCTCCATTTTTTATTAATTCCTCTACCTTGTGATAAAAATCACATACTTTCGCTTGCGCAAGAAGTACAATAAAAGTGTAGCAAAGAAAGTTCTTTATAAACGAAAGACAAAGGAGAGATTATGATGAATATGGCTTATCGTAACATCCTCGTAGCAGTAGACGGTTCTGTAGAAGCGGAGTGGGCATTCAAAAAAGCAGTTAACAGTGCCAAAAAAAATAACGCTCATTTGATAATTTGTCACGTTATCGACATACAGGCGTTAAGTCCATCACCTTATGCATTTTATACGGATACACGCTTTCAAGATGCAGAGAAATTTGCTGAAGAACTTTTAACCAACTATAGTAACCTAGCCATTAAGGCTGGAGTAACGAAAGTCGAGACATTAATTGAACACGGTTCTCCTAAAACAAAAATATCTAAAAAAATTGCTCCCGATAAGCACGTTGATTTAATTGTATGCGGTGCAACCGGGTTAAACGCGGTAGAGCGTATCTTAATCGGAAGTGTATCTCAGCATATTTTGCGCTATGCAAAATGTGATGTGTTAATCGTTCGCACTCCTAAAGAAGCTGAAGAGGAATCAAAGCCTTTACAAGTAGAACTAACAGAGTAGCAGACACAGACGAGAAATAAAACTTGTTGTACACAACAAAATACAAAGCTCTCACCCTTTATTTAAAGAGGGGGGATAAACGTATTTTAGTTAAAAGAAGATCCGAACAAGGAGTCAAGATTCTTAAGGGAGAATTTGACTCGTTCGGATTTTTTATTGTGATGGTGAATGTAGTTTTCATGTATGCAGCTGTTTCTAGCTGTTGATTGAAGGGGAATGGCAATGAAAGAAAGGTGAGAATAGTAGAGCACATTAAACATGTTTATTAAAGAAGAAGAGGGGAAGAACAAGCATATAGAAAACTTTTCCTTAGTTGGTTAAGGTTGATTTATAAAGGAGTGACGAATATGTCAAAGTTAAATAATCCATTAACTCAATATTTCCATGAAGACTATCCAAAACAGTATCAAGAACCGCCTGGTGTACAAAAAGAAATGAACGTCATCCCAGACTGCGGGGAGAACAGTTACATAGGTGCAGGTAAATTAAAAGGCAGAAAAGCTCTTGTAACAGGTGGAGATTCAGGTATTGGCCGAGCAGCAGCTATCGCTTATGCAAGAGAAGGAGCGGACGTTGCGCTTAATTACTTGCCACAAGAGCAAGCTGATGCAGAAGAAGTACAAAAGCTTATTGAAGCGGAAGGAAGAAAAGCAGTACTCATACCTGGTGATGTAGGCGAAGAATCTTTTTGCAAGGAGCTAGTAGAAAAAGCTTATAAGGAATTAGATGGATTAGACGTTTTAGCGCTCGTAGCAGGTAAACAGCAGGCAGTAGAAGATCTTGCTGATTTAGAAACGGACCAACTGCGCAAAACCTTTGAAGTAAATGTATTCTCTTTATATTGGACCGTAAAAGCAGCGCTGCCTTATTTACCAGCAGGTGCTTCTATTATTACCACAAGTTCTGTACAAGGCTATAGCCCAAGTCCTAATTTATTAGATTATGCAGCTACAAAGTTTGCCATTAACGGATTCACTCGCGGACTAGCCAAGCAATTAGCTTCAAAAGGTATTCGCGTCAACTCAGTTGCTCCAGGACCTATCTGGACACCGCTGCAAATTTCTGGAGGGCAGCCAAGCGACGCTATTCCAGGCTTTGGACAAGATACACCTTTGCAGCGTGCTGGTCAGCCGGTAGAGTTAGCAAATGTATACGTATTTTTAGCTTCAACGGATGCAAGCTACGTAACAGCTCAAGTTTACGGGATTACAGGCGGGATAGAACTAGCTTAACTCAAAAAAAACAAGTGCAGTTATGAACTGCACTTGTTTTTTTTGTTTTATCGTCTTTTACCTTTTAAAGTCTGTACACAAATGTAGCTAAGCGTAGCGAATAACGCTGTAATAAATGCTGAGTGAGACAGTGTAGCAAAGACATTTAAACGAGACATGACAACAAAGATACCGCTAAATATTTGAGCAACGGTTAAAGCAACTGCAATGATGGACGCATAGTAAATATCACGGCGGGTTTCTTTATACTGTTTAATGGCAGATACCATAATCCAAATGATAAGAACAAACAGCACAAGAGCAGCAAATCGGTGGGCAAAGTGAATGCCTGTTGTTCCTGATAGCTTTGGAATAAGAGTGTTGCCATAACAAGCAGGAAAGCTTGTACATGCTAAGCTTGCACCTTTGTGACGTACATATGCACCTAAATAAATATCGCAGTAGGTAAATATAAGCGTAAACCATGCGAGCCATCTAAATTTGCCTGTAACCGCTCCTTTAATAAAATGGTCCGAACGGTCCTTTTGAATAACAAAGATGGAAAGTAAAAATACACCGGTAAACGCAATAAGCGAAAGACCGAAATGCAGTGCTAGCGCCTCAGCTGACTGAGGCCAGATAACTGCTGAAGCCCCGAGTAATGACTCGATAACGATAAATGCAATACTCATAATCGCTAAAATTTTCACTTCACGGTTTCTGCGATAACGAATCCAAGCCCAAATAGAAAATGCTAAAACAAGAAGACCTGCAAATGCGGTAATCAAACGATGCGTATATTCAATCATTGTTGCTACCGCGTATTCGGGTATTAACTGCCCGTTGCACAGTGGCCACTCATTTCCACATCCTAATCCAGATCCTGTGGTTGTGACCAGACTGCCGGCAATCATTAAAATAAACATAACAATCGTTGTAAATATAGCTGTTATTTTAAATAAATTTCTCATACGTTGACTCCCTTTGCTGAGTTACTAATTATGACTATAGATTTGATGAATACGATAGTCAAGTAGTAGAGCGTAATTAACAAATAACTGTCACAAACTCGCACATGTTTACCTTAAAATTTATGTCAGAAAAGCTTTCTTCCTTAAACTTTGTAATGGTTTTTTCCTTTTAAACGATGTAAATATGCTTCCATACATAAGATATAAAAAAATTATATTAGTGATTTTATACAATTTGCAAAAAAAACTTTAGAGAGAATGGAGATACAATCATATTCCAAAAGTGATAATATAAATATAAATTAAACGATGTTATAAAACCTATCATTTTGTGTAAGGTTTAAAATAAACTTTTATTAGAAAGAAACTTTATTGAAAGGAGAGATAACAATGAGCTTAGAAGCTTTAAATAAAAGAGTAGAAACCGATCTGTCTTACCTTTCCTTCAGGAAACCAACAGAAGCAAGGCCAATCATCCCTAAGAGCGGACACGTATATGATGTAATCATTATTGGAGGAGGTCAAAGCGGTTTAGGAACGGCTTTTGGTTTGCTGCGAGAACGCGTGTCGAATATTCTTGTTATTGATGAAAACCGTTCGGGTTTAGAAGGGCCGTGGGAAACGTATGCGCGAATGATTACGCTGAGAACACCAAAAAACTTAACATCTATCGATTTAGGAATTCCTTCACTGACGTTTCAAGCGTGGTGGGAAGCACAATTTGGCTCAGGAGGATGGGAAGCTCTTGACAAAATTCCAAGAGGAGACTGGATGAATTATTTGCGCTGGTATCGGAGCATTCTTAACCTCCCTGTGGCAAATGAAATAAAATTAACGTTAATTGAGCCGGGAGAAACAGGTATTCATCGTTTGCATATTGAAGGGAATGGAGCTTCGTGTCCTACACTGATGGCACGTAAAGTTATACTAGCTACAGGAATTCAAGGAGGAGGAGAGTGGCACGTCCCGCCTATGGTTTCTGAAAAGTTGCCACCTCACCTTTATTCTCACACTTCCCAAACCATTGATTTTACTACGTTGAAGAACAAAAAAGTAGCTGTTTTAGGAGGAGGAGCTTCCGCGTTTGATAACGCCAACTATGCGCTTTCTGAAGGGGTTGCTGAAGCTCATGTATTTGTTCGCCGAAAAGAACTTCCGCGTATTAACCCAATCAGACAAATGGAAGCTTCAGGAATGATTGAACGTTTCCACGCTTTGTCAGATGCTGAAAAATATGAAGTGATGGCTCATTTTTTCGAATACAACCAGCCACCTACGAATGATACATTTGGACGCGCTTCCTCATGGCCGGGTTTTCATTTACACGTACATGCACCGTGGCTGGATGTCGAAGAAAAACAGAACAAAGCAGTTGTCACAACTCCTCAGGGAATCTTTACATTTGACTATTTAATTATTAGCACAGGGCTTCTAACAGATCCGGCTCTTCGTCCAGAATTACGCCTTGTTGAAAAACACATCGCTCGCTGGAGCGATCATTACAAAGCACCACATGAAATCGCCAATCCAGTATTGGATGCCCACCCTTATCTTAGTAATGGCTTTGCTTTTTTAAATCGCGATGGGGAAGGTCAAAAAATGGTATATGGCCTTTTTGCTTTTAATTATTCCGCTTTAATTAGCTGTGGAATTTCTGCTTCCGCTCTTTCAGGTCTAAAATATGCGATACCGAAGCTCGTATCAGAAGTCGCTAATCAGCTTTTTATTGATAACCGCCATGAGAATTTAACCAATTTCTTTGACTATAATGAGCCTGAATTTATCGGCAGCTGGTCAAAGGACGATAATCAAGTAAAAACAATATAGCAAAACACATTTTTAACAACGAAAAAGGTGAAGCATATGGAGCCGATCTCTAAAAAGAAGATAGCTACTTTGTATACTCAAATTAGCCAAGAGATTTTTAATGTAGGCGTGAATACTCAAAAAATAGATATTATTGATAATAAAATTCTTATTCTAGCTCAATCAAAAAGAATGCCGGCACTAGAAGCCCTCAGTGAAGAATACAGAGAATTAGTGATGTCTCTTGATGCCGCTTTGTCGACTAAATATAAAAAAATGCTAAAGCAAAAAGTGGAGCTTTTATTTGATATCCAGGTCACTTCTTTATTTAGAGATTATGATCCTGTTACCGAAAATTCTTGTACAGTTATTTGCTTTAAATAACTTCTCTATATAAATTGCAAAACGTGCGATGAAATCGTTTGTTTCGCAAAACACGTAAAAGACGGATGCTTATCTTCTGTTTACAGAAGCAAAGAGCCGTGAAGATAGAAGGATTTCCTTCTGTTTTCACGGCTTTTTTTATAGATATTTTCATAAAAAAGGAGGGGGGAAATGACTGAATACACACTTGTTGATAAAGGGGCTGTAAAAACTAGTTAAAAAAATCCAATCGATCATTAAAGGAGTGAAAAGCAAGTGGCGATGAATGAAAAAATGGAAGTTCAGCATATGGAACTAACAAAAAACTCAGCACCCAACCCTTCATGGTTAGATAAGCTGTTTCATTTAACCGAACGCAAAACAGATGTAAAAACAGAAATTCTTGCGGGAATTACTACTTTTGTGACGATGAGCTATATTATCTTTGTTAATCCGACGATTTTAGCAGATGCAGGTATTCCAAAAGAAGCAGCAATTGCAGCTACGATTTTTGCCACTGTGTTTGCAACTCTTTTGTTTGCATTGTGGGCGAACATGCCTATTGCAGTTGCACCAGGAATGGGGCTAAACGCTTTTTTTACGTATACAGTGGTATTGGGTGAAGGGTTAACGTGGCAAACAGGTTTAGGAGCCGTATTTATTTCAGGGGTTGTATTTTTTATTTTAACAATAACAGGCTTACGCAAGAAGATTATTGAAGGGATACCTGCTATTTTAAAAAGTGCTATTTCTGTTGGAATCGGTCTATTTATTGCTTTTATCGGTTTTAAACAAGCAGGAATTATTGTAAGCAACAAAGAAAATTTAGTAGCCCTTGGTCAGCTTACAAAACCGGGACCATTACTCGCTTTATTAGGTTTCATCGCGGTAACTGTATTAACTGCTCGAAAAATTAAAGGAGCTGCCCTGATTAGCATTTTGCTAGTATCAATTGCCGGGATGGTGCTGGGCATAGTAGAAGCACCTAAAAGCATCAGCAGCGTAGTCTCGTTTTCAATGCCGAGCATGTCGGAAACTTTTTTACAAATGGATATTAAATCTGCTCTTCATTACGGTCTTTTCTCTATTATTTTTTCATTTACGCTTGTGGAGCTATTTGATAATTTAGGATCGATGATTGGATTATCTAAAAAAGCTGGATTAATGGATGAAAAAGGAGAAATTAAAGGGTTAGATAAAGCGCTTATGGCAGATTCTCTTGCGACTGTAGCCAGTGCTGCTATGGGATCTACCGCAATGAACGCGTATGTAGAAAATGCTGCGGGAATTGCAGAAGGAGGCAAAACGGGCCTTAAAGCACTGGTCGTTGCCATATTGTTTTTAGTGAGTCTTTTATTTACGCCATTAATTAGCATTATTCCTTCTTTTGCTACAGCCCCTATTTTAATTATGGTTGGAGCTCTCATGTTAACGGAAATAAAAAACATTCCTTTAGATGAGATAACAGATGCTGTACCTGCTTTTTGTACCATTATTTTGATGCCGTTAACGTTTAGTATTGGCGAAGGCTTAGCTCTAGGGTTTTTATCTTATACATTCGTTAAACTGTTAGCAGGCAAGGCGAAGGAAATTCACTGGATTATGTACATCATTAGCGCCGCTTTTATTATCAACTTCATCTGGGCTGCCTGAGCGCATATATCTAGAGCAAAAAAGACTTCTCAGCTGAGAAGTCTTTTTTACTGTTCGTATAGATTTTAATTTCTCTCCCTTACAGAAATAAAAGATAGCGAAGGAAGATATATAACGTTGAAATCAAAAGAGATACGAGTGTGATTGGAGCTCCAATTTTTAAGAAATCCATAAATGAAAATTTATGTCCTTTTTTTACAGCCATGCCAGCTACAATGACGTTGGCAGATGCTCCAATTAACGTACCGTTTCCTCCCAAACATGCTCCTAGAGCCAGTGACCACCATAGTACACTGATTTGAGCAGAATCAGGGCTCATTCCCATTCCGTGAGCCATATCTTGAATAAGCGGAATCATTGTAGCAACAAAAGGAATGTTGTCAATAACAGCTGATGCAATTCCGCTAATCCACAAAATCAGATAAGCTGACAGTGCAATATTGCCGTCTGTAACGTTCAACGCGCCGGCAGCCAGCTTTTTAATAATGCCTACATCGATTAATCCTCCGACAAGAATAAATAAACCAGCAAAGAAAATAATCGTTGTCCATTCAACAGAATCAAACGCACTTTCTACTTCATCATGGGTTCTTAATCCAATTACCAATAATACAGCTGCACCCGTAATGGCTACCATAGCCGCATCGATATGTAAAACGGAGTGCAGGGTAAAACCTAGAATCGTTAATACTAATACCGTTAACGATTTTTTCATTAAAGCGGAATCTTGAATATAATCTTTTTCATTTAAACTCATTAGCTCTTGTTTTTTACTATCTTCTACTTTTAATTTTTTACGATAAATAAGAACAAGAATTCCTAGTGTAACAACACCGATAATTAGTACTGCAGGAGCTAAATTTAATAAAAAAGCGTTAAAATCAAGATGAGGATTCGCTGCCCCAATCATGATATTCGGTGGATCTCCTATTAAAGTTGCTGTTCCTCCAATATTTGAAAACAGCACTTCTGAAATAAGAAATGGAAAAGGGTTAATATTTAAGATAGTAGTGATTGAAAATGTAACCGGAACAATTAACAACACCGTTGTTACATTGTCTAAAAAAGCGGATCCGACACCTGTTAAAATCGATAAAATAACTAGAATTCGAACCGGATCACCTTTAGCGATTTTAGCAGACTTGATAGCTGCGTATTGAAACACGCCTGTTTTGTTTGTGATGCCGACTAAAATCATCATACCCATAAGAAGGACAATCGTTTCCCATTGAATGTGCTCCATAATGGCCTTATTAAAGTCAACAATACCTAACAGAATCATCAATATAGCACCTAAAAGAGCTGCTGAAGCGCGATTGATCTTTTCGGTCATAATCAAAAAATATGTAATGATAAATATAATAATGGCTGCGTATACATGAAAACTTGTAATGTGTTGAATTGCATTGTGCATAACAGTAACCTGGCGATATGTCATCTAGTGACGAGAACTTTGGATGTTGTCCAGGTTTTCACCTCATCTTTCATCGTTTAATTTACATCCAACTTTACGGTAAAACTTCTATAAAATCCGTTTTACTTTAACCAACCTCCTTTAAAAGCTTTGGTGTTATTCAAAATGAAGACGATTCCTTCAGCATTATATCATATTTACATAAAAGCTTTCTTGCTAATTATTCAATGTAATTTTCAACCCACACGCTTATTATGCACCTTAAATCCAGTTTACATAATTGATTCCTCTAAGATTGGACAAAGTTAGACAAAGTTGGAACAGTGTCCAATTTTGTCTAACTTCAAAAAGTAAAATAAAACAATAGATTGCTAGTATAAAGCGATTTTAATGTTGGCACGGTACTTGCAAGAGTAGTTAAGTGAAGTTTGATAATCAAATGAGGAGGCTTACCATAATGAAAACTGCTCAAAATAAAACAGAAAAGCTTACGAAAGAAAAAGCCAGCTGGATGTATCAGAAAATGGTAGAAATTCGAAAGTTTGAAGATGAAGTACATCAAATTTTTGCAAAAGGTGTACTGCCTGGTTTTGTTCATCTGTATGCAGGTGAAGAAGCGGTAGCGGTTGGAATGTGCGCTCATCTTAATGACAGTGACAGTATTACGAGCACTCATCGGGGACACGGTCATTGTATTGCTAAAGGCGGCGATTTAGATGGCATGATGGCTGAACTATTTGGGAAGGTAACCGGGTTAGGCAAAGGAAAAGGTGGATCTATGCATATCGCGGATTTAGATAAAGGAATTTTAGGAGCAAATGGAATTGTAGGAGGAGGATTTCCGCTTGCATGCGGTTCTGCTTTAACTGCTAAGTATAAAAAAACAAAAGATGTAAGCGTTTGCTTTTTTGGAGACGGAGCGGGCAATGAAGGAACTTTTCATGAAGGAATTAACTTAGCAGCGATTTGGAAACTGCCTGTTGTTTTTGTTGCTGAGAATAATGGCTACGGAGAGGCAACTCCATTTTCTTATGCTTCAAGCTGCAGCACGATTGCAGACCGTGCCGCATCTTACAACATTCCTGGGGTACGAGTGGATGGAAAAGACGTGATGGCTGTTTATGAAGCAGCTGCAGAAGCGATTCAACGAGCGCGCAGAGGGGAAGGCCCAACGTTAATTGAATGTGTAACGTATCGAAATTACGGGCATTTCGAAGGCGACGCACAAACGTATAAATCAGGAAGTGAAAAGAAAGAACATCTTCAGGAAAAAGATGCGATCGCTCTTTTTGAAAATTACTTGCTTTCAGAACAAGTAGTAACAGAAAAAGAGCTTAGAGATATTGATGGTGATGTAGAAAAAGCAGTAAAACGCGCAGTTGAGCTAGCAGAAACAAGCGATTATCCTGATGCTTCCGAACTATTAACAGATGTTTATGTATCTTACTAATTAAAGGGGGAAAAGAAAATGACTAGAAAATTAAGTATGTCTGAAGCTATCAATGAAGCAATGAAACTAGCGATGCGAAAAGATGAGAATGTGATTCTGCTGGGAGAAGATGTAGCTGGTGGAGCGGAAATTGACCACCTGCAAGATGATGAGGCTTGGGGCGGGGTCCTTGGAGTGACAAAGGGGCTTGTACAAGAATTTGGACGTGAACGAATTCTTGATACCCCTATTTCAGAAGCAGCTTATATAGGAGCTGCAATGGGAGCGGCAGCCACAGGGTTAAGACCGGTTGCAGAATTAATGTTTAATGACTTTATTGGCTGTTGTTTAGATCAAGTGCTGAATCAAGGCGCAAAATTTAGATATATGTTTGGAGGAAAAGCTGAAGTGCCCGTCACGATTCGAACGACTCATGGAGCAGGGTTTAGGGCTGCAGCTCAGCATTCTCAGAGCTTGTATGCTTTGTTCACTAGCATTCCTGGCATTAAAGTAGTGGTGCCTTCTACCCCTTACGATGCCAAAGGATTATTGTTAGCAGCAATTGAAGACAATGATCCGGTTATCTTTTTTGAAGACAAAACATTGTACAACATGAAAGGAGAGGTTCCTGAAGGCTACTATACGATTCCGTTAGGAAAAGCGGATGTAAAACGCGAAGGAACGGATTTGACCATTGTAGCGATTGGAAAACAAGTAAATACTGCGCTTACGGCAGCTGAGCAATTATCTCACAAAGGAATTGACGTAGAAGTAGTCGATCCGCGAAGTTTATCACCTTTTGACGAAGAGACCATTCTTTCATCTGTAGAAAAAACAAATCGATTAATTGTCATTGACGAAGCCAATCCAAGATGCAGCATAGCAACAGATATTGCTGCGCTAGTTGCCGATAAAGGATTTGACATGCTTGATGCACCTATTAAACGAATTACAGCACCACATACACCTGTACCATTTTCTCCTCCATTAGAAGATATTTATCTGCCGACACCACAAAAAGTAATTGAAGTTGTATCGGAGTTGCTAGGAGATAAATCGCTTCTAAGCGTGTAATTTTAAAAAAGGAGGAGGAAGCAAATGGCTGCAGAGGTTGTAATGCCAAAACTAGGTATGGCAATGAAAGAAGGAACCGTTTCGACATGGAATAAAAAAGTTGGAGACTCCGTTTCAAAAGGAGATATGATTGCAAGTATTAATTCTGAAAAAATCGAAATGGAAATTGAAGCTCCGCAGGACGGTGTGATTCTTGATATCCTTGTACAAGAAGATGTAGGTGTGCCTCCTGGAACGATTATCTGTTATGTTGGAAATCCAAACGAGCAGCTTACTGAGCAGAACCGTTCAGCAAATGAGCTTCAGGCTCCCAAAAACGAGGTAGCGGCTACTATTTCTTTAGAAGAGCCACCAGCAAACGCAGCTTCGTCAAAGAAGAGCAAAGAAGCTGTGCGCATTTCACCAATTGCACGGAAAATAGCCGAATCTGAAAACATTGATATTGAGACGATTAAAGGCACGGGACCTAAAGGAAGAATCACAAAAGCGGATGTAGAGAAAGTGCTGGCGGAAAGAGCTGCAGAAGCGAGTCACCCACCGGCAGAAAGAGATAACCCCGCTATAAACAAAGAAACGCTTCCAGTAGCGGGCATGAGGAAAGTCATTGCAGGCCGAATGCATAATAGCTTATTAAACAGTGCTCAATTAACGATTAATATGAGAGCTGACGTGACGGACTTGCTGTCTCTTCAACAAGAAATTAAAGAAGTGACCCAGCAACGCCATAAGGTGAAAATCTCTCTAACCGATTTTATTGCTCGTGCTTGTGTTCTTTCACTTCAAGAACACAAGCAAATGAACAGTGCCTATATCGATAACGAAATTCATCTCTATAACCATGTTCATCTTGGAATGGCCGTGGCTTTAGAAAATGGATTAGTTGTTCCTGTTATGCAGCATGCTGAAAAGATGTCGTTAGTTGAATTAGCTGCAGAGATTAAAACACGAGCAGGGGATGCTCGGCAAGGTCAGCTGAGCACTGATAGAATGCAAGGTTCTACATTCACTATTACTAATCTGGGTGCTTACGGAGTAGAGTATTTTACACCTGTATTAAATCCGCCTGAAACAGGAATTCTTGGTGTTGGAGCTACTGAAGATGTACCAATGTATCAAGGAGACGAATTACAAAGAAGAAGCTTGCTGCCTTTAAGCCTGACGTTTGATCATCGGGTACTGGACGGGGCACCTGCAGCTAATTTCCTTGGAACTATTAAACAATACTTAGAGCAACCTATTTTACTACTCTTATAGAAAGGTGGTGCATTCCGTGAAACCTTTAGTTGTCATTGGCGGCGGTCCTGCAGGATATGTGGCGGCAATCACTGCCGCCCGGCAAGGAAAACAAGTTACGTTAATCGAACAAAAAGATTTAGGTGGAACATGTTTAAATGAGGGCTGTATGCCAACAAAGTCATTATTAGCAAGCGCGGAAGCCTACGAGAAAATCAAGCAAGCTGAGCAATTCGGCATCACTCTTCCTCTGGAACAAGTGAAAATTAACTGGGATGGCGTTCAGCATCATAAAACAGCTATTGTTAAAAAACTAGTGCAGGGAATTGGCTATTTGATGAGAAAGAACAGTATTAAAGTCATGAAAGGAGAAGCTTCCTTTTTGACAAATCATCGTCTAGCCGTGCGAAATGAAAATCAAGTAGAAGATGTAGAGGCTGAACAGTTTATTATTGCTGCGGGTTCAGAACCTGCTAGCCTGCCATTTGCTCCGTTTGATGGAAAGTGGATCATTCACAGTGGACAAGCAATGTCGCTGCCTGCTATCCCTTCATCTCTTTTAATAGTAGGAGGAGGGGTAATTGGGTGTGAATTTGCAAGCATTTACAGTCAAATGGGTGCAAAAGTAACGATTGTGGAAGCAGCAGACCAGCTGCTTCCTGGTGAAGATGCTGATATCGCATTTACGTTACAGGAAGAGTTAGAGAAAAAAGGCGTAGCAATTTATACCTCCGCTTCGCTAACAGAAATGCAGCCTGAAAACAAAAAAGCTCTATTTAAACATAAAGAAGAGCTGCATGAACTGCAAGCTGAGTATGCATTAATTTCAATTGGAAGAAAACCTAGAGTGCTAGGTTTGGGTTTAGAACAGGTTGGCGTACATTTTTCAAAACAAGGAATTGATGTTAATGAGCATATGCAAACGAATATACCTAACATCTATGCTTGTGGAGATGTAGTTGGCGGAATTCAGCTTGCTCATGTCGCCTTTCATGAAGGCACAGTTGCTGCTTTGCACGCATGCGGAAAAGATAAGAGCGTAAATTATCGAGCTGTACCACGCTGCATTTATACTCACCCTGAAATTGCAAGTGTCGGTATGACAGAAAAGCAGGCTCGAAGCGAATACGGCGATATTCGCGTGGGAGAATTCTCGTTTACGGCAAACGGCAAAGCGATGATTGCAAATGATCCGGTTGGAAAAGTGAAAGTAATCGTAGAACCGCAGTTTAATGAAATTATTGGGCTATCCATTGTAGGTGCACATGCTACAGAATTAATTGGACAAGGAACCATTATGATGCACGGAGAGTTGACCACAGATATAATGGAAGACTTTATCGCTGCCCATCCTACATTATCTGAAGCCATTCACGAAGCTCTTTTGCAGTCAGCAGGTCAGGCCGTTCACTCTTAACTATACCAATGCCCTAAGTAATTAAGCCCTTTAAGAATGAAAAATAAAAATGCAGGGTTTAAAAAGATAAACTAGAGGATGAAGGAATCATGTAAGAGAGATAGGATTTTTCCTGCATCCTCGTCTAGTTTTTCTATTAATTTTTACATAACGAAAGTTTAAGAATCTCTCTTTGGTAATGATAACGTTTTCTTTGTGATTTATAATAATAGCAACAAGCCTTGATTTACTATATTCAATTAAGTTTATAGGGGAGAGGTAAGAAATGGAATCCACACTTTCTTTAAACACATGGAAACGTTTTGTAAACGAAGGAGCACTTGAATCTTCAAGGTTAAACGACATCATTGTAAAATCGTGGCACCGCTGTAAAAGCGCAGATGTTAATCCTTACCTAGATAAAGGCAGATCAATTTTAAAAAACGAAGATTTTCATTCTCGAAAACAAATGAATTCTTTATTTCTTGAAACGGCGTTGCCGCACTTAGAAAGAATCAGACAATCAGCGGCGGATTTAGGAATGGTTGCTCTATTAATTGACCCAGAAGGCTATATTTTATCTATCACAGGAAATAGACTTACACTGAATGAAGCAAGAAAAATTAATTTTGTGGAAGGTGCTTGTTGGACAGAAAAAGAAGTAGGCACAAATGCAATCGGTACGGCTCTGCAAACGGAAGAGCCCATTATGATAACGGGTACAGAACATTATTCGATTGCTTCGCATCAATGGAGCTGTTCGGCAGCACCTGTTCGAAATGACGACGGAAATGTAATTGGGATTATTAATATTTCCTGTCCTGTAAACAGAGCTCATCCTTATATGCTTGGAATGGTTACATCCATCGCGTATACAATCGAACGGGAATTAAGCATTCGAATGCACAAAGACGAAATTGAGTTGGTTCATGCTTCTATGAATTTTGTTGATAGCAAACAGCTCTTGCTGCTTTGCAATTACAAAGAAGTGATTGTAGGAGCAAGTAAAACCGTTCGGGAATGTATACCAAAATGGTCAGGCTTGCAGTTGAATACGATTGTAAAACAGGGATTTCGTATAGTAATGGAAGTGCCTGTAATTTCAAAAAGACACGGTCATTCTATTGGAAAGATTGTTTACTTATCAGAAGAAACGACTCATAACCAAACAACTAAACAGATCTCTGCTCAATCATTTTGTTTTAAAGGAGAAGCAGGCATAAGCCGATCCTTTCAGCGAACATTAGAAGAAATAAAGCAGGCGGCTCCTACGGATACAACAGTCTATATTTTAGGGGAAACAGGTACTGGAAAAGAAGTAGTGGCTCAAACCATTCATGAAAACAGCTCGCGTAAAAACGGGCCTTTTATTGCTCTTAATTGTGGTGCCATTCCGAAGGAACTTATGGAAAGTGAATTATTTGGCTATGCAGAAGGAGCCTTTACAGGAGCACGGCGTCAAGGATACCAAGGAAAGTTTGAGCAGGCTAATCACGGTACGATTTTTCTTGATGAAATAGGTGAGCTTCCTCATTCTATGCAGATTTCTTTACTAAGAGTATTGCAAGAGCGCAAGGTCACGCCTGTGGGAAGCAATCAGGAAATTCCGGTAGACATCCGGATTATTACCGCTACTCATCGAGATCTTCGTCAGCTTGTCAGTGAAGGGAAGTTTCGAGAAGATTTATATTACCGGCTTCACGTGTATCCCGTGTATGTTCCGCCTTTACGGGAAAGAAAAGAAGATATTCCACATCTTATGCGGTACTTTTGTCAAACGAATGATTGGAATATGAATTTCCCCAAGGAACTAGTAGATAAATTGATAGATTACCAGTGGCCGGGAAACATTCGAGAATTATTTAATGTACTTGAGCGCTTGAAGATTTCGCTAAACACGGACTCAGAAAAAGAGACAATATTGAGTTATTTGAGTTCTTTAAACCTTGGTGGTCAGAGGAACATCTCTCACTCTGATACTTCACAAGAAATAGAAGAAAACGATTTTACGTCCCTATCCGCACTCACATTTCGTGAAAAAGTTCAAAAAGACTTGATGATGGATGCTTTACGTAAAACCCAGGGAAATGTGTCACTTGCCGCTAAACTGTTAGATATACCAAGAAGTACATTTTATAATAGATTAAAAAAATTCAATTTGTAAGCTTAAAGTTTGTAGCTGTTTTAAATTTTTAAATAAGGATAGGAGCTGAGTAGAATAAAAGCATTAAGATGGCATGATTTGAAAAAGAAGCGTCCATTCATCCCCAAACAATCGTTTTACAAGAGCGTACAGTAACAGGTATTATTGGCTACCGCGATGTATTTCCTGCGGTTATTAGTTTAATGGCAAAAGGCTATTTTTCTGCTGATAAACTGGTGACAAAACGTATTAAACTAGAACAGGTGATTGAAAAAGGTTTTGAGACATTGTTAAAAGAAAAAGAACAGGTGAAAATTTTAGTGAAAGCCGAATAAAAAAAGAGGCTGGGACAAAAGTATTTTAGACGAAGTAAAAAATGAACCATTGATCAAGATTTTTGATTAGCGGTTCGTTTTTTTTGTTATGGTAAGCGTAGGTTCGATTGTTTAAGTACTTCTAGCAGTTGATTGGATTTATTTCGTTATATCTCAACCTCTTTAAATTTAATAAGGTAAATATGGCTGTTTTATTATCAGATTATTCTGTACTATATACAGTATATTGTATACAATATATAATCTAATCATTATCTAATTAATAAAATCAGAGGTGATGAGTGAATGACAGACAAACAGTTTAGAAATGTACAAGACGGAACAAAAGCGGTATGGGCAGGAGAAAAAGAATCGCTTGCTTACAATGCCACTCAAGTTCCTGTCGTCTTCAGCGTAGCTTATAATTATGATGACGTAGACGAATGGCAAGAAGTTGCGTTAGGAAACAAACCAGGCTATACGTATAATCGCATGAGTAATCCTACGGTGAAAGCTTTTGAAGAAAAAGTAAGGGTACTTGAAGAAGCAGAAGAAGCGGTCGCATTTTCCTCCGGCATGGCGGCTATTAGCAGCACATTTTACACGTTTTTAAAACCCGGAGACCGCGTCGTATCAGTAAAAGATACATATGGGGGAACAAATAAAATCTTCACTGAGTTCCTTCCTAACATCGGAGTGGATGTAACCTTATGCAATACGGGGAATCATGAAGAAATTGAAGCGGAAGTAAATAAAGGGTGTAAAGTGCTATATTTAGAGTCACCTACAAATCCTACGATGAAAATTATTGATATTGAAAGAATAGCAAAAGCAGGAAAAGCAGTAGGGGCAGTGGTCATTATTGATAATACGTTTGCGACACCCATTAATCAAAACCCTCTTCAATTAGGGGTAGATCTTGTCATTCACAGCGCCACAAAATTTTTAAGCGGACATGCGGATGCCTTAGGAGGGGTAGTATGCGGCTCTAAAGAATTAATGCAGCATGTGTATCACTACCGTGAGATCAATGGCGCGACCATGGATCCCATGTCAGCGTATCTTATTTTAAGAGGAATGAAAACGTTAAAATTACGTATACGTCAACAAGAGCGAAGCGCTTTGGTAATTGCTAAATTTCTTCGAAAGAAAGAAGCTGTTGAAGCCGTCTATTATCCTGGATTGGAAACACACCCTCATCATCATATTGCCAAAAAACAAATGAAAGGCTTTGGCGGAATATTAAGCTTTGTTTTAAAAGGAGAAATGGAAGCTATTAAAATTTTGCTGCCAAGGTTAACGTATGCAAATAAAGCCGGTAATCTAGGAGCGGTTGAAACGATTTACGGCCCGGCAAGAACGACTAGTCACGTAGAATGTACGCTTGAAGAACGTAAAGCTCTTGGAATATCCGAAGGACTGGTTCGTATATCTGTAGGAATTGAAGATACGGAAGATCTAATTGCAGACTTAGAACAAGCATTTGCTCACTTAGAATCCGCATCATCTATTAGTAATTAAAAAGACGCGTATTACTTTTTTTAATAAAAATAAGGTAAGCAACTCTTTTTAGTTGGTAGACATTTCTTCAGAATTGCAGAGATATTGTGGAATAAAACTGATAAATTAAACTGCACGTGTATTTTTTCGTCTGATTTTGTAGGTATGCTGATAAATTAGATGAAATAAAAATGTTTTTACACGCTTTAAAAATAAACTAACTTACAATAGCCTACAAATAAGGAATGATAGTATGTCGAAACAAGAAAGTGAATACACAATAAAAGATGCATCATTGTTTGGATTCAAATTAATGCAGGTAAGTAAAGCCATCTGGAGAGCTGCGGAAGATGACTGGGAGCAATGGGTGAAACCTTATGGTCTGAATGTAAATGAGCATCATATTTTATGTTTGGCTAGCAGCACGGGAGAAATCTCTATGTCAGAGTTAGCTAATTTAGGAGCTATGCATATCTCTACAGCATTTAATTTTTCGAAAAAATTAGAAAATCAAGGATATCTGCATTTGTCCAAAAGAGAAAATGATAAAAGAAACACCTACATCAAATTGACTGAAAATGGCGAACAATTATTGCTTGACACGCTCAAAGGATATGAACCACATAACAGTAAGGTGTGCAAAGGCGCACTTCCTTTAAAAACGTTATACGGAAAATTTCCCGATTTTCCAGAGCTCGTAACCGTTGTTCGCCAAGTTTGTGGCGGCGAGCTAGTGACCGTTGCTGATCAACCTTTTGTGAATATAGAAGAAGCGGAAATAGAAGAAAATGAAGATAAGAAAGAAGTCCATCTAACTAGTAATTGAACGCGGTGAATAATGTGCAGAGAATAGGGCTTCGTGAAAATAAGTAAATAACAGACCGAGCTGTTTTATACGTGAGAAATTTGACGTGTAAAACAGCTCTTTTTTATTTTGTGAATAATGATTCTCCATTATATTATGAGAAATTTAGGATAAGCTACCAGTAGTAAATTTACCGGAGAGAAGGAGTGGTTACCATGAATAAGTCAGACTCAATTTCTGTTTTTCAACTGATCCTTCTTTCGATGACGTTTATTGGCTTAAAAACTCATGTGATGCTTATATCTCCATTAATTAAAACGGCAGGGCGCGATGCTTGGATCACCGTTCTTCTTACTTGTCTTTTAACACTCATATGGGTTCCTTTACTCGTATATGTAAATAAAAAAACAAACGGCGAACATCTTTTTCAATGGATGAAAAAACATATGAATAAGTCATTTACCAACGTTGTTATTTTTCTTATAATCGCTTATTTGACCATTATGGAAATTGCCACCTTACGAGAGACGATTACGTGGATCAATATTATTTTTCTTCAGCGAACACCTTTAATTATACTCGTTTTGCTATTTGGTTTTACCTGTTGCTTACTTGCCGCTACGAGCATTAGAACGATTAGTATTGTAAACGTGTTTCTTTTATTTTTTATTGTGCTATTAGGTTTTTTTGTTTCTTTTACAAACTTTCAATTTAAAGATTATTCTTTATTGCAGCCTGTTTTAGAAAATGGCTATTTTCCTGTTATTAAAAGTATTGTATTTCAAGGATCAGGTATGGTTGAGCTGCTGCTGCTGCTTTTCTTGCAGCACAAAGTACCGCAGCCTATACGCTATAAGCATTTAGCGGTGGCAGGAATTCTCTTAACAGGCCTTACGATTGGGCCTCTTATTGGGGCAATTACTGAATTTGGTCCTGTAGAAGCCTCTAAGCAACGTTTCCCCCCCTATGAAGAATGGGGAATTGCATCACTTGGAAAGTTTATAGAGCATATCGACTTTTTATCTATTTATCAGTGGCTGTCGGGTACCTTCATCCGCATTTCGACCTTTCTTTTTATTATGAAAGAATTAGTTCCGTTTCAAAAAGGCCACAAAAGGTTTCTTTTACTCATTTTAGTGGTTATCACTGTATGCACGCTGGCTCCTATAACAGACTTTACTTTTTCAAATCTTTTATTTTTTACAATCATACCGGCTACTTTCTGGCTGTTTGTTGCTTTTTCTCTTTTCTTAGTAGTCATAGTCTTTCTAATTTCCCATAAAACAAGGAGGGATAAAAGTGGAATTTTTTAAGAAGCAAAAAGACTACAGCTCTAAAAAACAAGAGACCGAAAGTCTTTTAAAAGAAAGTTCTTCTCGTTCTCAGATCATCAATGAGTGTACGTTAAGAGATTTATTTGGAAAATGCGGCGATATTAACTTCGAGACCGTTTATTTTTATAACAAACGAGTGCTTATGATTTATTGTACCGGTTTAGTGAGTACGGAAATGCTATATGGAATGATCCCTAAAAGATTAGAGGAATGCTGCGCTAAGCTAGAGGGGGAAGTAGAAGGAGACAAGATCATAAAATTATTAAACCTTCCCTCAGTTTCTATCGTTCAAAATGAAGAACAGGCAGTTTCGGAAATTTTTTCCGGGAAATTATTCATTGATTTTGGATTACCGAACGCTGTTGTGTCTATCGATATTTCTGACCGTCCTCAAAGAAGTCCAGAAGAAACGAAAAATGAAGTAACCATATTGGGTCCTAGAGACAATTTTATTGAAGACTTACCTGTGAATATTGCTTTAATTCGTAAGCGTCTTAAATCGGTTTCCTTGTTAACAAAATCTTTAGAGATTGGAAAACGAACAAAAACAAAAGTAAGCATTTTATACATGGAAGACGTAGCTGACAAGAAGATACTTGACGAAATTATGGAGAAGTTAGGGAATATCGATATCGACGGTATTTTCAGCGGAACACAGCTAGAAGAGCTCATTAATAAAAATCCGTATAGCTTTTTTCCTCGCCACGCTTATACAGGAAGACCTGATTTTGCGGTTCAATCTCTGTTAAATGGCCGGTTCATTATATTAATTGATGGAACTTCATATGCGTATGTTACACCTATTAACCTTTTTTACTTATTAAAAGGATCTGAGGATAAAGAAAATACATATTTATACAGCTCTTTTGAGCGTATTCTTCGAATCTTCGGGCTTTCTATCGCTGCTTTTTTGCCGGGTTTTTGGGTTGCAATGACGGCTTTTCATCAAAATCAGCTTCCGCTCAGCCTATTAGCTACGATTGTTGAAGCAAGAAGAGGTGTCCCGTTTCCTACCTCTCTTGAAGCAATATTAATGCTTCTTTTATTTGAATTGTTTCGAGAGGCAGGGTTTAGACTCCCGACTTCTGTCGGACAGACACTCAGTGTAATCGGAGGGCTTATTATCGGTGATGCAGCCATTAGAGCCGGTTTAACAAGTCCTGCCATGCTGGTTGTCATTGCAGGCTCTACGATTGCTACCTTTACGCTAGCAAATCAGTCCCTTATAGGAACAATTTCACTGATCCGCTTTTTTAGTATTATCTGTGTTAGCATTTTAGGTTTTTTTGGCTTTTTTATTTCCATCTTTTTAGTCATGATCTATATTACAAACATTCGAACGTTTGGTGTGCCATATTTCGAATTAGCAACCCGATTAGATGCGAAAAATATTTTAAAATCTCTATTCCGCCTGCCCGAAAGTAAAAAAGCAACGAGAGCTAGTATGCTTAACCCCAGCGATTCCACCCGCGAAGAAGGAGGAAGTTAGTGAAAAGGACCATAAGGAACTTACTTATACTTATTATGAGCTCTTTTTTATTGTTTCTTTCGGGGTGCTGGGATACGAATGAACCGGAACAAATGGTATATGCACAGGGAATGGGGGTAGATTTTAAAGATAATCGTTACGTTCTTTACCTGCAGACCATCAATTTAAGTTTATTGGCAAAATCGGAGGCAAGCGGTGCTGGCGCGGGTCAAGCCAAAGTAGAAGTTGGCTACGCAACAGGAAAGACCATTGATGAAGCTATTTTTAGATATTATCAAATTTCTCAGCGCAGAATCTTTTTTGGGCACTTAGCTTTCCTTGTTCTAACGGACGATGCGTTAAAGCATGGCGCTGTCAAATCTGCGGTGGATTTTTTAGATCGTTATAGAGAAACGAGATACAACATTTGGATGTATGCTACGAAAAGCCCTTTGAAAAAAACGCTGTTAGCTACGCCTATGTTCGAAGTATCGAACGCTCTTTCTCGCTTGAGCGATCCTAAAGTGATTTTTAAGCAAAACTCCTTTATTCCACCAGTTGATTTAAGAGAGCTCATTATCCATCTTAATGAACCAAGTCACGAAGTAAACATCCCTCTAGTTCAGACTAAAGAACATTTAACAACGGATCAAAAAACAGAAACAGCTATTCAAGTAAACGGAGCAGTGGCTATTACATCATCTGAATTAAAAGGAGTTTTTTCTGAGAATAAAATCAAAGGGCTTAGATGGATAACCGATGAATTTGTACGAGCTGGTTTACGGGTAAGGCTGCCTGATCATTCCGATATTGATCTTGTGGTAGACAAGAAAAAAGTAAAGGTTGAACCTGTTATAAAAGGTAGTAATCTAACATTTAATATAAAAATTCGGGCAAAAGCAACGATTTTAGTTATGCCGCAGCACGAAAAACTATCAACTATAAAAAAAGAAGCTGAACAGAAAATTAAGAAACAAATTATTGAAACGTACGCGCAAGGCTTGAATATAAACAGCGATGTTTACAGGCTTTCTCATGTTCTTTACAAAAAAGAAATGCGTAAATGGAAAGCTGTTCAAAGCAACGGGGCAATTCCTTTAACAAAAGACTCAATAAATGTGAAGGTCAACGTACAGGTTAAGCACGGAAACAAACAGCGAATAGGTCCGACTATAGATTAAAATACTTAACATCCGCACATCTCACCACTCATTAAAACAAAAAAACATTGGGCAAGAGTTGAAGAATAGATAAGGTAGAAAAGACCAACCTAAGAACAAACTGAATTAGGAGATTATAGATGGAAACAATTAAACCAATCAAAATAGGTTCAAAAAAAACAAACGTGAAAGAGAAATTAACAGCCCCCGAAATGGGAAAACTTTGGGCAACCTATATGGGTAACAACATGTCTTCGCATATTTTAAGCTATTTTCTTGAACACGTTGAAGATCCAGATATAAAAAAACTGTTACAGCATGCAAAAGACTTAACGGAAGAATTTCAAAGTAGCGTAAAAGACATTTTCAAAAAAGAAAATGTGCCGATTCCTTATGGATTTACACAAGAAGACGTTAACCTAGGCGCTCCAAAACTGTTTGAAGATGAGTTTTACGTGCATTATTTAAAATATGTTGCTAAAGCAGGATTAAGCATTTACAGTATTGCGCTACCCTTAATGTATAGAGAAGATGTCAAGACATTATTAACGTATTGTATGAAAGCGACAATGGAACTTATGGAGCAAATAAAAGCAACGTTAATGAATAAAGGTCTCATTATTAAGCCACCCATTATTCCTCCACCAGAAAAAGTGAATATGGCTAATACTCATTATTTAAGCGGATTTATAGGAGATGTTCGACCTTTGCATGCATTAGAAATTGCTCATTTGTATGATAATATCGAGAATAATGTGACTAGTAAAGCCGTAATTTTAGCATTCGGTCAAGTTGTTAAAAGTGAAAAAATCCGTGCTTTGTTTGTAAAAGGAGAAGACCTGACAAATAAGGCCGTAGAGCGCTATATTGAAAAGCTTCATCGAGCTAATTTACCAGCGCCATCCTTTCTTGATCATTTAGTCACTACTTCTACTTTTTCACCATTTTCGGATAAATTGATGCTGTTTCACAAAATGGATATGTTCTCAATGAAAATGAGGGCTTTTGGAAATTCAGTAGCCGTCAATGGAAGGCATGATTTGGCGCTGTTATATGGAAAATCGCTGACAAATATCTCAAGGTTTGTAAATGATGCAGCAGCTATTATGATGGAAAACGGCTGGATGGAAACACCGCCGGAAGCGGTAGATAGAGGTCATTTAAACTCCAACTAATTAAATAACTTGCCATAAAACATGTAAAAAAGTTCTTAACCTATATAGCTTGAATAAGTAAAAAACACACAAAACAAATGTCCAGATTTTGTGTGTTTTTTATTTGAAGAGAAAAAAGCTGTTAAACCTGTTTTTATATTTAATGGTCATTAAACTAAAGCAACTTAGGATTACAATTTGTATAGGAGCTTAATGTCTCCCTGTACAAAAAAATGCTATTTATTCGCTGCTCTTTATTTTAAAGAAATTACTATATATTTATAAGAGATTAAAAAGAAATTAAAGAAATTATAAACATTGGTAAAACGTATATTGGTAAAAGGCTTCTCCTGACTGAGTTTAAGGGGTATTAGGGAATCAAAAAAACTGTAGTTAACAACAAGAATTTTCACGAAAAAATATAGGATTTTTTTGTAGTAGCTATATTTTTTACGCAATAGTTAGGAAAATAACGTATATTAGTTGTATTTTTTGTTCATTTAGTTGATTTTTTTCGTGAGAACGAAAATCAGTATCATTTAAAAAGACTTATTATAGCTTAGAGACATTTATTTTTTAGTAAGTTAAAGAGAAAAAAAGAATGTGAGGGAAATAGAGTAGAAATGAGTAAAAAAAGGCATAACAAAAAAGAGTATTATAGAGCGTTAATTTTTGCCTGATAATACCCGTTGGCAATTTTTCGGATATACGTAAAGAAGTTTGACTCCATTTCGTGCACAAGAGGGCGAAATGCATCCATACTTTCTTCTATGTAAGTTTGTTGTAGATAACGCTGAACGGACGTTAATGATTTTTCGATTATATCTAAACCAAACTCATGTACAATGGAATGAATATCTTCCTTTTTAATCGAATAATGACCAAAAGTTTTAAAGAAATTCTTAAACTGAGCAAATGCATGCTCTCCACGGATTTTTTCGATTTCTTTTTGTTTTTTACTATCATGAGCACCAGCTAAATTAAAGCTTAAAATAAAACCATCCTTGATTTTTTCAATAATTGCTTTTCTTGGCTGCTTTTCTTCTAATAATGTTTTGACGCAATCATCTTTTTCTAGTACATCGATACGGAAAATTGTACTCAATTTACTAGCCATTTCTTTAATAGCAGCTTTATATCCAATGTATTTTGGAAGAATGTGTTTTACCTCAGTGTAAGATAAAAGTGCTTCTGAATCTTTCTTTACGTTTACATCAGATTCGTATACGTACAACGCACGTAAAGCCAGACGCAGCATGTTGATATTTTTAATAGCCAGCAATTGATAAATCACTTCCATCGAAACAGAAGTATAACCACCTTTTGAAGTATATGTACTGTTATCTTCATCAAGCATTTCAGGATTATACGATATGTTTTGAACATCAGCAGCTTCTTTTATATGTAAATCTAAAAAATCCTCTAAATAGTTGTTTAAAGAAACTTGAATATAGTCTCCCCATAAACGATCCCAGCGAATGATGTCATAGTCTTCTAAAAGCTTATTATTATTTTGAACGGTCCGAACGGAACATTGGATTGTATTAGCCAGTTCTTGCTCAGAAATAATTGAAATATGACCTTGGCTGTTACATTTGGCTACGTAAGCTAAAATTTGCTTCATCAGAGAACCCGTCCACTTTATGTCTACAAAGTTTTTTGCTAGACCGAATGAATGTTTTTCATAGTAATAGCTGTTGTCTCGTTTCGTCTTTCTATTTAAGCCGCTCATGACAATCAGCAGCTTGTTTGCTATAAGGGTGTGCCGTTTTAGGGATAGCTTTTGTATACTCATGTAGTTACCTCCTTTCCAAAACTATATACGTCGTCTTTTACAGTATAGACACAGTCATATAGGCTGTAAAATGACATATTTGCACGGGAAAATGGTGCATTTTTTTAAAAGACTAGTGATACCAAGGGATGAAACATCTATTTACAAGGTGACATATTTGCACGGAGATGTGGAGCAAAAATAACGTTATATTTCATAAACGTTGATAAAACAGCATTCTTAAGCTAAATGTCGTATTATGACGGATGAAATACACAAAATGCGACAAATTCAAAAAAAATTTTGATGTAAAAATGACATATTTGCACGGAGAATAGGAGCAAAAATGATAAAAGTAAAGATTCAGGTAAGGAAGTGACACATTTGCACGGAAAATAGGGACAAAAAAAAGAAAAATGCCCTTTTTAAGACACAAAAAGTTCACATTTTCAGAGGGGATAAACAAACATTTGCAGCGGAAATGGTGTTTTTTTAAGGAAGTGACATGTTTGCACGGAAATCTGGAGCAAAAAACACTTTTGCACGGAGATGTGGAGCAAAAATTGGAGAAAACGAAGGGGAAAAGTCGCTGTCACAAGAAAATTTATGTAAAAGTGGCATATTTGCACGGAAGTTTGGAGCCAAACTTATAGTAAATGCAGGATAAAAAGAAAAATGACACATTTGCACGGGAATCTAGAGCAAAAAATAATTATGATACCTTTTTTGGACACAAAAAGTTCATAAAATGATGATAAAGGTGAAGTTTAACTGCCATATTAGCAGGGGAAATAATATGTTTACATGGAGAATTGGAGCAAAAAAACACTTTTGCACGGAAATGTGGAGCAAAAAATACAGTAACTAATAGTAGGTAGATAAAAAGAATGCTCTTATAAAGATGATAAGAGCATTCTTTTTTAGCCTATAGAACTTGTTACGTTTTGATAAATAGAAAGGGGAGCATATTCGTAATCACCGGCTAATAAGTCTTTTACTTCACTTTCTCCCACAGGAATAAAGGTAATTTGAAACACTTGACCTACTCTTTTATAAGATTGGACGGCTAGTTTTTGTTCCACTAGCTCATCTAAGGCTGTTTCAATTTCGACAAGGTTTTCTTTTTTTCGTCTTTTTCGAAAGCGGACTCTTGTCGAAAAATATAAATAATCTCTTGTGACATTGTATGAAGATTTTGTTTCATAGCAAATGAGACGCTCTTTTTGCATAACGAATAGCAAATGGTAAGCGGCGTCTAAACTTAATTTTTCTACTTTATTTTTATAGATACGCACCGTTTGGCGTTGAATATAGTCTCTATATATCACTTCATTGACGTGAATTTCAGCAATTCGCGTTCCGTTCGGCATCGTAGTAATATCCACAAAGTCAAAAATACCATAAGCAATTTTTTTATTATGCTGCACTTTTGTCATGCTGTAGTGCTTCATTTTCGTAATTCTTTCTTCTATCATCTGATAGTTGCGCTTACTGTCTGTTTTATAAAGTGCTTTCACAAGGTCACCAATTTTTACGTTAATGATTTTCTGTGTAGCGAACAATTCATCGCGTTGGCTCATGATCTCTAAAAACACTTTATAATCAAACCGATCTAAATCACTAATTTTATTTCCATTTTCTTCAGCGTATTCTTTTTCTATTAACAATTCGTAATCTGTCCCGTCTTCAGAGTTATAAGTACTTAAGAAATATTCTTTTCCTTCTTTCTCTAATAGGGGTTGCTCGACGAGAAGCTTTGCTCTTGAGTTAGAGAAAAAAGGGTTCTCTACAGTTGAAAAAGGGCTTTCAATAATACTATGATTTCCATTTTGGAAGCTTGGGTCCAGTATAGTCAGCCCAATAATAATAGATATATCCGTATGGATCGCTTTTTCTCGCTGGGTCTTGGTTTTTTGATGAATATAGGGATAATCCGTTAAGAAGAAGCTATCTTCTTGACTCCATTCACGTAGAATACCAATTCGTTTATCAATGACTTCTTCCGGAGATGATACATTTTCAAACTGTTTGCAAAAGAGTTCTTTTCCATTCGTTTTATAATAAGCTGTTAGCGCTTTGTATTCTCCAATCAGTTCTTTATTTTTCTTAGGCTTTTTTTGCTCATAGTCGCGTATAGCAGCATCTAACCATCTGCGTTTCGTACGATTGAGAAAGTCTTTTTTTAAAATCCTCAACGCTTCGTTTACATCTTTATTTTCAAAGTGCTGCTGATAAAGAGGGAGGATGGTGCTTTCTAAATCACTTTTTATACTTTCGTTATAAACAGATAAGAGGCGTAATTTAGATACTCTATCAATGACTTCGCGTATGAGTAAAGATGAATAATCCATACACATCTAACCTCCTTAACCTTAAGTTAGTCATTTTAATTCTTAGCTGGATAGTGGCTTTAAATCTATTGTAATGCACTAAAGTTCGATGCTACAAACAAAAGACGGCTACTATCTATAGTCTATTTTTCATTATACACGTGCAAAGCGGGTGAAGGGGGAGATTTTCTCATTTTCTTTTTTAGTAATCTACATTTTGTCATGAAGTATATACATTTGCAGTGTAGCTTATGTATGGAGAATGACCGTGTCCGCACCACTGCTAATTCTGCTACCGAGTTTAATGGACTGATAGAAAGTATCTCAAAATAAAAGGTTATCAGCGATTAAAAGAGAATACTTTGTAAAACTACTAAACTCATACCGGAGGTCATAAATGAACCCTATATTAAATGAAGTAGGCACGGTTTTTATTCCTGTAAAGGACATAAAAAAAGCACGAGACTGGTATTGTGACATACTAGGTTTGATAGCAGATGGAGACATTTTATATGATCATTTATATGTGATACCTATGAATGGAACAGGAATTGTATTAGATAGCAAAACTTATTCAAAAAATACGCTTTTTAAAACGCCAGCTTTTCATTTGAATACAAACGATATTAAAGAAGCTTATGAATATATGAAACAGAAAAAAGTAGAGCTAACGACAGGAATTCAACACAATCATTGGTTTACATTTAAAGATCCGGATGGAAATCACCTGATGGTGTGTCAGTGCTGACCCTATGGAACAATAAAAGGACCTTCAAGAGAAGGTCCTTTTATTGTATTGCCTTTGCATTTTACAACTTGATAGATTTATTTCTGAATTGAATCATTCTTACAATATTTATCACAATGGTTTTTGTTACAGCATAAGCCGGAATCGCTAAGATCATTCCGAGTATTCCTGCAATATTACCCGCAACAAGCAATAAAATAATAATTGTTAAAGGATGTGTGTTTAATTTCTTTCCAATTACTAGCGGAGAAATAATGTTCCCGTCGAGCTGTTGAACGATTACGACGACAATAATTACTAATATCGCTTTTGTAGGAGAGTATAATAAACCTACAATTAAAGCGGGTGCTACGCCAATAAAAGGGCCAACGTACGGGATAATATTAGTAAGGGCTCCTATTAGTGCGAGTATTAATGCATAAGGCAACCCGATGATGAGGTAACCAATGAATGTACTAATACCGACAAACAAACAAACGAGCATTTGGCCTTGAATATAAGTAGCTAGCGTATTTGTTGTTTCTTTCATTGTACGTAACGTTTCTTTTCGGTAAGAAGCAGGAACCATACGCAGCGTATTTTTACGAAGTTTATGGCTGTCTTTAAGCATATAAAAAAGAATGAAAGGAACGGTTACAACCGTAAGCGTAATATTTGTTACGACGCTTAAAACAGATGAAATACTGTTTGTGAGATTCGTAGGTAAAGTAGACGCGTAGTTTAAAAGTGACTCTTCAATATGATCGAGCGACACATATTTTTGTTCAACGAGCCAGTTAAACCATCTTGAATTAGATAAATCATTTATGTACTCTCTCGTTTCTACAATGTAAGACGGAATATTCTTAGCCAAATCAGTTAATTGTTTAGATAAAGTAGGTCCCACACCGCCCACAATAGAAGCAATTACGCCGATAAACACAACGTATAATAGTAAAATGGCCAGTGTTTTTGGCACTTTTTTTCTTGTGAGAAATGACACAATTGGTTCGAATAAAAAGAAAAGAAAACCAGCTACAAGAATAGGGAAAAACAAAGTGGAGATAAACACACCGATTGGCAGAAAAACAAACGAAATATGTTTACAAATGTAGATCAGTAAAGCAATCATCAATAGTTCTAATGTCCAAAAATGCAGTTTCGATTTAAACAAAAAGTTACCCTCTTTCTTTACTATTTTTTACTATCATACATCAAAAAAGAAACCCACTGCACGTTAAAAGTGGGCTTTTTAGTCTGTATAACTTTCATTTACATAAAAATTAGGATTTTTCCTCTTTATCTTCAGTAGTATCCTCTGGAGTTTTTTTGTCGTCATCCTGTATAATTCCTTCCGCTGCATTTTTAAATTCTCGCAGGGAATGTCCAAATGCTCGTCCTATGTCCGGCAATTTACTTGGTCCAAATACAATTAAGGCAGTAATCCCGATCACGACCATGCTTGTGGCTCCTGGCATGATATCCTCTCCTTTAAAAGCAATGAATATATGAAAATTAAAAAGAGATAGTAAATAAAGTGCATGTTTATACTATTCACTTTTCTCTTTAAAATTCCTTTATTTTAAATGATACGAAAATAAGGTGCAGCGGCTATGTATGATTTAAATGCTAGTAGTGATATTTTGCATATGAAATTTATTATAGCATTAAAGACAGCCGTTCGCCTTATTCCCCTTGTATAAGCTCTATGTGAAAAAACTTGCTTTAATTCTTATGGAAACATGTCATAAATCCTGGTTTTTTAAAATGAAGAATCAATATATGAAATAAAGAGAGAAAAAAATTGAAAAATATAAAGATAAATTGTTGTAAAATTTAGAAATAAGTAATAGAATTAAATAAAATGTTAACGTTAACATTTTTGTTATTGAAGATTATATCTTATTAATATAGTTATCTATAAATAAGAGTATTCATCAATTTATTTGATTTTGTTAACGTTAACAAAAAAGTGAAGGAGTGAATGAGAATGAAAAAGTTTATGGATGACCATTTTTTATTAACAAATGAAACAGCAGCACACTTGTATAATACTTACGCAAAAGATATGCCGATTATTGATTATCACTGCCACTTAAACCCCAAGGAAATTTATGAGAATAAACAGTTTAAAACGTTAACTAACGTTTGGCTAGATGGAGATCACTATAAATGGAGACTGATGAGAGCCAACGGAATTGAAGAAGAAAAGATAACAGGATCAGCGAGTGACTATGAAAAATTTCTTGCGTGGGCTAAAACAGTTCCGATGACGATTGGGAATCCGCTATATCATTGGACGCATCTAGAGTTAAAGCGTTTTTTTGATATTGATGAGATATTAAATGAACAAACAGCACCGTCCATTTGGGAAAAAGCAAACGAGAAATTACGCAGCGGTAAGTTTGGTGCACGAGATCTTATTACACGTTCTAACGTAAAAGTTATTTGTACAACCGACGACCCAACAGATTCACTAGAGTATCATATGAAACTAAGAGATGTACAAGACTTTGAAACCCAAGTACTTCCAAGCTTTCGTCCGGATAAAGGGCTTGAAATCAATCAAGAAGGGTTTAAGAACTGGATTGCAAAGCTGCAAGATTGTGCACATCATTCCATTCACACCTATGATGATTTGTTAAAAGCTCTTGAAAGTCGAGCTCGTTTTTTCCATTCCATGGGAGGGCGTTTATCTGATCACGCACTAAATAAAATGGTATATACGAAGACTTCGAAAGAAGAAGTTTCGAAGATTTTCTTAAAAGCCTTAAAAGGTGAAGGCGTAAGTCCTGAGGAAGAAAGTAAATATAAGTCATATACGTTAATCTTTTTAGGGAAGCTGTATAATGAGTTAGGTTGGGCAATGCAATTTCACCTTCATGCTCTTAGAAACAATAACACCAAAATGTTTCGCCAGTTAGGTCCGGATACAGGGTATGACTCGATGTACGACGGACAAGTGGCAGAGCCTCTCGTACAGCTTCTTGATCAAATGGACGTACAAAATAGTTTGCCAAAGACCATTTTATATTCGTTAAATCCAAAAGATAATTATGTATTAGCAAGTATAATTGGCAGCTTTCAAGGAGGCGGTATCCCTGGCAAGCTGCAGCTTGGTACGGCTTGGTGGTTTAATGATCAACGAGAAGGTATGTTAGAACAAATGAAAGCGTTATCAAATGTTGGGTTGTTTAGTCGGTTTATCGGTATGTTAACAGATTCCCGAAGTTTTCTTTCGTATACAAGGCATGAATATTTCAGAAGACTAGTATGCAGCTTAATTGGTACGTGGGTAGAAGAAGGGGAAGTACCTAATGACCAACAGCTGCTTGAGCAAATTGTAAAAGGAATATGTTATGAAAATGCTAAAGACTACTTTAGTTTCCCAGCCTATACGCTGCAAAATTAAAAACGCAAAATAGCTTAAAGAATTGCAAGGGGAGAAGGGGGATTACCATGAGTGTTGTGGCAACTGAAAGAAAGGTTGAAATAAAAGTAGAAGAGAAAAATCTTAGTGTAAAAGAAAAAATATCTTATGGTATGGGTGATTTTGGTAACGGTTTCATGTTTGATTTAGGGCAGTTGTATTTGTTGAAGTTCTTTACAGATGTGGCAGGCATCCCTGCCGCGGCTGCGGGAGGGATTTTTCTAGTAAGTAAGTTATTTGCGGCAGTTTGCGATCCAATTGTTGGTTCGTCCATTGATTACCGAAAAAATATAGGTGCTAAAGGGAAATTCCGGCCGTATTTACTATTCGGAAGTATGGTGTTAGCCATTTTAACCGTACTCACTTTTATTTCTCCAAATCTTTCACCGGCGGGTAAATTAATTTATGCGTACGCTTCTTATATGATTTGGGGAATTGGCTATTCATTTGTCAATATTCCATACGGATCGCTAGGCGCATCCATGACTCAAAATACTTCTGATCGCACGTCTCTTGCTGCTTTTCGTCAAACAGGATCGCTAGGTGCACTGTTTGTAACCAGCATTGCTGTTGTACCGCTCATTTTGTTATTTCCAAATGAAAAAATCGATTATCCCAGTGAAGCGGCGCACGAAAAACGCGAAAGCGTTTCACGATAAATGCGAAAACGCAGTCCCTCAGCTTCGGGCAGCTGGCCAATTGGCTGCATAACGAGAACAGGCAAAA
>NZ_JBMPZA010000015.1:0-342500 GCF_049368575.1 Priestia sp. 40
TGTTGTGCCTGTACTTGGTTCAGTTATGCAAGCCGATATTAACCCTTCTTAGAAGCTGAGGGACTGCGTTTTCGCATTTATCGTGAAACGCTTTCGCGTTTTTCGTGCGCCGCTTCAACGAGAAGCTCCTCGGTAACTTCAGTTAAAAGTGTACGAGGTGTGGTCACAAAAAATGTAAACCCCCTTGTGTCTATTACAAAAAAGAGCTCAAAATCTTGGGTACAAAATAATCGCGCCTACGGGCGAATTGACTGGCAGTGGAAAGTTGCAGCTAAAAATGCTGGAATCAAAAGACAAACCGCTTATGGTACGGCTTCTGGCGTTTCAGGCGGATCTACAGCTACAGTCAATTGATAATGAGGAATAAACGATGAAAAAAATGATGTGGTGGATTATTAGTATTACGACCGGGGTACTTTTACTAGGAATTCTGGTAGGTTATTTATCATTTTACAGCATATAAAAACAGCAGGTAATTTCGCCTGCTGTTTTTTATTTAAATGTCATATTCTTGTCATAAAATTAAAACCTCCACTTACAGTGTCTAGGTGCCTGTAAGAAGAGGTTGGGATCACAATTGTTAGTAAACCTGGTCTCTTCTTATCTTTCAAGCACTGCTTGTGGGAGTTGGCACGGTTCTATAAAGTCCGTTGCCGAGGTTTCACAGGGCCTATCCCTCCACCTCTCTTGATAAGAAGTTTGTCGAATTTTGTTGATAATTGTTGATAAGATAAATATTATGTTACATGCTGCACAAACAGATGTCAACTACTTTTCAGAAAATTGTTTTCCCTCTAAAACTATGATATCGCTACCATTACTATGACAACTAGGTTACAAATATATAAATTTTTTATATTTTTTTATTACGCTTTTACAGCTGACTTTTTCTCAAAAGAAGTAATAGCTTCATCTAGCATACGAATGCCGGCATCTATCTGTTCTTTTGTTACAGTAAGCGGAGGTACCATGCGAATAACTTCACTTGCATTTCCGCAAAAATAAAATAACACGCCTTTTTCTAAAGCTAAGTCCAGAATCTCAAATAAGGCGTCTCCATCGCCTTCTCCCGTATCCGGATTAACAATTTCAATTCCAATCATAAGTCCTAAACCACGGATATCCCCAATAACTGAATGTTTGTCCTTTAAAAGATGCAGCTTTTCTAACGCATAAGCGCCCATTTTTCTCGTGTTATCCAGCAGTTGTTCTTCTTTCATCACTTCAAGAGTTGCAAGGGCTGCTGAACATCCAATAGGATTTCCTCCAAATGTTGTACTATGTGTGCCAAGAGGCCACTGCTTCATTAGTTCTTGAGAAGCTACCGTTGCACTAAGCGGAATTCCAGAAGCAATTCCTTTTGCTATAGCCATAATATCTGGTACGACATCAAACGTTTGTCCAGCAAACCATTCGCCGGTACGGCCAAACCCTGTTTGCACTTCATCGAAAATAAGTAATATTCCATGACGATCACAAATCTCTCTTAACTTCTTCATCCAACTTTTCGGAGGAATAATATAGCCGCCTTCTCCTAATACTGGTTCCAAAATAACGGCCGCTACTTCTTCAGGCGTGACTTGGTGCTTAAAGAGTATTTCAAAATCTTTTTCAAGCTTTTCAGTAAAGTATACATCGCTGTCTAGCTCCGCAGAGCACTCTTTTGGATTGGCATATGGAATTTGATATGTCAGTCCCGAAGGCTGCTGAAATTGTCTATATTTGCTTTTCGATGTTGTAACACTTAAAGCTCCCATCGAGCGGCCATGAAAACACCCTAAAAAAGAAATAACATACGGACGTTTTGTAACATGCCTCGCTAATTTCAAGGCTCCTTCAATTGCTTCGGTGCCGCTATTTCCAAAGAAAAAGCAGTCTAAATTGCCCGGCGTTACTTTTCCTAACTCATCGGCTAATTTTAATATCGATTCGTACATAATCACACCTGAAGGACCGTGCAATAATTGATCTGCTCCGTCTTTAATTGCTTTTACTACTTTCGGATGTCTGTGTCCTACATTTGTCGTAGCGATTCCAGAAGTAAAATCGAGATATTCTTTACCATCCAATCCATAATAATAACATCCTTCTTCTTTCACAACGGGCAGATTCGGATGGTCTTTAGCCATCGTCGGTGCTAGCAACTCAGGCATTCTTTCAAATAAGTGACTCCAATCTTTTGACATACTACATCCTCCTTGAAATTATACAAATCAATTAATCTTATTCCGAAATATAGTTACTTATTAAACAATATTAGGAAATTCAGTTATACTAAACGCTTTAATAGAATAGTAATAAAACTTATTTTACTATGCATTTTTATCAAAATCAATTGTATAAATATTTATATATAAAATTAATATGCGGAGTCTCATCCCTTCCGCTTTTCACGCAGGAGTCTTCGCCTTGCCCTCCAATCAACAGTTAGAAGTACTTACATATACGAAACCTACGTTCACCATCACCATAAAAAAATCCGAACGATTAATCGTTCGGATTTCCCCTCAACTAAAATGCTACTGTCACAGCCTCTTTAAGTATATTTATTCAAGATGCTTGGCATCGTTGATCGTTTCAAGACGCCATTTTCCACTTTCATAAGCAAAAGTTGTAAGTGATGTATTTTGTAAAATAGTAGTCCCTGTTCCTTGTTCTCCGCTTGTTACATGATGAATGAATGTATTAATTGCTGCCCCGTGACTAACAACTGCTACTTTCTTTCCGATAGACTTCTTCATAATTTCCGTTAACCGCTGAACCATCCGTTCTTGAGCGGCTTCGAGTGTTTCGATATTATATAAAGGCTCTTCTCCCCAATTTGTCGCATAGTTTGGCACAAGCTCATGCAGAACTTCTACATTCTTTGATTCTAGTTCTCCAAAAGAGCGCTCACGCAGCTGCTCACAAACCTCGACTTTCTCTACTTTAGCAGCTGCTGCAATTTCCCTAGCCGTCTCCTGCGCACGAAGCAAATCGCTTGTATAGATTACATCAATATGGATATCTCGAAAACGTTCCGCTACGCGTTTAGCTTGTTGCTTTCCCGCTTCGTTGAGCGGAATATCAGCATGCCCTTGAATAAGTTTGTTTTTATTCCAATCTGTTTGGCCGTGCCTAATTAAGTAAAGCATCGTAATCCCCCTTTAATCTCGTTTTAGAAATTGATAGACAGCTTTATCAACCTCTGAGCTTTCATGTAAATCCGAATGTGCTTCATGAAACGTTTGGAGATGAATGTGTTCGGTAAACTCTTGCAGTCCGTACGCACTTTCTACTGTTACCACTCCATCTGTCTTATCTCCAACGTCTCCTGCTCCTGAAAAAACGTCGATTTCTTTTGAGAAATCTTGACGACTTTCGTACAGCTTATTTAACGCTATAGAGTGAAAAGCTAAATCACGAGCACCCATAGATTCAATATGATTGCATGCATGAGGGTACATCTCCATTAACTCCTGATAATCTAATCCTTGAATTGGCGACCCTAACGTAACTAACTTTTGAATATATTGAGGGTTAGACAAACTAACAGCTGCTGCCGTTACTCCTCCCATACTATGTCCAACTAAATCAACAGAAGATGCTTTATATGTATCACGTACATCTTGTATAATAGCTTCAATCCATTTTTGCTGCTGTGCAATACTGGCATCTGGCTTTTTAAAGACGATATGAATAAGCGGAAGTTTTCCCTCTTTTGCTTTCATAATATGCTTCCACTGAATAGCTCCATCTTTTTGAACAACGCAGTAGCCTACTTTAGTTCCCCATCCGTTTTGTTCAAATCGTTTAATCATTTTCCCTAAGCTTTTTTGACTGCCTAAATAGCCATGAATAAATAAAACCGGCACATTTTTCGATTGGGCACCTCGTTTTATTTGTGGGGCAAAAATATAAAAACAAAGCGAAATAAATAGTATGATACTGATCAATAAAATTAACAGCCGCAAGTTCTCACCCTCCGATCGTCTCGTCCATTACACTCATTAATAAAAAAATTTGGAGTAAATTTTATTCTGATACGTCCTATAAGCTGCAGAACTTGTCATCTTTTTCTTGTCAACGAGCTGCTCAAAGCGCAAACGCTTTTCCGTAAGCATCTCTGTTAGCCTTTGTTCTTCATTAGCATCTGTGCATATAGAAATCAATTCTTCTATTGTAGCCATATCTCGTTTTAGCTCTTGTTCATCACTTATCATATTTGCATTTTTTAACATTCTATATGCTTGGCGCAGTTCTTCAGGTATATGTGACAAATCTTCTAACTTTAATGGTTTTCCTTCCCCAGGCAGCTTATCAAAGTCACCGTCTTTTATTGCTTGTCTAATTCTTTCTTCAGCAATTATATACGCAATATCCAAGGAAAGACCTCCTTTAAGCAAATATAAAATTCAATCTTACCTTCTATATAAAAGATGTATAACAAACACAGCTTTTATAACCGTATTTTTTATTATACTATGATTATAAAAATTGAACTACCTTCACTTCTTGGATAGACTCCCCTCCCTTTGTGAAATAATTCCCAGAGCTTCATGCCTTTCGCTATCAAACTTTCTTAACTAGCTGAAATTCAATAAACGATTCTGCATCAGGTTTTGTTATCTTATCTTACTATATTTATACAAAAAAGCCTCCTTACGCATGTAAGGAGGTGGAAAAAGGTAATTCTAAGGTCATCATGTTATGCCTACTTTCTATAAAACCACAATTTGAGAACGTTTTCAATGTTTTTTTATCTTACTTTACTAATTTTCTTTTTATATGGTGAGGCTCCGCAAAAATAACGGAGCTGCCCACATTTCTACTCTTCTTTATCCGAAGGAATCATAATTTCTCCTTCATGCTCTTGCCTTTTCAAAAGCAGATGGAGAATCGTTTTGGATAATTTACTAGGCTGATAAGGTTTAATCAGAAACTCACACACTCCAAGCTCTAATCCTTTGCTTCTTTCGTCTAAAGCAGATGAGATTAAAATAGGAATTTTTTCTGTCTCTGTATTTTCTTTGAGATGTCTTAAAACATCCCATCCGTCTAACTTATTTTCTCCTAGCATAATATCTAGAACAACCACTTCAGGCTTTTGCTGATGAATAGAGTTTAATGCGTCTTCTCCATTGTTAAAATACCGAACGTGAAAACCGCTTTCTTTTAATTCTACCTGTAAAAGCGTCGCTAAACTTTTATCATCTTCTACAATCACTACGCTTTTACGGTTATCATTCGTACTTATCATCTCTTCATCGTACTGAACTTCATATAGAAGCGGGAGAACAACCGTGAATGTTGTTCCTTTTTTCCATTCCGATTGTACAGTAATGTCTCCACCATGAGCTTTTACAATTTCTTTTACAATTGCTAATCCTAGACCCGTTCCGCCAATTTTGCGCATATCGGAGTTATCTACTCTGTAGAATTTGGTAAACAATTGACCTAGCGCTTCACTTGGTATACCAATTCCTTCATCTTGAATATCAATATAAACAGCGTGTTCCTTTTGATACACTTTAACTGTAACGTTCCCTCCATCGGGCGAATATTTCACTGCATTGCTAATTACATTATTAAACAATTGCAGCAGCTTATCTTTATCTCCCATTACTGTAAAATGCTCTTGATCAGAAATCATATCAAATTCATGCTTATTTGTTTGTATTTTCTGGACCTCAATCACCTGCTTAATAAGCGGCAGAATGTCTTGATACTTTTTATCGTAGGTTTGTTTCCCCGCTTCCATTCTTTGGACGTCCAGAAAATCGTTGATTAAAGACGTTAACCGCTGTGCTTCCTGATAAATAGTAGTTAAATACTTCTTCTGCCTTTCTTCTTTTAATGTTTTGTTTAGCATAAGCTCAGTGAACCCTAATACGCTTGCTAAAGGTGTGCGCAGCTCGTGACTCACAGTGCTTACAAATTCCGACTTCATCTGATCAACTTCAAATTCTTTCGTAATATCACGATGAACGAACAATACGCCAAACATCTGACGGTTTCGATATACGTATTCGCTATAAACTTTTATAACTTTTCTCTTACCTTCCGTGTGCAGGTAATAAACAAAAGACTTTTCTACTTGCTCTCCCTTACAAACGGCTTCAACGTATTGTCTTAGCTGCCCTATATTTTCGACTTTTTGAGAGAGCGCATCTAGCCATTGATCGAGAGAGAGCTGAAGAAGCCCGCTTTGATGCTCATATTGAAACAATTCGCTAATCTTCGTATTCACTTGTAGAATCGTACCGCTTGTATCTACAAGCTGCATTCCTTCTTGAATCGAATTTAAAATATCTTGAGATAGCAATCGGTCGTGCTCAGACTCTTCGTAAATATAAATTTTTTCAAGAGCAATTGTGATTTGTTTGGCCAGTATTTCAAATGTCTGTAATTCATGTTCTGTGTATTCATCCGCGTAGCGGCTGTAAAACATATAGGCTAGCATATCTCCCTGTGAAGACAGCACCGGTACGATAACATCATACAAATAAAACGTTTGCTGATGATATAGGCGCTCATGTTCTGTACACTCTCTTTTTACTACCATGCATTTTTTCGTCTGCTGTACATGATCAACATAATTATTATGAAGATTTGCTACCATCTGTTGAACACTTGATGAAGAAAGCCCAAATGAGGCATGTGTCTTTTCATCAGCTAGCATAATAAAGCCGTGATCAGCTTTCATCACCCGGCTCATGTTTGTGACAGCACTCGTGAGAACTTCTTGCTTGTGAAGAGAATTTGTTAGTCCGTGCACAAATAAATTGCGCAATTCTAACTCTCCTTCTCGTTCCTTTGTCAGTTCTAATGCGTGCTGAAGTTCATCTTGCTGGCTGTGCAACTCATCTTGCTGTGCAATCAGCTCCTCGTTTTGAGCCGTTAACTCCTGTTCATTATTTTGCAAAGTCGATACCATTTTGTAAAAGGCCTGAGATAGCATACCGATTTCGTCTCTTCTATGTTCGTCAAATGTTATAGGCATTTCTTTTCCGGCAGCAATCTCGCTTGCCGTATATGCTAGCTGACTCAGTGGCTTTACAAACTTATTTAGCAGTACCCGTGTAAGTAACAATAAAATGACCACTGTAAACGCTAAAAATAAAATAAAAAGCGTTTGACTTTTCTGCATGTCACTCGACGTATCATCGTACTGTGCATTTAAGTCTTTGGCTAGTTCGTTTTGGTAATCATCAAGTTCTCTTTGCATTTGTTCAATTGATTTAGAAGCAGCTTTCCGCTCAGAGTTAGAGCGGACTCCTTCAATACCTTCTTTGTCATAAATATCTTTAAAATAAGGAAGCGTTTGATTAAAGTACGTATTTAGCATCACAGTCGCTTCATTTACAAACGTACGTTCACGTCTATCTGCAGCTAAACCTGAAAGTCGATTAAGATTTTCTTCAATGATTCTTTGCTGACTTGTAGCCTGTTTGTACATATCCTCTGAATCAAAAGCAATAAAACCACGAGCCTGCAAAAAAGCTCTGTTCATTGATTTATCAATTGTAGATAACAGCTGTGCCTTTTCTCGTACCTGTGCCCTGTACTGGGCATAATCAGCTGTAATTTCTTTTTGTCGTACGACAAGAACAGTTGAACCCGCCGCAAAAGCAAGTAAAAGGACACTTGCCAAGATAATAAACTGAGTTGAAATACTTTTTCGTTTTAGTTTAGTGTTCATGTAAAATTTCCTCAACACGTTCGGCCAGTAAAAGCGGGCTAAACGGCTTAGACATAAAATGCGTAGCCCCCGCTTCTAACACTCGACTTTGATCAGCAGCTTGATTCTTAGCTGAAAGCATCAATACTTTTGTATGGCACTTATCTTTCATTTCTTTCAGCTGCTGAATGACTTCAAGCCCGGTGAATACGGGCATCATATAATCCAAAATAATTAAGTCAAAATCACGTTCTTTAATAAACTCCAAAGCTTCTTCGCCATTTTCTGCTTCCGTCACATCATGTCCTTCATCTTCAAGCGTATCCACCACCAACATACGAAGCACTTCTTCATCTTCCGCTAATAAAATTTTGGCCATTGTTATTCCTCCGCTTGTAGTCGTCCATACGTTTTTTGCAATATGAAGTAGGACGGCTTTAGTCGTTCGTGAAAAGTTGGATACTCCCAATTTTTCCACTTGTATAAGTAAAAATCTTTTAATAAAAGTTCTCCTTTTTTCTGAGTCGGAAACGTATCTTCAACGTCATTGCTCTTCTTATTAACAGCTACGACTCCCACTTGAATTCCTTTTATTTTCTCGCTGGATTCCAATCCTTTTTTGGACCAAATATCTCCCATTATTTCTTTTTGACTCGGGTCTTTTACATTTAAAAGCGCCCAAGGAATGCGAAGTTCAGCACTTCCATTTGATTCGTTTACTTTAAAATCCGCAAGCGAATCAAATGAAGAAGAGTTAGGGTCGCTATTTCCTTCTTGGAGCTTCCCTGTTTCATAGGCGTCAAAAGGAATGGTTCTCTTATTTTCCCCCTCTCCAATCGCTAACTCTTTGTTAAGGGCGAGCCTGATTGGATTAAACATGCCGTTGTCTTTTGTATTGGTTCCTTTTACCGCCGGAATCATTTGAAGCTGATGAGCATATGAAAAATAATACGTATCGTAATAGCTGTCTATCCATAAATGACTGTCTTCTTTCCCGTTTAATTCTGCTACAAAATCAATTCCTTTTGTTTTTAAGGAAGGGATTTGAGGTATCTTTGACTGTCCCTGATTATTAATCGTGTTAAACAAGAAATAAAGCTTTTGATTTTCCAGTTCTTTTGTACTCACGTGTAGATATAAATAACCTTCATCACTTGTAATGTTCAATGCTTTTAACTTCTTAGACGGCTTATATGCCGACTTACTGTTCAGCTTTTTCCAATCATCTGATTTACCGTCTACTTTAACTTTTAGCTTCGTTCCTGGATCAAAACTCAGCAGTCCAAAATGCTGCTCTCCCGTTTGCAAATTCGTCCAAAATGGCCTTCGATTCGGATTGTCGTACTCCATCGTATTCCACGTTCGCTTAAACCATTCATCTTGCCATGTAAAGACCATACCGCCAGCCATTTTTTCTTCGACAATGTCTTCATATAAGCGTGACAGAATCTTTCCTTGTTCTTGTTCCGTGTGAAAGCCTTGATCCCATCCGTATACGTTTCTATGAGTGAGTCCTCGCGAAGCCGGAATGCCAAATTCAGCAACAAGAACGGGCATATGATGAACTTCTTTCATATTTTGCAAATAGCCTGCATAGTTATTTTTCTCTCCTCGATGATCTTTATAAGCGAGATAACGAGGTTCATAGTTTAAGAAATCAGGATAGTACGGATAAATATGATAAGAAGCAAATAAGCCCGGCTCAAATTTTTTAGTTGTGTGAATTAAATTAGGATTAACAGACACTTTATCTTCGTCTTCAGAAGGCTCATATGGATGAGTAAGCAAATCCGTCGTCACCCAGTTTGTAAAGCTCATAGGCCGCTGCCAATCATATTTATCCTGCTCATAGGAAATTGTTTTTTCCATAAGCTGAGCAAGCCAAATTTCAAAGGGGTTGCCTGTTTCGGTATAGATATACTGCCCCTTAAAATCTTTTATTCCTTTATGTTTTTCATTTGTTGAAAGAGCTACCGTGGGATCCCATTCAACTCCTATAATCCACCCCAACACATAAGGAGAAACGTCTGCTGTATACGTTCCGCTAGCATGTCCCGTTCGTTTTGGCAGTGTTGCATTTCCATGAATAACGTTTACAATCCTTTTCATTTCAGCTTCAAATTCTTTTGTATTTTCCTTTGCAAAAGCATCTTGTGAATCATAGAAAACTTCTTCATTCACCCATACCCCATGAAAAAGATAAATGGGTTTCTTGGCTTTTTGATTATACTCAGCAAGTGCTTCATAAAAGGCGGGAGGATGAATGGTGTATACGCGGATTGAGTTTGCATTCATCTTTCCAATTTCTTTAAACCAACGCAAATATTCTTCTTTCGAAATAGCAGTCTCACCGGGGAAATGTCCTGGCTTACTAATGCCCATATTCACTCCTTTAATCAACAAATTCTTCCACTTGCCATTTTGATAAACTTGTAAATAATCTTTTCCTACTTTCCCTGCTACTTTATGGTCAGCATCTTCATAAATTTCCATATTTTCATTAAAAGTAGCAGCGGCTGGCTGCGATTCGTTTTTCCGTTGCTCCACAATCTTGTTCATTAGCGGCAGGTAAACAGTCCAGTAAAATGAAGACTCATCTTCTTTTCCAATTTTCTCTGTCCACTTCTTCCAAACCGGGTAAAAAGAGGTTTGATAAATGGAAGGTACTTCTCCTTGATCTGCAAAATCTCCTGCAAAGTAATAGGTATCATATCGCTCTCTATTATGATGAACGACTGCTGGTATGGACAAAGGAATACCATTTTCCTTTAGCTTGTTTTTTCCTTCAGAATCCAAGTGAAAGACAAACTGAGCCTGCACATCACTTTTTTGATGCGGTGTAATTACGTCAAACCAATATTGATAAGCAGATTCATCCTGTAAATTCAATGTTTTCTTTCCTTGTTTTGTATATTGAAACCATACTGGATTTTCTTTTAATTCTTTTTCCGTTATAATAACGAGCTTATTAGATTCATTAACAAACAGTAAGCCTTTGCCTGTAAGGTTCCACTCTTTGTTGTACTGCTTTTTGTAAGCACTTTTCACCCAAGCAGGAACTTCTTCACTGCCGAATTCCTCAAAATAGCGGCCAATCCAGCCGGACCACGTAACATTGTACAATTCATACAGTTCTTTACGAACGTCTAAAGAAGTAGGGCTTCCAAATGTATTAAACTCTCCAATCAGCGTTTTTGTACGTCCATTCATCGCTTTCTTAACGTAGCTCACGTCTTCAGAAGTCATGCCGCCATACACCAGCTGAGAGCGATCTCCTTCTTTAGCTTTTACGCCTAAATCTTCTTTGTATACGCCGTACGTGTCCGTGATATAAATCATATCTGCAGAGTTTGTCTTTGGCAGAGATTTAATGCTGTATGTTTTATCTCCATTCGGATAAAACCCTGCATAATCTTTTGAGATTTCATAAGGCTTCCCCTCTTTCCGTACTTTCGCTTGATTCAGCATCCACATTAAGCCCTGATGTTCTCGAAACGTTTGATCCGGCACTGTTTTATCAATGACAAGCATATTCAAATCAGTCGGTTTCTTTAGCTGCCAAATAAGAAATGGGGAAGCTGTTACTGCCATAACCAAAATAATGCTGCCGATTAATAACCATTTTTTCATTGTGAAACTCCTTTTCGCTGCATGTCTCCCCAGCCTTTTTTATTGCGAATAACATCCAACAATCCATGACAGCGCCATATAACAGTTAGAGGGCGATACCAAAAGGATTCAGTCAGGGAAAAGACAAACAGCTTAGCGATATCAGATACTTTTGGATATTTGCGAAGACTCCACTCTTCTAGCAAAACGGCCGCCATCGAATAAAGAGAACCATATACAACCATTAAGAGAAAAAGCAAATAAGCAAATTCTACATAAATCCCGCCTACAACTAGAGAAATAACAATAAACAAATAGCCTAACATTTCCATGACCGGCCCGATTAGTTCAATAAACACAAAATAAGGCATAGAAATCATTCCGATACTTCCGTATTTCGGATTAAACAGCATCTCTTTATGCTTCCAAAGACTATCAAATAAACCGCGGTGCCAGCGGTTTCGCTGTCTTCGCAAATATTTGATTTCATCGGGTGCCTCTGTCCAGCATACGGGATCTGGAATATAAACAATTTGATTGTTGGCTTTTTTCTGTTTAATTAGTCGGTGCAGGCGAACAACAAGCTCCATGTCTTCGCCGACTGTATGAGAATAACCCCCAGCTTCAATTACCCAGCGCTTAGAAAATACGCCAAATGCCCCTGACACAATAAGTAATAAATTATGGCGACTGAGACCAATGCGCCCCATAAGAAAGGCACGTAAATATTCAATAATCTGCATCACAACAAGCGGCTGCGTATCAAGTCCAATCGATACGACCGCACCGTTTTCGATTTTACATCCGTTAGCAATTCGAATACTTCCCCCTGAAGCAATTACTTCTCCGTTTGAATCAATAATTGGCTTCATAACTTTTAAAAAAGCGTCTCTTTCTAACACTGAATCGCCATCGATCGAACAAAAATAAGGATAGTTGGATAAATTAATTCCTGCATTTAATGCATCTGACTTTCCCCCATTTTGTTTATCGACTACATATAAATAATCGTATAATTTAGAACAATATACAGCTTTTACTTCTTTCGTCTCCACTTGCTTTCTCACAACTCGATTCATTTTCACAAGAGAAAACTCTTCGATGAGCTTTTCTAGCGTATCATCTGAAGATCCGTCATTTACTACAATTACTTCATATTCCGGATATTCAATTCCAAGCAGCGAACGCACGCTTCCAATAATCCCGACAGATTCGTTATAAGCGGGAACTAATATAGATAACGGCGTTGTATAGCTGACCGCAAGCAAATCTTCATAAGGTTCTTCATCATTTAATTGATATTGCTTTCGCAGTTGAAAAGCAGAGATGATAAACATCATAAAATAAAAACAAAGCACAAAAATCATATATGCAAATACAGCCCATCCGCAAATGGACAATAAAAGATGCCAAACACTATTCCACAACCGTAATTCCTCCTTTTTCAAGCCATTCTGCTGCCATATCTTTCGAAAACTTGTCATCAGTCGTTTTATATACATGAACTAAGTATTCTGTACCTGTTGGGATTTTCATCATTGACTGAGCAGCATTCGAACGCACAAGAAAATGAGAATCTTTTAGCGACTGCTCGAGAAATGACAATCCCTTCTCATCTCTCGTTTTGCCTACTAGTTTTGTAGCCATCATTCTTTCTTGCCACATATCTGATTGAAGATGTTTCGTGAGCTCCTCTATTTTTAATGGAAAAGATAAAGCGTTAAGTGATTTCAACGAACGAATTCGCAGTTCTTCTGATGAACTTTTCATGTACACTTTTAAGAAATCTATATACTCTAATTTACGATTGATACCGATCATATCAATGAGTGGCAGCTGAATTTCTTCTTGCAGGTCTTCAAATTTATTAATAAATTGCTGAAACTGCTCACTGTTCATAGTTCCAAACAAAGAGCGGTACATAAATTCAGACAGCGGTTTACAGGCATTCGTCATGTATATAACAAACTCAGGGCGGTTCAGCTTAACTAAAATCTTTAAAATTTGATTTTTTTCAGCCGCTGTACTATTTTTTTTCTCATACATTTCTAGTAATTGGTCTGTTAGCGTAGTAAGACCAAAGTCTTCAATAGCATAAAGGGCATTCATTCTGACACTCCACCTAGAATGATGCAGCTCTTTTTTATATTTAGGTGTAAAAACCTTCTCCGCATAGAGCGTGATGTTATTTAGAATGTCATCGCCTTGCACGGCTGCAGAAAAGCCGCTCAATAGTTCTTCTACACCTGTCAGCTCTATTTTATTTTTAGGCTCCACCCGATGCTCTTCATCTTTTCTATATAAGTAAATGAAAAGAGATTCTTTAACACTCTCTTTATAGGATTCTACTTTTGCTCGAAAAGCGTTTAAACGCGCTTTTTGAATAAGTAAATAACTTAAAAAACAAACCAACAGCAATAGCAATCCGCTAAATAAGATATATACCACTTGAATTGACATCGCCATTTATTTCACCTTCTTCATTAAATGACGTACGCGCGCTTCAAGCTCCATTAACTTAAATGGCTTTGTCATGTAATCGTCTGCCCCAAGTTCTAATGCTCTTTGAATATCTTGTTCACTGTTTCGTGATGTAAGCATAATAACCGTGTACTGATCGTGACGTTTCTGCTGTCTTAATTTTTGCAGAACTTCCAAGCCATCCATCTTAGGCATCATTCCATCTAAAATAATAAAGTACTGATCGCTAGAGTGAATCCATTGGGACTCAAAAAATTCGATGCCGTCTTTAAACACTTCTATTTTCACTTCATAGCGATCTCCTACATCAATCTTACTTAAAAGCTCTTTCAGCATCGTTCGAATGATAGAATCATCATCGATAATAGCCATACGAAGCGTTCGCTTTTTAACCAGCTTGCTTTGAGAAGAAGCTACAATTTTTTGACGTCCTGATTCCTTCGCTATATATAATGCTTCATCAGCTTGATGAAGAGCTTTTTCTAACGGCCATTCATTGTTATGAACTTCTACAACTCCGCCGGAAAAGCTGCAATAAAACGAATCGCTTTGATGTGTGAAAACTTTTTTCACAAAGAAATCCAATAGCCTATTTAATACTGTTTCTGCCTCTTTTATATTGGTTTTTGGCAGTAAAAGAATAAATTCTTCGCCTCCATATCTAAAAATGTGATCTGTTGGACGAATTTCATGCTTCATATACTCTACAAATTCTTGCAGCACGCGGTCTCCCATAAGATGTCCATATTGATCATTTATTTTCTTAAAGAAATCTAAATCTAAAATCGCTAAACAAAAAGGATCTTTTAAGCGGTCGAAGCTCGACAGCTGCTGACTGTAGATTTCTTTTAAATACGTTCGGTTATAAGCTCCTGTTAATTCATCAAACATTAAATAGGAGTTAAACATCTGCTTTCGTTCAATATGGTGACCAATTCGAAGTAGACTTTCTTCCATATCAAGAGGTTTAACAAGGAAGTCATCGGCCCCTAATTTAAAAGCCTTCAAACGCGCCTCTCTTTGATTATCAACGCTCATCATGACAATCGGAACGAACAGTTGCTTTGTTTTATCACGTAAAAATGAAAGAATGTCAAATCCGCTACCGTCTTTCATATGTACATCTACAACAAAACAATCCGGCTTTAATTCGTAAAAAGCCGTAATGGCTTTTTCTTTAGATGCAGTTGCTAATACGTACCAGCCTTGTTTTTCAAACTGTTCTTTTAAATACATCAGCATTGAAAGATCATCGTCCACAAGTAAAATATTAGCTGTTTGTTCACTGATTTCTAGCGGTTTATTTATATCTTCTACGGATTGAATTTCATCTTGATAACAAATTTTAATAATATCTAATAAAAAAGTATTCAATTCGGCGTAATTCCAGGTTTTTTTCTGTTTTTTTTCAACAGCTTCCATTAACTCACGGGAGCGATCTCCTAAATAATGCAGTCCAATAGTTGCAGACGTTCCAGAAATTGAATGCAAAAAGCGGTACACCTCTTCATGAAGTATTTCTTCATTTTGATCAGTCCACTCTTGCAGCTGCTTACGCACATTAGCTAATAATGCAATTTGATATTTATCCATCTTATACACCCTTTGTTCGATATAGTTAACACTTACCCCATATTACTCCATCCATTTTTCTATAATATTTTGTAAGTAAATGAAATATTTTCTTACTTTTATTTTAAGTATGTTTTTTCCAATTGAAAAGTAATTACTCTTTAACCATACTTTTCCTCCAATGATTTTACTTTAAAGTGATTCTTTTTTCACCTATTATTTTTCCTTATCAATAAGTAAAATGACCTGTTACCTCCTTTATAAATAGACCTTCAAACTTATTGACAAAATTAATGAGTCTTTGTTAACCTTATACACGTTGTGAAAAATTTAAAAGTGAATGTTAAGGAAAGCAGCCGTTTTGATGAACGATCAATCAAATCAGGTTCTTTCCTTTTTATATTTTTACTAAGGTAGATACTTTATAAAGTTTCGCTTTATACACCGTGTTCTCTTTGTCATAGGCGCGTTTAGACCGAAAACAGACGGAAAGGAGTATAAAATGTTTACTCAGCTTACAGAAAAAAACCAAAATGCAGACGAACTAAAAGAAACACTTGATGATTTAGAGTTTCAGCTGTTTCGCATGCAGGATAATTTAAAAGAAATAGCCAAAAAGTATGAAGTTATTGGTGTTGATCAGCCTGAAGATAATCAGTTAGTTATTGTATCGGCACAAAATGATGGAAGTGCATGTAAAATTATGCTAAACGAATGCACAAAAGCTTATAGAGGATCTTGGGATTTTGCTATCGACGGCGTATATGAAGATAATCACACGATTTTTATCGGTGACATTAAAGGGCCTGCTAATAAAGGATATGGCTCTGTATGTATGAATTATTTAAAAGAAGTAGCGGTTGATCAAAATGTTCATGTCATTAAAGGCGATATCGCTGAGCGTGACTGGGATCATCTCGAAAGATTAATTCATTTTTATGAAAAACATAACTTTGAAGTAAATATTGATTATACGAATAAGTGCGGAGAGATTGAATGGACTCCAGCTTATCAATAAAAAACGAACAGACGCTGTCTGTTCGTTTTTTATTTGATATATGCTAAGCTTTTTTTAATACTGCTAAGAGGACTTTCTATGCACTGATCTTGTTCAACGATCCACCATTTTACGCCTGCTCTATGTCCTTCGTGCATTACAGCCTTTACATCTACTCCTCCGGTACCAAGAGGAGCAAAAAATTGCTCGCTGTCTGTTGTCATATCTTTTAAATGGATAAAAGGCGTCCGATTTTGATAATGCTTCATCCACTCCACTGGATCTTCGCCTGCTTTAGTCAGCCAATAAATGTCCAGCTCTACGTTTACCTCAGTTTCTTCTAAGATCGTGTGGAGAGCTGACTTTCCAGTTGACAATTTCTTCAGCTCAAAATCATGATGATGATAGCTAAACGACATGCCTTCTTTTTTACAATACGTATCAATATCATTTAAAGAATCAATAAGTTCGTAATACCCTTTTTCCGTTTGACGTTCAGGCACTAAATAAGGACAAACAATATGTGAATTTCCGACTTGCTGTTCAAAGTGAATCACTTGCTCTAAATTTGATTCTAATTGTTCAAGCGGCACATGACTAGAAGCTGGCTTCAGCTGCAAATCCGTTAACCATGCTTTTACTTCTTGCGCTGTATATCCTTCGTACCCTGCAAATTCTACCCCTTGGTATCCTAAAGCAGCTACTTTTTGAAGCGTCCCTTTAAAGTCTTTTTTCGTTTCTTCACGCAGCGTATAAAGCTGAACTCCTACAGGTATTTCTCCCATCTTCTCTCCTCCTGTTCATTAAGAAAGTGATTGAACTATGGCTAAATCAACCCAATCTAAAGACGAACAAATTGAACTAGTATGAATTACTTGTTACACAGCTGTTGATTTCCGTGCAAGACTTCGCTTTCCGCGGGCGGCCGATGAGCCTCCTCGTCGCTTACGCTCCTGCGGGGTCTCACCTGTTCCGCTTTTCCCGCAGGAGTCTTCGTCTTGCCCTCCAATCAACACCTAGAAGCAATTAACTACAATTAAATCTACGTTCATCCTAGAAAGGAAAAAATCCGAACGAATTTGATTCTCGATCAACAATCAGATTCTTTCGGATCCTCCTTTAACTAACATACTTTTTTCTCAACATCTGCTGCTTTTTATTTTACTGCACTTCCAAGCATTCCTGAAATAAAATGACGCTGAAGTGCCAGGAAGAAGACAATGATTGGAATGGTTGCAATCGTTACCCCCATCATTACTTGACCGTAATCAATAATCGATAAGCCAATTAAGCTTGAAAGAGCAACTGGCAATGTAGCCATTTCGTTAGATGTAGTCGCAACTAAAGGCCACATAAAGTTATTCCACTGTGTCATAAATAAGAAAATAGCTGCTGCAGCCATCGCAGGCTTCATAGAAGGAAGCACAATGGTTAAAAAGATTCTCATCTCTCCAGCACCGTCCAAACGCGCCGCTTCGATCAGTTCCGTTGGAAAAGCTAAAAAGTTCTGACGTAATAAAAAGATGGCGAACGGAAAGCACAGCTGCGGAACAATAAGAGCAAAATACGTATCAAGCAAATTAAAATTCGACATCAGCTGAAAAAGCGGAATGAGCGTTGCTTGATATGGAATCATCATGGACAATAAAAGCGTAGTGAAAATTGCGTTTCGGCCTTTGAATTCAAATTTAGATAGCGCATATGCAGCTGTAGAACAGACCATTAAAGCTACAATCACATACACGACTGAAACAAATACTGAGTTAAAAAAGACCCGCCCTAAATCAATTGAAGCATTTAAATTTTGTAGATTTGTCATAAATTGATCGCCAGGCTTCAGCGTTGGAGGGTTTGTAAACATTTTTCCTGATTCATTCGTAGCGCCGATAATCATCCAGTAAAAAGGAAAAATAGAGATAATCGTGAACAGCCCAAGCATGCTGTATAATCCTATTTTGCGCATGATGTTACTTTTCTTTTTAACCTTAGGCGCGGTAGCTACTGCAGTTGCTTCTACTCTCTCTAATACACTCATGATTTATCACCCGTAAATTTAAATTGGAAGAACGTTAAAATACCGACTAATAATACAACAACGTACGCAATGGCTGAAGCATATCCAAAATCAAAATATTTAAAGCCATTTTGATAAATATATAAGCCTAGCGTCATCGTGGAATCAGCAGGGCCGCCTTTTGTTAAGTTAAAAGGTTCGTCAAACAATTGAAGCGTGCCAATTGTTGATAAAATAGTAGCAAACAAGATAACGGGTTTTAATTGTGGAACCGTTACGTGGAAAAACTTTTGAATACGATTTGCCCCGTCTAAATCAGCTGCTTCGTAAACTTCATGAGATAAACTTTGAAGAGCTGCTAGAAAAATAACCATGTTATAACCTGTCCATCTCCAAGTCATCGCAACGATGATTGAGACTTTAGCCCAGAAAGGATCTCCCAGCCACTGAATGGCATCGATACCGAAAAATCCTAAAATAGTATTCATAATTCCTTCATCTTGAAGAATGATTGAAAACAAAATAGAGTAGGCAACTAGTGACGTTACTGCCGGCAAGAAAAATGAAACTCGGAAAAAACCTTTTAGCCTTAAAAGCTGACTGTTTAACGCGTTAGCTAGTACAAGTGCTAATAAAATCATTACGGGCACTTGAACGATTAAAATAATGCCGGTATTTCCAAGCGCTTTCCAGAAAATATCATCTCCAAGCAATCGTGTATAGTTTGATAACCCGGTAAATACATACTTTCCGCCTTCCATGCTCTGAAAGCTTAGAATAAAAGAAGAAAAAATAGGGTAGATGGTAAACAGCGCAAACAGCAAAAGTGCTGGAGCAATAAATAAGTAAGGCAATGATTTATTTGTGTTCATGATGACCTCCTAGTACCGCAAGAAGAAGAGATAGAAGGCAATTTTCTAAAAATCACCTTCTATGCTTCTTGATTATTTTTGAATTCGGTTTTCTAAGCGTTTTTGAGCTGCTTCAAGCGAGTCTTTAACGCCCTTACCATTTGTTACTTCTGACACAGCTTTGACTGCTTCACTGTTTGCAACTGAGTAATTGCCTGTAAAATTAACCGGTTTAATATCTTTCATTTCATCTGCGAATGTTTTCCAAATCGTTTGATTGTTAAAGTACTCATCTTGTGCAGTGAATAATTTTGAAGAATATACGGTATTTAATGATGGGAATAATCCACCCTTCATCGCTTCTTCTTGAACTTTATCCGTTGTTGAGAAATACTCCATAAATTTGTACGCTTGATCTGCTTTTTGACTAGTTGCTGAAATCACATAGTTGCTTCCGCCTAAGTTAGAAGCACGGTTGCCTCCTTCTTCAAACGAAGGTAATAAAAACACTCCCCATTTTCCTTTTAAATCTGGAGCCTGTTGCGTAATAGAACCGGATAGCCAAGCACCCGATGGTGAACTTGCTACTTTACCTTCTGCTAAAGCACTGATTGAAGCATCCCATCCCACTGTATTTTTAACAATGCCTGCTTCTTTTAACTTCTTATTTAATTCCATTGCTTTTTTCGCTTCTTTAGAAGTTAAATTTAATTTTCCTTTGTCATTAAAATAGAACGTACCTTGCTGTGTCAGCGTCATTCGGAATAAGCCATCGTCATTATTAAAATCTAATCCTAATAAATCAACGCCAACTTTTTCTTTAATTTTTTTACCAGCCGCAATGTAATCATCCCATGTTTTGATGCTGTTTGGATCTACACCTGCTTTTTCAAAGTAATCTGTGCGATAGAAAACCCCTGTTGGACCTGCATCAAACGGGAAGCCGTACATGTCTCCATCCTTTGATAAAAGAGCTCTCTTAAACTCTGGAAACTTATCTTCTTGTTTATCGAACCCTTTTTTAGATAGGTTTAAAAATGCTTTTGGAAATGCATCCAAGTATCCTTGGAAACGATCGTCTTCTACTAATACAATATCAGGAAGGCCTTTTCCGCCAGCTTGCAATCCTGTTGTTAATTTTGAATAAACATCTTCACGTCCCATATCCACTACTTTTAATTTAAATCCTGGGTTCTCTTTTTGGTATTCTGCTGCTGCTTTCTTTAATACCGGTACGTTAATATTCCAAGCCCATGCAACAACTTCTTTTCCACCGCTACCACTTGTTTCATTAGCGGACTTTCCTCCGCATCCTGCAAGTACTAGGGTTAAAATGAGTGCAAAACTGATTAAACTAAACCAACGTTTCAATGAATACCCCTCCTATAATCTCGTCTCCTAGTGTGGCAAGTTTTTTTGTAAACGCTCATGACTCTTTCTCCAGAGAATTATTGAAAAATAATTCTGTATATTGAAAGCGTATACAATTTACTTAATCTAAATTATATGAATGAATACCCTTTTCCTCAATGGTAAATATAAAAGGCAAAAACCTTACATTTTTGCCTTTTTCTAAATTGATTTTGTTATTATGGTTTCTATTAACTTTTTCGTTCATAAAAAAAAGCGAATGTACTGTTGTTGTTGAAACAGAACACAATCGCTTATTTAAAAAAATCCAATGTATACTATTTTTTTGCTACATAAGTAACACTTTCTTGCTTATTTGGGACGTTCTAAGGAAAATAATTGCCCTAATTTACTATAGTTAGAACCCGCAAGTCGACTGACCGGCTTCACACGTTCTGCAGAAACGCGATCGTTTTCTATCACTTTTTCACTAATATGAAACATCACAACTTCACCGATAAACAAATCTGAGCTGTATGCCTCATCCGTTCCTAATGGAACAATTTGGTGAAGCTTACATTCCATCCGAATGCTGGCTTCTTGAATTCCGGGAACTTGCACTTTTTTGCTCGGTGCTAGTGTTAACCCTGTTTCTTCGACTTCACTCACGGAAGAAGGATAAGAAGATGCCGCTTGATTCACCTGTTCCACTAAGTTTTCGTCTACAAGATGAACTACAAATTCTTTAGATGCACTAATATTTTTGGCCGTATCTTTCGTCATTTGACCTTCACTTCTCGAAACCGAAACAGCAATCAGCGGAGGCTCTGCCGCAACTACATTAAAGAAACTAAACGGCGCGGCATTCACTACACCGTCATCATTTTGACTTGTAATAAACGCAATCGGCCGGGGAATGACGACACCTGTTAGCAAATGATAATTGTCTTTTGCACTTTGTACCGCTGGATCCACGATCTTCATTTTACCCACTCCTTTTCTTCCATTTACTTTATTGTATGGTAACGAAAAGAGCATAGATTAGCTAGCAACTTGCTCACCAAACATGCAAAAAAGAGATTGAGACATACCTCCATCCACCTAATCCGAAGACGAACAACTAGGAGTAATGAGCTGGTATAGATCACTTGTGACACCACTGTTGATTTCCCTGCAAGGCTTCGCTTTCCGCGGGCGGCCGCTGAGCCTCCTCGTCGCTTACGCGCCTGCGGGGTCTCATCACTTCTGCTTTTCCCGCAGGAGTCTTCGCCTTGCCCTTCAATCAACAGCTAGAAGCAACTAACTAGATGAAACCTACGTTCACTACAACAATGAAAAAATCCGAACGATTCATCGTTCGGATTTTCCTGCAACTAAAATATTTTCAGCCTATTTCTTTAATTTAACACCGTAATTTTTACTGTACGACGTCCGAATGCTTTTGCAGCTGACTCAGAAGGTACTAATACGTCAATTCGATATCCTTTAATCGCACCGCCCGTATCACCTGCTGTTGCCACTCCGTATCCTTCTACATATACTTTTGAACCTAATGGAATAACGGATGGATCTACCGCAATAATTTTATGAGTGCCTGAACTTACATTTTGTCCAGTGGCTGTTACGCCGCTACATCCTGCACAATTAGCTGTATAAGCTGTTGCTTCTACATACATTTCTTTTCCAGAATGCTTTTGTGTGCTTTCTTCTTTTTTCGTTTCTTTTGCTTCTGAAGAAACGGCTGCTTTCTTCTCTGTAGCCGCAGCTGTTTTTACTTCTTGTTTTGGCTCTGTTTTTACTTCTTTTTTAGCTGTTGCTAATTCAGCTTGACGCTTTGCTTCTGCATCAGCCTCAGCCTTTTCAGCCGCCTGCTGTTTTGCCACTTGCTCAGCTTGCTTTTGAGCTGCTTCTTTTTCTTTTGCAATCTTATCTTGAATGCCTGTTAGTTCAGACTGAAGATTCGCTTTTTCTGAAGAAGCTGCATCAATTTCATTTACGACCGTGCTGTATTTTTCTTGCATAGTTGTTAACGTTGCTGTTTGTTTCGCAACGTTTTTATCTAATTCAGCTTGTTTAGCCGCTAGGCTACCTTTTGCTGCTTCTAATACTTTTTCTTGCTTATCGATTTCTTTTTTATCTTTTTCAATTTGATCTAAATCGTTTTGATGCTGCTTTAAAATATCATTATCTGCTGACAATAAAGTAGTGACAGCACCCATACGTGCAACAAAGTCCCCAAAGTTATCAGCATTCATTAATGTATCAATAACAACGCTTGTTTTATCGTCTTGCTGTAAAGCAACTAATTGATTTTCAATAATATCTTTACGACTTAACACTTTTTCCTGAAGCAAAACGATCTCTTTTTTCTTTTTCTCAATCATTTTGTTCGCTTCTGAAATCTGCTTTTCAGTCGATGCTAATTCTTTTTTATTGCTAGAGATTACTGTATGTAATGAATTTAATTGTGATTGAATGTTTTGAACATCTGAATTGATAGACTGTTTCTCTTTCTCTTTTTGTTGAACAGCCTTTTCTGTTTCTTTAATTTTATTTTCAGTAGTCTGGAGCGCTTCTTCATTCGATTGGGCGTGAGTCTCTGTAATGCCGGTCATGAAGAAAATTCCTGTGACTGCTGCAAGAGTCATACGCTTAAAAATTTTCATAAAGTAATAGTCCCCTTTCCTCATAGACATAGTTATACCATAAAAAACTAGCTGTTTATGTTACAATACAGTTAAAAGTTTCCCATAATCTGTATAACCAAGAATCTCTTTCTGGGAATTCATCACCAAAATCCCTTGATAGAGAGGTTTACTGTTTATTAAAAAAGATATATTTTTGTCATAAAGAGAGCAAAATCACTCTTTAAAAATCGAAATAAACGCTTATTATTACAGGTATATTACAAATTTTTCACAGAAAATTATGTGTTTTACCGTCTTTTTTCGGTGTTTTTTACTTTTTATTACATAAATTCCACCTACATAATTCCTACACTATTTATAAAGTTGTGACTTTTTCACTTCTTTTTTACACTTTATATACATAAAAAGACGCCCATAAATCAAATGAGCGTCTTTTTTCTCCACACGTATAAAACCATTATTTTTCAGAGGTTACTAGTTTTAAAGGCACGGGAATCTGCTTATCTACTTTTTTGCCTTGAAGAACATTTTTAGCAGACTTTACAGCAAGTTTACCAATTAAAACAGGCTGCTGGGCTACAGTTGCTCCTAGTTTCCCTTCTTTTACTGCTTTAATTGCATCGTCGTTTCCATCAAACCCTACTACTAATACATCTTTTCCTGAGCTGTTAATCGCTTGAATAGCTCCTAATGCCATTTCATCATTGTGAGCAAATACGGCTTTGATACCAGGGTTTCCTTGAAGAACATTCTCCATAACGTTTAAGCCTTTTGTACGGTCAAAATCAGCTGACTGTTTAGCCGTAATATCTAGCTTTTGATCTGCAACGTTGTGGAACCCTTTTCCTCGTTCACGAGTTGCTGAAGCTCCGGGCACGCCTTCAAGTTCTGCTACTTGAGCTTTTTCACCTACTTTTTTCACAATGTAATCAGCAGCCATTTGACCACCTTTTACATTATCTGAAGCTACCAGTGTTTCTACTTTTCCTTTTTCTGCTGAACGATCTAGCGTAATAACTGGAATCCCTACATTGTTAGCCGATTGTACAGCTGTTGAAATAGCAGCTGAATCCGTTGGGTTAATAAGCAGAATGTTAACACCTTGCTGCATTAAATCTTCTACATCGTTAATTTGTTTGGCTGAATCATTTTGAGCATCTACCACAACTACTTCCATGCCCAGTTTTTTTGCTTCTTTTTGTACCCCTTCTTTTAGCGAAACAAAGAACGGATTGTTTAATGTAGACACGGATAAACCAATTTTAATATCTTTTAAATTTTTACTTTCAGATGGTTTCGCCCACTCAGGAGGCTGAAGTGAACAAGCCCCTAACAGTAATAATGAAAATGATAATAGCACGAGCCAAATTTTCTTCATGTTTTTCCCTCCTAAGCTGACTTTTTGCGATCAATTAATACCGCGATTAAAATAACAATTCCTTTTACGACCATTTGGTAAAATGACGAAACGCCGAGTAAGTTCAAACCGTTGTTTAACGTTCCGATAATCAGCGCACCAATTAACGTTCCAACAATGCGTCCACGTCCTCCAGAAAGGCTTGTTCCACCCAGTACTACTGCAGCGATAGCATCTAACTCGTAAGACGTACCTGCCGTTGGCTGAGCAGAGTTCAAGCGAGAAGTCAAAATCGCTCCTGATAGCGCTGCCAATAATCCTGCTAGTGAGTAAATCATAACCTTAACTTTCGGAACTTTGATTCCTGAAATAAATGCTGCTTTTTCATTTCCACCGATTGCATATGTTCTACGGCCAAACGGTGTTTTATGCAAAATCACCCATAGGACAGCAAACGCTAGTACCATCGTAATTGCTGGAACAGGAATACCTAGAAAATAGCCGCGGCCAAATAACTGGAAGTAATAGTTTTCACCTAAGCCCGTAATCGGATTTCCATCTGTATAAACAAGCGTTAATCCTCTAAAAATTGTCATCGTCGCTAGCGTCGCAATAAACGGCGCCATTTTTCCTTTTGTAATAAGTAAGCCATTAATCATACCCATTACAGCTCCTAACACACATCCTATTAAAATAGCTAAAATAGGATCTACACCTGACACAATCATACCTGCCATTAACGCACTTGATAGAGCAAGTGTAGAGCCAACCGATAAATCAATTCCCCCTGTTAAAATAACAAATGTCATACCGAATGCAATTAAAGCATTAATAGCCACTTGACGCAGCAAGTTTAAAATATTTAAAGGTTCTAAAAAGCTTGGATTTAAAATCGATACAATGACAATAAGAATAAATAGACCTAGTAACGGACCTAGCTTTTGCATCACGTTATCAACGCGATTTTCTTTTATCGCTGTGTTTGCTTTCATTTTACTGACCTCCTGTTGCAAATGTCATAATTTTTTCTTGAGTTGCTTCTTCACTTGTCAGTTCACCTGTTATTTTTCCTTCATGCACAACCAAAATGCGATCGCTCATGCCGAGTACTTCCGGAAGCTCTGAAGACACCATGATAATAGCCACGCCTCTGTCTGTCAGTTCATTCATAAGCTGATAAATTTCACGCTTTGCCCCAACGTCAACTCCTCGAGTTGGTTCATCTAAAATCAGCACTTTTGGTCCAATGCCAATCCACTTGGCAATAACTACTTTTTGCTGATTTCCTCCCGATAAGTTAGCCGCACTCGTCTCAGACGACTCAGTTTTGATCGTTAAACGCTTAATAAGCAAATCTACAAATTGCTGCTCACTTTTTTGTTCAATAAAGCCTTTTGGCGAAAAGCTGAATAGACTTGGAAGCGCAATATTTTCTCGAATAGAAAAATCCAGGACGAGCCCTTCTGTTTTACGATCTTCTGTAATGAACCCGAGACCTAATTTAATGGCTTGGTCGGGCTTTGTGATATTCACCCGTTTGCCATTTAAGATAATTTCGCCTTTTTCTAACGGATCAAGTCCGAAGATAGCGCGCATAATTTCGGTTCTGCCAGCTCCCATTAACCCCGCAATACCAACAATTTCTCCTGATCGCACTGAAAAATGAACGTCATGAAATACACCTTTTCTCTCCAGGCCTTTTGCTTCAAATACAATATCTCCTTTAGAAGATGTCCTAGCGGGAAATTGATCCGTTAGCTCTCTTCCTACCATTTTGCGAACAACATCATCGAAGCTGGTTTCTGGAATCGGCTTTTTGTCTACCGTCTGTCCGTCACGCATGACCGTAATGGAATCACAAATAGCGAAAATCTCTTCCATACGATGTGAAATATAGACAATCGATACACCTTGTTTTCGCAGCGCATTAATTACGTCAAATAACTTTTGAATTTCTCTTTCAGTAAGCGCAGCGGTTGGCTCATCCATGATAATGACCTTTGCATTCGTCATCAGCGCTTTGGCTATTTCAATCATTTGCTGCTGTCCGACAGAACAAAGTCCCGCTTCTTGATCAAGAGGAATAGTAACAGCTAATTTTTCAAATTGCTTCTTTGCTAACGCTTTCATTTCTTTTGTTTTTAAAAAACCTAAAGATGTTTTTAATTCTTTGCCGATAAATAAGTTCTCAAGCACCGTCATTTCAGGCCAAACGTTCAGCTCTTGATGAATAAAGGTGATTCCGTTTTGTTCTGCTTCTTTTGGATTTTGAAAATACGTCTCCTTGCCATCAATCAGAATCTGCCCTTCATCTTTTTTATGAAGTCCGGTTAAAATATTCATGAGCGTAGATTTCCCCGCTCCATTTTCCCCCATTAGTGCGTGAACTTCACCTTCATGTAATTCAAAATCCACACCTCTTAGTACACGGTTTGCTCCAAAGGCTTTATGAATCCCTCTCATTGCGATGTGCATGTTGTTCACCTCTTTTAAAAAATAACTCCCGCTTGTAAAATGCAGTTTGCATAAGGAGTTGCTTCTCCTGTACGAATCACAACTTTTGCTTTGCTTGTTAGCATTTTTAATTGTTCATGAGATACTTCTTCTACTAAGATGTTTTGCTTCTCCATTAACTCATAAGCTTTTTGATTTCTTTCTTTCATTTCAGAAGCAATCACTATTTTTTCTGTAGCCATATCTTCTAACACAGCTACTACTACATCTTCAAAGCTAGGCACCCCTAGCTTTAAAGATAAATCGATTTTAGGCACGTCACTCGGAACAGGTAACCCTGCATCTGCAATGACAATAGTATCTGTATGACCTAGATCTGTTAGTATTTTCGTAATATGACTGTTAATCATTCCGTGACGTTTCATTTACAGACTCTCCTCCACTTCTTTTCGAGTCGGCATACCGCCTTGCGCACCAAATTTAGTGACAGATAGCGAAGCTGCGCGATTAGCAAACTGAATTCCTTTTTCAAAACCCATTCCTTCGGCAAGTGCTACAGCAAGCGCTGCGTTAAATGTATCTCCTGCTCCTGTTGTATCAATCGTTTCTACTTGATAAGAAGGAACCAATACTTCTTTCTCGCCGTTAAAATAGCGTACACCTTGTTTTCCTTCTGTAATAAACAATTTATTTGGATATTGTTTTAATACTTCTTCTTTTTCTTTTCCTTCAAATAAAAGCTCTGCTTCATGTTCATTTGGAGTGATGTAAGAAACTTGTTCAATCACTTCTGCTTTTAATGGTCTTGCAGGTGCTGGATTTAACAAAAGCGGTACTTTAAGTTCCTGACAAAGCTGAGCAACATATTCAACCGTTTCTTCTGGAATCTCTTGCTGAATAAGTACGATATCAGCTTCTTTAATTTTTTCTTTTGCTTTTTCTACGTAGTCGGGCGTAATATGGTCGTTTGCTCCTTTGACAACTACAATGCTGTTATCTCCTTCAGCGAGTATAATGTGAGCTGTTCCGCTGTCTGTATATGTAACCGGTTTCACATTTTCCACAGATACACCGTTTGATTTAAAATTCTCCAGGATTGCTTTTCCGTAATGATCTTCGCCCACACATCCAATCATACTCACATCCGCTCCAAGACGGGCTGCTGCAACAGCTTGGTTCGCTCCTTTTCCTCCGGGAACGGTTTTAAATGATTCTCCTAACACTGTTTCTCCAGCTCCAGGACGAATATTTGATGTTACTACTAAATCCATTGATGAACTTCCAATTACAGTTACTTTAGCCATGTTCCTCAACCTTTCGTGTCGTATTTCGTTCAATAAACGTAACGGGTAGTTGTACTTGCTTTTGAATTAAAGGTTCTTTCTTAATGCATTTCATTAACAGACCTGCTGCTTGCTTGCCCATTTCATAAGCAGGCTGACGAATTGTAGACAGCGCTGGAAACGAAAAGCGGCTTTGCGGAATATCATCAAAACCAATCACTTGAAGATCATCAGGCACGCTTTTTTCTAATCGAAACGCCTCATGTAAAACAGCTGTGGCTACAATGTCATTACTTGCAATAATCCCGTCTGTTTCAGGGTACTTTTGAAAGATCTCCTTTGCCCATTTCTGCGCATCGTCAAACGCTAGAGAATTTGTATTTAATACGTAAAAGTCTGCATCAGACTGACTCAAAACAGACAGAGAGCCTTGAAAACGTTCCTGTGCAGGCTTGACATTTACTGGACCTTTGATAAGGGTAATTCTTTTACTTCCTCTTTTGATTATTTCTTCTGCAGCAAGTTTCCCACCTTCAAAACCATCAGCATAAACGGATGGATACTGATCAGAACTTCTATCTAAAAATACCACGGGAAATGTAAGACCTTCATATAGTTTCTGAGCTAAACTTGTTGTTGCCGTGATCATTCCTACTACATGATTTTGCGTAAACGTTTGGAGATAGGTTAATTCTTTCTCTAACTGCTCATCACTATTGCCAAGGATTAAACGAAATCCATGGCTATGTACTTCATCTTCTATTCCTCGTGCAAGCTGAGGGAAAAAAGGGTTTGTAATGTCTGGAAGCAAGAGACCAATCAAACGTGATTCACGTGTATAAAGAGAACGGGCTACTTCGTTAGGGCTGTAGTTTAATTTTTGAATTGTATTCATTACTCGCACACGCGTGTCTTCTTTTACATATCCTGTACTGTTTAAAACACGCGAAACGGTCGCAACGGACACGCCTGCTTCTTTTGCTACATCGCGAATTGTTACCACTTTATTTCCCTCCTTCTATATATGTAACCGTTTACACAAATGATAACATGGAAAAGTGAAGATGACAATCTTTTTATCAAAAAAAAATCACTCCATTAAGAAGTGATTTTTCTTTCATTAGATATTAGCGTCTAGTTTCTTAAATAATTTCAAAAATTGCTCTTGATCTTTCGGTTCATAGCAAGAAAAGAAATGAGCAATCATCTTTTGCACAATTTCATTTGCTTCTTCAATCACTTGTTCACCTTTAGCTGTTAACTCAATGTTTACTTTACGGCGATCCTCTTTAGAGTGATAGCGTGAAACTAACTCTAAGTCTATTAAACGAGTAATAACAGGAGTAATTGCACTAGGCTTTACGCGCATCTCTTCTGCTAATTTGGTTACTCCAATGTGATTGCACTTACCGATAATTAATAAGATATGATATTGAAAAGGTGTAATCCCTTGTGAAAGTAACCTTTCTTTTATCTCTGTCATTACCTTTTTGTTAAGGGATATCGAAATTCTCTGGACCTCTTCAATAAATGTGAGCTGTTCCATGTTTTGACGTCCCCTTTCTTATAATCAGGGAGTCGATGTTAACATGTCAGCCCCCTGCTGCACTCCAAGCGAAACCGAACCTGGGGAGAGCGGCTGGTTTCGCGGAATGCTTATAACCTATTTTCTATCTATTTTATTCCGTACTATTATAATAGAAGAAACTCATTCACTATCGTTTTTCTTAAACGATCTTAAAGCCTTACGAAAAGCGTCATCATTCATAACGTCACGTTCTTCTTTTGTAAAAACCGTGTCGTCTTTTTCGCCTTCTCTAAACTTTTGCAGAACTTGACGATACATATCATCGTTCATGACATCTTTTTCTTTCTTATGTCTAGATGTTCTCGTTTCCGTCTTCGCCTGCGGCTCTTTTGGTTCTTCTTTTGGTGCTGCAGGTTTTTTTTCTGCCACTTTTTTCTCTTCTACTTTTGGCTCTTTAGGAGCATTTGAAGCAGCCGCTTCTTTTTTAGGTGGAACTGTACGCTGGCGCTTAGAAGATGATGCTTTAGCATTCATTGTAATAATTAGTACAACCAGAATCACAGCTACAACGATCAGTAAAATACCTAACATACTGTCACCTACTGTCCTTGTGTCATTCGTTTAGTCACTTGAACAACACGTTCTCCTAACGCTTTACCTAGCGCTTGGTCGTTCTCTGTTAATAATTCGTCACCTTCGATTGGACAAGTAATTCCCACACCGTAATAAGTACCGTACAGCGCATTTTCTGGAATGTTACCTGGTAAGCCAGCGATAACCATTCCTTGATGAAGCATCGGTGTAATTAAATTTAAAAGCGTTGCTTCTAAGCCACCGTGCGTTGTAGCTGTTGTACAGAACACCGCACCTACTTTATCAATTAATTTACCTTCTGCCCATAAATAACCTAATTTATCGATCCACGTTTTTAACCCTGAACTGATTGTTCCAAAATGCCCTGGGCAGCCCCAAATAATAGCATCCATTTCAGGCAGTTCACGTACATCTGCTTCTTCTACATGCTTTACATATACAGTTGCTTCTCCAGACAGCTCAGCGCCAGAAGCAATCGCTTTGGCTAATGCCTCTGTATGTCCGCCTTCACTATCATATACGATACAAATTTTCATCCTTTATCCCTCCGTTGCTTATGAGTTCATATCTTTTGGTGCCGGTAACATACGAATATCGTCTGTTGTTTCTTTTTCTATTTCTTCCACTTCCACTACTGGATCTTTACGAACATCACGTAGGAAGAAACTTAAAATCAATCCAATAATGGCAATGATAACTGTCCAGTAAAACGCGTCGTTAATTCCTTGTACAGTTGCTTGAGCTTGAACTTTTCCAGCTAATGTTGTTAAAGCTTGTTTTTGCGCCTCTGTTTGAGAAAGGTGAAGCGTTTGAGCAATCTTTTGAACAAATACCTGGAAGTTATTCATAAAGAATGGATCAGATGTAGTCATTGAACTGCTCATTTCATTCACATGATATGTTGTGCGATTTGTAAAGATTGTAGTCATTAAACTAATACCGATTGAACCACTCACCTGACGAAGCGTGTTCGACATAGATGTACCATGGCTGCTTAATTTTGCCGGCAGCTGATTTAAACCAGCCGTCATAATTGGCATCATTAATAATGACATACCGAATGCACGAATCATATAAATAATAACAATATGACTAAACGGTGTTTCTAACGTTAATTTTGTAAATTCAAATGTTGTTACAACCGTAATCAACATCCCGACAATCCCTAGTGGACGCGGTCCTAATTTATCAAACAGCGTACCAGAAATCGGTGACATGACTAACATAACAAGTGCACCAGGCAAGATTAATAAGCCTGAGTCAAACGCTGAATAGCCACGGATGTTTTGCAAATAAATCGGTAATAAGAACATACCAGCATACATGCTGATCGTAATGGCAATACTGATGATATTAGATAATGAGAAAATATTGTATTTAAATACTCTCACATCAAGTAATGGACTTTTAAGTCGAAGCTGCTGTACGACAAAGATAATTAATAAGACAATACCACCAATCATCGTTGATAATACAACTGAGTCCGTCCATCCATCATTTCCAGCTTCACTGAAGCCGTATAAAAGCAATGCCATACCTGCCAGAGATGTAAACACAGAAATTAGATCTACTTTTACATTTTGAGGCGGTTTAATATCTTTTAATTTAAAAGCTGCAATAATAAGTACAAGCGCGCCTAATGGCACCATTCCCGTAAATAAAATATGCCAGTCATAGTTTTGAATAACCCATCCTGAAAGCGTCGGTCCAATTGCAGGAGCGAACATCATGGCTAAACCAAAGATACCCATTCCTTTTCCGCGCATATGAGGAGGGAAAATAAATACGATAATGGTCATAACTAGAGGTGCTAGTACGCCGCCGCCGACTGCTTGAACAAGACGTCCAATTAGCATAATTGAGAAAGTCGGCGCGATTCCGCAGACAAGTGCCCCTATTGTAAAGCAAGCCATCGCAAATAAGAATAAGCGACGAACGCCAAAACGTTCAATTAAATACGCTGATAATGGAATAAGTGCACCATTTACAAGCATATACCCTGTAAGCAACCACTGTGCCGTATTAGCCGTAACGCCAAATTCTGTAATCAAATGCGGGATCGCAACGTTTAGCAGCGTTTGGTTTAAAATTGCTAAGAACAATCCAAGCATAAGTACGACTAGCAGCGGAATATGCTTTTTAACTGAGTGTTCCTCTGGTTGTATCGTGTTTGCTGACATCAGTTCCTTCCTCCTTTCTTCTCTTCTTAATCATGTACGTTCTTAGTTTTTAGAGATTTTTACTTCTGCGTTCATACCTGGTAGTACGTTTTCAGAGTAGTTAGAAATAGAGATTTTAACAGGAACTGTTTGTGATACTTTAGTATAGTTTCCGTCTGAATTAGAACTTGGCATTAATGAGAAAATTGAGTTTGTTGCATAACCGATTTCTTCTACTTTTCCATCGATTGTTGTTTTAGTATCTCCGTCAACTGTTACATCAACGTCATCGCCAGCTTCAATATCTTTTAATTTGTCTTCTTTAATGTTTGCAATGATGAATAGGTTATTCATATCTACTTCGCTAGCAATTTGTTGACCAGCTTGAACCATTTGATTTTCTTTCACCTGTGTTTTGATGATTTTACCGTCTTCTGGTACTGTAACTGTTTTTTCTCCATCTTCTGATTGGATTTTAGCTACCTCATCGTCTTTTGAAACATCTTTACCTTCTTCAACGTTCCAGCTTGCTACCTTACCTGCTGCTGGCGCTACTACTGTATAAAGGTCGCCGGACACTTTTGCATTGTCTGTGGATACATAATTAGATTTTTGAATATAATAGTATCCCCCACCAATAATTAAAGCTAATACTACAATAATTCCGATAAAGTTCATTAAAATTAAACGCCCTCTTGACATTTATTTTACCTCCTTAATATTTCATTCAGTTAAGTATTACGCTAGATAACTTTATCACAAAGATATTTAGTTGTAAATAACTTTGATTTTAATTTATTTTTAAAACTAAACATTTATGTTTCATAAAGTTTTCCCGACTGAATACTTTACTACATCTTTAACTGAAATACAACTTAAAAGTTTTGGTTTCTTTACAAGTACTTTACTTTACTTTAAAGTTAGATATATAAGCATAGAGTTATACACAAAAACAGCTTCTTTTTTTGGAACAAACTCCCTATATACATAAACCACAATAGGTAACTAGCAGCAATTGTTTAACACCTATAATGATAAAGAAAAGGTGATTATGATGGATCAGCAGTTAATAGATAAACTAGAAAAACTTGACCAAGTTAAAACCTCATTATTTGAACTCAAGCGAACGCTCTTAGAAGATAAAATCAATGAGCAGCCCTATAATTTAACCATTACGAAATTTTTAATTTTAAAATTCATCGGAGTCAGCTCTAAACGTATGGTAGCCGAAATTTCTTCAAATCTAAAGCTAACCTCCGGGGCTACTACCATTTTATTAAATCAATTAGAAGATGATGCACTCGTTCAGCGTGTACGTGACCAAAAAGACCGCCGAATCGTATGGATATCCTTAACAGAAGCTGGTGAAACATTAGTGAACTATGTAATTGAGCAGCGAAATTTATTTTGGCAAGACATGCTTTTTGCTCTAACTCCTGAAGAACAGGATGAGTACCTCCGCATGCTTGAAAAAATGGAAAAAAGAATTAGACAAACTGTAGATCGTTAATGCTAAAAAGCGTGTGTTCATTTATTTTATGGACACACGCTTTTTATGACCCGCTACTATTGACGACTTTAGGAAGCTTTTTGTTTCCTGCCTTTAAAATTCAGGATTATTTTTCAAAAATCTATTCCAAGCCTGTGCTGTAGCTTTCTCAATTTCTTCTTTGGAAGCTTGAAGCCTCTTAGCGCTGTCTCCATAGCCAATTTCGATTTTACCTTTTTTCAATTCTTCAAATATTGAATCAGCAAAGTCATCAAGCGGTGCTCCAAATGTATGAAGTCCCGGTCCTCCTAAATCCGTGTTCACGGCTGGAGGAAGAATTTCTATCACTTCGGTATTTGTTTCTTCTACTTGATGTCTTAAACTAATCGTAAACGACCTTAACGCCGCTTTTGTTGCGCTGTAGATTGGCACCCATGCTCCAGGTGTTAAAGACAGCCCGGACGTTACGTTAATAACCGCAGCACGTTCTTGTTGAACAAAATGAGGAATCAATAGCGAAGTTAAATGAATAGGAGCACTTACATTACTCATTAGTTCTTTTTCGTAATACTGCCACTCTTCGTGCATGTGTAAAAGATTTACGCGCTGCTGAATGCCTGCATTATTCACAATAACATTTAATTTTGGGAACGTTTCGGTCGCCCATTTTACTAGCTCTACTCTGCTTTCTTCTATTGATACGTCGCACACTTTTGTATGTAACGAAGGAAATCTTTCTTTTGCTTCTTGCAGCTTTGATTCCCTTCTTCCACAAATAATGACTTCATTTCCTTCATTTAAAAACCGTTCTGCAAGCCCCAACCCAATTCCAGACGCTCCGCCCGTAATCAAAATAGTGTTTCCTGACATTTTCATTACTTTTCCTCCTCGTTCAACCATCACATTTCCTATTTAATAAACAAAGCGCTACTGCATGAATGACAATAGCGCTTTGTTTATTATTTATCTTCCAAGACGTTTTAGTCTTGATTTAAAATTAAAAGTCAAAATTATCCGGATCTGGACCTACGCGATGATTTTGATTTAATGCGTTAATTTTTTCAACTTCTTCTGCATTTAATTCAAAATCAAATACGTCTGCATTTTGGATAATACGATGTTCTTTTGTTGACTTAGGAATTGTTACTACTTCGTTTTGTAAGTCCCAGCGTAAGATAACTTGAGCAGTTGATTTTCCGTGCTTTTCAGCAATTCGAGTTAACACTTCGTTATCAAGCAGCTCACCTTGTGCAAGCGGTGACCATGCTTCCACTTGGATTCCTTGTTTTTTGCAGTATTCACGCACTTCTATTTGTGTTAAAAGTGGATGAAATTCGATTTGGTTTACCATCGGCTTAACTTCTGCATCTGCAATTAAGTCTTCTAGATGATGAACTTGGAAATTCGATACGCCAATTGCACGAATTTTCCCGTCTTTATAAAGCTTTTCAAGTGCTTTCCACGTATCTTTATACTTACCTTCAACCGGCCAGTGAATTAAGTATAAATCTAAATATTCAAGACCTAGCTTGTTTAAGCTTGTTTCAAACGCTTGAAGAGTTGTATCATATCCTTGATCTGCATTCCACACTTTTGATGTAACAAATAGCTCTTCGCGAGAAACACCTGATTCTTTAATCGCTTGTCCAACGCCTTCTTCATTTTCATAAATTTTAGCCGTATCAATGCTTTTATATCCAGCTTTGATTGCATATTTAACTGAATCTACAACTTCTTGACCATCTTCTACTTTATAAACACCTAAACCTAACCAAGGCATTTTAACGCCGTTTGCTAAGGTCGTCGTTGACTGTAAGTTTTCCATGTTGCTGTTCATCCCCTTTTTTACTATTGAATTATTCGTAAAGAGTAATTGCTTGTGAAATTTGTTCTGCGCACTGTTTAACAAGTGCAGCATGTTCTTCGTCTTTCTCTTGTGAAATACGAAGCGATGGACCTGATAAAGCAATAGCCGCCATTATTTTTCCTTTTCTGAAAATAGGGGCTGCAATACAGCGAACGCCAGGCTCCCGTTCTTCATCATCGACAGCATATCCTCTTTCTTTACTTAAAGCCAAATCAGCTTCAAGCTCGTCCAGCTCGGTAATCGTTCGATCTGTATAAGCTTCAAGCGAAAGTTCGTGAAGAATAGATTTTTGTACGCTGTCCTCTTGATAAGCAAGAATACACTTTCCAATAGCATTTGCATGAAGCGGCTTTTTATTTCCTACTTCGGAATGCGTACGAGTGCTATATTGCCCGTTGACCACCTGAGTTGTAACCATTTGTTTATGATGGAGAATTCCCGCGTAAATGGTCTCTTTGGTCTCTTCACTCAGCTTCTGCATAGCAGGAACAGAGAGCCAATTCATTTCATAGTTCGTATGCATCGTATTTTGCACGAGTGCCAACACCAGTTGTGGTGAAACCGTATAGCGGTTAGACGGGTTTCTTACAATAAATCCATTTTGCTCAAGCGTGCTCACAAGACGATACATCGTACTCTTATTAAAACCGAGCGCTTCCATCATTTCTGGAATAGTCATATTCGGACGGTTTAAAAGCAAAGAGAAGATATCTAATCCTTTTTTTAAAGTTCCAACCTCGGACATGCCCTTCTTCCTCCTTTTATCCGAACAACAATTTTATTATAAAACAAAGCTCTTTATCGTATCAAATAAGGAAACTCACCTAAGTTATTTTCCCTATATGAGAGAATACATGACGTAATTGTTCTTCTTAATCTATTCCACTGTTTTTTCTATTTAAACATAAAAAAAGCCTTAACAATAGAATTTTTTTACAGTTTTTTAAAATTAGTTTTGCTTTTCACTCTTTAACTTCTTCAAATCGCTTCAGCTGCTCCAGCTGATTTTCCTTTTTCATAATTTCTTTCTGACGCTCGCCTAGTAAATCGAAATGAGGATAGCCGGATCGATTATCAATATACTTAGCGGGAATACCATACTTTTTTCCCCACTTAATCAGCTTATTTAAGTCACTGCAACCTACTTTTGTTACGGTAGTTGCATGTGGAAAACGCTCATCAAGCCAATAATGAGTTAAAAATGCGATCTCTCCTCGCTTAACAGCTGCTTTCCATGCGTTTAGTTCCGGGCGTTTAATTCCAAATGCCATTCTTTCACCTTTTCTCTTTTATATAAGTAGTCACATTGTTTGTTTACTATAAAGAAAAACTATCATTCATTATAGAAATCTTTCATAATATCTTGTCTATTTATAACCATCTCTAAATAATAGCGTACTTTCTTTACCTGTTTTCTATTTAACATTATTGTGTGCTTATGATTTTATCATCATCTTCTTTTACTTTTCAAAAGATCAAACAAAAAAATGACGTTTAAATAATAAAGAAAAGCCTTATATGTAAAAGAAACTAAGGGTTAATTTCAACATTTCTGTTGCGAATGATTTTTCCTTTATATTGAATGTTGTTCTTTTTTTATTATGGCAGTATGCATTTAGTTTGAACCTTTAGTATATTAAAAAACTTCCAAAGTTACCATTCTCACAAAAAGACAGAATTTACTTTTTATTCCGAAAATAATATAATTCAAGTGATATGAAGCTTTTTGCTTCATTTACTTATTATCAAAGGGGGAATTCCGCTTGGCGATGAATGAAAATTCTTTAAAGAAGGTAAACAATGCTTCTTCCTCTCCTGATTACACAGAAATTGTACATTCTGCTTCATTTCAAAAGCTTTTGAAACAAAAACGCAATTTTATTTTACCGCTCTCTCTGTTTTTTCTTGCTTTTTATTTTACCTTGCCCATCTTAACGGCTTACACAACCGTCTTAAACAAACCAGCTTTTGCTTCTATGACTTGGGCGTGGGTATTTGCTTTTGCACAGTTTGTGATGACATGGGCCCTATGCGTCTTATACACAAAAAGAGCCTCGAAATTTGATGAACTTGTTGACACGATAAAAAAAGAAGCTGCAAATTGAATAGGGGGTTAAATGAATGAACGTACTAGCTTTTTCACTTTTTTTAGCCATTGTAGGTCTTACGCTAATCATTACGTATGCGGCATCCAAGCGGACAAAAACAACCAGTGACTTTTATACAGCAGATGGAAGTTTAACCGGCTGGCAAAACGGCATGGCGATTGCCGGAGATTATATGTCTGCTGCCTCATTTTTAGGCATAGCTGGAATGGTAGCGCTTTCTGGATTTGACGGTTTTTTTTACAGCATCGGCTTTTTAGTTGCCTATCTCGTTGTGTTATACATTGTCGCTGAACCACTTCGCAACTTAGGAAAGTACACGATGGCAGATATGATAGCAGCTCGTTTTAACGAAAAGAAAGTGCGGGGAGTTGCTGCGTTAAACACGATCACCATTTCCATTTTTTATATGATTGCACAGCTTGTTGGAGCAGGAGCATTAATTCATTTATTACTTGGTCTAGATTACGTGTATTCTGTCTTGATTGTCGGCGTCTTGATGACGGTGTACGTTGTATTTGGAGGGATGACGGCGACTAGCTGGGTGCAGATTGTCAAAGCCTTGCTTCTAATGATTGGTACGTTCATTATTTCCATTATTGTATTTTCAAAATTTGATTTTAGCTTAGCTAAAATGTTTTCTGAGATGAAAACCGCAACTCCTCTTGGTGACGGCTTTTTAAATCCAGGAAATAAATTCAAAAATCCGCTGGATATGATTTCGTTGAATTTAGCTCTTGTTCTTGGTACAGCAGGCCTGCCTCATATCCTTATTCGTTTCTTTACAGTAAAAGATGCCATCACCGCACGAAAGTCTGTTATTTATGCAACGTGGATCATTGGCGTTTTTTACATTATGACAATCTTTTTAGGATTCGGTGCTGCTGCATTCGTAGGGTACGATGATATTATCAAAGCAAATGCAGCAGGAAACATGGCAGCTCCCCTGCTCGCTCAAGTTCTTGGCGGAGACTTTCTCTTTGCGTTTGTCTCAGCTGTAGCTTTTGCTACGATTTTAGCTGTTGTAGCTGGGCTGGTGCTCTCAGCAGCTTCAGCATTCGCACACGACTTCTATAGTCATATTCTCCGTAAAGGAGCTGCAACTGAAAAAGAACAGGTAGTAGCTGCACGATGGGCTTCTATTGGGGTATCCATTCTATCTATTATTCTTGCATTATTTGCTCAAAACATGAACGTAGCATTTTTAGTTGCACTTGCCTTTGCCGTAGCAGCGAGCGCTAACTTGCCAATTATTCTTCTTACTATTTTTTGGAAACGCTTCAATACAGCAGGAGCAGTCACTGGCATGCTGGTTGGACTATTCAGCTCACTTTTTTTAGTTGCCATTAGTCCAAACGTGTGGGCACCTGAGCCTGGAGCTGCTATCTTTGTAGGTGAACCGCTCATCACATTAACAAACCCTGGTATTATCTCTATTCCTCTAGGCTTCTTAGCTGCTTTTATAGGAACACTTCTTTCGTCTAAAAAAGCAGACGAAAAGAAATTTGATGAGATTTTAGTAAAAGCAAATACAGGTATGGGAATCGAAGAGCCTGTCAAACATTAATGCCAAAAAGCCTTGAAGCAGTTTGCTTCAAGGCTTTTTACTAGAATAAATCTTCTTGTAAGCCAATAGCGGCAATTTGTTCATTTCTAAACTTTACAGCTAACATATGCTCTTCTTCCCACGTACATTCAAAAAACAAACCAAGTTCTCTTGTATCATGAGGTGCTTCAGGAACAAAGATTTGAATACACTCAACTAAAAAACCGATGTCTTTTCGCTTTTTTACATTCGGAACTAATAAGTCTACCACGTCTTTTTCAACTTGAGTTCTGTATTCATCTCGCACCTTTTGATAATAATCAAAAAGAGCTTTTTCCGTCCTCTTTAACAATAATTCACTTTGAAGCCAAAATGCTTGAAAAGCCTCTTCTTGCCGTTTTTGAAATGGCTTCTCTTTATCTCCATCAATTGTCAGCAACACGTGTTGTTTTTGTCCAAAGAAAGTGACCTGTTTTTCTCCAACCCAGGCCGAGTCATATAACAAAGATCCAAAAAGTGGATGGTGTACTCGTAATGTTTGATTCATTGCATACCTGACCCTCTCAAAAAGTGGATTTCTGCTTGCATTGGCGTATAATAAATGGTGCTTGAAACAAACTTCTAAACTTATTCTATGTTACCATATTTTTTACAGAAAGGAGTGCCACAATGTGTGAATACAATTAAATCTTTGTACCCTTACTTAAAACCTTACAAATGGCTCGCGCTGTTTGCCCCGCTATTGATGGTAATTGAAGTGTTAGCTGACCTTCTTCAGCCTACTATTATGCAGCATATCATTGATTATGGCATTGCAAACAATAATCAAACATATGTTATCACCCGAAGTATCCTTATGCTCATGTTAGCAATCATTGGCTTAGCTGCTGGTATCGTCTGCGCCATTCTTAGTACAAAAGCGGCAGTAAACTTTTCGACCGATATTCGGAAAGCGCTGTTTGAAAAGATTGAAAACCTCTCAAACAGCAACAGAGACAAACTAGGAACCGGTCACTTAATTACGGTCATGACAAATGATGTAACGAGTGTTCAAAACGCATTGAATATGACGTTAAAAGTCTTAGTGAGAGGTCCTTTACTTTTTGCAGGAAGTATTGTGATCGTGTTATTAACCGCTCGTTCTTTGTTTCCTATTATCGTCGTGGTCGTCCCTATTTTATTTTTATGCATTTGGTTTGTGATCACAAAAGCTGGAAAACTTTTTAAAAAAGTTCAGCAAAGCGTTGATCGTGTAAACACAAAAGTCCAAGAGAATTTATCGGGGATGCGTGTAGTAAAAGCGTATGTAAGAGAATCATATGAAATCGATCAATTTAAAGAAGCAAACAGCTCCTTGACGCGAGCTAATATGAGTGCTGTTCAGCTTATTTCGCTTTTAATGCCCGTTATTTTATTTGTCGTAAATATCGGAATGGTAGCTACTCTATGGCTGGGAGGGCTTCAAGTCGAAGCAGGAAAAATTGAAGCAGGTGTGATTTTAGCTTTTATTAATTACTTAACGATTATTTTAAACGGACTTATGTCAAGCAGCATGGTGCTGATGCAAATTACACGCGCATTCCCTTCAGCTGAACGAATCGATTCTGTATTAAAAACAAAAATAGACATCCCTCCAGCAAACTCTGCTGCTCAAATCAACAGACTTAAAGGTGATCTATCGTTTCAAAACGTTACATACAGCTATAGTAAAAATGGCGAAAACGTATTAAAAGATATTTCATTTACTGCTAAACACGGGGAAACCATTGGCATTATCGGCTCTACTGGAAGCGGGAAGTCGACGCTTGCAAAACTTATTTCCCGCCTATATGATCCCGATGACGGCGAAATCTTCGTGGATGGAAAAAATCTTACGGACTATGACGTAAAAGTGCTTCGCTCATCCATTGGGTTTATTCCTCAAAAAGCTACGCTGTTTACCGGCACGATTGATATGAATATTCGCATGGGAAAAGATCATGCTTCTCCCTCAGAAATTGAAGATGCTGCAGCTTTTGCATGCGCAACGGAGTTTATTGAAAAACTCCCAGAAAGATATAAGTATCCTTTAACGCGAGGGGCGACCAATTTATCAGGAGGGCAAAAGCAGCGTCTTTCAATCGCGCGTGCATTTGTTAGAAAGCCCGCTATCCTGGTTATCGATGATGCAACTTCAGCATTAGACGCTGTCTCAGAAGCACAGGTACTAACACATTTAAAAGAAGAGTTTGCTGATGCGACCGTTATCATTATTGCTTCTAAAATTTCGTCTCTTCTCCACGCTGATCATATTGTCGTCATGGATGAAGGTAAAATTGCTGAACAAGGGACTCATGAAGAATTGCTTCGTTATCGCTCTCTTTATTACGACATTTATCTTGCACAAGGCGGAAAAGAGGTGTTGCCTAGTGAATAATCAAGGTAAAAATCAAATGAGCTCTATTCGCGGCCCTAGAGGAATGATGAAAGGTCCTGTAGTGAAGCCAAAGAATGCGAAAAAAACACTGCACAGAATCTGGTCATATATGGGGAAACGAAAACCTCCGCTTGCGGCTGCGATCATCTTAGTTATTGTGACTTCCCTGCTTAATTTATTAGGCCCTTATTTAATTGGGGTTATTATTGATGAGCATATTATTCCCAAAGATATCAGCGGAACGATACGAATGTCACTTATTCTTGCAGGAATTTATATTACGACATCTTTATTAACATGGCTGCAAACCTATTTAATGGTGAACGTTTCGTTTACGACCATCGGAATGCTCCGCCAAGATTTATTTGCAAAGCTTCAAACTCTCTCTCTTCGCTTTTTTGATAAGCGAGCTCACGGAGAGTTAATGAGCAGGGTTACTAATGATATTGATAATCTAAACAACGCTCTGAGTCAAAGCGTCATTCAGGCTCTGTCGTCTATTTTATCTCTAGTCGGTATTACCATTGCGATGTTCTTGCTCAACTGGATTCTTGCCATTATCACGCTGATTGTTATTCCATTGATGGTTATAATCGTTCGACAAATATTAAAACGAAGCAGTGAAAATTTTGTCAAACGCCAAAAAGACTTAGGTGAGCTAAACGGCTTTGTAGAAGAAGCAATCTCTGGAGGAGAAGTTGTTACGCTTTTTAGTAAGGAAAAAGATTTTTTAACTGTTTTTAATGAACGAAATGAACAGCTGAGAAGTTCAGCAACAAAAGCGGAAACATTTTCAGGCTTTTTAGGTCCTGTGACAAACTTCATCAACAACTTAGGCTTAGCACTAGTGATCGGAGCGGGAGCATTTATGGCTGTTCAAGGCAGCGTTACCGTTGGGATGATCGCTTCATTTGTTAACTACTCACGTCAGTTCTCTCGCCCAATCAGTCAAATGGCAAACTTAGTAAACACCATTCTTTCGGCTATTGCCGGCGCAGAGCGCGTGTTTGCGATTATGGATGAGCAGCCGGACGTCACAAACAAGCCAAACGCTCTTTCTATTACAAAATTTGCAGGAGACGTTGCTTTTGAGAACGTATCATTTGGCTATAACGATGAAAAAATGATTTTGAAAAATGTTACACTGACCGCAAAAAAAGGTGAAATGGTTGCTTTGGTTGGTCCGACGGGCTCTGGTAAAACAACAATCATAAACTTGCTCACACGATTTTATGACATTGCAAACGGAGACATTAAAATTGACGGCCGCTCCATCAGTGACTATAAAATACATGATTTAAGAAACCGAATCGGCATTGTTCTTCAAGATACCTATTTATTTTCCGGTACGATTGCGGACAACATTCGATTTGGCCGATTAGATGCCAACGATGAAGAAGTGAAAAGCGCGGCAAAAATGGCAAATGCTCATTCGTTTATCAAGCATCTGCCGCAGCAATACGATACCGTCATTTCAGCCGGTGGAGGAAATTTAAGTGAAGGCCAAAAGCAGCTTTTATCGATTGCTCGAGCGATGCTTTCTGACTGCGATATTTTAATTTTAGACGAAGCTACTTCCAATATTGATACAAAAACAGAAATTGATATTCAACGAGGAATGAGCAATCTATTAAAAGGAAAAACAAGCTTTGTAATTGCCCATCGACTCAAAACGATTGAAAACGCAGATCAAATTCTTGTCTTAAAAGACGGACAAATTATTGAAGAAGGAAATCACCTTGAGCTGTTAGAGAAACAAGGTTTCTACCACAAACTCTATACGCAGCAGTTTACGATTTAAAAAGGCAAGCACATTTATTGTGTTTGCCTTTTTCGTTCTATCATTTATCTATTACAGCTACAATTTTCCCTTTTACTCGACGAGTCGCCAGTTCATCTAATGCCGCCGGCACTTCATCTAGTGAAATAACTTTTTCCACAAGAGCATTCAGCTTATTTTCTTGTAAAAGCGAAAGCATACTATTGCCCATCTCAGCAAGTTTTCGCTGTTCTTTTACGTTATTAGACTGATGTACACTTCCTAATGCAACTTGATGAAACGATAGTGGATGCGCAAACGAAATTGCATCGTTTACATTAGGAGGTCCTGCGATAAATGCAATTTGACCATTAAAAGCAAGAGCCTTCACCGATTCGTCTGCATTGTCACGTCCAACGGTATCTAGAACTAAATCTACACCGAGTCCATCGGTAAGCTCCAGCACTTTTTTCACAAAATCTTCTTTACGGTAGTCGATTGCATAGTCAGCACCTAAACTTTTCACAAACTCATGATTGGCAGAAGATGCAGTTGTAAGCACTGTAAGCCCTGCATTTTTGGCAAGCTGAATAGCAAAGCCTCCAACCCCTCCAGCACCTGCGTGAATTAAAATCGTTTGTCCTTTTGAAGCGTTCATTTTGTGAAACAATGCTTGATATGCTGTATATCCCGCACATGGAATAGCCGCAGCGTCTTCAAATGAAACCCCTTTTGGAATAAGAGAAACTGTATGAGCTGTTGTCACTCCGTATTGTGCAAACCCGCCTTTTTTCGATAAATCGCTATGATATACAACGTGGTCTCCCACTTTAACAGTTGTCACTTCTTCTCCCACTTCCTCGACAACGCCAGCTGAATCAAGTCCTAATACGTGAGGATATGTCCAACTAGGATTACCGCCATTTCCTGTTTTATAATCTACAGGGTTTAGGGCAGTAGCTTTAATTTTAACTAAAATTTCACCTTTAGCTGGATGCGGCTTTTGGATATTTCCGACTTTCATCTCACTTACTTTCCCTTTGCCTTCTAGCAGTAAAGCTTTCATCAAGATCTCCCCTTTTACATTTCTTCCTTCAATTAAAAGTTCTTTTTCAGTATAATAAATACATGTTGTTTACAAAAGAAGGCACTTTCATGTAACCAGGTACCTTCCCGGTAACCTAGGTCTATGGATATTAAATTATTATATCCATATTTCATATCTGTTTATGAATGGAGGATTAGCGGTGAAAGCACCCCACTATAATGTACCTGTTGAAGCAACGCTTGAAGTAATCGGCGGGAAATGGAAAGTCGTTATTTTATGCCTATTAAAAGAAGGCGAAAAACGTTTTAGCGAACTTCAGCGAGCTATGCCTGCTATTACCAAAAAAATGCTGTCTCAACAGCTAAAAGAATTAGAAAAAGACGGTGTAGTTAATAGAAAAGTATACAATGAAGTTCCTCCTAAAGTAGAGTACTCACTCAGTGAAGAAGGCGAAACCTTACGAGAAATTTTAAATATGATGTGCGCATGGGGAGATAGAAGAATGGGAAACACTCCAAATTGCAGCTAAGTTCTCCTAGCAGCTTTGTTAAAACAACCGAATAGCTGCTGGGAAGACCTATTCGGTTGTTTTATCTATTTCCCTACTCTTTCTTCTGGGTCGCCCTTGTGTAAGAACATCTGACAACACTATAGAATTCTTTCGCATTTTCATATATGATGATGTCGAACGATGCAGCCAGAATTGTCGAAATAAAACTCAAGAATGATAGGTGATTCAATGATGCAATTAGGTTTAGATTTATCTCAAAAACAACTATTAAAATTGGCCATGACACCTGAATTACGTCAGTCTATCAACATTTTAAATTATTCTACGGCCGATTTAGTTCATTATCTTCATGAGCAAGTCAATGAAAATCCTGTAATTAAACTGTCTGCTGGCGATCCTCAGCAAAAAAATTCATTTAACACTCGAGAGCAGCGTTCATATTCAAAAGGTCACATCGATGACGAGTATAATCCGTTTAATTATATATCCGATCAAACTGTGACATTAGAGAGCCATTTATTAGAGCAGCTTTCTATGTTAAATCATTTACACTCACAGCAAAAACACATCGTTCAATTTCTAATTGGAAACTTAAATAAAAACGGCTTTTTAGCAATTGAGCCAAAATTGGCAGCCGAACTGCTGAACGTTTCAATTGACGAAGTCAACGATATGATTCACGTTTTACAAAGCTTTGATCCAATCGGAGTGGGCGCTCAAAACTTTGTCGATTCACTGCTTATTCAAATTAAGTCCAAAAAATCAAAGCCTCCTCTTTTATACGATGTGGTGAAACACGATATTGAAGATATTGCTAACAAAAAATATCGGAACATTTCAAAAAAATACTCTATTTCGATGCGCGAAGTACAAGAAATTGTTGACTGCTTGCGGACATTGAATCCTCGTCCAGCAGGAGATTTCTACGTTCCGCTTACGAAGTACATTTCGCCTGATGTAACGGTACAAAAAATAGACGGCCGCTATCATGTTATTCTTCATAGCGAGCTGCTTCCGCCCATCGAAATTAACAGCACCTACCAAAAGCTGGTTCATCGCTCTGCATGCGTAACAACCGATCGATACGTACAGGAAAAAATGCACGAAGCTACTTGGCTAATTAATAGTATCGAGCAGCGTAATGCGACGATTTACAACGTGTCTAAAGCCATTGTGGAACATCAGCAAGGATTTTTCGAAGTAGGTATCTCGGGGCTAAAGCCGCTTACCTTAAAAGATATTGCTCAAAAATTAAACTGTCACGAATCAACGGTAAGCCGTGCAACCAACGGAAAGTATATTCAAACGGCGCGCGGACTGTTTGAATTAAAATACTTTTTCACTAATTCTTTAGAGAGAACCGATGGCGAACAAAGCAATTCTACTGCCTTTATAAAAGAGAAAATTAAAACATTAATTGCCGAAGAAAATAAATTAAAGCCTCTTTCAGATCAAAAGCTCATGTCTCTTCTTTCCAGCGAAGGAATTCAAATTTCAAGAAGAACAGTAGCTAAATACCGTGAAGAAGCAGGGATTGAAAGTTCTTCTAAGCGGCGACGATTTTAATATTACTTATCCTAAACCAAAGCTTTATCACTACTAAAAAGAACCCGTTGATTTTACTCAACGGGTTCTTTTTATCGGTTTCCAATAAATAAAAGCCATATGATATTGATACGTATATTCATATATACCATTTACTTTTTTTACATGCTGTAAAATAATCTTCTCAGTTTCTAATTTGTCAACATCTTTCGAAAGCAGCTTTGTGGAGTTCTTCTTGATGAGATCTTCGTACGTCTCATACGTTACCGTTTTGGTTATAGGAACCAGCTTACAATCTGCATAAATGCCCAGTTCATATAAAATATTTAGTAAGTCAATATATTCCTTACGGCGCCATTTAATCTCGTACCCAAGTTTTCTATGTAACTCTATGTAATGAGGCTTTTCTGGACCCGTTGACATGCCGATAACCGCCAAACGATTAGCCGAATCATTCATATTTAAGAGACCATCGACAATATTATGCATACGGTAAAAGCAGTTTATTCCTACTACGACATCATAGTTATCTGTTAGACGCTCATACTCCCATTTACCTTCTATGAACTTTAGATTAGAGCGGGCATCTGATTGCGTTTGTAAGTAGCGGATGATGCTGGGCGAACAATCCATACACGTAAGTTCTTTTACATGATCCGCAATCGAAAACGTATAATTTCCCCAGCCAGGGCCAATTTCCATAACAGAGTCGTTTGGATTCAAAAAAGCAAGAAGTTCTTGTTGAAGCTGTTTTACTACAGAATCATTTTCTGAATTAAAAGACATTTTTTCTACATACCGCTGCCAAAATTCATCTTCAGCTCGGTCATTTATCATCCGTTCCGATATTGAGCCATCCCACTCTTTTAACCCTTCCTGCCACTTTCTTACCTGATCACTTTCATATACCGAAAATTTTGTAAGCTGCATGCATTCACATTCCCCTCTTTTATACGTAAACCTATACTAACATAAAGAAAAAGAGAGTTCCTTTTTAAACTGGAACTCTCTTTTTATATTAATTAAATTATGCTGCTGCCTCTTCCTCTGTGTGATGCTTCTCTTTTCTGGCATTGATATAAAACATTATCAATGAAAGAGTGATGAAGATTGCTGCAAAGATTCCAAGTACGCCAGCCTGATGCCATACATAGCCGAAATCATCACCAATTGAAATGATTTCACGGAAACCGCGAATTGCATAGGTCATAGGCAAGTATGGATTGATTGCCTGGAAGAATTCCGGCACAAGTGCTTTAGGGAATGTACCTGCACTGCCGCCAATTTGAAGCAGCAGAATAATAAACGCTAAATACTGCCCTACTTTCCCTAGCCCTGTTGTTAAGAACAAGATCAGTGTAAAGAACGTTACACCTGTAATCATGGTGAAGATATAGAAGTGCCAAATGCTTGTTACGTTTAAATGCAAGCCCCATAGAAGAGCTGTAACAGCAATCGCCGCCTGCAGCATACCTACAATAGTGATGACACTAAACTTACTTAAGAACCACGAAATACCTGATGTCGGTCGAATTGATGGCTCTTTCATTGGGTACACCGCTGAAAACATTAATGTTCCCGCAAACAAGCCAATACATAAGATGTATGGAGCTAATCCAACACCGTACTTATCTACGTTGTTTTGTTTATCTGATTTTAAATCCGTTGGATTTGAAAACATACTGTATGTTTTATCGTCCGCTTTAACATCTTTTGCATCTTTTGCACCGTCCGCTAAAGATGAATGAAGCTCGCTTGTTCCATCTGATAATTTAGATGAACCATCATATAGTTTGGACGAACCATTCGTTAACTCTTTAGATCCGTTTGCTAGTTTAGTTGCCCCGTTTTCTAGCTGCGTTAAACCATTTGCTAGCGCTGCGCTTCCTTGTTCAGACTTCTTAAGTCCATCCACAATTTGCTGCTGCCCGTCAGCAAGCTTTCCAGCCCCTGTATGAGCATCAGCAATACCGCTGTTGAACTCGGCAAATTTACTGTTGAACTGCTTTTCTCCGTCTGCTAGTTTAACAGCACCGTTGTATAATTGAGTTTGACCATTATATAACTGAGTTTGTGCGTTGTATAACTGAGTTTGGCCATTATACAGCTGACTTTGTCCATCAGCAATTTTATTAATAGCGCTTTGAATATCTTCTCCGCCTTTAGACAGCTTTTGCAGCGCCGCAGATAACTCTTGCACTTTATCTACTTTTGCTTTTAGCTGCTCTGCTTTTTGCTGCTGTTCATCCATAAACTGCTGAGACGTCAGCTTTTTAATTCCTGCAATCAGCGTTTGTTTTTGCTCATCGGGAATGGACTCGTTGCTGTTAATGCTGTCAATGAGGGCTTGCTGCTGCTGTTCAAACTCTGCTTTTTTTGAATCGACCTGCTGTTTAATCTGCGTAATTTCCTGTTCCGCTTGATTAATTTGCTGCGTAACGCTGCTCACTTCAGCGTCCACTTGGTTTAAGCCGCTCGTGAACTGCGGTAGTTTCCCTTGAAGTGTTTTTGTTCCTTCATTAAGTTGCTTTGTAGCATCCTGGAGTTTTTTGGTCCCACCTTGCAGTTTTTCAGTTCCGTCTTGTAGCTTTCCTAATCCAGTGCTAAGCTTTCCTGCACCTGTTTCAAGTTCTTTAGAAGCCGCGTACAGCTGACCGCTTCCATTCTCTAGCTTCCCTAAACCGCTGTTTAGGCTGCCTAAGTTTTCATTGATTTTATCCGCACCGTTTAGTAGCTTAGCTGTACCAGCATTTAAATCTGTTGCTCCTTTACGTGCATCCGTTAATCCACTTGCTAATTTAGCTGTACCGTCTTCAAACGTAACTGTGCTGTCTGCTAGTTTCTTCATGTTATCTCGCAGCGTTTTCGATCCGTTTTCTAGATCACCTGCACCGTCACTTGCTTTTTGAAGACCGTCCGCTACTTGCTTAAAGCTGTCAAATACCGTTTCAGCATACTGCTTTGTGACTGCTTCTTTAATCTGATCATTGATTTTAGCCACTGCATTTGAGCTAATTTGAGCGCCTGAATAGTTCTTTCCGGCATTTGTATGATAGATAAATTTCATCTTTTTAGGATTCTCATCCATTAATGTTGTTGCATTTTTAGAGAAATTCTTTGGAATTTCTAAAACTAAATAGTAGTCCTCATTCTTTAAGCCTTCTAACGCTTTTTCTTTGTTCGTGAATTTCCAGTCAAATTTATCGTTTTTCTTTAAATCATCAACAAAATCACGACCGACATTCAATTTCTTTCCATCTAACGTAGCACCTTTATCTTCATTTACCACTGCAACTGGAATTTGATCTGTTTTTCCATATGGATCCCAGTAAGCAGATAAAAAGATGACATTATAAAGTAATGGAACAAATAACAATCCGCAAATCACAACAATAGTCATTGGTTTGGAAAAGATTTTTTTCCATTCTCCTTTAATCATATTCATGTTTTTTAGCCTCCAATAATCCTTACTTCCGCCTGACTGTTTGACCGAAAAACATTTTCGGTCATTAAGTTCTGATTAATGTTACCATATTCACAAGAACAAGGTCAATCGTTATTCTGTAATTAAAAGCTGATTTTAACAGAAAGTTTAAAATCAGCTTTTTTTAAGATAACGTTCATGCTATAGGCTTAAATCATTAGCTTCATCCGCATCGTTTTTAACAAATGCCCTTCAAATTCATCGTCAAATTCATCCACGAGCTGGAAACCTTTTGATTGATAAAAAGCACGGCCTATTCCGTTTTCCCTTTCTACGTTAATGTAAACGATTTTTAATTCCTTCGAGCGCTTCATTCCTTTTTCTAACAATTGCGAACCGATTCCTTTTCCTTGATAAGCAGGCAGTATATAGATAGATCCTAGTTCTATTTCCCCTCTGTTTTGCAGTCGGAAAAAGTTAGCGTATCCTACGATTTTCTCATCAATAGTTGCTACATAAATGAAAGAATTGTGCAAGCGCCACAGCAGCCTTTTATTGGAGTATGCTTCTGAAAGAAACCGATTCTGAACGCTCCTAGGAATAATTCCTTCATATGTATCGTACCAGCTCATCTTTGCGACGTATTGAACAGACGTAATATCTTCTTTTCTCATTTTGCGAATGATTACCTCCACTCACATCCCTCCTGACAATTTGCTGCTAAAATCGTACATAATTTCACCTGAAAAATATAGTTATAAATATATATTTTTAATTGTAACGCTCTAGAAGCATTGATTGATTTTAGAACCTTATGTATAATCGAGATAGATACAAATTGAAAATGATTATCATTAACAGGAGTGCTGAATGATGAATTTAACTACCGTGAGTATTGGCGACAAAGTAAAAGTTAAAAACATTGAATTTTTAGATAGATCATTAGAACGCCGCCTTCTTTCTTTTGGAGTAAAAAAAGGCTGTGAACTATGCATGAAGCAAAAAACCATCTTAGGAGGACCTTGTATTATTGAATGTCAAGGTCAAATGATTAGCATCCGAAAACGCGATGCGGCTAAAATTGAGGTTGAGACAGCATGAGTACAATTGCACTTTTAGGAAATCCAAACACAGGAAAAACTTCTTTATTCAATATATTAACAGATTCCTATGAATACGTAGGAAACTGGAGCGGTGTAACCGTTGAAAAGAAAGTTGGGTCTATTAAAAAGCAAAACAGCCAGCTGGTTGATTTGCCGGGTGTGTATGATTTTACTCCTCTTTCTTCAGATGAAGCAGTGGTAACTAACTTTTTGTTAACCGGAGAATTTAACAGTATGCTGAATATTGTAGACGCTTCTCAGTTTGAAAGAAGCATGCATCTCACTATTCAAGCATTGGAATATGGAAAGCCATTAGTAATCGGCTTAAATATGATTGATGTAGCGGAAAAACGCGGATTGACTTTTAATTTGGAGAAGCTTAGCAAATCATTACATATTCCGGTTTCAGCGATTATTGCCCGCAATGGAAAAGGAATTAATGAGCTTCTCACCACTTTGAAGCAAGATTTAAAAGCCCCTTCATTTCAATTAAATTATGGGGAAACCGCTGAACAAGCAATTCATATGATTCAAACAAAAGCGGACGTCAGCAGATGGATTGCCATTCAATTCTTAGCGGAAAATAGCGTAATCGAATCAACATTAAAAGAAAAAACGAGTTACCCAGAGCTGCTTGAGCTTCGAAAAGCCGCTGCACAAAAATTAACCAAGCCGCTTAGCGAGCATTTCTTCGACGTGCGTACAGCATTTATTGAGCGCATTTCCAGCGAGTGTATCGTAAAAGGCAGCGAAACACCGCTAACCTTCACAGATCGAATCGATCGAATTGTGACGCATAAGTGGCTTGGTCTCCCTATTTTTCTTGGCTTAATGTATTTGATTTTTAATATTACGTTTACGTGGATTGGCGTTCCGCTTTCTGATAAACTGGACGGCTTCTTTGGTGGAACGCTTAGTGAAGGCGCTGATTCTCTTTTAAATGCAGCTGGTGCCGCTCCATTTATTCACGATTTAATTGTGGATGGCATTATTGCAGGAGTAGGCGGCGTACTAGTATTTGTACCACAAATTTTTGTCCTGTTCTTTTTCATTTCACTGCTTGAAGATTCAGGATACATGGCTCGAATTGCTGTAGTAATGGATCGTATCATGGAATTTTTCGGTTTGAACGGAAAAGCATTTATTCCGATGATTATTAGCTTTGGATGTAACGTACCGGGGATAATGGCCGCGCGTACAATTGAACAGCGAAAAGAGCGCCTTATGACCATTTTAGTCAATCCATTTATGAGCTGCTCAGCACGTCTTCCTGTATACGCTTTGTTTGTAGGTGCGTTTTTTGTGCAAAACGGAGCAGCTGTGGTGTTTTCTATGTACTTGCTTGGCATTATTTTAGCACTTGTTGTAACGAAAATTTTATCAGTAACGCTTCTTAAAGACGAACAATCAACTTTTATTGTTGAACTTCCTCCTTACCGCGTACCTCAAGCCAAGACTCTTTGGAGAAGCACGTGGGAAAAAGGCCGAAATTTCGTCCGAAAAGCAGGTACGGTTATTTTAGCTGGCTCTGTATTTATCTGGCTATCATCTTACGCTGGTCCTGGCGGTTTTGGAGTAGATATGGAAAATAGCTTTATGGCTATTATTGGAGGTGCTATCGCTCCTCTATTTATCCCTTTAGGTTTTGCGACATGGCAAGCTGTAGCATCACTGATTACAGGCTTCCTAGCAAAAGAAGTGGTTGTTTCAACTATGAGCATCATTTATAAAGTACAAGAAGGACAGCTTGGCGACACAATGAAGACATTCTTTACACCGCTAACAGCCTATACGTTTATGGTGTTTGTTCTTCTTTATGTTCCGTGTCTAGCAACCGTCGCTGTTATTCGACGAGAAACCGGCTCATTAAAATGGACAGCATTTGCTGTGGCCTATCCTTTAGTTGTCGCTTATCTCGTAGCTTTGCTTGTACACATGGTTGGAAAAATACTTGGGTTTTCTTAAAAGGAGTGACTAACATTGATTATTAATATTTTAATTGGGGTTTTAATATTTGGGTATGCCCTTTATCATATGACAAAATTCTTCCGCAAGAGCACTCAGGGAAAATGCGCAAGCTGCGGACAGCAATCTTCTTGTACAACGGATGATTGCGGTATTGATTGGGATAAAACAATTCAAGAAGCTCAAAATCAATCATCTTAATACATTAAAAAAGCATCCTGATAGCGGGATGCTTTTTTAATGTTACGCAACTAGTTTTAAAATGAGATGAGAAAGAACTTCTTTTTCCTCTTCACTGCTGACTTTCCATAACTCATGAAGGACTTTTTCTTCTCGGTTTCGAGGTTCCTCATTTTTGGCTAAATAGCTAGCCACTTTTTTTGTAGCGGCCGTTAATTGTTCCTCACTTAACCCGAGCTTTTTCCCGACATAAACTTTTTGACTTAAATAATCAGTAAACGTATCAAAATTCTGCAAAATTGCTTCTTTCTTCTCCGTCCCTAAATTATCTGCCGTTTCTTCAATTTTATTCATGTCTTTTGTGGTGCCTTCATTCATTTGACTCACAGTAAACATCTCCTTTTTAGTGAATAGATTGGTATGTTCTTTCACGCTCAGCTTCTGGTTTTTCGTCTGGGGTCATTTTGTCCTTACTAATTTCAGAAGTTGCATCTTTCACTTTTTCACCAATTTGCTGTAAATCACTTTTAGCATCTTCTACCGTCGATTTTGCATCATGCGTAACGCTTTTCACATCCTCTGCTTGCTTAAAGAAATCTTCATTTACACGCTCGTACAAATGTTTGGCATCATTAATTGCATCTTTTAAAAGATTCGATGCATTTTTCATTTGTTGCACCATTTTTTCCTTTGTTTCTTGAGGGTTCTCTTTTACTTGATTAATCATGTTTGCAGAGGAGTCCTTTAATGTAACGGCTCTTCTTTTAACAGATGAGCGAGTTTTATTATCAAGCAATGTTATACATCCACCCACAACTGCTCCGACAACAACACCTTTTACTAGCTTGCTGCTGCAGCTTTTTCCAGTGTTAACAGCAGCAGTGCTATTAGCTGTCTGTGGATTGTTATTAATTCCTACATCGTTGTTAATGCCTGCGCTGTTGCTTAAAGCAGGGTTTTGTAATTCAGATTGGTTTCTTTCCATTTTTACTGCCTCCTTTAGCATCGTTATTGAGTGATTTCCCATCTTTTTTTATATTTAAACAATTGAATTCCTTAAAAATAAAAAACATGACTAAAGGCCACCTTTTACACCTCACTAGTCAAGAATAACTATATAGTAAGAAAAGCTAAGTTTTTTAATGGAAAGATACAAGCCGGATTTTTGTAAAAGGATTGTCAGCACCGGTATAATAAGAAGTACTGTAAAAGAAATTTTATACTATTGGTCATAGGGGTGAAACAATTGAGCCAGCTTAATAAGGAATTTAACTGTGAAAAAGAATTAACGCTTGCTATTATCGGCGGAAAATGGAAGATGCTGATACTATGGCACTTAGGACGTGAAGGAACAAAACGGTTCGGGGAACTAAAATCGCTTATTCCTGATATTACGCCGCGCATGCTGGTTAACCAGCTGCGGGAACTGGAAGAAGATCTAATTGTTAACCGTAAAGTTTATCCTGTCGTACCACCTAAAGTCGAATACTCACTTACAAAAGAAGGAGAAAGTTTAATGCCTATTTTGACAGCCATGTACGATTGGGGTAAAAATTACCGTGATACAGTGCTGATCAATCAAGAACAAAAGGCAGAAACGTTAATTAAATGATGGAAACTAATCCTTCTATTTCATAGTTTTTATTTTTTATGCGGATGATATTAATCAATATCATCCGTATTTTTAATGAAAATTAAGCGGTTACAAGACTGATATGTCCATTAGTATACTTCTGTATACTATCATTCCCCACACTATTTGTGGGAAAAGTGCGTACTTTTAAGAACCTCAAACTGCGGGTACAATAACTACACCAGCTGCTTTTTATGTAAAAAAGCACAAAAGGTATCTATAGATTTCTGTAAGGAGTGGAGTAGAATGGAATTACAATTAGCGTTAGATCTTGTTAATATTTCTCAAGCAAAAGAGGTAGTAAAAGAAGTTGAAGAACATATTGATATCGTGGAAATCGGTACACCTGTTGTAATCAATGAAGGGCTTCGCGCCGTTAAAGAAATTAAAGAAGCATTTCCTAATTTAAAAGTATTAGCTGACCTAAAAATCATGGATGCAGCTGGTTATGAAGTACAGCAAGCTTCTCAAGCTGGAGCAGACATCATTACCATCTTAGGTGTAGCTGAAGATATGTCAATTAAAGGTGCAGTTGAAGAAGCGAAAAAACAAGGTAAAAAAATTCTAGTCGATATGATTGGTGTAAAAGATATTAAAGGACGCGCAAAAGAGCTAGACGAATTTGGCGTTGACTATATCTGTGTACACACAGGATACGACCTTCAAGCAGTTGGCCAAAACTCTTTTGAAGATTTAGTAACAATCAAAAGCGTTGTGAAAAATGCAAAAACAGCTGTTGCTGGCGGCATTAAATTAGAGTCTTTACCTGAAGTAGTAAAAGCACAGCCTGATCTTGTTATCGTTGGCGGAGGAATCACGAGCCAAGACGATAAAAAATCAGTTGCTTCTCAAATGAAAGAGCTTATTACAAATTAAGGAGCTTTCTATGCAGACGAGCGAACATTTAAAAACGGTTATGAATGAGCTTTTACAAACAACAGCTCTAATCGCTGACGATGAAGCTGAACAGCTTGTAAATGGCATCATCTCATCTAAAAAAGTGTTTGTCACCGGAGCAGGCCGTTCAGGTCTTATGGGCAAGTCATTTGCTATGCGTATGATGCATATGGGCATTGATGCGTATGTCATTGGAGAAACCGTGACGTCAACTTTCACGAAGGATGATTTATTAATCATCGGATCAGGTTCTGGCGAGACGAAGAGCTTGATTCCTATCGCTCAAAAAGCAAAAGAACTTGGAGGAAAAGTTGGAGTAGTTACAATTTCTCCCGATTCCAAGCTTGGCAAGCTGGCTGATTTTATCGTGAAGCTGCCCGGTGCTCCGAAGGATCAAGAACAAAGCAGTTATCAAACAGTGCAGCCTATGGCGTCACTGTTTGAACAAACGCTTCTTCTCTTTTACGATGCGCTGATTCTTCGCTTCATGGAGAAGAAAGAACTTGATACCCATACAATGTACGGAAAGCATGCAAATTTAGAATAAAAAAAGGTCTTGCTCTAGGCAAGACCTTTTTTGTTTTGAAACTTTCTATCTCACCAAATATTTATTTATCGCATAACTAAATGTACTTTATCGTTAACTTTTTCCAAAAACCCTATTCCAATTTTGTTGCATCTCCATAAAACGGCTGCCCTGCGACTTTAATGGATTCTGTTGGGCATCCTTCATACGCTTCCATCATCTCATCTTGCTGATGTTTAGGAACCTCTTTTGTTCCTTCGTTGTTATCTAGCACTGCATAAGCAAGACCTTCTGAATCGTAATCATAAAGATCTGGTGCACTCCCTCCACATGCTCCGCAAGCAATACATGTTTCCTTATCTACTATCGTAAAAGCCATAAAAAAACCTCCTTTACCTTTTCACTTTCTCGTTCAGAAAGTTACGTTCAGTATAAGAAGGTTTTTTTAAATTTGTTTTAAATTATTTAATTGGATTCTACAATATTCTCAAACATTTCAGCTACATTTGCCTTTTTCTTAATTAATCCTGACTCTTTTAACCAGTCCACATTTGACTGCCATGATTCTTTCGTTTGACTGCCAAATCCTTGTTCAGACTTCATTTTAGGAAGTAAAATATTTAAACTTTTTGTTTCCACGTCTTTTTCAAGAGGGAAGTTTGATTTATCTTGGTTATCTAATAGAATTTGAAGTGATTCTTTTGGATGTTTCTCTGTGTACTCATACCCTTTTGTCGCGGCACGCCAAAACGCTTTAATCGTATCAGAATCTTTTGCCCACGTTTGATCCCCAGTAACTGCCACTAGCTCATAGTACGATGGCACGCCGTAATCCGAAGGATCAATGTCAACTGTTTTGTACCCTTTTTTGTGAAGCAATGGTACTTCGTGATTAATATATGCCCCTATTACGGCATCTACTTTTTTACTAATCAGCGATGAATTTAACTCAAATCCTACGTCTACTAATTTTACCTTATTCGGATCTCCTCCATCGCTTTTTACCATTTTCTTTAGAACAGATTCACTTAATGGTGTTCCGCTGTAGCCTACTACTTTTCCCTCTAAATCTTTAGGACGCTTAATACCGCTATCTTTCAATGCCACAACTCGGTTTAGCGGAGATCTTACAATCGCTCCCACCGACTTTACCGGCACATCTTCATTTGCTCGTGCCATTGCTACATCAGGCTGATAATAAAGGCCGAGCGTAACTTTCCCCGCAGCTGCTAAATTAAGCGAGTCCGTTGGATTAGCAGGAAACTGTACTTTTACATTTAGCCCTTCTTTTTTAAAATATCCTTTTTCTTGTGCAGCGTAAATGAAGCTGTGCACTGCATTTGGGTACCAATCAAGCATAATTGTAACGTCTTTTAATTTTTTACTTTCACCAGCTTTATTTTCCTTGTTCTGACCGCAAGCAGCTAGCATCAAAACAAGCAGCAGGCTTAACCCAATCGCAAACCATTTTTTCATTCTGTTTTCCTCCACTTTAATGAACGTTTTTCGAAACCTACTACAATAATAAAGAATAAAATACCAAGCGCGGATAAAATCACAATTGGTGCAAATACACCAGCTGCATCAAACTGTGTCATCATGCGACGACTGAAATATCCCAAGCCTGCTTGCGCACCTAACCATTCCCCAATGGCAGCACCTATTATACTAAAGGTAACCGCTACTTTGAGCCCTGAATAAAAATGAGGCAGTGCAGAAGGAATGTTCAACTTAAAGAAAATATCTTTTTTTGTTGCTCCCATCGTTAGCATGAGTTCTTTTAATTCTTTGTTTGTGGAACGAAGCCCGTCAAACGTGCTGACGGTAATGGGAAAAAACGTAATTAATACGGTCACAATCACTTTGCTCCAAATAGAGTAGCCAAACCACAGCACAAATACAGGAGCAATGGCAATGGTCGGAATCATTTGCGACGCAATAATAAGCGGATAAAAAGCACGCTCAATAAGCGGGCTCCAATTCATCCATACAGCCAGCATAACTCCCAGCACCACGGATATAACCAGCCCAATTACGACAATAGATAGCGTAGCTGGTAAATGTTTAAACAATAGATCCATTCGCAAATCCCAAAGCTTTGTTAAAATACCGCTGGGCGTTGGTAAAATAAACGGATAGTTTACAATGCGTGCTCCAATTTCCCAAGCAGCCAGCAAAATGAAGACTAAAATCACTGAAGCCCCGTACTTTTTCATGTGTTCACCTTCGATCTTAGCTGTTCAATTAAATAATCTTTCACGTCAAGCACACGCTGTTGATTCAAATCTTTTTGCGTTCGAGGCCTGCTAAGCGGCACTTTAACCTCTTCAAGATAACTTACCGGCTTGTCTGAAAAGATAAAAATACGATCTGACAAAAAAAGCGCTTCGTTTACATCATGAGTGATAAATAAGATGGTGTGCTTACGCTTTTGCCATTGTTCAAGCAGCCATTCCTGCATCGACAAACGCGTAATGGCATCAAGCGCACTAAAAGGCTCATCTAAAAGCAGCACGTTAGAACCGCTTAATACCGTCCGCAGAAACGAAACGCGCTGCTTCATCCCTCCGGATAAATCACTTGGAAAACGGTTTTCATACCCTTTTAGGCCAAACTCTTCAAGCAGCTGAGACACTTGCTGATGAGCACTTGCTTTTGACACATTGTGCAGCTCAAGCGGCAGCGCTGCATTGTCTAAGATTGTACGCCACGGAAGCAGCAAATCTTGCTGCGGCATGTAGCCTACTTTTCCTAGTCGCTTTTCATAAGACTGCCCGTTAATCACGATATCGCCTTCACTCTGCTGTTCAAGACCTGTAATGAGACGAAACAACGTACTTTTTCCAGATCCGCTCGCTCCAACGATACTGACAAACTCGCCTTCTTTCACGTCTAAGTTTAATGATTTTAAAATCGCTTTATCACCATTTTTGTACGTAAAACTGACGTTTTGAAAAGATAACACAGAGTTATTCATGAATTGGCCACATCGCTTCGTTATAAGCCATATCCCAGAACATATACTCAAAACGCGTCGTATTTAAGAAAATTTCTTCGAGCTTTTCTAACTCCGCTTCTGATTTGTCTTCAGTAAGTGAGTCAAATAAGTTGATACACCACGTCGCAAGTTCTCCAAATTCTTCTGAGCTGTACATTTCAATCCACTCGCGGTAAAATTCATTGCTAGCTCCAGGCTTTTCACTGAGTTCTTTTCCTATTTCCCAGTAGCTCCACATACAAGGCAAAAGAGCCGCCACTAATTCAGCTAATGTTCCGCTTTGACCAACGTGTAGCATATAGTGTGTGTATGCAAGCGTTGTAGGCGATGGCTGCGCTTTTTCTAATTCTTTTTCGCTGATTTCAAATTTCTTGGCATACTCACGGTGAAGGCTCATTTCTTCATTTAACGTAGAATCTAAAAGGCCTGCAAATTTCCCCATCGTTTGAAGATCGGTAGCTTTCATGACTCCAATTGCAAATAACTTGGCATAATCAATTAGGTAAAGGTAATCTTGAATCATGTAAAAGCGAAACTTTTCCTTTTCAAGCGTTCCGTCTCCCATTCCCTGTACGAAGGGATGATTATGATTTTGACGCCAAATAGGCTGCAGCTTTTCGTATAATCGTTCACTAAATTTCATGATGATCACTCCTTATGCGTATGCAGCCACGTATAAATGAACTGCACCATCACTTTTGTATATTGAACAAGCTGATTAATATCTAATTGTTCGTTCACAGCATGTGCATTTGCTAAATTTCCCGGACCGTAAATAGCCGCCGGAATTCCCGCATCAGCTAGCCATCCCCCGTCTGTTACGCTAGTTGACACATCAATTGGAGGCTTTTTCCCTTCCATTTGTTCATGAGTCTTTGCAAGCAGCTGCACTCCTGCATGATTTTCATCAATTTCTAATGACGGAAAGATTTCTCCTCTGTCTTCAATCATCGATGTGCCTCCCCATTCAAAGGTTGGCAGATTGTCTTTTAACCATGGATCCGCTTTTGCAATAGCTAAAATGTATTCTTCCACTTCTTTTGATACTTGGTCGTACGATTCATTGGGATAATAGTGAACGGTGATCCACAGCCTGCATTCATCTGCAATAAAAGCAGCATGTCTTCCGCCTTCGATTACTGCTGGATTAATCGTATTTGTCCCTGGCAAAAATCCTGGATAGCTCTTTGTAACAGCCCAGTGACGCTCCAATTCTTGCAGCCCTCCGATCACTTTTGCCATCTTTTCAATAGCGCTTGCGGCTAAAAGCCCTCCTCCAGCATGAATCATACTTCGGCGTGTACCGTCATGATAGGTTTTACTGCTTTTTATCGTAATCCATCCCGTGATCACTCCGCCTTGACCTTGAATATGTAAATCACTCGTATCCGCTACAAGCGCAAAGTCAGCTGTATACCCTTTCTGACAGCATTGCAGCGTACCTGCCTCTCCTACTTCTTCTCCTACAACGGATTCAAAAATCAAGTCTCCCGGCAGTTTGATTCCTGCTTCCGTTAAAAGCTGAACTGCAAACAACGCTCCTGCCAAGCCGCCTTTCATATCAGCAACTCCGCGTCCGATGATTTTATTGTCTTTCACGACAGCTTCAAACGGATCTGTTTCCCATTTTTCATTTTCTTGTACCTCAGCAACATCCATATGACCGTTAATAATCAGGCTTTGATAGTCAGCTGATTTTTGTCCTTTTAACGTACCCACTACGATGGGGTCGTTAGAATATAAGTCCCACATATCAATGGAGAAACCGCAGTTTTTAAGAAAATTCGCTACGTGCAGCTGCGCTTCACGAGAATTTCGTGCAGGAGGCGCTGGCGTTTTATACGAAACAAGCGTTGTTAATAACTGGATTAACTCTCCTTTGCGCTCCTCTACCTGTTTGACAAGCAAATCAATTGTTTCTTCCATTTATGACACCTTCCTTTACGCATAAAAAAACACTTCTTTCGCAGGAAAGAAGTGTTTTTGTTTATGTACACAAAATTATTATAACGAGTTCGTAAGGAAATCCCATACAAAACATGCATTACAATACCTCTTTCCTACGCTAGTATTACCTAGTTCAGGTTATAAGGGTTAAGACTTCTCGTCTCTCTCAGCTTCGAAAGCACCCCTAGTGGTGTTGTATCTCTATGAAATTAATCTATTATCATATGTTTACCTGTAATAGTTTTATCATAGTAAAGCGTTTTATTCAATAGAAAGGTTCATGATAGGGTAATGAAAATAGTTTCCTTTTTAGTAAAATAAAAAGCACACACCTTCTTCAAGCAGTGTGTGCTCTTTGTTTTTGTAAGATTACTAGTTAGCTATTGGCTTCTTTAAAAATACACGTTTTTTCCATTTAGACAGTAATAAGCTCAAGTTTTTGACCCGATCTCACTAACGAAAGCAGTTCATGATCTTCTTCTATCACATGCCCAATCACGTTAACATTAGCATTTGCAGGCAAATTCCTTTTAGCTATTTGAACCTCTCCTCTGTAACGTCCGTAGCCATCATTGTCCATTGTAATTGCTCCAATTCCGCGCTCGACTGTATGATATGGCGGCACTGGTTCTACAGATCGTGTATCCACCAAACGCAGAACGTCTCTTGATATATCCGGACGCACGCTGTACGTTCCCTGTATATGAGGTGAACGAATGCGTAGCGGAATAATGCGGTTTTCTTGATATTGAACTAAACGTTTTAATAAACTTGAACTGGCGTATGGATCTCCAATATAAACCTCCGTTACTCCGCATCCGTATAAATCTACTGCAGAGATAAAAGGACATCTATTACGGTCCTTCTCTCTAGTAGGAAGACCTTGATAAATAGGACCTCTCTTTTCGCCTTCTCCAGGAGTATAAGCACACACTGGAATACAAAGTTCATTGAATAAATCTGTCTGCTGTTGAAAAAACGTTTCTTCAAGCCCTGTTTCAGGCCGCGGATAAAAATTATGCCAAGCAAGCAGCTGATGATGATGAAGGCCTGCAGATAACAGCGCTTCTATTTCTTGTTTTGACAATGTACTTGCATTAAGGGCAATATAAAACTCATTCGCAAGTAAAATCGTTTCTTCTACGCTAAAGCCATCGTCTAGTCTAATACCTGATACGCCAAGTGAAGATAGAGTCATAAGGCTTTCGATACCTAAATGAACTGGTGTATCCTTGGATACATCTGCATACACGCTTATTCCACACTCTCTAGCCACATGAAGCAATTCTTTTGCCCGTTCAGCCAAATCTCCTTTTTCCTCTGGAATGTGAAGTGAAGTGAATGCGCGTGTAACGCCGCATTCACTCGCTTCTACTAATCTTTGTTTGGCATCTCTATCGTTCAAATAAAACGAAATGCCAATCATTCAAACTCCCTCGCCATTTCATCGTTAAATCCAAAGAAATAGGTACAAATAAAGCCTGCTGCGTAAGCAATAACTAATCCAAGTAAATAAAGAAGAATTTGATGCGCATGAACTAAAAACGTAAGCGGTAAACCTGATACTCCCACTGCTACAGTTGCAATATGGAAGTGCGCCTGAAACGCTCCGCCGATTCCAGCTCCAAGACAAGCGGTTAAGAATGGCCGCCCTAAAGGAAGTGTGACTCCAAAAATAAGTGGCTCTCCGATTCCGAGCAGTCCTGAAGGAAGTGCGCCTCCAATTGCTCGCTTTAAACGTTTTTTCTTTGTTTTGATATAAATAGCAAAAGCTGCACCGACCTGACCGGCTCCGCCCATTGCTAGGATAGGAAGAAGCGGATCATCTCCAATTGAATTGATAAGCTCTAAATGAACAGGAGTAAGGCCTTGATGCAGTCCCGTAATGACGAGCGGCAAGAACGTTGCCCCTAAAACAAAGCCTGCTACAACTCCTCCAACCTCTAAAACTCCTAAAAGACCTTTTGTGATTCCGTCTGAAATCAAGCCGCCGATTGGCATGAATACCACATACGTAATAATTCCTGTAATTAACACCGTAACGGTTGGTGTAATAATAATATCCAGTGACTGAGGGACAAATTTACGTACTCGTTTTTCTAACACGGCCATAAAGATTGCTGCAAGCAATACGCCTATTAAGCCACCCCGCCCCGGCAGAAGTGCTTCCCCAAAAAGTTTAATATCAGCTATGGCAGGATTAATGACTAAAATACCGGCTAAGCCTCCTAGAGCTGGCGAACCTCCAAACTCTTTTGCGGCATTAATACCTACTAAAATACCAAGATAAGCAAATAAACCGCTTCCGATAACGGTTAAAAGAATAGCAATCTGTGAATCCGCCGGAAGCCACTTCGCTTGCACAGCTGCTTTTGTCACTCCAGTAATAAGTCCAGATGCTACAAGAGCAGGTATCAACGGAATAAAAATACTTGCAATTCGGCGAAGCAAGAGCTTAAACGGAGTTGCATTTTTTTCTTTTAGCTCCGATTTCCGCTGTGTTGCACGATTTTCTAAGTTAATACCGCCGGATTCATCAATTAGCTTTCCAAACTCCTCTGTTACTTTGTTCACTTTGCCAGGACCAATAATGATTTGCAGCGTCTCTTCTTCCACTAACCCGAGCACGCCTTCAAGTTTTCGTATATCTGCTTTTTTAACGATTGAATCATCTTTTACAGTCACGCGCAGCCGCGTCATACAATGCGTATACGCTTCAATATTGGATGCTCCCCCAAGCATCTCCAAAACAGCCTTTGCTAATTGATGATTATCTAAAGACATGTTAATCCCCCTTTGTATTTTCCTCTTAGATGGATACGCCACTGAGGAAACAGACCACAAAATCCCCTTTTTGCAATCGCTTTCTTTTTTTATTTTTTATCTTTCAAAAACTGAATGGCATCTCTTGTTTTGTCAATATACTCAATCGTCTGGTCGTACTGCTGCGCTGCAATACTTAAAAATAAAACATCAATCACATAAAGCTGGGCTAAACGAGACGATGTAGCTGCGCTTCGAAACGGCGCTTCTTGAGAATAAGACGTATACAAACAAATATCTGCTAAAGACGAAACGGTAGACTGTCCGTACTTAGTTAAGCTAATCGTCTTTACTCCGCGATTTTTAGCTAAAGATAAGACATTGCTTACTTCAGGCGTCTCTCCTGAAAAAGAGATGCCCACAACTACATCGTCTTTACTTGCATTTGCGATGAGTGTAGCTGCTAGATGGCTATCTGTAAAAGCCGTCGCATTTTTATTAATTCGAAGAAATTTTTGTTGCGCATCCATAGCAATAATATGTGAAGCACCGATTCCAAAAAAATGAATGTTTTTGGCTTCAATCAATGTCAAAACAGCCCGCTCTGCTTCTTTATAATTCACAAGCTCGGCCGTATCACTTAAACTTTGAATGCTGTTGCTTACTGTTTTTTTGACAATAGTTTGAATCGTTTCGTTTGTTTCAATATCGCGGTATCCTTGTTCTGTATCTTTAGCTAAATCACCGGCTACTCTTACCTTTAATTCTTGAAAGCCGCTAACCCCGATAGATTTACACAAACGAATAACAGCGGCACTGCTCGCATTCGCTAGTCTTCCTAGTTCCCCAGCCGTACTGTTTACCACAGTATGCGGGTTGTTTAAAATATATTCAGCAATTTTCCTCTCCGAATCCGGAAGCTTAGCCACCGTGTTTTTAATCATTGTTAATCCGCCTGTTGACATCGTTTCTCTCCTTTATACGTAATGTTCAATCGCTTTTCTCACATAACCCCCCGCATTATTCAGTAACGTCTTTGCGGTATCGTAATTTTCATTTGTTTTGATCATAATCACTGCTGTTTTTACCTCATTATTTGCTTCTTCAAGCGTTTGACTTGCTTGCTCATAAGAAACACCTGTAATTTTACAAATAATACCTATCGCTCGCTCTTTAAGCTTTTCATTACTCACATGAACATCTATCATTAAGTTTTCATACGCTTTTCCTACTTTGATCATAGCCGCGGTAGAAATCATGTTGAGAATCATTTTATGAGCGCTTGCTGCTTTTAACCTTGTGGAACCTGTTAGCACTTCTGGACCTACTACCACCTCAATACTATGGTCCGCTTCTTTTCCAATAAGAGAATTACCATTGCAAGACAGCGCCACCGTTTTAGCTTTTACAGATTTTGCATATCTTAATGCACCAATCACATAAGGAGTACGTCCGCTTGCAGCAATTCCAATGACTGTGTCTCGTTCATTCAAATGAATTTTTTGTAAATCTGCTGCTCCCAATTCTTCTTTATCTTCTGCACCTTCAACTGCTTTCACAAATGCTTTTTCTCCTCCAGCCATCAGTCCCTGTACCTGATTGGGATTGGTACTGAAAGTAGGGGGACATTCAACAGCATCCAATACTCCCAGTCGTCCGCTTGTTCCCGCACCGACATAAATAAGCCGGCCTTCCTTTTGAAATAATTCACTTACAAACTCAACTGCTACCTCTACGTTTGGAAGTACTTCTTGCACAGCCAGCGCCACTTTTTGATCTTCTTTATTCATTACGTGCAAAATTTCTTTTGTACTAGCCGTATCTATCTTCATGGTCTGCTCATTTTGGGACTCTGTGTTAACAATGTAAGCTGTTCATTCATTTTTTTAGCTACTTTTTCATCATGTAGTGAAGTTATGGTTATTATAATTCCTTTAAAATATAATTTCAATAATTTGTTTTATTTTTAAAATTATATTTTAAACGAACATAGAAAAAGACTTCAGGCATATAGCTGAAATCTTTTTCTATGTCTATTTATGATTGTTGAGCAAATGTTAACAGATACTCATCTTGCATTAAAACTTCGTAATCTTTTTCACCATTTCTTATAACGTGTACAGGGACTGTTTTTGTCGGAAGTAATTCAACTGGCTCACGATAGCGTTTTGCTACTCCGTTAATAAGTTCGTTTACTAACTGCTCGTTACTCAGCTCACCCGCCTGATATTTTTCTGCAAGTGGTGTCATGACTTCCGCTAATACACTTGCATCGTTAAATCCTTGAATTTCGACTTGTACAACGTACGCATCATCTTCAGCACTATACGCTGCATCTTTAATGTTATATTTTGTAGATGAAAGAGCTTTTAGAAAAGCGCTGCTTACTTCGTTTAACTGCTCATCGGTTATATTTGAGCTCAATGATGATAAAGCACCTTTAAAATTCGTTTCAAAAAACTCTACAAACGAACTCTTTTGGAACTCCCCTTTTTCTTTTACCTGCTTCTTATCTTGCTGATTCGGATGTTTAGCAACAAATTGATCTGTATTTTGATAAACAGTTGCTTGAATTAAAGCATCCACGTATTGTCCCGCTTCCTTGGCATAGGCAGCTTGCTTTTCTTTACTTGGCGTTTCGGTGCTGCTATCTTTAGAAGCAGCAGCGGATTTTGCTTCCACTTTTGGTTTTGTTACATTGTCTAATTGATTATATGTATACGTATACGTTTGCTTAGACTTTGAATTTTCTGTTTTTCCGTCTACTTTAACTGAATACGACTGTTTTTTCTCTACTTTCTTTACTTGCTTCGTTTCTTTATCAATTGTCACAACAAGTGAAAAATCTTTTCCTTTAATTTGATCAAGATCTACAGCAGTATCGTTGCCTTGATTTGTTATTTTATAATAAGCTTTAGCATCATCTGCTACAATTTTTTGCTTTTTGTCTTTGTCTCCGTTGAATGTTAATACATACTCTTTGTCTTTCTCGGTAACGTCAAATTCATTTGGAAGATTTTTATCATATTTTTGATAGTAGCGTATTGGATTTTGTTGAAGCTCCATAGCATTATTAATTAAAGCCGTAACGTACTTTTTTTCTTCTCCCTGTACTTTTGTGCTTTCTTCTCCAGCCACAGCTAACGTTTCATCTCCGTCATGATACATCTTTAGTTCTTCGCCGTTCATTCTTGTGTTAATGTAACCTGCTTTGCTTTTAAAATCAAACTCTTGTACTCCGTTGACTTTGTAATCAGAGGATCCTTCTTCTTTCCCAGTGACTTTCACTTGAACATTTTTCACCTTTTCTTGTGCTTCTTTCACGTCACCCGTTAATTCCTCTGAAGACGGCATCCCACATGCCGAAAGCAATAGAGCGAATGATAGTGCTAAGCCTGTATTCATTATTTTTTTCATGTAAGAAACTCCTTTTTAAATATTTACCAAAATTAAGAATCTATGTACTTAGTAAATACACATTTTTACCATTTATGAAACTCAACTTTACTAATTTACCATATTTACATTTAAATGGTAAATGACAAAAGAAGGAAAATGAACAGCAAAAAAAGTCACGGGTTCGTGACTTTTCTAACCATATTCATAACTCACATTTTGTTAACGCTTTCAATTTAATCTCGAATAATTCCATTACTTGTCCCTATCAGTACTTCTTTACCTTGTTGATTTCGATACACTGATTTGATTTTCACTTTTTGAAAACCATCTGCTTTTTCTACTTCAGTTAATACGCATTCACAGGTAATCGTATCTCCTGCAAAAACTGGACGAAGAAATTCACTCACCATTTCTCTTGCAATGTAGTTTAAGTCTCCCCCTATTTTTGTCCCAATACTAGCAGTCATAAGTCCATGCACCATTAGCCGCCCTTTTTCGTCACGTTCTATATGATGTTTGCCCCGGTCTCCAGTCATCTCCGCAAACTGCATGATTTCTTCCTCTTGAAACGTTCTTTGCCACGTAAATGTATCTCCTGCTTTACATTCCATCTTATCCCTCCCCTTAAGAATATGCCTTTACTTTTTAACTATATCACAAGAATGAACAGCCGTTCATTTTCACATCAAAAAAATAGCAGAATAAATATATCCTGCTATTTTTGACAAGTAGGACAGTAATAAAGCCTTCTAGAAGCAGCCTGCACTTTTAAGATAGGCGTGCCGTCAATTCGGCAAGCTTCTCCTTCACGGTTAAAAACCCAGTGGCGGTATTCAGAGCGCTTTTGGCCTTTCTTTTTTAACGTTTCAGCAAGCTCTACGTCATTTGTAATGCCACCTGTTTCATAGGACTGTTTTACAAGAGAAATGGTTGCTTCAGCTGCCTTTTTAAGCTGTTCTTCCGTGCAGTCTACTGGACGAGCTGCAGGATTAATTCCCGCTACAAATAGAATTTCACTGCGCAAATAATTTCCAATCCCCGCTATAAAGCTTTGGTCTAGCAGCAGCGACGCCCATTTTCTGCGGTAAAATGCCTTAGAGTAAAAGCGGTCTAAAAGCTCGCCTGCCGTTACTTCTTCACTTAAAATATCCGGACCTACTCTTGATACAAAAGGATGAGCAGAAACTTCTTCATCACGCAATACTTCAATATCAGAAGCGCTATAGAGCAGCGCTGATTTCTTTTCATTATGAATAGCAAGACGCAGCTGTCTGTTTGTAGATGGATAATTGTAAGATGAACGTACATACCATTTTCCATAAAGCTGATTATGTGAATAAATGGTATAGCCGTTGTCAAAACGAATAAGCATAGCCTTCCCTTTTGTATCTACCCTTTTAATACGAGCACCCGTTAATACTTCTTCGTAATGCTGTAAAGATGGAAAAGCAAACCATATCTCTCTAACGGGAAGACTGATAATCGCTTTTTCCACTTCATCGGCTGCTCGTCTAATTTCTGGACCTTCTGGCATATAATGAAACTCCTTTCTTGCCTGACTTTCTTCATTTATTATTTCGGTTTTATTTCTGCTTTGCAAGAAAGAAGCGGTTGAGCTCTTCTTTTCCTAAAAGAACCTTTAAATTATGCATGAAGGTTACTCTTATAGTAAAATGTTGATACCTTTTTTTACTTTCTATAGTGTTTATCTTACTTCCTTTGACTTATACTAGTTAATAACCTTTTAGAAACTTGTTAATTATCTATATATGAGGAGTTTATTATGAACAATCAATCATTTTCTCCACTGTCAGCCGCCGAGATGGCTGTTATTTGGAAGCAATATATGAACGATAAAGCAATTTCTTGTATGCTTAAACATTTTCTGTATCATGTAGACGATTTGGATATTCAAAAAGCGATTCAAGGTACACTGCACATCACAACCAAAAACAGTGATGCGCTCACTGCTATCTTTTTAAAAGAAAATATGCCAATTCCGCTTGGCTTCGGAGACGAAGACGTTGATGCTGAAGCACCAAAGTTGTTCTCGGACTCCTTTTATTTGCTTTATTTGAAGCATATTTCAAATGTCCTTCTGCTGTCAGCAACTACGGGCGTCGATGTTGCCGCAAGAAATGATGTACGGTCTTTTTTTCGCAGCTTGCTGCTAAAAGCGGAAAAGCTCAATCAAACGATTACAGATTTGCTGTTAGAAAAACAAATCTTTATAGAGCTTCCTCCTATTCCGATTGCAGATGCGTCTGATATGAACGACAAAGAACTCTTTCTAGGGAGCTATTTTGATGAAAAGCGCCCGTTAACCGTCATTGAAATTTCTCATATCGTATCAAGTATACAGACGAATTTGATTGCAAAAGATTTAATTTTAGGATTTGCTCAAATAGCTCCTTCTCAGGACATTCAGGCTTTTTTATTAAAGGGTAGAGAACTTGTGCAGCAGCATATTGAATCCCTGTCACAACCGCTGATGGTAGAAAACATACCGGTCACAATGAAGTGGGATTACGGAGTAGAAAAGTCTTCCGTTCCTCCATTTTCAGAAAAACTCATGATGTTTCACCTAGCCGCGATGATTACTGAAAATGTACGTGGATACGGGCTGGCGATGTCAACGAGCCCGCGTTTAGATCTCGCGTTAAATTATACAAACTTCACAACTGAAATTTTGGAATATGCCAAAGAAGTATCAAGAATAAGTATTGAACAAGGATGGCTAGAAGAGCCTCCGCATATTCCATTCCCAAAAATTCATTTGGAATAAAAATAAGCTCGCTCTAAAGCGCGAGCTTATTTTTTAGATTCTCTCCACAATAAATAAAGAAAATACGGAGCGCCGATAATGCCAATGATTAATCCGGCCGGAATTTCAATCGGAGGAGCAATTCCTCGCCCAATTAAATCTGCTGCTAGTACAAACAAAGCGCCAAGTAAAGCGGCTGTAGGAATTAGTTGTTTATGTCTCGGTCCCACTAACCGTTTGGCCACATGAGGAATAATAAGCCCTACAAAGCCAATAGTGCCAACAACCGACACAACAGCAGCCGTCATTGCCACTGCGCTTGCTAGTAATACTAGACGAATTAACTCTACTCTAGCCCCTAGTCCTCGAGCCACTTCATCACCTAAATGAATTAAATCTAACCGAGCAGCTAACAGCCAAATCAGCGGTACTAGTATAACGACCCACGGAAGTAAACCAATCAATTGATCCCATGTTCTTCCCCATAAGCTGCCGCTCAGCCAAATGAGTGCCGCATTGACGTTTGGATTTGCTTTTGAAATTAACAAGTGAATACCCGATGAACAAAAAGCGCTGACTGCTACACCTATTAATGCAAATCGAATAGGTTCTACTCCTTTTTTATAAGCAAGCAAATAGACGATTACAAAGACAATAGAGCCTCCTGCAAACGCAGCGACTGATAAAACAGACGGGCTTGCTAAAGGCAGTAAAATAGTGACTGCAACAGCAGCTAACCCTGATCCGCTTGAAAGACCTAATGTATCTGGACTGGCGAGCGGATTTCTCATAATAGACTGTACGACGACTCCGGACACAGCTAGGCCGATTCCCGTTAAAATAGCCAGCAAAATACGAGGCAGGCGAAATTCTACCAAAATAGACGTCAAGTCAGGATCGCCAATGCCAATAAAAGACGTAATAATATCTAATGGCGGTATGTTAATGTCTCCTAAGCTAAGGCTTATCACGCTTAGCGCTATAATTAAGACAGAAAGAATGATAAACAGGCCGACAGACTTGAATCGAGATGGCTGCTTTTTTGTTTTATTGACAGTCTGCATATATACTCATGCCTTCCTTTCTGTTTTTTTGCTTCTCGCCAAGTAAATAAAGTACGGTGTTCCAAGCAATGCTGTTACTGCACCTACAGGGGTCTCATACGGATATGTAATAAATCGCGACAATACGTCTGCTAATAGCAATAAAGATGCACCAAGCAGCGCGCTCATTGGCAAAACAACTCGGTAATCTACACCTATTAAATAACGAACCATATGCGGAACAACAAGCCCTACAAAGCCAATGGGACCCGCAATTGCCACAGAAACACCTGCTAATACAATCACAACAACTGCAGTGAACGCTCTAATGGCAAAGACTCGCTGCCCGAGTCCTCTAGCTACATCATCTCCTAAAGATAACAAAGAAGACGCTCTTCCCAGACCAAACGCAATAAGCAGACCCACAATGCTAAAAGGAAGCAACACGTGAACATGTCCCCAATCCCGCCCAATAACTGAGCCGGTGAGCCAAAACATAACGCCTTCTGTTTTGCTTTCATTAAAAATTAACAGCGTTTGCGTAAGAGACATAAGCATACCTTGTATAGCGACACCCGTTAAAGCAAGCTTTACATCGCTGTCTCCTCCTTTAATCAACGAACTCATGACGTAGACAATAACAGCAGCAAAGGCGCCTCCTAAAAATGCTCCAAATACCCCACCAATCATGCTTACACTCGGAACTAAAACCGTTAAAAATACCATTGCCGCTGATGCCCCGGCATTAATACCAAAAATACCAGGAGAAGCTAATGGGTTTCTAGTTAATGCTTGCATCAACGCTCCGGCGACAGCCAAATTAGCGCCAACAAATGCCGTTACCAATAAGCGAGGCAGACGGACAGTTTGAATAATAGATTGTTCTTTTGATCCGTCAAAATTTAGTATAGCTTGCTTAATCGTTCCAAAAGAAATATGTATAGAACCGATGGAAATAGATAAAAACATAGAAATCAGTAAAAGAATAATAACCGCAAGGAAAATAGCTATTATACGAAGTGGAGATTTGTTTCTTTTGGATAAACCGTGAACAGCTTTCATAATAGACTGCGCCTCCTTTCATTTGAAAGTTCAATAAAAAGAAAAAAACAACCCCGCTGGATTGTTCTTTTCTTCGTTATTATTTGCCTTCAAATAATAACTTTTCTGCTTCATCTGCAATACCATTTGCACCTTGTACACTTCGGCGAAGAGACCATTTAAATACATCAACTTCATACACTTGATTGTTTTTAACCGCTTTTAGCTCTTTCCATAATGGCTGTTTTGCTAAAGGCGTATGACCTTTTTCATTTCGCATAACAATGAGTTTGTCCGGATCTGCTTTTACCAGCTGTTCCATTGTCATTTTTACACTGTACTCTTTTGTAGGATCTGTTAATGCATTTTTGAAGCCTAATTGCTCAAGAACACCCGTTGTAAAGAAATTTGAAGTTCTAGCATTAATATTACCATTTGCATCAGCGATAACAAGTACATTGCCCGGATTTTTTGGTGCTTTTGCTTTTAAATCCTTCATTTTTTGCTTATGCTCTTCTACCACTTTTTCAACTTTTGCTTTCTTGCCAACCGCTTCTCCTACTTTTAACTCCGTATTTAGTAAATCATCGTAATTAGCATTTAAGTTTTTTAACTCAATCGTTGGCGCGATTTTTGATAATTCTTTATATACATTTTTATGACGTTCTGAATCAGCGATAATCAAATCTGGCTTCAACAGTTTAATCAATTCCAAGCTTGGCTGTGCTCGCGTGCCAACTGATTTGTATCCTTTAATTTCTTTTAGTACATCTTTATCAATAAGCTGTTCTGCTTTATCATCATCAGCTACTCCTACAGGTTTAATCCCAGCATCTAACAATGCATCAATAAAACCTAACTCTAATACGACTACTCGCTTTGGATTTTCTTTTACTTTTGTCTCTCCAAGCTCATGTTTAACCACTCTTGTTTTTTCATTTTTTTCATCGGCTGAATTTTCCTTGTTCGTGCTGCTGCAGCCGATAAGCATTCCGATTGCCAGCATTGTAATAAAAGCCAGCAGTCCTATTTTTTTCTTATTCAAATGTCATTCCTCCTGCTTGTATCTTTATGTAGATAATTGACTCTTGAAACTGATAATCGTTATCATTATATCAGTTTTATCTATTTAAACAAGCTGATTCGTTATTTTTTAATTAAAAAAGTTATACCTATTCTAGTAAAAAAGAAATAGCTACATAATGAAATCCACCCAATCAACAGCTAGAAGCAACTCAATATAAGAAACCTACGTTCACTCTAACCATGAAAAAATCCGAACGATTCATCGTTCGGATCTTCCTTCAATTAAAATACTTTTGTCCCAGCCTCTTTTTAGCAGACTTTCTATGAATATGGGGTAATCGGCGGCAGTTCACTGCTAAGATACCATTTACCTATGTCACGCAGCTTGTAAGCAACAGGATCGTGTAAGCTAATTGTTCGTGCGTTGCGCCAGTAGCGATCAAATTTATACTGATCAGACGTGGCTCTAGCCCCCATCCCATCAAATATAGTGGAAGTAATATGTAAGGCCGTTTTGGCAGTAAATGTTTTAGCCATCGCAATGGCAACTCCGCACTCGCCCCGCTGCTGTTTCGTTAACGCGTCTTCTTTTTTCCATGCATGATCAAATTCTGCAACAGCTTTTTCGATAAGTGCTGAACAAGCATGAAGATTTAAACTCATTTCACCGTATTGCTGAATAATATAAGGATCTTGCTCTGCTGCTTCAACATCTGAACTTAGCCACGGTTTTGTATGAGCCTTCACGTAAGCTTTTGATTCTTCCAAAGCGCCTTGAGCAATACCGTACAATAAGTGAGTGAGCATAAGCTGAGCCAAATGCGTTCGTACCGTAGGAAAAACCTTTTGCTCTTCAGCTGCTTTATGCAATATTTCTTCTTCATACACGATAACACCTTCAAACTTTACGCTTCCGCTATCCGTTTGGCGCTGTCCAAATCCGTCCCAATTATCTTCAGTAACAATTCCGGCTCTATGAGTAGGAAGTACACATAGCAATACCTCACCGTTTTCTTCTTGAGCCGATACTAACAAACGATCGGAATCCGTTGCCCCAGAACAAAAACTCTTGCTTCCGCTGAGCATTAATCGTCCATTTTCTCGAACTGCTTTCAGCCCCGAATCTCTAGGATTAAAGGCATTGCCCCAAAAAAGCTGCTGAGCTGCCGTTTCTTTGTAAAAAGTTTTGTACTGCTGAGTACTTCCAAACAGAAACGTCGAACAAATCGTCAAATAATGATAACCCAACAAGTGTGCAAGTGAACTATCTGCTTTCGCAATGATATTCACGATTTTAAAAACAATCGGCCAGTCGGCTCCATAACCTCCGTATTCCTTAGGAATTGGGAAGGCTAAAAGACCGCTTTTTCTAAGCAGATTACGCTCATGTAGAGGCGTTCCGCCTTCTCTATCTCTTTTTACAGCAGTTTTGGAAAACTCTTTAGCCAACCGGTTAGCCAATTCAAGGATCTTTTCTTGAGACACTGCAATCGTTTGGGTATTGTTCACTGTTTCCCTCCTTTCTCACCTTTTAGCCGGTGTTTTATCATTCACTTTCACTTCACCAAATGGACTGATAAATGTGCGCTCGTTCTCATCGTGCTTACGCTTAACTGGAAGCCTTGGAAACAAAAGCTCTGCTGTTCGATATGCTTCTTCTAAATGAGGATACCCGGATAAAATAAATGTTTCAATACCTAACTCTGCATATTCTTTGATTCGTTGTGCCACTGTATCAGCATCTCCTACTAAAGCAGTCCCTGCTCCTCCTCGAACTAACCCTACACCAGCCCATAGATTAGGGCTTACCTCTAAGTTTGAACGGTCGCCTTGATGCAAGGCGCTCATACGTTTTTGACCTTCTGAATCCATTCGAGAAAATACTTTTTGGGCTGATTTAACGGCTTCTTCATCAACATGTTGAATCAGTTCATCTGCCGCTTTCCAGGCTTGTTCTTCAGTTTCACGAACAATGACATGAAGCCTGATGCCAAATCGAATTTCTCTTCCTGTCTGCCTGGCTTTTTCTTTCATTCGTTCAATTTTTTCTTTTACTTGTGCAGGAGGCTCTCCCCAAGTCAAATAGACGTCTATATGCCTTGAGGCAACGTCCATCGCTACAGGAGAAGAGCCTCCAAAATAAAGGGAAGGATACGGTTTTTGGATCGGCGGATAAAGTACGTCTCCACCTTTAACACTCAAGTAGTCTCCGTCGAAGTGAACATCCGATTCATTTAATACCCTTCTCCATATGGTTAAAAATTCATCTGTCAGCTCATAGCGATCGTGATGGTTTAAAAACACTCCGTCTCCTTCTAACTCAACGGGATCTCCTCCTGCTACAACATTAATAAGAAGCCTTCCTTTAGAAAATCGGTCAAATGTTGCAGCCATTCTTGCGGCTTGTGTAGGCGACATTAAACCCGGGCGTACTGCTACTAAAAACTTCAGATTGTCAGTGACGGGCACTAAAGTAGATGCAGCAATCCACGCGTCTTCACATGACTTTCCCGTCGGAAGCAAGACCCCGCTATAGCCTAGCTCATCCGCAGCTTGTGCAACTTGTTTGCAATAAGAATAGCTTGCAGCCCTGGCTCCTTCATGGCTTCCTAAATAACGTCCATCCCCATACGTTGGAATAAACCAAAACAACTCCACTTGTATTCGCCCCTTTTTAAAGCTACATAAAAAAACTCCGTTATTACAAATAAACTGCAATAAGGAGCCTCAGTTGTCTGATAGCTTCATTTTTTACTATTTTTAAATCAAGCATACGGATTAGGTGTAGGGTACTGCTGATTCAACACCCAGTCCCCAACCGTTCGAAGCTTGTATTCAGCTGGATTATGAAGAGTATGAGTTCTTACATTACGCCAGAATCGGTCGTATCCGTATTCAGCATGAACCGAACGCGCTCCCATAACTTCAAATATCTTACTTGTGATATCCAGTGCGGCATTACCAGCAAAAACATTGGCAGCCGCTACGTGAACTGCTAGATTTCCACGTTCTTCTTCCGTTAGTTTTTTGCCTTTTTCCCACGCTTCATCCAATATGAGAGCTGCTTCATCTGCAAGTGCACTGGCTGCTTTCGCTTGAATCCAGAGTTCACCGTATTTTCGCAGTATACCTGGATCATCCGAAGCTTTTTTTACTCCTGATGTTAACCAAGGCCTTGTTTTAGAAGCCGTGTAGTTTTGTGCTTCTTCAATTGCTCCAAAAGCGCTTCCTATAAAGACATTCGTTAAAATAATTTGCGACAGCGAGGCTCCAATAGTTGAAAAAGGAGTAGGATTTTCAACAAAATCTTGAACCACTTCATGTTCTTCTATTCGTACATTTTTAAAATCTACATTTCCACTTCCCGTCTGTCTTTGTCCCATCGCATTCCAATCATCTTTGACGGTAATGCCTGTTCTGTCAGTAGGCACGACTCCGTTTAAATATTGCCCCGTTTCCCTGTCATTAAACGATAGCCATAAGTACTGAGAATCAGGTGAACCAGAACCGAAAGCTTTCGTTCCATTTAATAGATAACCTTGTGATTGCTTATCGCCTTTTAGACTTTCTACTAAAGGATTAGAGGCATTTCCCCAAAAAGCTTGCTGCTGAACAGATAAAGGATAAAAATAGGCCTGCTGTTCTTCTGTACCTTTGATTCGGATATCTGAGACAAACAAGGAGTGATAGCCATATAAGTGACCTAATGCTGCATCGCCTTTCGCCAACTCTCGAACAATAGCCAAAGCCGTTGACCATTTCCCGCCTTCTCCGCCATATTTTTGAGGAATTAATAAATTTAACAGCCCGCTTTGGCGAATAGCATCTTTTTGCTGTTTCGGTGTTCCCCCTTCTTTATCTCTTTGTGCTGCATCCTTTGCAAAAGAAACGGACAGCTTTTTTGCTTGATCAAGATAAATTTCTTCCTTTACAGTGGTCACAGTCATGTTAAACTCTCCTTTTGGCTCGTCTTTCGATATCGAGCGCCATAGTGTTCATCAGGCAAGAATTGTGATTTTTCAAATAGCTTTTCTCTATAAGTTCCTTCACTGTAATCCGTTTTGAATAAATCTCTTTCCTGCAAAACAGGAATCACTAAATCAATAAAATCAGCAAACGTCCCCGGTGTGGTTACATAAGCCATATTAAACCCATCCATGCCCGTATCGTTTATCCATTCTTCCATAAAATCAGCTACTTGTTCTGGACTCCCCACAGTAACTGGGCCCATCCCTCCGATACTGACAAATTTCACTACTTCTTCTACCGTCCACTTTCTATCCGGATCACTTATTGTAAATTTCTCTAAAGCGGAACGGACTGAATTTGTCGCAATAAATTCAATGAGCTGTTCTGGTTCATAGGCAGAAACATCGATTCCCGTCCAGCCGCTAAACAGCGTAGCTGCCCCTTCAAAATTCACATAGCTTTCAAAACGAGCAAGCTTCTCTTCAGCCTCTTTTTCTGTTCGTCCAACAATTGGGGTAAATAAATTAAAAATTAATACGCTATCTGGGTCTCTGCCCTCTGCAGCAATTTGAGTGCGCATTTTTTTCACATAATCTGAGGCTACTTTTTTAGTAGGAAAACTTGTAAAGATACATTCAGCGTGTTTGGCAGCAAATTCTCTTCCTGGTGCAGAAGCTCCTGCTTGGAATAAAACTGGAGTTCGCTGCGGTGAAGGTTCTGACAAATGTACGCCTGGAACACTAAACCACTTCCCTTTATGATTAATAGGATGAACCCGGTCTGGAAGTGTAAAGATCCCTTTTTCTTTATCTTTTACAACAGCTCCTTCCTCCCAACTTCCTTCCCATAACTTATAGCAGACTTCTAAAAATTCATCGGCAATATCATAGCGGGTTTCATGCGTAAAGTGTTCTTCTAATCCTAGATTGATTGATCCACTTTCAAGGTATGAAGTCACAATATTCCATGCAATACGGCCATTTGTTAAATGATCCAATGTCGAAAATTTACGCGCAAACGCATAAGGCTTCTCATAAGTAGTAGATACCGTTACCCCAAACCCTAAATGGTTTGTAGCATACGCCATAGCGGAAATAAGCGCAGTTGGTTCATTCACGGGAAGCTGAGTAGCTTGTTTAAGAGCTCCTTCGTTACTTTGCCTATAAACGTCATAAATGCCTAATACATCGGCTAAAAACAAACCGTCAAACTTTCCTTTTTCCAATAGCTTAGCTAACTCTACCCAGTAATCTAACGTTTTATATTCGGACGCCTGATCACTTGGGTACGTCCACAAACCAGGTGTCTGATGTACAACACAATTCATATCAAACGCATTTAAATAAATATGTTTCCCCATAGCAACCTCCAAAACTAATTAAATACATAAATTAACTAAGAATTAAATCTGTTTGGAAGTAATCTTAAAACATATTCTTCCAGAGTGTCAATGAAACTTCTTGCCTTATAACGAAACATAAATGAAGCTATTACTAATACTGAATTAGGATTTCTTTAAAGGTTATTGACTTATTATTCTAATAACTAAAAAGCATTACGACGGTGTCTATAACCCTGTAGATAATCCTTTTGATTTGACTGAAGAAGCAGTAAAACAATAAAAAAAGCGGTACATTTTCTTTTGGAAAATGTGCCGCTTTTAGCTTTAGTCTTCAATACAAAGATACTGAATCACTTCTTTTAAACTTTTCTCTTTCATCGATTCGATATGTAAGTGATATCTTTCGAATGACAGGTGTTTAGTTAACGGATTTGGTACAATTACACAGCGCAAGCCTGCTGCCATGGCAGCTTTTGCTCCATTAGAAGAATCTTCAAATGCTAAAGCTTCAGAGGGTTCTACTCCTAGCTTTTCAATTGCATTTCGGTAAAGAGCCGGATCTGGCTTCACTTTTTCTACATCATCGCGCGTTTGAATGACTTCAAAATAGTGCAGCAAATCTAGCTCTTTTAAAAATGCTGTTACCCAGTCGCGATACGAGCTGCTTGCTAAACCAATTTTTAATCCAAGTTCTTTTGCTTCTGCCAAGTACTCTGCTACACCTTCTCGGGCTACTAATGATTTCATTTTTTCTTGATGACGTCTTAACGATTCTTGAGCCAGTTCCTCTTTCGTGAACTCATTGTTAAACTGCTGAAGCAAGTAATCGTAAAGTGCCGTAGCATCCGTTCCCACATAAGAAGCAAACGTTGCAATTGGTAGATCTACTCCCCTGTCTTCTAACATTTCGCGGTACACTTCGTACCACACTGATTCTGTATCAATAATTAACCCATCAAAATCAAATACAACTGCTTTAATCATAATTTACCTACCTTTTTCTATCTTATCGTTCTTACATAGTAACACGTTCAAAATACGTAATCCATAAATGTGGCTTCTTTAATAAGATAGGCTTAAACAGGTAGTTTCTATCCTTACTTTTCTCCGACTTTCATCAAAGGTGACATTTCTTCTGTTTCCTTAAACTCAATGGAAGACAGCTGTCTTCTAAAACCTTTCGTTGCATACACTAAATAAACTAAACCGGCAATCGCCCAGCCAATACCAAGTAAAAATGAATTGCGCTCCAAGTTAAGCCATAAAACGCCAATCGCCGCTGCTCCTAATAGTGGCATAATAATGTATGACCAAAAACCCTTAGCCGACCGGTGCTGCTTTTGATGAACAGCATAGTGCGCAATAACCGAAATATTAACAAAAGAAAACGCAATGAGTGCTCCAAAATTAATAAATGACGTAGCCGTTGCCAGACTAAAGAAAATGGCAGTTGCTGATACCACTCCGACTAATACAATATTTCGCGAAGGTGTACGCAGCTTAGGATGAACATAACCAAAAAATGACTGAGGTAAAATTCGGTCGCGTCCCATTACGTATAATAAACGCGAAACGCTTGCATGCGATGACATGCCTGATGATAATGTTCCTGCAATTCCTCCAGCTAAAAAGACAATTTGAAACAGCGTACCGCTCACATACATAGCAATTTCAGGAGCCGCAGCGTCTGGATGCTTGAATCCTTCTAACGTCGGAAAAACCGCTTGAATAAAATAAGATGTCACGGTAAACATGACTCCTCCGATTAACGCAACTAAAAAAATAGCTCGCGGAATCGTTTTTTTAGGATTGGGCGTTTCTTCTGATAACATAGCCACTGCATCAAACCCTAAATAGGAAAAACACATAAGTGTAGCTCCTGCTATTAGCCCTGATGACGTCATGTTCTGATTAAAGAAGGGCTTCATAGAAAAAAGTGTTCCTTCCCCCATTCCGCCTAGCAAGGCTTTGATTGAAACAGCAACAAACAATACTAAAATCGTCATTTGAAATACAACAAGAAACGTATTGAAATTGGCAGTGAAATTAACGCTTCGTAAATTTAACAGCGTAACGATAATAACGAAGCTGACAACCCAAATCCACGATGGTACAGAAGGGAAAATAGATGATAAATAAATTTGAAAAATAAGTGCGTTAACCATCGGTAAAAAGAGATAATCCATTAGTGCAGACCAGCCAACTAAGAACCCTAAATGTGGATTGATTGTCTTTTGCGTATATGTATAAGCTGATCCTGCATTTGGAAACACTTGAATCATCTTTTTGTAGCTTACTGCCGTGAGAAGCATCCCGACAAGGGCTATGATATAAGACGTGGGAACGTGTCCATTAGTCATATCAGACGCAATCCCAAACGTATCAAACACTACCATCGGAGTCATATATCCGATCCCCATTAATACAATCTGCCATAATTTCAACGACCTTTTTAATGTTACTGTTTCATGTTTCATTTATCTTCCCCCTTCACTTTATTAAGAACATTCTGACAATTTAATCCATAAATGCATATGATTTAATTTCTTTATATAAAAATGAATGACTTTCATTCATTTTTATATAAAGGGTTGTTACGTTTACTATAGCAAATATATGATTTATTTCTTTAAGTTGGTAAGGGTTGCTAACAAACTATCTTTTTCTTTTATCATATTATGAAAGCGCTTTATTTTAAATAGCTATATGTTCCTAATCTCCTGCTATATCAACGCAGAAATACCCTCTGAATGAGAGGGATTTCTGCTTACAAGCCATTATTCAATCGTCGTATCCAATGACTTTCTTTTCGTTTTCACTGCAACTAAACTAGCAAAATCATGAATGATTGTAGCTGCAAGCAAAGAGGTTATCTGAGTTGGATCATAAGATGGCAGCACTTCTACTAGGTCAAATCCAACATAGTTAAATCCCGTTAGAGAACGGATCATTTGCAGCGTTTCTCTGCTGCTGAATCCGCCTACTTCAAGCGTTCCCGTGCCTGGTGCACAAGAAGGATCAACAAAATCAATATCAAATGTTAAAAAGCACGGCGTATCTCCAATCGCTGTCTTCATTTGCTCCAAAATCATTGAAAACCCCTGACGTTCAAGCTCTCCTGCCGTTACTACATGGTAACCGAGGTCTTTGCTTTCTTGAACATCTCCCGGATGATTTAATGTCCCGCGAATACCAATTTGAAAAACTTTCTTCGGATCTACTAGCCCTTCTTCATATGCGCGTATAAAAGGAGATCCGTGCCAATATTTTTCATCATAATACGTATCCCACGTATCTGTATGAGAATCAAAATGAATCATAGCCACTGGGCCATATCTTTTAGCAGCAGCACGAAGGCTTGCTAAAGTAACGGAATGATCTCCTCCAATTCCAATTGGAACGATTCCTCTATCCATAAGAGCTCCTACCGCTTCTTCCATCAATTCATAGCTTCTGTGAATATTATGCGGAATAACCGGCACATCACCAATATCAATGGCATTTGTATCATCAAATGGGTATACGTCGTGTACCGGGTGATAAGGAAACAGCGTCATGGAAGCTTGCCGAATGGCTTGAGGTGCAAAACGCGCACCTACTCTGAAAGATGCCGCCGTATCAAACGGCATCCCTACTAGCCCTACTTTTGCATTTCCTCTTTCCGCTGGAAGCCTCATAAATGAGCCTGTTGTACAAAATTCTGGTTTGACATCTGGGGACAATGGATATTTCATGATTTACTCCTCCGTTTCGATAATTTCAGTTAGTCGCTAGGCATTTGTACTACTAAAATCATCGAAAGCAATACGGGAATAAGAAACGTTTGACGATTCATATTCATTGCTCCTTGTTACATTTATTGGTTACTTAGCTCATTTAATACTTTTTCAAATGTAGAAATGACTTGATCTACTTCTTCCGCTGAAATAGTCAACGGTGGCTCAATACGAATTGTTTTAGAGTTTACAAGCGTCCCAGCTACTAGAATTCCTTCATCAAACATACCTTTAGAAAGCGCGTAGCCAATTTCATCTTGGTGAAATTCAATTCCAATCATTAAACCTTGCCCTCTGATTTCAAGTACTTTATCTCCATGTTTTTCAGCAGCTTTCTTTAAACCAGCAAGGAAGTATTCCCCTAGCTCTTTCGCGCGGTTTGGCAGCTGTTCTTCAATCAACACGTTAATAGTTGCAATAGCCGCTGCGCAGGCAAGCGGGTTGCCTCCAAACGTTGTTGTGTGCATAAACGGATTATCAAAGAAGCTTGAAAACACTTTTTCTTTTGCTACAACCGCGCCAGCAGGCATAACTCCTCCTCCAAACGCTTTAGCAAGACATAAAATATCGGGTACAACATCATATAGTTCTGATGCAAACATTTCACCGGTACGTCCCATACCTGTTTGAACTTCATCAAAAATTAAGATAGCGTCGTACTCATCACACAGTGCACGCACTTCTTTTAAATAATTTTCAGGAGGAAGAATAATGCCGCCCTCTCCTTGAATTGGTTCTAATAAAACAGCTGCCACATCTTCCCCTACAAGCGCGCACGTTTCAAATGTTTTGCGCATCATGTCAATATCACCAAACGGTACGTGACGGAAACCTGGAATTAACGGCAGAAATGGTTTACGGAACATTCCTTTTGCCGTACCTGATAAAGAACCTAGACTTTTTCCATGAAAAGAACGTGTTGTGGAAATAAACGTTGTTCGATCACTATACATTTTCGCTAGTTTTAAAGCGGCTTCTACGCTTTCTGTTCCGCTGTTTGTGAAAAAGGAATACTTCAAATCCCCCGGTGTAATATCTGCTAAAATTTTCGCAAGCATCGCACGAAGTGGATCTAATAAGTCTTGGCTATGGAGCGCTTGACGCTGAAGCTGATCTTGAACAGCTTTGACTACTTTAGGATGACGGTGCCCCACGTTATAAATTCCAAATCCGCCCAAACAATCAATGTATTTTTTACCGTTTACATCAGTAAAACAAGAACCTTCATCTGACCATTCAACAGCTGCGAACTGCGTATCCACCGTTACCGTTTTACGATATTCTAAAAAGCCTGGGTTGACATGCTCACGAAATCCGTCTACTGTTTCTTTCGTAATCCACTGTGCTTCTTCAGCTGATACTTCGCTTTTTTCAATAAGTCCCAGCACTTTGTTGATATATTCGTTTACTTCACCATATGCTTTGTTTACCTCTTGATTTTTTGTCACTGTATTCATTTTAATATCGCTCCTTCTCTACTTTTTAATTTTTAAACCAGCCGATTGGCTCTACTTGTAAATTAATATTAATTTGTTTTACTTCTTGAAATTCTTCCAAACCAAACGTTCCTAGTCCTCGACCAATTCCGCTCTGCTTATATCCGCCCCAAGGCGCTTCGTTAAATGTAAAATGATACGTGTTTACCCAAGTGATACCCGCACGAAGCTTTTTAATCACCCGAAGAGCTTTTGCACCGTCGGTTGTAAACACGCTGCCTGCTAAACCGTATTCCGTATCATTTGCAAGCTTAATAGCTTCTTTTTCATCTTTAAACGTTTGAATAACGACAACAGGCCCAAAGATTTCATCTTGCACAATTTTCATATTTGACGTAACGTTACTAAAAACCGTAGGTTCTACAAAAAAACCTTTTTCCAACCCACTGCTGGTGATTCGATTGCCTCCGCATACAAGGCGAGCGCCTTCTTGCTTTCCAATTTCGATGTACTTTAATACTTTTTTCATATGTTCTTCACTTACAAGAGGGCCCATTTCAATCTCTTGATCCATTCCATTTCCTACTTTAATTTTTTGAGCACGCTCTGCAAAACGTTCGATAAATCGCTCAGCAATGCTTTCTTCTACTAAAATACGAGAACCTGCAGCGCAAATTTGGCCGCTCCCTGCAAAAATTCCAAACAAGGCATAATCTACAGCTGTTTCAAAATCAGCGTCAGCAAATATAATGTTCGGTGACTTTCCTCCAAGTTCTAAAGAGACTTTCGTTACATTTTCTGCTGCTTGACGCATAATGTGTTTTCCAGTTACCGTTCCGCCTGTAAAAGAAATCTTATCAACACGCTTATCTTGAATAAGCGTATTTCCCACAGTATCTCCGGCTCCCATAACAAGATTTGCTACTCCTTTTGGCAATCCTACGCTTTCTAAAATCTCAAAAAGTTTTGTAGGAGTAACTGGTGTCACTTCAGAAGGTTTAAATACAATCGTATTTCCTGCAGCTAAAGCAGGTGCAATTTTCCACACGCTCATCAAGAGCGGATAATTCCAAGGTACAATCAGTCCGCACACCCCGATTGGTTCTTTTATAACCATTGCTTGCATAGGTGCAGGAACACTGTACGTTTGACCGTCTGGTTTTGTAATTAACCCAGCGTAATACCTAAAACAAGCAGCTGCATCTTCCACATCAGCCTCAGCTTCACGATATGGCTTTCCGTTATCCATTGTTTCTAGCGCTGCTAATTCCTCTTTCGCTTCCTCAAGCTTATCGGCAATTTTGAATAAGATGGCTGCTCTTTCAGATGCAGAAGTCTCAGACCAAATTCCGCTGTCAAAGGCTTCTCGTGCTGCTTCAATTGCTGCTTTCATATCTTCTGCGCTGCCTTCTGCAGCATATCCAATTACTTCACCTGTCGCTGGGTTAACAGTTGGACGCTGCTTCTCTGCTTTTCTCCACTCTCCATTTATGTACATATTCAAAGCTAAAGTTTTAACGGCTGTACGATCCATAAGATACCTCCTTATCAAATAACGACTGATTGTCAGTCATTTTAAACCTTTAAAAACTTATAATTCTGATAACTAATTGTATATTTTGAATGAATGTCAGTCATTTTAATGGGTGTAATATTAGCATCGCTAATATTACAATGGCACAAGAGAACGCTTTAAGAATTGAAAAAGTTCTTCCTTCGATTGTTCAAGTGTGACATCTTGCTCTCGCCCGATATAAAAAAGTTCAGCAGCGTTTTCAATCAAATTAATCATCGTCTTAGCTGTCCATTTAACGTTAAGCTGCTTGATGACTTCTTCTTTTTTCACTGCCTCATTTAATACCTCTTCAAACCAGTTGTAATAAGGTAAATAAATAGCTTCCCATGTTTCTAATGAATAGTCAAAAGCGAGCCCCGAATAGCATAAAACAAGAACATCTCTATATTCATCTGTTGTTTTATACGTTTCGTCAATCATCACCTCTAATGTACTTAAAAAATTTGTTGCTGTTTTAGCTCTTTCTTTAATTTTTTCAAGCGACAAAGAAAGTAAGTTTTCTGCAATAGCAGGAACAAGGGCATTTTTGGATCTGAAATAAAGATAAAAAGTTCCTTGAGCTACGCCTGCACGCTTTACAATGTCTGAAATTGATGTTTTATCAAGTCCTTTTTCAGATATAACTTCAATCGCTGCCTGTAAAATCTTATCGTATTTTTCACTTGTGCTTGTAACCAAATCTTTCCCTCCACCTATAAAATGAATGACTTTCATTCATTTTACTATAAGCAGCAGAAATTATGCAAGATAAAATTTTCTGAATCTTTAAATTTAATTAAAAAATCAGCCGTATACTGGCTTCATAAATATTTTTTATTTTATCAATTTTCCCTTACGCTTCTTATATGACTTGTTGCTATTTCTACTCCTTTTACAATTCAAGGTAAAAGCTGATACAACGCACTTTAAGCACCAAATCTTCTGAAATAATAACTTTATTAGAAAGATACTTTTCTGCGTTTATTTATACAGCTTGATCTCCTAATTACTCCTCACTTAAAGTTGACGGAGTAAAAAAAAGAGTGATAACATGTAAGACTGATTCTACAGTCACTTATTTTATCCATTTATTTCCCATAATTTCTCTTAACTACGATGTACATTTTTAGCTAAAAATAACTTTACAACGCCGAAAAATCACCCACTCTATTTCACATTTTATATTTTCTATGTTTATCACCTAAAAAAACCGGGTATACACTTCGTTGTGTTTAGCATCCGTTCTACATATCAGTCATATTGATTTAAAACTTTATAAAGGAGTTACATTGCATGAAGAAACTATTTTTAATCAGCATGATTTGTTTTCTTCTAGTTATTACTTCAGCTTGCGGCAACGGTAATGGCGCCTTTAAAGATAAAAAAACCATTACCATCGGCATGAATAACTATACTGAAAACATTGCCTACACGTACGTATGGAAACAGATTTTAGAAGATCAAGGTTATAAGGTTAGAACTGTTTTCTTAGAGAAAGCCGGTGTTTGGGTAGGAACAGCTAATGACGACATTGACATTTCGTTTGCACCATGGCTTCCTACAACAGATGCGCCTTTTTACAAAAAGTATAAAGACCAAGTGAATATCGAAGACCCTTGGCTTAAAAACGCACGCTTAGGATTTGCAGTTCCCGCCTACATGAAAGATGTGAACACAACGGAAGACCTTGCTAAGGTTGCTTCTGATGTCGATAACAAAGTTATTGGAATTGACCCAGGCTCCAGCATTAACGGATTAGCCGAACAGGCGTTAAAAGATTATAACCTTAAAAGCTATACGCTTGTAAAATCGTCTGAGGCAGCTATGCTCAGTGAACTGCGCAAAGCCTATGATGCCAAAAGACCAATTGTTGTTACTATGTGGAATCCTCACTGGGCTTTTGCAGACTTTGACATCAAATACTTAAAAGATCCTAAAAATTCGTTTGGAGACCCTGACAACATTTACACAATGACAAGCAAGGAATTTAAAAAGACAAACCCTCAAGTCATAAAATGGATGAATAATGCACAGATGAACGATAAATTAATCAGTCCTCTTCTGTCACAAGTTGAAAAATCTTCAAACCCTGAAGAAGCAGCACAGAAATGGGTAAAAAAACATAAAAAGTTAATCGACAGTTGGACGAAAGAGTAATGAACGTAAAAGAAAACAACAATTGAGGTGGACATATGGAACACGTAAAATTAAAAGTACAAAATATAACCAAAGTGTTTGGTAAGAATCCGTCAAAAGCGATTGATTTACTTCAAAAAGGAAAAACAAAAAAAGAAATTTTAGAAGAAACAGGAATGACAATTGGAGTTAATCAAGCAAACTTCGAAATCAAGTCCGGTGAAATCTTCGTCATTATGGGCCTGTCCGGAAGCGGTAAATCCACTTTAGTTCGCATGTTTAACCGCCTTGTTGAACCAACGTCTGGATCTCTTATTTTAGACGGTGACGATGTAGTAAAAATGAACAAAGAGGAACTTCGCGACATGCGCCGAAAAAAAATGAGCATGGTTTTCCAAAACTTTGCCTTATTCCCTCACCGTACGGTTCTTGATAACACAGAATACGGATTAGAAGTTCAAGGTACACCAAAAGCCGAACGTGAAAAGAAAGCAAAAGAAGCGCTTGAATTAGTAGGTTTAAAAGGATACGAAAATCAATATCCCGGTGAACTGAGCGGCGGTATGCAGCAGCGTGTCGGACTGGCCAGAGCACTTGCCAATGACCCTGACATTTTATTAATGGATGAAGCATTCAGTGCATTAGATCCCCTTATTCGTAAAGACATGCAAGATTTTTTACTAGAGCTTCAAGAAAAAATGGAGCGTACAATCATTTTTATTACCCATGATCTTGATGAAGCTCTTCGAATTGGAGATCGGATCGTATTAATGAAAGACGGCAGTGTTGTTCAAGTAGGAACACCCGAAGAGATTATGACAAACCCTGCCAATGATTATGTCGAGCGCTTTGTGGAAGACGTTAATGTAGCTAAAGTATACACAGCTGAAAGCGTGATGAATCGTGCCGAATCCATTACCGTAGACCGAGGTCCGCGTGTAGCTCTTAAAATTATGCAAGAAGCTGGTTATTCAAGCATCTACGTCGTAGACAAGAAAAAAACTCTTCTAGGAGTTGTAACGGCAGATGATATTAGCCGTGCGATTAAACAAGATAAACTGACAGCAGACGTATTAGATACGGATATTCCAACTGTTACAACAGATACGCTACTAGAAAACTTGTACGACAAAATGGTTATCAGCCGTTTTCCGCTACCGGTTGTAGATGAAAACCATCGTCTGCGCGGCATCATTAAAAAAGAACGAGTGATTGAAGCACTCGCCGGTACTGATAGTAATGAGGTGAACGTAAATGAATAGTATTCCTAAAATTCCCGTTGGCAATTGGATTGACCATTTTGTCACGTTTTTAAATGATAATATCAAAGGGTTTTTTGATGTTATTTCAGCTATTGTCGATGGTATTGTAAGTTTTATTGTACTAGTGCTAACCTTTCCACCAGCATTAATTTTAATCTTAATTGTCGGAATCATTGCTTGGTTTTCAAGTAAAAAATGGTCATTTACTATTTTATCGATGATTGGTCTATTATTTATTCTTAATCTTGGCTACTGGCAAGAAACAATGGACACACTAGCCCTCGTTTTAACAAGCGTACTGATTTCGATTATAGTAGGAATTCCGCTTGGCATTTGGGCATCTCAAAGCGAAAAGACAGCTCGGATTATTACGCCAATCTTAGACTTTATGCAAACGATGCCTGCATTTGTTTATTTGATTCCAGCACTTTTCTTCTTTGGAATTGGGGTGGTACCAGGTGTTATCTCATCTGTGATCTTTGCAATGCCTCCAACGATTCGCTTAACGAACCTAGGTATTCGTGAAGTACCCGCTGACTTAGTAGAAGCAGCAAATGCCTACGGTTCAACAACAAAACAAAAATTATTTAAAGTACAGCTTCCATTAGCTACAAAAACAATCATGGCCGGAATTAACCAAAGCATCATGCTATCTCTTTCAATGGTTGTTATTGCTTCTCTTGTAGGTGCTCCGGGACTTGGTGCGGAGGTATATCGTGCAGTTTCTCGACTTGAAGTCGGCACGGGCTTTGAAGCTGGAATTTCAATCGTTATTTTAGCGATTATTTTAGACCGTATTACGCAATATTTTGGAAATCGTTCAAAACAACGAGCATAAGTAAAAAAAGAAGCCAACTCCGGTGAGTTGGCTTCTTTTTATTTATTTTTGTAACACGCTACAAAGATTGCTTCTCCTTGAAACGATTCAATTCCCTGTTGATTCGTTTTGATGTCGAAAAACTGTTTAAATCCGCTTGGTATATTCAGCATATATTGAGTAAGCTCACGCTTTGTCTCTTCCGGAACATTCATCATTCCACACCAGTCATCAAATAAAAAGCGCTTTGGAAAAGTTGTCAGCACTTCTGTACGGAATCCTTGCATTTCAAGCATAGAAAGCCACTCTGTTTTTTTATAAGCACGATAATGGCTTGGATCTCTTGTCTTTTCAACTCGATTATAAAACTCGTCATAGGCATTCACTTCCGGCGCTACATTATCAATGAGCAAGAACTGTCCGCCTGGCTTTAACACTCGGTATACCTCTTTGATGAACTGTTTAATATTAGGAAAATGGTGCGGTGCAATTCTGCACGTTACCGTATCAAACTCGTCATCTTGAAATGGCATATCCTCAGCATCTCCTTGAACAAACGATACATTTTCATGACCATTTTCTTTAATGAAGCCTTCAGCACTTTGCAACATTTGAGGAGTTAAGTCAAAAGCCGTTACTTCTTGAAAGACAGGTGCTAACTTATTTGCCACGTGTCCTCCTCCTGTTGCTACATCAAGCAGCTTTCCCCCTCTATTTTCTTCAGCAATTTCCGCTAAAACAGCTAAATCTTTGCCTTTCGCATGACCTTTACTTTTGACGTACTTTCCAGCATTCCCCCCGAACTGACTGACCACCATTTCTTTATTACTCATCTATTCTCCCCCATTTCCCTCTTTAAAACTCACCCTTACTTTGCCTAGTGCATTCACATATTTATTATGAAACGTGTGAATGTATTCTTTTTCTTTCTCCCCACTGATGAAACAATCGAAATAGCGGAGGAAGAAGAAGCCAAATGGTTAAAATTCGAAGCACTTGGACCGCTACTACTAACGTCGAATCAGCCTGCAGTACAATGGATGTAGTCGCCATTTCTGCAATGCCTCCAGGAGCAAACGCTAAAATAGACGTGATAAGCTCAATTCCAGTTATTTTGGAGACTACTAGTGCACATACGAACATAGCGGCGATTAAGCCGATTGTATTAATAAGCGCGACAACCATAATTTTTTTTACGCCAATAAACATTTCTTTATGAAAGCGAGAACCAATGCTTGAAGCAATAAAAATTTGCGATAAAATCATCACAGAATGAGGCCAGTATGCTTGAAGGTTATACCCCATGTACGATGAAGCAGCTGTTTGAACAATCGCAACAGTAAGCATTCCTCCTACTAACCAAGGAGCAGGAAATTTTAGTTTTTTTCCTATATAATAGCCTACTACTGCTGTAACGATTAAAACGCCTGTCCATAACAGTGATCCCCACCCAAAAACACTTGGAGTAACTGACACTGCATGCCGTCCTGTATTACTTCCCCAATAGACCACAAATAAAGGAACAGCAAGCACAACTAAAAACACGCGCATCGTTTGAATGATGCTTACAACTGCCGTATTGGCTCCTACCTCTTCAGCCATACCTGGCATTGCGCTCATTCCACCCGGAGTCGTACCGAAAAAGCTTGTTAATAAGTCTGTGGAACTGAACTTCCATAGCAAATAACCGGATAAAAGAGAAAATACAACGGACAGCAAAAGCATAATCGTAATGGTGGACCAGTGAGATTGAAACGTAGTTAACACAGACAAGTTAATCTTTTGACCTAATTCAATCCCTAAAATGCACTGTCCAGCGTACAGCCAATATTTTGGAATACCTTTTTTGCTTGTTTGAGATAAAAAACGCGGCTTTCGAAAAGCTAGAATAGCAGCTAAAATGAGAGTACCAAGCATCCAGCCAATGGATAAGCCTGTTAACGATAAAAGAAATCCTCCCACGCTTGTTAATAGAATAAAAAATATAGACTGTAAAAAAACAACTCTTGCGTTCATACCTACTTCCTTCCTTCTACAAGGCTTTTCTTTCTTACACCGAACATTCCTCTTCTTAACTATAGTATAATTTTAGAGATAATTAAAATATCGAAATTTTATTATAAACCATTCATTTTTTTTATTCCTGGAGGGGTAGTATGGACGATCGAGATTGGCTTATTCTACAAGTGTTGTATTCGAGAAAAAAACATTACAAAAGCAGCCAAGGAGCTATTTATATCTCAGCCTGCGCTTACGCATAGACTGCAGCAGATGGAGAAGGAATTTCATGTTCAGATCGTGAACAGAGGGCGCCGCGGAGTTCAATTTACACCGCAGGGAGAATATTTAGTGAAGTGCGCAGAAGAAATGCTGCTTACGGTTCAAAAAATAAAAGAAAATGTGTTAAACATGGATGATCAATTAACCGGTACTTTACGTCTAGGAGTGTCTAACTTTTTTACTGACTACAAACTCCCTGGACTATTACGCTTATTTAAAGAGCGATTTCCTGACGTTGAATTCAAAGTCACGACCGGATGGAGCAGCGACATGGCCCACTTACTTTATAAGCACGATGTTCATATTGCGTTTGTAAAAGGGGATTATAACTGGCAAGATCAGAAAGAGCTGCTTTTTAAAGAAACAATTTGCATTGCGTCTGCACAGCCTGTCGACATAAACAATCTTCCCAATCTACCTCGAATTGATTATCATCAAGATCGTTTTTTAAAAACATCCGTTGATAACTGGTGGGCTGAAAATTACTCTCAGCCTCCCCTTGTCAGCATTGAAGTAGATAAAGCAGAAACATGCAAAAAGATGGTTGTAAACGGACTCGGTTATGCGATTTTGCCGAGTATGCTGCTTGATGACGCAGCAGAGATTTACAGATACACGTTAAAAACAAAAGACCAGCAGCCTTTAACGCGCAGCACATGGATGTTTTACCATGAAGATTCCTTAAAAATTAACATCGTAAAAGCTTTTATTGAGTTCATTCAAAACTTGGATTTAAAAGATGTACACTGATAGAAAGGGATTGAAACATAACGAAATGAATCCAATTCTAAAGACGAACAAATGAGATATATGAGCTGAACTGCTTTTGACACCGCAGTTGATTTCCGTGCAAGACTTCGCTTTCCGCGGGCGGCCGTTGAGCCTCCTCGTCGCTTACGCTCCTGTGGGGTCTCACCTGTTCCGCTTTTCCCGCAGGAGTCTTCGTCTTGCTCTCCAATCTACTGCTAGAAGGAACGAAACAGATGAAACTACACTTACCACAACAAAAAAACGAACCAAGAATTAAAAACTTTAATCAATGGTTCGTTTTTCACTCCATCTAAAATCCTTTTGTCCCAACCTCTTTCTATTGTATTTATTCATCATTTGTTCCGCCCATTAAGTCAGAATACAGCTTGCTTTGCTGTTCAAGAAAGACTTTAGCACCGCTGCTATTTTTATAAAAAGAGGTTAAATCGTTATCTTTAAGCAGCTGTTCCCATTCTTTTGTATGAACCATGTCATACACGGCCTTATTCCAATATGCTACCTGCTCTTTTGTCATATTAGCCGGCCCCATTAGACCTCTCCAATGGCTAAATGTTACGTCAATTCCCGCTTCTTTCCACGTTGGAATCTCTTTTAACTCTTCTAGCCTGCTGGGAGAAGAAACGGCGAGTATTCTTACCTGCCCTTGTTCATACTGCTTTTTTACTTCTGATAATGACATCGGTGCTACATCTAGCTGATGATGAACGAGTGCATCAATCACTTTATGACTGCTGTTGTAAACGAAAAACTCAAGTTTGGAAGAATCTACACCTGCTTTTTTATTCAGCTGCATAAACGATAAATGATCATCGTTTCCTAAGCGGGGCGATATCCCCACTTTAATATTGGACTCACTTTGGTCTAAAGTGCGTATGAGCTGTTTTAAATTATATATAGGAGAGTTAGCAGGGACTACGATGACCTCCCATTCAGATGTTAAAATAGCGAGCGGAGTAAAGTCTTTATAGGTTAATTGACTTTGCCCTAGCAAATTATTTGTAATCAGCAAACTAGAATTTCCGGAAACAATATTTCCCTCTTTTCTCTGTTTGATATATTTCCACCCTTCTTCACCTTGCCCACCTATTTTATTGCTCACAGAAACGGGGACCTTCACAATCTTCTTTTCCGTTAGCACTTGTTGAATAGCTCTCACTGTTGCATCTGCCCCTCCGCCTTTTGCACCGGCTGCCACAATTTCAATTTTCTCCATATCAATACGATCCTTTTTAGAAGGAGAAGAGCAGCTAACAAGACATATACTTATAAACACTATCATGAGCTTTTTGATCATATATACCATCCTTCAAGGGGAATGCTACGCTAAATAGTACTTGCGCTCCGGCCGTCCAATAATCCCATAATCATATTCAACGTGACACTCACCAGTTGATACTAGATACTCTAAATATCGTCTAGCGGTCGTGCGAGATACTCCCATGTGCTGCCCCATCTCTTCAATCGTAATTCCTTTGATGCTTTTTAAAATGTCTTTTGACTTTTGTAATGTGATACCATCAATACCTGAAGGAAGAGATTTATCCGCTTTTGGCTTTGTTCTGACATGTCCAAAGTACGCATCAATAAATGATTGATCAACTTCTTCATGCGTACTAAATAGTTCCTTTTTCTCTTGATATTGTTTAATAGCATTGATGAAGGATTCCATCATAACCGGCTTAATCAAATAATTAACGACGCCGTTTCTCAAACAGATTTCTACAATGTTTTTTTCTGTTGCAGCCGTTACCACGATAACGTCAACTTGTGGAAACTGCGCTCTAATTTTCGGCAGTAAATCCGTCCCCATTTCATCTGGCATATAAATGTCTAAAAGGAGCAAATCAACTTTCTTCTCCTTTAGCATTTCAAGCGTCTCTTTTGCATTCAACGCTTTGCCTACAACTTCTATACCATCTACTTCTAATAAAAATCGCTCTTGAACTTGAGCAATTCGAAAATCGTCTTCTGCAATTGCGACTCGTAACATTTCGACTCTCCCCTTACTTCTCATGATTCAGTTTTTTGGAAGGTAAACTGAAAAAATGGCTCCTCCTTCCGGCTGATTATACACTTCAATAGATCCTCCAAGTTCATCTATCATTTTCTTTATATTTGCCAGTCCGTATCCTCTGTCTGTACCTTTGGTTGAAAACCCTTTTGTGAAAATTTGATTTAGTACTTCTTCTGATATACCGGGTCCGTTATCCATCACTTCAATAATTAAATCATGACCAATATCGGTAATAAAAAACGACACTTCTTTTTTAGACTGCTGACTCACGGCTTCAAATGCATTATCAATTAAGTTCCCAATAATGATAATGAGATGCGAAATTTCAATATGTTCTGGGAGCGTATCGAGTGTACTCTCCGGATCAACCGAAAAATGAATTTTCTTTTCAGATGCTTTTCCAATCTTCCCAAGCAATATTGCTTGGACTTTGGAATCTAATATCTGATCAAATAGAATACGATTTTGCGTTTGGTGTACAGCTGATTCTTTTTGAATAAACTCCAATGCATCTTTGTACTGCCCTAACTGCAGCAAACCCGACAAAACATACAGCTTATTCGTAAACTCATGCGTTTGAGCTCGTAAATCCTCTGAATATTTTCGTACTTCTGAAATCGTATTGATTAAGCTTTTTAATTCTGTCTTATCACGAAAACTAGCGACCACTCCTACAATTCGCTGATGTTCAATAATGGGTGTTAAGTTTAAGATAAACGTTTTTTCATTCAAAAAAATCTCTTGATCGCTTCGGGCTATTCCTGTATCTAGCACTTCAATCATATTCGTATAAGGAAATACTTCAATAATATGATGCTGTAAGTATTCCGTCTGTAACCCCAGCATATTTTTAGCTGATGTATTCATCATCGTAATAAAGCCTTGATGATCAATAGCAATAATTCCTTCTTTTATCGAAAGTAAAATTGCATTTCGTTCACGGTATAAAGAAGCGATTTCATGGGGTTCAAGACCGAGAGTATCTTTTTTAATACTTTTAGCTAAAAAAACACCCCCGATCATACCAAGCAATAAAACAGCTAGTGAAAATAGGATAATTTGCTGAATACGCGTAATGAGCTGAGCATGAACATGAGACTTTAAAAACTCAACCGTCACCACTCCCACGACTTCCGTATACTTTCCGTGACTGATGACAATAGGCGCTTTCCCCATAATAGCAGGACCTGTAGTTCCCTCTCCGTCAAGCGTATAATATCCGCCAAACAGCAGTGCTCTATCGTTAACCGCTTCTTTATTTTTCTTTCCTATCCATTTTTGATTAGAATGAGAATAAATGATTTGCTCACGGTTTTGAACCACAATACTTGCTGCTCCGATTTGTTCCCTGACCTGCTCTGCGAGAGGCTGAATATAGCGACTCGGCTGTTTTTTTTGAAAAGCAGCTTTGACTTCCGGCATAAACGATATTGATTTGGCTGCTTGAAGAGCCAGCTGCTCGGCTTGCCTTTTAGATTCTACAAACTGCATGTAAGAGAAAATACTCGCTAAAAGAACAATAACAGTGATGATTAATGCTGCGGATAAACCTACGATTTTTGTTTGCAGCGATACTTGAAACCATTTTTTCATTTCATCGCACCTTTAGCCTTTACCTTATAGTTCTATTCCTCTTTTATTTTATCAAAATTTTTTGTATATCCGCTTCTTATTCTAAAAGCTTTTTAGACAAAAAAACTTATCAATTCCAAAAGCGGAATTGATAAGTTTTTAAGTTCGTGATCTTTACAGCGTAATAACTCCTGTAATAATAGCTACTAAAAGCATCACCATCGCTGTTCCAATCGTCCACTTTAAAGTAAAGCGCTGAAATTCACCAAGCTCGACTTTTGCCATACCGACCAATAGATACGTAGAAGCAACTAAAGGACTTAGTAAGTGAACAGGTTGACCAATCAATGAAGCACGGCCAATTTCTGCAGCATCAATACCGTATGCTGAAGCTGCTTGAGCAATAATTGGTAAAATCCCATAGTAGTAAGCATCATTTGACATAAAGAACGTAAATGGCATACTTGTGATGGCTGTAATCACAGACATGTAAGGCCCTAACGCATCTGGAATTAATCCTACTAAACTATTACCCATTGCATCTACCATTTTTGTACCTGATAAAATGCCTGTGAATACGCCTGCTGCGAATACAAGAGACACAACAGCAAGTACATTACCAGCATGTGCTGTGATACGCTCTTTTTGAACTTCTAGATTTGGATAGTTAATCATGATAGCGATTGCAAATCCAATCATAAATAGAATTTGAAGCGGCATAACTGCTGTGATGAGTCCTACTAATAATAAAGCTGTTAAAGCAAAGTTTACCCATAAAAGCTTCGGACGCTTGTACTCGATTCCTTCAGCGGCTGCTGCTTCTGCAAAAGCTACTTGAGCATTTGTAACATCTTGAATATCAATAACACCTAGGCGCTGGCGCTCTTTTTTCCCAAAGTAGTAAGCCGTGAATAATAACCAAACGGCTCCACCAATCATGGCTGGAATCAGTGGTGTAAACACCTGTGAAGCATCTAACTTCAATGCACTCATCACACGAGCAGTTGGTCCTCCCCAAGGTGTTAAGTTCATAACCCCACTACCCATAATCGCGATACAAGCTAAAATCATCGGCTTCATATTTAGCTTTTTATAAAGCGGAAGCATCGCTGAGAGCGTGATCATATATGTTGTTGTTCCGTCTCCGTCTAATGAAATAATAAGAACTAAAATAGCTGTACCAATTGTGATCTTTAGTGGATCACCTTTTACAATTTTCAAAATTCTTCCTACAACTGGATCAAACAAACCAGCATCAATCATAATTCCAAAATATAAAATAGCAAACATTAACATAACGCCTGTAGGCGCTAATTCTTTTACACCATTTAAAGCCATTTCTCCAATATCACTTGTGAATCCCCCTATGATTGCAAACAATACTGGAATAACCATTAAAGCAATAAGCGGCGTTAATCGTTTTGTCATAATCAGAAACATAAATGTACAAACCATCAAAAACCCAAGAATAGCTAACATTATTACCCCTCCTATTTTTGAATCCGCTTTCATAATAGTGGAAGCGATTCGTTTGTATGTATGACTCGCATATGTATGCCAGTTTGTCTATACGATTACAACATCGCTTGTTCACTATTAAGTTGTACCTTAAAACTTTAAAATTTTCTGTTTTTTCTTAAAATAATCATAATTTACAGGAGGGTATAGTGTAAATAATTCGTACTATAAAAACTTTTAAAACTTTATGAGTAATTAAATCCTTTTTGTTCATTGAAAGGATAAAAGAGAGAAAGAGGAAAAAGACAGGAAAGTAAAAAACGGAGAGAAAGGAACTATTCTCATGAATTATTCAATTTGAACTCTAAGAGAATACGCTCCAGGGTGAGGAGTTTTATTCCATTGAGTAAGAGATTCCTCTAAAAATGGAATGTTTTTCAACTTCTTTGTTTGGAACTTTTCTATTTTTGAATATTTCTCTAAAGCATACGTATTAGCAAACATTTCTTGCGTTCTATTTCCTTCTTTTAAAAGCGTTCCATTTGTCATACGATCCACATGATGGCCTAATTCATGCAAAATGATAAAAGCAAATTGATGAGGCTTTTTATTTTTTGTTGTATCGATAAAGATAATCGGGCATTCCGTTACTGTATATTTAATATAGTCAATTTCAAACTGAAGTTTGCGCTTCTCTTTTGGAAGGTTATCATTAAATTGGCCATAGTACACGCCTAGCACATCTTTTCCTTGCACCTTTACACTGCCTAAGCAATACACACCTTTTAGCCCATCCCAGTCCTTTTCGTCTGTTACATTAGCAATTTCCTGCAGGGCGGCTTTTTGCTTCGCACTCATGACTCCATGAAACGTTACGCCATGAATTTGGATTTTTTCACTACGCTTAAACATCTTCTTGCCTCCTTTACTAAATTCCTTCTACAACATATTATTTATTAATAAGTATATTCATTCACAATACATGGTTAAAAACATGAAGTTAATGTCAAGATTCCCGTTTTGATGTTTTTTAACCCTGCTTATATGCTGCTTCATTTATTTTCTATTTTTACTATATTACATATGTAGCCATTAATAAAATATCATTTTTTTATGATTTATCATTACTTTTTTTTATTTCTATTTTTGCTTATCGATAACCTGGAGCCTGCGTATCATTTTTAAATTTAAAACCATTGCTATATAAAGAAACGGATAGCAAAAAAACGAGTATAGAATCTTCCATCCATTATAATAAAACACTTCCGTTTGGGTAGAAATGTACTCAAACAATGTCGTAAGAATTACCCACACTGTAATATATAAAGCTTTTCTAAACAGACTCTTGCCTTGTGGATAAAAATTCAAAAATACACTATTTGTCGCAGGATAAATAAAAATAAAAATTAAAAGATATTCAAAATCTACTCCTTTTGTAAAAAATCCATAAAGATCATATTTAACATCAAGATATATATCTGCTACCGATCCTAAAAACATGACAAACAAAGACGTTGTGTATATTTCTATCCAGCTGATGCGCTTTGGCATAACTAGTACACTCAGAATAGAAATCACCGTTGTAAGGATTAAGAGCACCATAATGAGGACCTCGTTTCCTATAGGAGATAAAAACAGCTTTCCCATTGGTTATTAAATTCATTCCTAAGCCTACATTCACCATCGCAATAAAAAATCCGAACAGGTTGGATTCTCTATCAAGAACCTCGATTCACCGTTCGGATTTTCCTTCAATTAAAACTACAAACTACTTTTTCTCAGCCTCTTTTTTTAACGAAAGGAAATGATGCAAGAACCAAGCTCTTGCTCTCCCCATTTAAGTGAAAGATGATCCTGATGTGAAAGCGGACCTACTCCTTCAGGTGTACCTGTAAAAATAAGATCTCCTTTATCAAGACCAAAATGTTTTCCTGTAAAATCAATAATCGTTTGTAAATCAAAAATCAAATCTTTGATATTTCCCAGCTGCACGCGTTTATTGTTTTTCACTAACGAAAAGTCTTTCTCCTTAGATGCTTCTACTCCTTCAAACGGCAGAAATTTTCCCACGACCGCTGAATGTTTAAATCCTTTTGCAAGCAGCCAAGGGTGCTTTTTTTGTTTTAATTCGCTCTGTACATCTCGAAGCGTCAAGTCTAATCCAATCGTCATCTCGTCAACAAGTTCATCCACTGCTATGCCTTCTTTGTAAGATTGTCCAATATGAAGAATCAGTTCGGTTTCAAAGTGCACCTCTCCTTGGTCGCTAGGAAGAGTGATTGATTGTCCAGCTGCTTCAACGAGAGCGTGAGTAGGTTTGGAAAATAAAAAAGGTGATGTTGGAATATCATTATGTAATTCTTTTGCATGCAGTGCGTAGTTTCGGCCTACACAATAAATATTTTTAATATCTTTCACTTTCATCATCCCTTCTTTCGTTAAAATAAACCCTTTTCAACTTTTCTTCTTTTATTTTACAAGAAGAAAAGAAGATTACAATGAATCTTCTTTTCTTTCAATCCGTTATTTTCTAGCCCATTTTGTAATGCCTTTAATATCATCTGGAGTTGTGCGACAGCACCCTCCAATTAACTGAGCTCCTGCTTCATACCAGCTGTGAGCGCTGCACCCGTAGGTTTCACCCGCAGATGTTCCGTTCCATGTTTTAGATTCAGCGTCATAATGCTCCCCTGAATTTGGATACACAATGACTGGCTTATCCGTTTGAGATTTAATTTCTTTAATAAGTGAAGAAATATATTGAGGCGGTGTACAGTTAACTCCAAGAGCCGCTATTTGCTCATAAGAATTCAGATAGCGGGCACACTCCGAGATTAATGTTCCGCTGCTAATGTGCAGGTCATCTTTTGCGCTGAACGTAATCCATGCGTACGCTCCTTCAAATTCTTCTAGCAGCCTCGCAATGGCTCTTGCTTCTATTACATTAGGAATGGTTTCACAAGCTAATACGTCCGCTCCAGCTTCAATTAATGCTTTCATACGAGGACGATGAAATTCCATTAACTCTTCTTCTGTTACGTCATACTGTCCAGTATATTCCGATCCGTTTGCTAAAAATGCTCCGTAAGGACCTACCGAAGCAGCAACAATTGGTTTTGGACGATTAAGACGATTCTCTTCTTGCTGCCAAAATTCATCTCTTGCTTCAGCCGCAATTTTTACAGATGCTTGAATTAGCTCGCGAGCCTCTGCTTCACTCAAGCCACGTTTAGCAAAACCTTCAAATGTGCTTTGATAACTTGCTGTAATTGCACAGTCAGCTCCGGCTGCAAAGTAGTCTTGGTGCACTCTCTTAATCAGTTCGGGCTGCTCCATCAACACTTTTGCAGACCATAAGCTGTCATTTAAATCACAGCCATATCTTTCAAGTTCAGTTGCCATTGCACCATCTAGTACAATCACAGGGAATGTATGTAAAATTTGTTGGATAGGATTCATTGTTTAATCTAGGGTTGTCCACTAGCAGTTAGCTTCGATTACCCTATCCTCCTTTCAGATAATTTAAAATATATGCAAAAAAGTCTAAAGGACTAGGCAACTTTTGTCAAGAAACCGAAAAAATGAGCATGGATTTATGACCAAGCTTTTTTTAACCGACGTATTCCTTCTTCTATTTCTTCTTTCCCCAAACTTCCGAAGCCTAACAAAATATGAGGCTTTTGTTTAGGTACTTCCGTAAGCCAATAACGAGAGGTACCGTAGACGGAGACATCTTGCTTTCGAGCTGCGTTAATTAATTGCTGTTCTTTCATATCGTTGCGCACGCGTACAAGTATATGTAAACCTGCAAATTCACCTGATATCGTAATGTTTTCATTAAACTCTTTCTGTAAAGCTGCTAAAAGAGTACCGTGTTTCAGTTGATAAGCAGTTCTCACTCTTCTTAAATGCTTATTCCACTCTCCATTTTTCATTATCAGCCCGAGCGTCTGTTGATGGAGAGTTGGAACAGCTTGCTCGTATAAAGAGAAACGTTCATGATATTCTTTTAGAAGAACTTCAGGTAATACAAGATAGCTGATTCTTAAAGAAGGCATAAAAGATTTTGAAAATGTACCTGTATAAATGACGCGCCCCTTAGTGTCTAAGCTTTGCAATGAAGGGATGGGAGAGCCTTTATAACGAAATTCTCCATCATAATCATCTTCAATAACAAATCCATTGCAGTCATTCGCCCATTTAAGAAGCTCTATTCTTCTTGAAACAGGCATGATCATTCCATATGGAAACTGATGAGATGGTGTAACATAAACAGCTCGTGCTTGGCTATCATAAAGCTCTTGAATGTTTATGCCTTTGTTATTAAGCGACACGGGCTTTAAGGAAAATCCATGCTGCTTAAATACAAAGCTAGCCCCGTCATAACAAGGATTTTCAAAGGCAATATCTCTGATGCTTTGCTTTAACATCTGCGCTAATAAACTGAGTGATTGCTGCGTACCTGCTCCAATAATAATTTGATGTTTTGAACAAGCCACTCCTCTTGACTGATAAAGGTACGTCGCAATTTCTTCACGCAGTGATTCTTCTCCTTGACTTTCTTGGTACGTGAACAAAGCTTCTCTATAAGTTTGAAGACTTTCATTGTATCGTTTTTTCCACTCATTCAAGGGAAACAAACGGCTATCAACTTTTCCATACCGAAAATCATAGGTACACGACTTTGTTTCTGAGTGAGGGTGTAAAAATACAGTCGGCTTTCTATCTGTTTGCAGTAAATCAAACTGTGTATTCGTTACGTACAGTCCACTTTTGGGCCTGCTTTCTACATACCCTTCAGCTAAAAGCTGCTGATAGGCCATATCTACAGTATTTCGACTTACGTTTAAGTAATCAGCAAGAGACCGGATAGAAGGCAGTTTGTCATTCACTTCTACCCTGCTGGATACAATTTCTTTTTTTATATATTCATATAGCTGGTGATATAAAGGCATATCATTCCTTCGGTTTAATAAAGGTGTGAACTTCACGCTAGCTCCTTTCATCTGTCCCTGTTTTATTTTTCAAATCTGGCTCTTTTAGAGGGGATACATTTCTTTTACTATAAGTGTAGATCATCTAATTAAAAAGGAGAAGATTTAATGACTACTATTACAATTCGTCAAGCTAATGCTGCTGACATGGAAGCACTTATTTCATTAATGAACGAATACATTGTTGGTTTTTACAAGCGCCCTCAGCCTGCCAAAAAACAGCTGAGAAATTTAATTGATCACTTGTTTCAACGTCCCGATACTGGCGTTCAGTTTATCGCGACTCAAAATGACGAGGCAGTAGGTTTTTCAACGCTTTATTTTACATTTAGCACCACGCGTGTAAAGCCTGTAGCGATTTTAAATGACTTGTACGTTACTGAAAAAGCAAGAGGTCAAAAAATTGGGGAAAAGTTATTTTCGATTAGTCACCAGTATACAAAAGAACATCAGTATGCAGCTATGTCTTGGGAAACGGCTTATGATAATACAAGAGCCCAAATGCTTTACAGAAAGATGGGCGGAAATGTAACGAACGATGAGTGGATTCACTACGACATTTCAAACGATATTTTATAATATTTTTCCATCCATAAAGTTTTAACATGTTCTTAATACTCCTTTCATAAATGTGTTTTATGATGAATACGACAAATAAATCAGTTTCTGTATGTATTTGTCACATTCTCTGTTAAAGTTTTCACAAAGTGTTCAAACTTTTAGTGAAAACGCTTTCTATTTTTGTGTATAATAAAAATATGCAAATGAAAATGAATGTTACAGCTCGTTAATCATACACATTTTAAATATGGAAGGAGTTTTGAAAATGATTTTAAAAGCATTAAGAAAAAACGGGGCCGTTACAATTAACTATTATAAAAACGGTTTGCTTCAAACATTTAAAGGAAAAGTACAGCGCTTAGATTTAACAGACCAAACGCTTTCATTAAAAGATGAACAGCAAAATACTTTCTCTATTCGCTTATCGGGAATTAAAGAAATTTATTGATGAATAGTTTACAGTAAAAAAGAACATGATGCTCATTCTGCTTTGCAGAAGTCATCATGTTCTTTTGATTTTAGCTTTATTTAGCTGATGTTTCTGTTTCTTCTTTCCCGTACATATATTTCGAAGGGTCGACTGTTTGGAAATCCTTCAGCTTGTGGAAACGAAGTAAGTCTCCATAAAGCACTTGATCAGATAACTCTAGTTCTTTCGCTACCTTCTGTTTATAAGCCTTCATTTGATTATTTTCTTTAAGCGTTTGGCCCGTCTTAGAATCATAATACGTTCCATCCACTAATGTATACTTCGGAGATACGTAGTTGCCATTACGGAATGCCACTACATCATCATGATTTTTAGAAAATAAATCTGTACCAAATTGGATAAATTCTTTGCTGTCAATCCCTACTAAATGAAGAAGAGTTGGCACAACGTCAATTTCTCCACCGTACGTATGATTAACTCCACCTTTTACTCCAGGAACGTGAATGAATAGAGGTACACGCTGCAGCTGAGCATTTTCATAAGGCGTAATTTCTTTGCCCATTACTTTTTCCATTGCCGCATTATGATTTTCAGAAATACCGTAGTGATCTCCATAAATCATAATCACAGAATTATCATAAAGCCCAGAGGCTTTCAGTTCTTGGAAGAAAGATTGCAATGATTCGTCTAAATAACGAGCCGTTTGGAAATAACGGTCAACTGTTGCATCCCCCGTGTTAGCCGGCTGTATGCTTGCCTCATTGTTTCCAAGTAAAAATGGAAAATGGTTTGTTAACGTAATTAAATGCGCATAGAACGGCTGTGGTAAAGACTGCAGCATTGGAACAGATTCTTTAAAGAACGGTTTGTCTTTTAAGCCATAATTAATTTTATTTTCACCCGTCATATTGTAATAACTTGCATCAAAAAACTTATCTACACCGAACTGCTTGTAAATTTCGTTACGGTTCCAAAACGTCTTATAGTCTCCGTGCAGCACAGCGCTCGTATAGCCAGCTTTTTGATCTAAAATAGCTGGTGCTGCCTGATACGTATTGCTTCCTTTCAGCACAAAGGCAGAACCTTGAGGAAGGCCGTATAGAGAGTTGTCCATCATTAGTTCAGCATCTGATGTTTTTCCTTGTCCTGTTTGATGAAAGAAGTTATCAAAATACGTAAAGTCATTTCCATGGGCCAACGAATTTAAGAACGGTGTCACTTCCTGGCCATTTAATTTGTAATCAATTAAAAAAGATTGAAATGATTCCAAATGGATTTTAATAATATTTTTCCCTTTAGCTTTTCCAAAATAAACGGGGTTAGGTTCCGCATAGTGACTATTTTTAAAATTAACGACGTTCGTTAAATCATTGCTGCTTGCAAATGCTCGCTGTTTAGAGTTTTGAGCAGTCTGAACACCATCATACATCGTATAATTATAGGCGCCTAAATACTTTACTAAATAATTGCGGTCAAAAGTTCGAGATAGAAGCTGCGGGCGATCAATTTCTGCTAATGTTAAGTTGACAGAAAAAACCATGAATCCTAAAGAAAGAATGGTTACAGCATTTTTAACCGATACTTTTTCATTATTCCAGTCAATTTTTTTACTAAAAAAGAAGAAAAAATAAATAATAAAATCAGTAAAATAAAAAACATCATGTGCTTTTAATAAATCCATAATGCTTCCGCCCATACTTCCTGCATTACTTGTCTGCAACAGTGTGGGAAGCGTTACAAAATCGTTAAAAAAACGATAATAGAGAATGTTACTGTACAACAGCAGCGTCATAATGAAACTGCCTGCAAGAATCCAAGCTCCTGCTTTCTTTCCTTTAAAAAATAAGCCGATTCCTAAAAAAATCAGCACTGAACTTACAGGGTTTATGAACAGCAGCATTTGCTGCATTACGCCGCTTACGCCTAAGTTAAATTCAGTTTTATAAGCCACGTACGACTTTATCCACATTAAAACAGCGGCTAATATGAAATAGTGCAGCGGCTTAGAAACGATTCGCTTCATTTTGATTTTCCTTTCTCGATTAGTTTATGAGTAGATTCACAAAGAACATATAGAAAACCTTTATCATTATACTCATAGAAAATGAAAATTAAATGAAATCCTAGCCTTCACAACTATAGATAGATTCTTTAAATTCATCTACTAGTTTACCTAATACCCACAAATAAATAAACTAAAATCACCTTTTTTATCATAAAACCCCTCCTCCCCTCATATACTGTATTCTGTTGCAACACCCGTACTGCAAACTTGTGCATTTTTTCACAATTTATCTACAAACTATTCTCATCTTGCTGTATAATAATAATTCTGCCTTGAGCATTCTCCAAATTCGTATGCTTAAGCCACAGCTTTCTTTTCATAACAGATGCACACATGAAAGGAGATGAATAAATGATTTTAAAAGCGTTAAAGAAAAACAAACATGTAACCGTGAATTATTACGAAAATGGCCTGCTTCAAACCTTCAAAGGAAAAATCCAAAATTTAAACCTAACCGACCAAACCCTCTCCCTACGAGATGAAAAACAAAACATTTTTTCCATTCGTTTGTCTGGCATTAAAGAAATTTATTAACAAAAAAGATCCTGAAGAATTCTTCTAGGATCTTTTTTTGTATTTTTTATCCATTACTTATTGAAAAATCATCCAATTGATGTTAAATTAACTTTACATAATGTTAAATCAACTTAACAAATTTATTAAAAAGGCAGCGGGTGATCATATTGACTCTTATTAATCACGTAAAAGAGCTTAGAGCTAAACATGGATATACGCAAGGAGATTTAGCTGAAAAAGTTGGAGCCACTCGCCAAACCATTGCAGCTATTGAAAAGGGAAATTACGTTCCCTCCCTACTACTTGGTTTAACAATTTGTGATGTCTTTCAATTAAAAATGGAAGATGTTTTTACACTTCAAAAGGAGGAGAAAAATGTTGAGTAATGTTATTAAATCTTATTTGTTGAATGTAGTGTCTCTGTTGTGCGTAGGTTGGTTTTTATACGATTTTTTAAGCCTAAATATTCAATTTAGTGAAGTTATGACCACCCCTGAACCCCCGTGGGAAATTACTATGTCTATAGGCTCTTTTGCTTCTTTAATTGTGCTTTTAATCGTCTCATTTTTTTACTACCGCGCGCGTAAAAAGACGAAGAACGTGTCGCCTTTATTGTTCCCTTTTGAATTTGCAGAAGAAGATGAACGTGAAAAGATGATAACAGCAGAAGCTTGTAAAAAAGCCTTTGTTTTTCTCCTATTTTCTATTCCTATAGGTGCTATCTTAATCGCTTTTTATCCGCTGTTACCAAATTCTTTTAGCTTCTATCCCATTGCCGTTCTTTTGCTTCTTTCTCTTGTACAGTTAACGGTTTATTACGTATCAATTAGTAAAATTTATCGCTGAATAAAAAAGGTTTGTTCTAAAAAGAACAAACCTTTTTTATTCTAATAGTTCACTTCATTCCTCATAAAAATAATCCACCCTACATCTATTTCACTATTTTTTCATTTTTTCTGTCTATATTGAACTATAACAATTGAACGATGTATGTTACCTTCCACTGCAATTTTTCTTCAGTGTTCAGTTGCAAAATATGAAAGATAAAAGGAGCATATCAATGGCAGCTAATAAATGGACAAAATGGATGGTTGGTTTATCGAGCGTTGCTGCATTTACAACATTTGTAGGGCTTTCTCAAAAATATGATCAAACAAATTCAACAGCTACAGCAATAAATAACGATACATCAGCCAATCATTCATCTCAAACTCAAACGGAAGATGAGACGGACCTATTTCCAGATTCAGGATCAAACTCCAATACAGAAAACGGAACCAACGGGCAAGATCAATGGTCAAATGATAACTCTAATGAACAGGGCGATCAATGGTCGGATGATAATTCAAACAGTCAAGAGGACCGATGGGGGAATGACGACGATTCGAGTAGCCAGCAAGATCAGTGGTCAAACAATGATTCCACAAATGGTCAGGATAATTGGGGCAATAATGATGATTCTTCTATGCAAACAAGACCTTCTTAAGGATGTGAAGACATGAGCTACTCATTTAAAGCGATGAATACCACATTTAATGTATATCAGCTTGAAACGCCTGTCAGCAAAAAAGTAGAGAGCTGGTGTTATCTTGTAGAAGAAACGCTAAGCCGCTTTCTTTCAACAAGCGAGCTTTCACAGCTTAATTCGCTGAACGGAAGATTATTTTTACCGTCAAAAATGCTGTATGAAGCTGTAAAAGCAGCCTATTACTATTACAATGAGACAAATGGAATTTTCAATCCATTTCTGTATCATCCGATTCAAACTCTAGGATATGACCAAAGCTTTGAGCAGTTGCCTACCGATCAGCTTCCTCAAAAAGTAGCAGCTTTTGATGCTGTCAACCCTATTATGATTCATAAAGGAATGAGAAGTATTCAGCTTGCTTCTAATGTCGGTCTTGATTTAGGGGGAATCGCAAAAGGTTGGAGCATTCAGCAAATGGCCAATCAATTAAAGAAAAAAGGAACTTCACTAGGAGCAATCGATGGAGGCGGAGATATTGTAACGTGGGGGCCTGCTAGCAAGCACTGGTCCATTTCTCTCTCTCATCCATTTGATGCATCAAAAAACCTCACGACCATTAAAGTAAAGAGCAACAGCGGTATTGCCACAAGCAGTGTAGGCAAGCGTTCGTGGAAAGTGAACGGACACACTCACCATCATATTATTGACGGCAGAAATAGCAAGCCTAGTTCATCAGAGCTTCTGCAAGTAACGGTCGTTTCTGAAGACTTGACCGTTTCTGAAGTCTATGCAAAGTGCATACTTATTCTCGGCTGGGACGCTGGATTAAAGTTAGCTAAAAGGCATCACCCTTCTTTAGAAGTAATTGCGGTTACGAAAGAAGGCAACGTACTAATCGAAAAACATGTGAAAGGTCAGGTATACCATTATGGCTACTCTCCTCGCGCAATTTAGTGCTCATTTTCCCGTATGGAACACCATTCGGGCAGCCGGCTTAACTTCTTATTTACTAATGTTTGTATCAGTTGCCGCTGGCATTTCTCACAGTTTTTCGTTTTTTAAACCAAAACGAAAAAAGCAGCTTTTGCTGGTTCATCAATCATCAGGGTGGTTCGGGTTATTGTTTGGCATGATTCACGGACTTGTTTTATCATTTGATCAATCTGTTCATTTTTCACTTTCTGACATTTTAATTCCGTTCACTTCCGATTACAAACCAATTAGCACAGGTCTTGGTACTATTTCGCTCTACATTTTATTTGTACTAATTATTACATCCGACTTTATAAAACAGCTTGGGAGAAAAACATGGAAAGCCATTCATTTTCTTGCTTTTCCAGGCTATTTACTGGCACTGTATCACGGCATTACTTCTGGAACAGATACACAGCACCCCCTTGTTCTTGGGATGTACAGCATCACTGGCGTTATCGTTTTAATCTTGCTTTTCTTACGAATTCAACACCAGTCAGCTCCTAAGAACCAAAAAAAAGCTCAGGAAAACTAAAAAACGCACTCTATCATAGAGTGCGTTTTTTCTTATCCGCGTCCTGCTTGGAATGATGGGTACTGTGTCATACCGCCGTCAGCAAAGAGCGTAATTCCTGTTACATAACTCGCCTCTGAAGAAGCTAGCCATGCAGCAACCGCTGCAATTTCTTCCGGCTCTCCGATGTATCCCATTGGAATCATGCTTTCTACATCTGCACGCTGCTCAGGATCAGCAAATTTCTCAGCGTTAATCGGTGTATTAATCGCTCCCGGTCCAATGTTATTTACACGAATACCTTTTGGAGCGTATTCTAATGCCAGTGTTTCAGTCATGAGCTTCATACCGCCTTTACTTGCTGCATAATGAACAAATAATGGCCAAGGAATTTTCTCGTGAACACTCGACATGTTAATAACTGTTCCCTTAATATCATTTTCAACAAAATATTTAATCGCTTCACGGCTGCCTAAGAAAGCTCCCGTTAAGTTCGTATCAATTACTTTATTCCAATCGCTTAAAGACATTTCATGAGATGAAACCGGATTTTCTAGTCCTGCGTTGTTAATCATAACGTCTAACTTTCCAAATTCTTTAATTGCAGATTGAACTAAATTGATTACGTCAGACTCAACTGTTACGTCACCTTTAACGGCAATAGCTTCTCCGCCAACTTTTTTAATTTCTTCTAAAACGCTGTTAGCTTCGTCTTCTTTAGAACGATAATTCACAACTACTTTGGCTTTTTCTGTTGCAAAACGAATCGCCATTGCTTTTCCTAAACCGGTAGATGAACCTGTGATGACAACTACTTTTCCTTCTAAATCTTTATACATTGTTAATACCCTCCTAGTTAGCTTTTGGCGAGCCCTAACATGACTCCTGCTATGATGATCAGTATAATTCCAATAATAATCCCAACTAACTGACGCTTCGTTTTCTTCTCACCTAAAATAATGATTCCGCCTAATGTTGAAATGACGATTCCCATTTGGGAAAGCGAAAAGCTTGTCGCTACGCCTACTTTAGGTTGTGAGATGAATAAAAACATATTACCAGCGGCCCAAATAAGACCTGGGATAATGTTGCGAATTGCATATTTATTAAATGGCTTATGCTTAAACGTCAGCAATACTCCCCCAATAACCATACCAATTGCTTGAGGTAATAAAGCCGACCATCCGTCTACATTAAATAGACGGGCTACTACAACATAAACTAAATAACCCACGGTTGAAATTAATAAAATAACAATTCCTTTTTTGAAGTTTCCTTTTCCTTCTTCAGCCTCTTTCTCTTCTTTGCTTTGAAGTGATGTTAAAATAATCCCTACAATAATAAAGATAAGAGCGAGCACACCAAGAATGATTGAAGTTTTTGTAGACCACTCGTGAAACACAATTACTCCAAATAATGAAGTGGAAACTAACTGAAGCCCAGTTGAAATAGGCATCGTTTTAGAAACTCCAATTAAATCAATACTTTTCAGCTGATTACTTTGTCCAACTGCCCAAAATAACCCGGATACAACTCCAACGCCAAAGATTAAAGGTGTAAGGGTAGGGTGTACAAAAATATAAATACCGATGGAGAAAATCAAAGCTCCCAATGTGGTTCCAAGCGTTTGACTATAAGGTCCTCCGCCTAGTTTCACATTGAAAAGCACAATGCTTCCCCAAAATATGGCTGGTAAGACGGCTAAAAATATGTCCATGTTTCAAAACCTTCCTGTGCTAAAATTAAATGTCAAAGTGCATATTCCCCGATTTTTCCGCCATTAATCCTTTTTCAGGGACATTTTATGAATTAATGACCGCACGAAATATTCTTTGGATAGCGAAAACTGTATACCTTAATTTGTTCTAGGAGAGAAAAAGATATACTTTCTAACGCAAAAAAACAGCTTTTCCAAATAAAAGCTGTTCTGTATGATTTAATTTATTTTTAACATATAGCGATTAATAGGTCTCCCCACTCTGCCGTATTCAACTGATAATTTCAGCTCGTTTTCCTGTTCCAAAAACTCTAAATACCTTCTTGCTGTAACACGCGCAATTCCTACACCGTCCGCCACTTCTTCAGCAGAAATTGGATGATTTTGTTCTGAAAGATATTGTTGTATCCTCCTTAACGTAACTGCATTTAGCCCTTTTGGAAGCAAATCGGCTTTTTCTTCGAATTGCTGAAACAGCATAGAATCTAATTCAGACTGAGTAATATGTTCTTTTTGACTTATTTTAACTTGAAAAGAACGATACTGCTCAAGCGCTTGCTTCATTCGCTCAAACTTGAACGGCTTCATAATATAATCCACCGCGCCGTATTGAAGAACTTTCCGTACCGTTTCAATATCGCTTGCAGCCGTAACTGCAATGACATCTGTTTTATAGCCATTTGCTCGAATTTGCTGTAAGGTGGTTAAACCATCTTGACTAGGCATATACATATCAATGATTGTTAAATCAGGCTGATGCTGTTTAATGAGCTGTATACCCTCTAAACCATTCGAAGCTGCAGCGATAACGGTGAACCCTTCAACTTGTTCAATAAATTGGCGGTTCACTTCTTGTACCATAGGATCGTCTTCTATTAGAAGCACCGTCCATTCTTTTTTATTCATTTCCCACTCCCCCTATAAAAAGAATGTAATGATAAAAGTCGTTCCAACACCTACTTCTGACTCTACTTCAATCTGACCGTTTCCTTTTTCAACAATTTGTTTTACTAAATGCAAACCAATTCCTCTATTTTCCTTTGCTTTGGTTGAAAATCCTTCATCAAAGATTCTCTCTACTTGATCCTCATTCATGCCACATCCGTTATCTTCAACTAATATAGAAAGAATGCCGTCATTTTGTTCCATACTTATATAGATCTTCCGTTCACGACGCTCTATATGCTGATACGAATCAAAAGCATTCTCAATTAAGTTACCAATAATAATCACAAAATCATGATGATCTAAGTATAGAGGAAATGAGTGAAGCTCGCTGTGGCGATCAATAGCTAACTCAATTCCAAGTTCTTTGGCACGGCTGACTTTACTCAACAGCAATCCCGATATACTTTCATCTTTAATATGCTTATGAAGAAATTGCGTGAGCTCTTCTTGCTGTTCAGACACTTGAAAAACGTACTGAAGAGCCTTGTCTTTATTTCCAAGCTGGATAAGCCCTGCAATCGTATGAAGCTTATTCATGTATTCATGGTTTTGAACTCTAAGAGCGCTTACAAATGATTTAACTCCTGTTAACTCTTCGGCTAATTTTTTAACTTCTGTTCTGTCTTGAAAAATAGCGACCGCACCGACTGTGTGATTATTAACCTTAATCGGCACACGATTGCTTAAAATATTCAAATTCCGAACTTGAAGCTCTCGATTATAAACAGGCTGATTAAGCTGCAGAATTTCTGGAAGCCTTGTATCTGGAATCACATCATAGATCTTTTTTCCAATTACCTCATCGGGTACATCCATCATAATTTTCGCTTTATGATTAAAAATAGTGATGTTCTCCTCTTTATCAATGGCGATGACTCCTTCATGCATGGCATTAAAAGTCTCCGTTCGTTCTACGAACAAACGAGCAATTTCATGAGGTTCAAGCTCAAACATCTCTTTTTTAATACGAGATGCAAGAGCCCACGCTCCCCATCCTCCAAAAAAAAGAGCAAGACCTGAGATAAGAAAAATTTCTTTTTTTAAACTTAAAATAACCTCTGTAAATTTCGGAAGAAGATAGCCTGAGACAACGACTCCTACTTGTTCATGCTGATCGTTTACAACGGGCACAAAAGAGCGAATGACCATTCCGCCTTCTCCTTTTGCTTTATCAGTATAGGTATGTTCTGCAAAAGCCTGGCCCTCGTCCTCTCCTTTAGAAATTTTCCCAATCATGCTTTGCAAAGGGTGAGACAAACGTTCGTGATTCATGTTCATAACCACTACATAATAAGCACCGTGAATAATGCGAATCGGCTCTACAATTTGATTAATGTTCTTGCTATCTTTTTCAATTTTTTCTCGAATTTCAGGCATTTCAGCAACTGTTCTCGAAGTGATCAAAGCCCTTTGCTCTAAATCATTTTCTTTTGACTGCACAAAATTATTAATCACGACAATACTTGCTAAAAACAACGAAAAGACCACGATAAAAAAGATTAACCCCGTCATTTTCGTTTGCATCGATAAGCGCATCATAGCGGAACACCTACTGCTGATTGAAGTTTATTTTAATTTTACCACGTTGAGAAATTGCGTGTTAGAATATTTGTAGAGAAAAATTATTGAATCGCGGGGTTGGACATTTTGAAGATGTTTATAGGGGCAAGCATCATTGTTAGCGTTTTCTTGATGATCTATGTTTTTTTGCAGTATACGGTTATAAATCAGGATAATGTGTATCATGATGATGAGCAAAAAGGATTAAATAAGCAAATTGTGATTAATTTTAGCCACGTTGTAGCTGAAAACACCCCTAAAGGCTTAGCCGCTCAAAAATTTGCTGAAATCGTTAATCAAAAATCGGATGGCAAAGTTAAAATTGAAGTATATTCAAACGGTGTATTATATTCAGACGACGAAGAACTTGCCGCCCTTCGCCGAAATGATGTACAAATGATTGCGCCTTCCATTTCAAAGCTAAGTGACCTCTCCCCTACGTGGCAACTTTTTGATCTTCCCTTCATTTTCGATGGTTACAGCGAGGCAAAACAAGTGTTTACCGGAAAAATCGGACAGGATTTGTTAAGTACGCTGCAAGAGAAAAACATTAAAGGGCTTGCTTTATGGAGCAACGGATTTAAACAAATGACTAGCAATACGAAACCTTTGCTCCATCCAGCAGATTTTCAAGGTCAAACGTTTCGGATTATGCCGAGTGAAGTAATCAAAAAACAATTCGAACTTCTTGGCGCTAAGCCTCAGGCTGTCTCGTTTAATAAAGTATATCAATCCCTTGAACGACAGGAATTTGATGGACAGGAAAATACGATTTCTAATATTTATTCAAAACGTTTGTACGAGCTGCAAAAATATATGACCATCAGCAACCATGGATACTTGGGCTATGCTGTTTTAATGGATCAAAAATATTGGGACAGCCTCCCTGAAGATGTAAAACAACTATTAAGTGATGCAATGGTAGAGACAACTAACTGGATTTGGACTCAATCAAAAATGATGAACGATGAACAGCTGCAGCACATAAAAAATAAATCTGGCATGCGCGTTTATTACTTAAATGATACACAGAAAGCCGAATGGAAAAAGCAGTTCAACTCTCTTTATCAATCGTTTGAAGCCAATGCAACAAAACAAACGCTTGATATCATTCAGCAAATAAAAAATATCGAAAGCAAAAAGTGATGACTATATGTTCATCACTTTTTTTTGACCAAAATGACCAAAAAGAACATTATCACCAGAAATATAAATAGTTAAAATTATCAGTTAATATAAGGATAAGAATAATGTAAGCGTTAACAAAAAACATTCTCGAAAGGAGTATTACATATGAAATTAAGTTTTAAAAACCTAACTGTTCAAGTTGTCATTGGTATCCTTCTTGGTATTGCAATTGGCTTCATGTTTCCTGAATTTGGAGCTAAATTAAAAGTATTGGCTGATATCTTCATTAAACTAATTAAGATGGTGATTGCCCCAATCATTTTCTTAACAGTGGTCATCGGTATCGGAAGCATGGGAGATTTAAAGAAAGTGGGACGAATTGGAGGTAAAGCTCTTTTATACTTTGAGATTGTCACTACTTTTGCCTTAGCAATTGGAATTATTGTTGTAAACTTTATCAAACCTGGGGCTGGCTTTAATATCAATGGCGCAAGCGGAGCTGATGTTACTCAATATACGCAGCAAGCAGCTGAAGCGGAGCATGGCTTTATGGAGTTTATCATGGGAATTATTCCAGACAGCGTATTTGGCGCAATGGCAAATGGTGAATTATTGCCAATCTTATTCTTCGCCGTACTATTTGGGATGGCTACAGCTACACTCGGCGAAAAAGCGGCTCCTGTCATTACATTCTTTGAACGCTGTACAGATATTTTCTTTGGCATTGTTAATATGATTATGAAACTTTCACCTATTGCGGCGTTCGGAGCGATGGCTTATACGATCGGTAACTTTGGAATAGGCTCTCTTCAAAAACTCGGTTTCTTAATGGGATCTGTTTACATTACTATGTTCTTATTTATTGTATTTGTACTTGGAAGCATTGCTAAGATTTATGGATTTAATATTTTTAAATTCATTGCTTTTATTAAAGAAGAAATTCTTCTTGTATTAGGTACATCTTCTTCGGAATCTGCACTGCCAAAAATGATGGACAAAATGGAGAAGTACGGATGTTCAAAATCTGTAGTAGGACTTGTCATTCCAACTGGTTACTCATTTAACCTAGATGGAACAGCAATCTACTTATCCATGGCTGCTATCTTTATCGCTCAAGCGTATGGAGTCGACCTGTCGTTAATGCAAGAGATTACGCTACTTGGTATTTTAATGCTAACGTCTAAAGGAGCTGCCGGAGTTACTGGCTCTGGATTTATTACACTAGCCGCTACGCTTGCTGCGTTCCCGATGATTCCAGTTGAAGGAATCGCGTTGTTAATTGGGGTAGACCGCTTCATGTCGGAAGCTCGTGCCATTACAAACTTAATTGGAAATGGTGTAGCAACTGTAGTTGTATCAAAAATGGAAAATGAATTTCATCCTCCTGTAGAGACGATACAAGACGTTAATTCCGCACCTCCATTAGCTAAGTAATAAAAAAAGACCCCCTCACAGGGGTCTTTTTTATTATTAATGCGTTTCTTTTTTAGAACGTCCGCTAAGTTTCCCAACAACAACAACTAAAATAGCTAACAAAATAGGAACAATCGTATGCAAATGCGGATTTAATCCTTCTAATATATGTCCTACCGCTTTGTCTTTAAAGATCATTTCACCAGCAGTATAGCCAAGAAGCGCTGCTCCGGCAATGATGATAATCGGGAATTTTTCCATGATTTTCATTAAAAGCTGACTTCCCCAAATGATTAACGGAATGCTGATAACAAGACCAAGGATAATGAGTAGAATATTGCCGTTAGCCGCACCCGCAACCGCTACTACGTTATCCAAACTCATAACAAGATCCGCTATAATAATTGTTTTAATAGCACCTGCTAGAGTTGAATTCGCTTTAATATCTCCGTCATCTTCACCTTTTAAAAGACTAATCGCAATCCATAGAAGCAGCAGGCCTCCAATGAAATTTAAAAATGGAATTGTTAATAAATATACAGCGACAAACGTTAGCCCTACACGTAATACAACCGCTCCTAATGTACCGAAAACAACCGCTTTGTTTCGATGCTCGTCCGGAAGATTCCGACAAGCTAAAGCAATCACGACTGCGTTATCGCCACTCAGTACAATGTTAATTAGTAAAATTTCTAAAAGATTTAAAATAAAACTCTGATCCATAAAAAAACTCCTTGATTGATTTTTATTAGTCTATTTCTCTATCTCTTATTTCATTACTAGAAATAGAGAACTAAAACTCTATCAATATAACCCGTTCTTACCCTTTAATGAAAAGAAGTAGTTATTTCACTAACAGTATTTTATCACTAAAAAGAACTTTGAAATAGGTATTTATAAAGGAAAAGTCAGTTCATTACAATAAATCAAACCTTATTCTTTATCTTTCATCTGTTTTTCACCATCATCCTCTACTATTAGTAGCAGGAGAGCATTTATAAAAAACAGAGTAATTTTTATAAATAATACAAGCCTCCAATGCTTCTTCATTATTTTGTAGTTTTTCGTCAGCTACGATATAAGAAGGGAGAAAATAGGTATGATTTTAAAAGCATTAAAAACGAATAAATTACTAACTATTAACTATCAAAACAACGGTTTTATTAAAACGGTCAAAGGTTATATTCAAAACTTAAACTTGCTCGAACAAACTCTTCTATTAAAAGATGAAAATCAGCATGTGCGATCACTTCGACTATCAAGTATTAAAAACATTTATTGATTGAAAAAAGATCCGAACGATTCATCGTTCGGATCTTTTTTCAATTAAATAAAATATTTTTGTCTGACCCTCTTTTTATTTAGCTCACTGTATAGCGTGCGATTACTTCTTTAATCGATTCATATACAATTTCAACCATTGTTTTTAATTCTTCGTCTGTCATTGAAAGAATAGGCATCATCGTAATCACAGGACCTAGCTCTCTAATAATTAAACCTTTTTGGCGAGCCGCTAAAATAATGTCTCCCATCACTTTTTTATCTTCAAAAATAGACTTTGTTTGGCGGTCTTTCACAACTTCGATTCCTGCCATTAATCCTCTTTGTCTAATGTCTCCCACGTTAGGCAGTTCATAAAGCTTTAATAGATAACGTTTAAAAACTTTTGACTTTTCTTTTACGCTACGGATTAACTCTCTTTCTTCCATCAGTTCAATATTTCTAAGCGCTACTGTACAGGCCAATTGATTTCCCGTATACGTATGTCCATGAAAGAAGGTTTTATTTTCATCTGGATGAGCTAAAAAAGCATTAAATATCTGTTCGCTTGTTAACGTAGCAGCAAGCGGCATATACCCTCCTGTTATCCCTTTTCCTACACACATAATGTCCGGTACAACATCTTCTTGTTCACATGCAAACAGCGTCCCTGTTCGCCCGAATCCGACAGCTACTTCGTCACAAATGAGCAATACCCCGTACGCTTTGCACAGACGCTCTACTTGTTTTAAAAAACCGGGAGGATGTGTAATAATACCCGCTGCTCCTTGCACAAGCGGTTCAATAATCAAACCGGCTACTTCTTCTCCTTTGTTCTGCAAGAGCTTCTCTAGCTGGTGAATACAGTAAGCTGAAGCTTGCTCTTCCGTTTCTAACTCGTCCATACGGTAAGTATAAGGTGAAGGTGTAGGAATTCGTTCAAACAGCAAAGGCTTAAAGATGCGATGAAATAAATCCATGCCTCCTACACTGACTGCCCCAATTGTATCTCCGTGATATGCCTCATTCAATGAGATAAATTTACTTTTGTTTTTGTACTTTACAGAGTCGAGATTTTGCCAATATTGATAGGCAATTTTCAACGCAATTTCGACAGCGGCGGAACCTGTATCGGAGTAGAAGACTTTCGATAAGCTGCCAGGAGTAATTTCCGCTAGCTTTTTGGCTAACAAAATGGATGGAACGTTTGCGGATCCAAGCAGCGTAGAATGCGCTAATTTTTCCACTTGTATATGTAAAGCTGTATTTAATTCCGGATCATTATGTCCATGCACGTTCACCCATAGAGAAGCATATCCGTCTAAATATTTGTTTCCCTCTACATCGTATAAATAGCTTCCTTCTCCCCTTTCAATAATAAGAGGACTCGATTGACGGTAAGCTTTCATTTGTGTAAACGGATGCCATACGTATTCTTTATCCCATTTCTCCAGCTCAGCTTTGTGATACGGCACAGTCAAACACCTCCTGAATATGTTGAATAACACTTTTTTGCCTCATCATTTTCTCAATATATACATCTAACTCTTCATCTATATGTGTGAATACTGGAACGGTCATTAAAGATGATAGTTGAAGCAGCTTTTCAATTGTTCGAACATTATCGTTATGAATGATACTGCTGTGATTAAAACGATTAAAAATCAGTCCTTTGATGTTAAGCTGATGCTCACTTGCATATGAAAAGGTAGAAAGCGCATCGTGAATAGCTCCTAATCCCGTTGTTCCAACAGCAATAACCGGCATTTGTGCATCTATGACCAAATCTTTAGTCATATAAAACGCTGTTTCCTCTTCAATTAAAGGGACGGCAAGGCCTCCCGCTCCTTCCACGAGTACTATGTCAAATTCCTTTTTTAATTCATCAATGCATTTTAAGACGATTGAAGGCTCTACCTTCCTGTTGCTCAGTGCAATAGCCAAATGAGGCGACGTCTCCGGCTTTAACTGATAAATACCTGTATTTGCTACTCCTATCTTCGTTTCAAACCAGTGAATATCTGGATAACCTCCAATTTTTTCTTGGTAGCCGGTTTGAAATGGTTTACAAATTGTCGTTTTTATTCCTAGACGGCCAAGTATTTTATACAAAATACTTGTAACCAGGGTTTTTCCAATATCTGTTCCAGTTCCCGTAATAAAATACGCTTTGCCCATTTTCTTTTTTCTCCTTTTTTTCTATGTCTTAGTTACCCCGCTTTAACCCGCTTTGATGACAAACGGCTAAACTGAGGCTGCATTCGGTGAATCAGCACTGAACATAAAATACACAACAAAAGATCTCCAGGCATTGGCAAAACAGCTCCAAAAAGAAGTGTATCCCTCAGTGAAAGAGGCTTGTCAATTATCCATTTCATTGCTCCGTAAAGCCAGAAGCAGCCGACTGCATACACAATAGCTAACGTAGATAAATTAGCTGAAAAGATAGCAAAAGGTTTCCTTAAGTCATATTTTTGAATAAGGTAGCCGTTGATAAATGCACCTGCAGCATAGCCAATTAAATAGCCAAACGTTGGTTTGAAAATATACCCTAAACCTCCTCCTTCTGCAAAAACCGGAACACCAATTAACCCAATACCTATGTAGCATAGCTGACTATACAAACCTAAACGCGGACCTAGCAGCGCACCGGCTAAATAAACAGGAACAATTTGAAGAGTAAACGGTATGTAGGGAATAGGAATTTTTATAAATGCACCGATCGCCGTTAAAGCTGCAAATAAAGACACATACGCAATTGTCTTCGGTTTCATATTCACCCTCCTTTCTCTTTTCGCTGCTTTAAGTTTGCAATAATTTCTTTTTATTTGTCAACTTAATTTTATTTTAAGTTTACAAATAAACAATAAAAAAAGACGCAAAAACCTGGGCTTTTGCGTCTTTTTGATTTTTATAAAATTACTTTTTTGTCGTCTTTAAGCTGCACTTCTTGACGGCTAATAGATAAATCAACTTTCTTTTTTACACGTGCATGATAATAAGCATAAAACAGCAGCGCTAGTGGAATACCGACATACAGTGCCATTCGCTGTTCTGCATCAAATGCCATGCTTCCCAATACGATTGTATTTAATACTAATGCGATTAAAGGTAATACCGGGTAAAGAGGGACTTTAAATTTTAAATCCTCGATTTGCCCTCCTTGATTTATATATCTTTTTCTAAATGCAAGCAGTGATGCAGCAATCGTAATCCAGCCGATTTGTGCACCTAAACCCGCTGCAGAAATGAGCCATACAAATACTGTTTCTTGAGCAAAGAATCCTGAAAGTAGAGATAAAAGCGCAATGCCTAAAGTTAAAAGCAAGGCGTTCATCGGCACACCGCGTTTATTTACTTTCATGAAAGCTGAACTTGCCATGTTATCTTTTGACAATGAATACAGCATACGCGTTGCTGCATAAAGACCTGAGTTAGCTACAGATAACAGTGCCGTTAGGATAACAAAGTTCATAATATCTGCTGCATATGGAATACCAATTTGATCAAATACAACAACAAATGGACTCTCCACTACGCCTGCTTTTTCAAGCGGAATCATACCTGCTAAGACAGCTACAGCTAGTACAAAAAATACAAGCGTTCTCCATACTGTTTGTTTAATTGCTCTTGGTACAGTCTTGTCTGGGTTTTCACTTTCCCCAGCCGCTACACCAATAAGCTCCGTACCTTGGAATGAGAAGTTAACTGTAATCATGGTAATCAACACGGCACTAATTCCGTGAGGGAACACGCCGTGAGCCGTATAATTAGAGAAAAGCGGTGCGCTGTCTCCATTACTTAATGGAAGAAAACCAAACATAGCAGCTCCACCAAGCACGATAAATAAAATAATAGCTAACACTTTAATGCTCGCAAACCAAAACTCCGCTTCACCAAATGCTTTAGCTGACAGTGCATTTAATGAGAATAATAAAAGCGCAAATATAGCGCACCAGATCCATACAGGAGAATCAGGAAACCATCTTTGCATGAGCTGACCTGCTGATAAAAATTCTAATGCAACCGTTACAGCCCAGCCCAACCAATATAACCATCCAAAAGCGAAACCAACACCAGGGCCAATAAATTTTGTTGTATATGTCTGAAACGAACCGGAAACTGGCATTGCTACTGCAAGTTCCCCTAAGCAAAGCATTGTTAAGTACATAATGAAGCCACCTACAATAAACGAAAGGATAGCTCCAATCGCTCCTGCTTGGCTAATCGTGTATCCTGTTCCTAAAAAGAAACCTGTACCGATAACCCCGCCGAGCGAAATCATAAACAAATGTCTGCTTTTCATCGTCTTTTTTAATTCATTTGTTTGCTGTTGTCCTTCTATCATATTAACGACATTTCCTTTCAACCTATTTATTACGAGATATTACCTAGAAAAAAATTAATAAACCTTTGTTTTCTATGCATATTTACTTACATATTTATGCGGCGTTCTCAATTTAAATGAAACAGCCATTTGTAATCTTAACATAATGCTCACTAGATTTAAAATGTTTTTCTGAAAAAGTAAAATGAATTTTTCTTGAATAGTGTGATTTTCTTTTACTGTTGATATTCATAACCGTTTTTCTTTAAATGAATAGAGGATGCAACAAGAAAAAAGCTGTGCTTTCGTCTTCGAAAGCACAGCTTTTTCACTCTTTACCAAACAAACAATCCAACAATCATAGCACTTAATAAAGAAACAGCGATACCGCTCACAAGCAGTTTCCATACGTTTTTTCCAATAATCGTTGATTTACCTTCTGATAACGTAGAATTATACGTCCCATAAATCATACCAACCGTACTGAAGTTAGCAAAAGATGTTAAGAATGTTGTAGCAACTGCAATCGTATGCGGTGGAAGTGTATCTAGATTTTTCTTCAAATCCATCATTGCCACGAATTCATTTGTTGCTAGCTTGATACCCATCAGCTGAGCTACGTACATTGCATCATGTCCCGTTAGCCCTAGTAAGAATGCGAATGGACTAAAGATATAAGAGAAAATCTTTTGTACAGTCAAGCCGTCTACGATAACGCCTAAAATACCGTTAAGCGCAGATGTAAGAGCTACATATCCAATAACCATCGCTAAAATAACAATTACCATGTTCATTCCGACTAACATACTGTTTGAAATGGTAGAGAAAAAGTCTTTTTTCTCCGACTTTGGCGGTACGTAAATCATATCTTCTTCTTTTGTAACATGAACTGGATTCAATAAGCTGACTAAAATAAGCGCGTTTAAACAGTTCAGTGGAATTGCTGTAAACACGTACGTAGCGGGAACCATTGTTAAATAAGCACCGATAATAGATCCGCTAATACTGCTCATACTCATAATTCCAAACGTAAGCAAACGGTTGTCTTTTAACACAGAAAGTTGATTACGAATAACTGCTAATGCTTCCGTATTTCCTAAGAACATCATTTGAATAGCGAAAAAGCTTTCTAATTTAGGCAAACGAGAAACTTTCGAAATGACCCAGCCTACTTTATCAATAATCCACGTTAAAATACCAAAGTAAGATAAAATATCAAAGAACGTCACGACAAAGATTATAGGCAGTAATGCACTGAAGAAAAAGTCAACCGTTTCATTCCCCATTACGGATGGGAACGCAAAAGCAATTCCATCGTTAGCACAGGAAATCAGCCAAGTAAAGAACGAAGCAATTTTATTAATAATCCATGTTCCGATTGAAGTTCCTAACATAAACCAAGTAATGAGGACTTCAACGACCAACAGTGAAGCAATCGGACGCCACTTTATTTCTTTCTTTTTAGGAGAACATAAGAAGACGACACCCATTACTACAAAAACGCCTAATAAATTTAATAAAAAGTACATGCAAGCCACTCCCAGGTGTGTATTTGAAAAACAAAAAAAGCTCTTACTTTTCATAAATTCTGACAATAACAGAAAGTATGAAAAGTAAGAGCTTTGAAAGAAGGCTGTATCTATGATAATACGCCCTTCTTTTTGCTGCTTATATCCAAACTTTCTTGTAGTCTAGTTTTTTACGGTTACTAGGTAGAGACTATCAGACCATATTACTGATAATATACAAGATCGTAATCTTAGCTGTATTCAATTGATATGAACAAATTCTACCCTTTATTTTTTTAATAATCAACACTTTAAAAGTTTTTCGGAATAATAAAATTGGTATGAAAATTCTATTTATTTATCACTTCTTTTGAACTACCCGTCGGAAAATTACACAAAAAAAGTGAATTTAATCGTCCTTTTAACTCAATTATTTTCCTATTTTTGAAACAAAGAAATTGATTCTTTAATGAGTATGTTTAAATATCTACTTCGCTTTTCATTTAATTCCTCGAAAAAAATGTTTCATTTTTACGACTTGAGACGTAGAAAAAAATAATCCTGCTGTTCGTTGAATTTAACCGCTTTTCAATTTACACTTTATGGTAGAAGAAAACAAACTTAATTTAGGTAGAAAGCGGGTTATAACGTGAAAAAAATGTTGGCTTTTATTTTAGTGATAGGTGGTACTGCAGTTCTCTTTTCTACTGCATTTGCGCCTTCCTCTTGGTCGTTAAGTTCATTCAAGACGTCCAAGTCTGAAGCGGCGTTATCAAGTGATATTCAGCATATTCAAATTGACTCTCCAAGCATCAGTACAACTGTCGTGCCGCAAGATCGTCAAGATATTAAAACAAAAGTAGAAGGTAAAGGAAAAGTAGATGTAAAGCAAAATGGAGACACCCTAGTCGTCACTTATCAAAAAAGTCCTTTTCAATGGCTTTCTATTTTTTCAAACACAAAAGTGACAATCTACATTCCTAGAGATTACCACCACAATCTTGCGCTTACGGTAGGTTCTGGAGACCTTCAAGTTGCTACACAGCCTGAGCAAGCGCTTCAGCTGAAAGATGTTTCGATTAAAGTAGGCTCTGGAAATGCAAGTATTTCAAACTTGAGCAGCACCTCTCTTGGTACGGATGTCAATTCTGGAGATTTACAGCTGAGTAATGTTGAAAGCCAAACGGCTAAATTTGCTGTAGGCTCTGGGGAAATTAAAGGAACAAACTATAAAGGAAAACTTCAGGCGCGCATTGGATCTGGTGATCTCTATATGGATTTTAAAAAGCTAGAAGAAGCCGTTTCTGTAGATGTAGGATCTGGAGATGCCATGTTGGTTCTTCCGAAAAGCGCTGGTTTTAAAGTGAATGGAAAAGTAAGCAGCGGTGATATAAACAATGACTTTAAGTTAAGCAATGCAACCGTAACAGAAGATGTATTAAAAGGAAAGCATGGAAATGGAAAATATCCTATTGATGCAGCTGTTTCAAGCGGAGAGTTAACGTTAAAATCAAAATAAAACGAACACGGAAGTGTTCGTTTTATTTATGGTCTCACTGCAATATACCATGCTACTCCTACAATTGATCCTATGAATACGACTCCGTAAATAATAGATAAATTCACTATACTTTTCTTTTTAGATTTCCCGTAATCTTCATCTACTTTCTTTGCAGCACTGATCGTACCTGCAAGGGCAGCAACGCCGATAATAATGACAAGAAGCAATGCTAATTTCATTCATTCTCTCCTCCATATTTCGGTGATTGAATAAGATTGAATACCAAGATATTATTTATTTCATTTTAAGCAGCACGATTTAATCAGAATATGAAAGCGTTATATCTTCTCTTTCTATCATAAAGCTAAATTATGTAAAATCAACCATCCAATCGTACATTATTTTCCTCCGCCACTTTACATACATAAAAAATTCCCGAGCTTCACTGCTCAGGAATCTTTACCTAATAGACATGACATTTTAAGGTTTTAAAATGACTTTAATGCAGTTATCTTGATGATTATTAAAACTGAAAGACATGTTTTCCTACCAGTACATCTGCCATCTTTACAAAGCGCTTAATTTCTAATACGTCATGAACCCGAACTATTTGTACGCCTTGTGCAATCCCAGCATATACAGTAGCTGCGGTTCCTTCCATTCTTTCCGTAGGAGGAGCATCGACTATTTGTCCAATAAATCCTTTACGAGAAGTAGCAAGCAGCACCGGATAACCCATATTCGTCAGCTGATCTAAATGCTGAATTGCTTCTACATTATGGGCAGCCGTTTTTCCAAAACCAACGCCTGGATCTAAAATAATTTGATCATCTCGAACTCCTGCAGTCTTTGCAATGGAGATGCTTTCTTTTAAATCACTTATCATATCTGTAATCAGATTTGTATAATTGGGCTCATGGCGATTATGCATTAAAATAATAGGAACATTATAGTCAGCTGCAACTTGAGCCATTTTGGGATCAGCCTTTGCGCCCCATATATCGTTAATAATATGTGCTCCTGCTTCTAGCGCATGCTTGGCCACTTCCGACTTGTATGTATCTACGGAAATCGGCACCTCTACGCGCTTAGCCACTTCAGAAATAACGGGTACAATCCGTTTAATCTCTTCTTCATCGCTAATTCTTGTATAACCAGGACGAGTTGATTCTCCTCCGATATCAATGATGTCTGCTCCGTGCTTCACCATTTCCTCAGCATGAGCAACTGCTTTATCTACATCGTAGTATTTTCCGCCATCTGAAAATGAATCCGGGTTTACGTTTAAAATCCCCATAATAAGCGTACGGTCCGCATAATTCAGTTCATACTTTCCGCATTTAATGACGGATTGAGACGTTAAAGTTGACACTATACTCAGCCCCTTCGTAATTTGCAAATTGATGTATATTTATAAATATCATGTATTTTGAGAATGTCATACCGTTCGTAATTATATCAAAAGTCACCAGTTCTATGTTATTTTTCTTGGAGTTTCTTTCTTCTATAGTGTGAGATAAACATTAAAAGCGAATACACAGATAACATTAAAAATCTTTGTAGGGCTTGTCTTTAGGGTCTTTTTTCCTCTTCTCACATCTTTTATGAGTCTTTTTATTCAAAAAGAAAGGAATCGCATAAAAAGCGTTTAATTTATAGCAATAGTTGGGAATTTATAATTAAGCAACTTCCATTTTTATGGAATTCATTTTAAGGAGGATGACTATGACTCAACAACCGTTACAAGTCAAATTAATTCCTTATACAATTGAGTCGATTATCGACTCAACAAACGAAACGCCTAAAGGAGTAAGCTTAATTCAAGCGCCGTCTATTTGGGAACAAAGCAATCAAGGGGAAGGCATTGTAATTGCAGTTATCGACACTGGTGTTGACACAAATCATCCTGACTTAAAAGATTGTATTATCGGAGGAAGAAATTTCACTTCCGATCATAATGGAGATTCTTCTATATTTGAAGACAATAATGGGCATGGTACTCACGTATCGGGTACCATTGCTGCTGCGCTCAATAATGAAGGGGTAGTAGGGGTGGCGCCCAAAGCAAAAATTTTAAGCTTAAAAGTACTTACCGGTGAAGGATCTGGAAATTACGAATGGATTATTGACGCTATTAACTACGCCGTCGAATGGCGCGGTCCTAACAATGAGCGAGCGCGAGTTATTTCCATGTCACTGGGTGGACCACAAGACGTTCCAGAACTGCACAAAGCTGTTCAAGATGCTGTTAATAAAGATGTTTCTGTCGTTGTTGCAGCTGGAAACGAAGGCGATGACCGCGAAGAAACACTTGAATATTCGTACCCAGGAAGTTACAACGAAGTGATTCAAGTAGGAGCCGTAGACAGCAACCTAGACTTAGCTCCTTTTACCAATGTTAATGAAGAAGTAGACTTGGTCGCACCTGGTGTTGACATTATCTCTACTTATTTAGAAGGTAAGTACGCTACGCTTTCAGGAACTTCTATGGCAACTCCCCACGTTGCAGGAGCTGTAGCACTATTAATTAATTTATGTGAGAAAGAATTTGGACGCTCTTTAATTGAAGCTGAAATCTATGCTCAACTTGTAAGAAGGACGCTTCCTCTTGGATATCGAAAAAGCTCCGAAGGAAATGGATTTCTCATGCTTAATCTAGTGGAAAAAATACACGATATTATCAACGTAGCCCGCATCAATATTAGTAAGTGACAAATAAGAAAAAGCGGATCATATAATGGTCCGCTTTTTCAAAAATGATTGGAAAGCTTTTCGTCAGTTTGAAATAAAAACATGCAAATGAATGTCTCTATTCATACCTTAATGCTTCAATTGGATCTAGCTTCGCCGCTTTATTTGCAGGAAGCATACCGAATACAATACCAATCGTCATGGAGAACAATACTCCTCCGAGCACTACTTGCCACGAAATTAATGATGGCCATCCAGCAAATAATGAAACAAGAGCTGCCCCGCCTGCGCCGAGGCCAATGCCAAGCAAACCACCAATAAGCGTGAGCGTAATGGATTCAATCAAAAACTGAGTTAAAATTTGTCTTTTGGATGCGCCTAGTGCTTTACGAATCCCAATTTCCCTTGTGCGTTCCGTTACAGAAACCAGCATAATGTTCATAACGCCAATTCCTCCAACAAGCAGTGAAATGCCTGCAATTGAACCAATAATTGTGGTCATAATGCGCGTTACATTTCCAATACTATCTGCTATTTCTTCTAAGTTCTGCACTTGGTAAGCATCTTCCGCATCATGCAAGTTATTTAACAAATCCGTTGCGTCATTGCCTACTTTTTTTAGCTGATCAGAGCTTTTTGCTTGAACGCTAAGGTTTGTGTAGTCAAGCTTACCGAAGCTTGATTTATACGTATTGTCTGGAATATAAATAGTTGGCATTTCAAATGCCAAAAACCCCGTTGGCTTTTTTGTCACACCAACAATTTTGATAGGCTGTCCTTGAACCCATACTACTTGTCCAAGGGCTTCTTTTTTATCAAACAGCTCTTTTTTCATATCGCTTGTGATAACACCTACTCGATTACCTGATAAAAAATCAGAGCTGTCTAACATTCTTCCTTTTGAAACTTCCAGCTGATTAACTTCAATATACCCTTCATTAATTGCATTAACAGTCGTATCTGATTCCTTGTCTCTATATCTTATTCCCATTCCCATTGAGCTAGAAGCCACCACATTCTTCACGCCGGGAATAGTCGAAAGAGCTTTAATGTCATCCTCTGTAAAGATCGGCTCCCCCATCATTGAAAGGTCATCAGCTTGCATCTCGTCTTCAGGAGGCTGATAGTATACATCAACTGTATTGCTTGCTCCTGTTATTTCCGACTTAATCATCTGTTCTCCGCCTTGACCAATGGCTACAACGATAATAACAGCCGCTACGCCAATGATAATACCAAGCATCGTCAAAACAGAGCGCATTTTATGAGCAAGAACCGAAGAGAGAGCCATGCGAATATTTTCTATCAAACTCATAAGCTATCGTTCTCCTTATCGCTATGACTTAGCACTTTACCGTCACGAACGATAACTGTACGCGATGTGTATTCTGCCACTTCAGGTTCATGGGTAATGACTACCACTGTTGTGCCGTCTGCATTAAGTTTAGAAAATTGCTCCATAATATCAGCACTTGTTTTTGTATCTAGAGCTCCTGTTGGTTCATCTGCTAAAATAAGCGTCGGATTGTTAACAATAGAACGAGCAATAGCAACGCGCTGCTTTTGCCCTCCTGATAGCTCGCTCGGTAAATGTTTCATCCGCTCACTCAGCCCTACTTTTTCAAGCGCAGCTTCTGCTCTGGCGCGTCTTTCCTTACGAGATACGCCGGCGTATACCATTGGAAGCTCTACGTTTTCTACCGCTGTTAAACGCGGCAACAGCTGAAATTGCTGAAAAACAAAACCAATATGAATATTTCTTACTTTTGCCAGCTCCTCATCACTATAAGTGGAGATTTCTTGTTCATTTAATAAATAGGAGCCTGAAGAAGCGCGGTCTAAACATCCGATAATGTTCATTAGTGTTGATTTACCGGAGCCTGAAGGACCCATAATCGCAACAAACTCACCGTCGTAAATCTTCAAATTAATATCTTTTAAAATTGGCACTTCCTCTTTGCCCAGATGATAACTTTTATGAATATTTACAAGTTCAATCATTGAACAGTCACTTCCGCACCTTCAGTTAAGTCCTTTGAAGGATTTGTAATGACTTTGTCTTTAGAAGAAACGCCGCTTTTGATTTCAATAAATTTATTTGTTGTTTCTCCAATCTTTACTTCCTTACGAACCGCCTTTTTATTTTTCACTACGTATACATATTTTTCTCCGTCTTCATTTACAACTGCTTTTATCGGCAGTGATGAAGCTTTTTTACTGCTTGTTTCAATCTCGAGCAGCAGCTTGAATCCCGGCTTAATCATCGTAATATCCTGGTCATCTACTTTTACTTCAATTGGATATTGATTAGCCGCATCATTGCCGGCTTCTGCTGATGCCTGCTGCTGAGGTAGATAGTCAATTTGTTTTACGCTCCCTGCCCATTCTTTATCAGGCAAAACATCTGATGTAATTTTGACAGCTTGACCGGTTTTAATTTTTAATGCATCGTACTCAGACAGCACACCAGTAGCTAAGTATTCATCGGTATTACCAATATGTATAAGCGGTTTTTGAACGTCACTTGTGTTATTAACCGCTTCTTTATCTACTTCTAGCACCGTCCCATTAATATCACTCGCTACATCTAAATTACGTTCTTTTTTAGCAATTGATTTGGCTTCTAGTTTGTTTCGTTCTAAATCAATTTTAGCCGTTTCTAAATCGAGATTGAGCTGCGTACGCTCCGTGTCGATTTGATCTCTCGCTTCTTGCTTACTCATTTCTTTTTCTAATTCTTTTTGTTTTTTATTTAAATTAGAAAGCTGTTTGCTTACTGAGTCAATTTGCAGCTGACTCGATTTTTTTTCTAGCTTGTTTTGTTCTTGCTCTAAATCAAGCGCATCGCTTTCGTACGTTACAAGAGAGGTTCCCTGCTGTACACGAGAACCTTCTGTTACGTGAAATCGTTCAACCTCGCCTTTTTCAGCATCAAAATAGACATATTGCTCATCAGCAAGCTTTAGCGTACCCGGAACCATAACTGTATTTCTTAACTTTTTTTCCTTTATATTCGCTACGTGAACATTGATTGCTTTCCCACTTACACTTTGTGCACGATATACGTTAATCCCAATAACCGCAACAATAACAACTGCTACAGCTGTAATAATTATTCCTTTTTTCATTTACAACCCTGCTCCTTTAAGCGCTTCTGAAGCAGCTCCTCCAACTCCTGAAATAGCCGCTCCTAAGATGAATAAAATAATCACTGTGATAATAGAAGCAGCTTTTGATACATTCGCCACTTTTTGTAGTCCTACTGCTGTCAGAATAAGTCCCCAAATAGAAAAGATTTCAATGGAATTAAATACTCCTCCCATAGCACCTTTAGCCCCAACCATTCCATTTAACGAAGTCACATTCGCTGAAGTATGTGCTAGTGCAGCGACTCCCGTATTAATTAGCTGACCGATTGTTGTGATGAACGTAACAAACAAATTCAAACTAAACATTTGGCGGTACGTTGTTTTTCCAGTTCCTAACTTTGCAATTAAAAACAGAATCAAACTTGTGAATGCCAGTGTAGCAACTACTGCAATAACTCCGCCAATTGCTCCGCCAATCATACTAAATGTTGAATTCACTTCAATGCCAGCTTCTTTTTGCTGTTGCAGCGCCTCTTGTGCCTGAGGGGTATAGACGGCTAGAATCGTTGTTGCAGCTGTTAAGATGAGGATAAGTAAAAGAGGTCCCCAGATGATCGGATTACTTTTCATTTTCTCAAACTGTACAACCGGACTCGTAATAAAACCAAAAATAGAAGGCTTTCCTTTCTCTTGGACTTCGGAAGATACGTTAACTTCTGTACTCATAATCAAACTCCTTTTATTTTGTTTTGTTAGTAGCTCTTAAGACCCGTCTTTCACTACTTTTTCAAGGCTTCTAGCAAAATCGACTCTGTCTAAAAAACTCTCAAACACCTAATATTCTAACATAATTATACAAATATATTGACATTTTTCTTACATTTTATATTTTTTATGGTATTTTTAACAATTAAAGAGATACATCGACACTGAATTATAGTATTGATCTTATTTATAATTTCTAAATATTCTAATTATTATTTGACATCATTCAGTAGAATTCGTATATTATGATTAAAGTTTATTATTCCTATGTTTTTTATACGTTTTTATATCTAAGGAGGAGTTTCAATGTCTGCTAAGAAACCATTTCGTCCTGAAACACAAGCCATCCATTCTGGTCAACAGCTCGATCCTGCTACTTTTTCGCGTGCCGTACCTATTTATCAAACAAGCTCATTTGGATTTAAAGATACGGAGCATGCTGCTTCTTTATTTAATTTAAGTGAACAAGGCTATATCTACACTCGAATTGTAAACCCTACTACGGACGTTTTTGAACAGCGAATTGCTGAATTAGAAGGCGGAGTTGGTGCTCTAGGAGTAGCTTCGGGTCAGTCAGCTACTACCTTTTCCATTTTGAATATCGCTTCCGCAGGAGATGAAATTGTATCAGCAAGCAGTTTATATGGGGGAACATATAACCTCTTTTCGTCTACGCTTCCTAAACTAGGCATTACTGTAAAATTTATAAACGCCGATAATCCAGAAAATTTTAGAAGTGCAATCACTTCCAAAACAAAGGCAATTTATGCTGAATCCGTTGGAAATCCGCAGGGAAATGTGCTAGACATCGAGGCAGTTGCAGACATTGCCCACGAACATGGAATTCCTCTTATTATTGATAATACTGTTCCAAGCCCTTACCTTCTTCGTCCCATCAATTTCGGAGCAGATATTGTCGTTCATTCTGCTACTAAGTTTCTTGGGGGGCATGGAACAGCAATTGGCGGTGTTATCGTAGACAGTGGAAAATTTGATTGGGAAGCGAGCGGGAAATTTCCAGACTTAACAACTCCAGATCCAAGTTACCATGGCCTCGTATACACAGAAGCCGCCGGTGAAGCTGCTTATATTACAAAAGCGCGCGTTCAGCTTTTACGAGATATTGGCGCTGCTTTATCACCTTTTAATTCCTTTTTACTCCTTCAAGGGGTAGAAACACTCCATCTGCGATTAGAGCGTCACAGCGAAAACGCATTAAAGGTAGCGAAATTTTTAGAGCAGCATGAATTAGTAGACTGGGTACATTATGCGGGGCTTCCTTCTCACCCTTCCTATTCATTGGCAAAAAAATACTTACCTAAAGGACAAGGAGCCATTTTAACCTTTGGTGTAAGGGGAGGAAAAAACGCTGCGGCTAAGTTAATTGATTCCGTTCAGTTATTTTCTCATTTAGCCAATATCGGCGACTCGAAGTCACTCATTATTCACCCGGCAAGCACCACTCATCAACAGCTATCTGAAGATGAACAAAAAGCTTCCGGCGTGACGCCAGAACTCATTCGTCTATCGGTTGGAACAGAAGCAATCGATGACCTTCTTGAAGATTTAGATTATGCCTTAAAAGCCAGCCAAAAAGTGAATACAACTGTTTAAAAGCTGTGATTTTTCACAGCTTTTTTTATATCGCCCAATAACTTTTTATACTTTCGCTTATGCTACAATAAACAAAACGAATGAAAAAGGAGCTACTATGAACACGTTCAATTCAATACCTGCTATTACATTTACAGACGTTCATAAAACATTTAAAGATAAAGAACATAGTGTTTTAAAAGGCATATCGGGTACAGTGATGCAAGGCTCGCTCGTCATGATGGTAGGGCCATCAGGATCCGGAAAAAGCACCCTTCTTTCCATGTGCAATCTACTTTCTGCACCTGATGAAGGAAGTATTGAAGTATATGGTAAAGACATTAGCAAATGGAATATTTCTGATTTACGAAAAAAAGTGGGCATTGCTTTTCAATCAGCTCCTGTTATTGATGGAACAGTACGAGAGAATATGATGCTTGTTCAAAAACTGCATGGCAAACAGGATATTATGCCTGACGAACTCTGTGCCTTAACCGGCCTTTCCCCTGACTTGTTAGAGCAGGATGCAAGAGATTTATCCGGTGGTCAAAGACAGAGGTTATCATTAGCGCGCACGCTGTCGAACGGATCGGACCTTTTACTTTTAGACGAAATCACTTCCGCTTTGGATGCCACTTCTGCTCATGAAATTGAACAGCTTATTTCTCATTTACATAAAGAACAGAATAAAACGATTATTTGGGTTACTCATAACTTAGATCAAGCCAAACGTTTAGGAGAGGAAGTCTGGCTTTTAATGAACGGAGTGATTATAGAAAAAGCGAAGACGGAGACCTTTTTTCATGCTCCTGTAAAAGCTGAAACAAAACAATTTATTGAAGGAGCCTTTCTATGAGTTCACTTTCACTGATTTTCACCATTGTTTTTGTTTTTATTGCTCTTTTTTTATCAAAATCTTTTCGTATAGGACTCGAAAAAGATATTATCATTGCGAGTATTCGAGCAGCCGTTCAGCTGTTAGTGATAGGATATGTTTTATCTTTTATTTTTGACGCGAATCACCCTGCTTTTATGATTCTCATTTTATTTCTTATGCTGACGGTCGCTTCCCAAAATGTTGTAAAGAAAAAAAAGCAGGGGTTTAAAGCTTTCTTTCGTGTATTTGTCACTCTTTTTATTGTAGAAATCCTGACCCAAAGCGTTATGCTCGGCCTACATATTATCCCTGCTACTCCGCGATATGTCATTCCTGTCAGCGGTATGATTATTGGAAATTCGATGATTTTGGCCAATTTATTTTTAAATCGGTTAGACGCTGAAGTAAATAGAAGACGAGACGAAATTCAATTGATTCTGGCACTTGGCGGCACTCCTAAACAAGCTATTCATAGTATTTTAAATGCCGCAATCAAAGCTAGCATGATTCCTACTGTAGAAAGCCAAAAAACAATTGGACTCGTTCAGCTTCCCGGCATGATGACAGGCCAGATTATTGGAGGGGCAGATCCGATACAAGCAGTCAAATTCCAGCTGCTCATCGTTTTTACTATTCTAGCGTCTGCTACGCTTTCCTGCGTCATCTTAAGCCGCTTAACATATCCTACCCTTTTTAATAGCTATCAGCAGCTTATCCGTGAACATACATAAAAAAAGAAGAAAGGAGTCTCCTTTCTTCTTTTTATTGAGCAGCTTTTTTTAACCTTGTTCCTATGTCACTTCCAAAGGTCACTCCTAAATCACCGAGCCATCTTCTATAGGCAATACTCAGTCGGTCCGGATTCAAATGAAGCTCTGCTTGTAAGTCAAGCGGCAGCTCTTCCGGTTTTTGACTTTCTACAATGCTCGTATCTTGTTCAATAATAAGCTGCTGAAAATCACGGAAATATTGATCAGGTTCATCAAACGAATAGTTTCTAGAAACCAATGCAAACACGGTCGACTTTCTTTCCTCTTCAGGTAAAACCGCAAACAGCATCGAAAAGATTTCACCCGTTTCATAGTTCACTTTTTTCAACCTTGCAACGGTAGGACGAAGAATTTCAAAAGTATAATAAATAGTTGCAAAGTTACCCGTACCATCTGCATCTGCGTACACAGCGATTTCATCAGAAACGTATCGGTTATCTTTCCAATGTACCTTATAATCAGGAATTTCGGCGTAGTCCGAGTGTCCAAGGCTTCCTTCGTGAACAAAAGCCAAATGGCTTACATCTAAAAAGTTTTCTACTACACGAGGAGCTGCTGCCTGCAGAGTATGAGGGTTGGCGCAAACCGTTTTAAATCCGGGGTTAAGGTATTCGTCATACTGAGGAAGAGGAGTATCACTTGCCTCGCTGTTCATCTTCACCCATATAATCCCGTACTTTTCAACGCAATCATATACCTGTGCTTTTGCTTTTGAAGGAATAGCTCTTCCCGGCGGCTGTTGAGGAATTTTCACACAAGCCCCGGCTTCATCGTATTTCCATCCGTGATAAGGGCACACAATGCAATCATCTACTACTTTTCCAAGAGATAATGCTGCACCACGATGGATGCACAAATCTTTAAATGCTTTAATGGCATTAGTTGTGCGAAAAAGCGCAACTCGCTCTTCTAAAATCGTTACTTGCAAGGGCTGATCCGTTAAATCATGTGAATAAGCTGCAGGCAGCCATTCCTTAGCCAATACTAAATCTTTAATCATCTGCATCGCCTCCGTACGATAAGTGAATTTATTTCTTGTTTATAAAAAAAACCGCAGAAATAGAAGGAGTTCTTCTAATTCCGCAGCTTTTTCATTCCGTAAAACAGACTATAAGCACGCGAAGATTTTACATAATTGCAGATAGAGCGACCTTAGCACTTCATCTACAATGACAATACGTATTCATCGCTATTTTTTTAATCTCAAAACCTAACCCTTATATATTGAATAAAGAGCGGCCAGCCGCTAAAAGCTTTTCTGTCCACTGATTTCTCTTATTTTCACTTTATCAATTTCCCACGGAAAAATCTCTTGCTTTGTAAGCATCTCTAACATAATTTTTTCGGTTAAACGAATAAAAGCTGCGGTTTTAAAAACCGCAGCTTCCTTTATCATGAGCTCATATAACTGGCTGTATATTTTTTCGTCTGTTTTTGTATTTCTTGATTTAAATGTTTGAAAAATGAGAGGGTTTCTTCATAATCCGTCGCTTTTTCATGAAACTTCAATGTAAGATTTTCTTCAAACAACGTTTCTCCTTGATGACCGACCGCTTTCAGCTGAACATCTGTAACAATACCTTGCGAAATTGAACATAATAAATAATTAAAGCAATGAACCGGAACGATATGCATCAGATGGAAATCATCGATAGTTCTATCACTTTTTGTTTTCTTAAATTCCACAGTGAGTTCTTCCGGATGAATAAACACATTTATATGCTGTTTGGACAAACAAGTAGGATTCATTTTTTGTGTATACTCACAAAATTCTAGTCCAATAAATACAGAATTCTCGGAGTCAGCTTCAATGAAAATTTGCGAATTTTTTACCATTATCCTCGTCCTCCATATTCAATCTAGTTACCCCACCACTGGCATTTGCTTGTAGAATATTACCATTTCCTCTCTATTTTATCATTGATTTTTCTCAGTGCCTATTTAACAAGCGGAAGTTCTCTTTAAAAGAGAGGGAACTGACAGGCAGTTCTTTATGTGAGAATAATAAAAAAAAAGACACCTCTTTTGTTTTCTTGAGGTGTCCTTTAATATCATCAACCTGTGTTACGCAACCCTGCTGCAATGCCGTTAATCGTTAATAACGCTTCTTTTAAAAGTTCTTCATTTAACGTTTCAGCCTCATCTTCACGCAGCTTGGAAATGACCTTAACTTGTAAGAAGGTTAGAGGGTCCACATACGGATTTCGTAATTTAATAGATTCTTTAATCGTAGGAAGATGATCCATTAATTCTTTTTGACCCGTGATTTGAAGAATCATTTCTTTCGTAACATTATACTCTGTTTTAATAGCGGTAAAAATCCGCTCTGAAATAACCGGGTCTTGTACCATTTCCGTATATTCTTTTGCTGCCATTAAATCTGCTTTTGTTAAGGCCATTTGCAGATTATCAACGGTCGAGCGGAAAAATGGCCATTCTTTATACATTTGCTGAAGAAGCTGTATATCTCCGGATTTCTCTACTAAGTGCTGTAAGCCCGTACCTGCAGCGTACCAGGCTGGAAGCAGCTGTCTGCTTTGCGTCCATGCAAATACCCACGGAATCGCTCGTAAGTCTTCAAAGCGATCACTTCCTTTTCGACTCATTGGACGTGACCCGATATTTAAAGCCCCCAGCTCAGGAAGAGGTGTAGCTTGTTTAAAATACGTTAAAAAGTCTGGATCTTTGAAAACAAGCTCTTGATATTTACGTAATGAAGCAGTTGAAATCTCGTCCATTGTTTCTTCCCATTCATGTGTACGAATATCACATTGTTCAGCTTCTTGGGAAACATTTGCTGCCGCTGTAAGAAGAGCTGAGACCGCTTGCTCAAGACTTCGGTAAGCAATGTCATATAAAGAGTATCTAGAAGAAAGAACTTCTCCTTGCTCTGTAATTTTAACGCCGTCTCCTAGTGTCTCAACAGGCTGAGATAAAATACTTCGGTTTAACGGGCCACCTCCTCGGCCTAGTGAGCCGCCTCGACCGTGGAAAAACTTCAGACGAACTTGATACTTCCTCGCCATATCGTGAATTTCCTGCTGCGCTTTGTAGAGCTTCCAATTAGCGGTAAGCGTTCCTCCGTCTTTGCTTCCATCTGAGTAGCCAAGCATGATTTCTTGCAAATCCTGCTGTTTTCTTAAGTGCTCTCGATAAAAATCTAATTGAAATAGCTGTTCCATAATTTTAGGGCCTGCTGTGAGATCATCGATTGTTTCAAGCAGCGGAGCTATATTTAACTTACTTTCAATGCGGCCATCTGCATGAAGGCGATAAATACCCGCTTCTTTGGCAAGTACCATGACTTCTAACAAATCACTTGCAGACTGGGTCATACTGATTAAATAGACTTCAATAGATCTTTCTCCAAATTCTTTATGTGCTCGATGAATCATGTTAAATACTTCAATTACTTGCTGCGTTTCTTTGGAGTAATTCTCTACAAACGATATCACAGGTCTTGGATCTTGAAGCACCTTCCCTAGCAGCTTAACTTTTTCCTCTTCTGTTAAGGCTGAATAATCTTCAGCTAAAGAAACAGCATGGAAAATTTCTTTGATCGCCGCTTCATGTTCTCCGCTGTGATTACGGATATCAAGCGTTGCTAAATGAAAACCAAACAGCTCAACTTGGCGAATTAATTTGCATAAGCTTTTTAACTGATAATCCTGAGGCTGGTGCTTTTGCAAGCTATCTTTGATTAGAAATAAATCATGTAGAAGTTCTTCCGACCTTTGATAACCTGCTTCTGACTCTCCAACTAAATTTAATTTATGAAGCATAATCGTAAGCTTGCAGCGGTATACTTCGTGTTTGATTCTCCATCGCTTTTTCTCAGGCAGCAGGGATATTTCTTGATTAATAGAATCAAGAAGGTTATCTGAAACTGCGACTCTTTTTGTAGACTGACTTAACCTTTGTCTCAATTGAGTAAGCGACTCTTTATATTTACGAATAGCTAACTTCCTTTGTTTGACAAGCGTTTGCCACGTTACTTTGGGAGTTACGTTTGGATTTCCATCTCGGTCTCCGCCAATCCATGAACCAAATCGAAGGATATTAGGCACCTTCCAATTTTCTTCGGGGTAATTCTCCTTCAAGGAATTTTCCAATTCCTGATGAAGTTGAGGAAGCACTTCAAATAACGTTTCATCAAAATAATATAATCCATTGGATACTTCATCCATTACGGTTGGTTTGCGATCTCGCAGCTCATTTGTTTGCCATAAAATCAACACTTCGCTAAACAGTCTTTCTTCAATTTCCGTACGTTCACGTTTTGTTAACGTTGGATTATCTAAGTTTTTCAGAAGCTCAGCCATTCGTTTATGAATATCAAGAACACTTCGCCTAGTGGCTTCTGTTGGATGAGCCGTAATGATGAGCTCTAGAGATAAAGTTTGAAGCAAGTTAGCAATTACGTCTGGTGCCACGCCATTATTTTTAAGGGAAACAACGGCACTTTCCAATGAGCCCGGCTGCATAATAGAATCTTCTTGCTGCTGATATTCGCGTCTGCGACGAATTCGATGATTTTGCTCTGCAATATTAACTAAATGAAAATAAACTGCAAACGCCCGAATAACCTGCTCGCGCATCGGCTGTTCAAGAGTAACGATTTCATTTTTTATTTCTTTATAGATAGCTTCATCTTTGTTTTCTCTAAGTGATTTTGCCACTTCGCGTATTTTTTCTACTTTGTTGAGCAGTTCTTCTCCACCTTGGTGAACCAGAACTTTCCCCAACAATTGACCGAGAAACTTTACATCACGGCGCAGAGCAGTGCTGCTGTTTTGTCTTTCTGCTGCTTCTACTGTTACCATTAGACTCGACACCTTTCTTCATAAATGTTGTACTTTTTAAACTTTTTAGAAAATTATATTAAATTCATATTACCATGAACGAAAATAAATTTCATATAATTTTATTTCCTCCTCTCGGTTAGGAGGAAAGATTCATCAAATATAAAAAAGAGGTCGAGACATAACGAAATGAATCCAATCTAAAGACGAACAAATGGGATACATAGGCTGAACCGCTTGTGACACCGCAGTTGGTTTCCGTGCAAGACTTCGCTTTCCGCGGGAGTCTTCGCCTTGCCCTCCAATCAACTGCTAGAAGTACCTACACACACGAAAGCTACGTTTAACACAACAAAAAAAACGAACCACTAATCAAGCATCTTGATCAATGGTTCGTTTTTCACTTGAGCTAAAACACTTTTCAGCCTCTCTTTTATCCTACCAAGGTTGTCCTAAATCCAATACCGAGGCTAGTTCATTGCTTTTTTTACGCACTTGTTTACGCGTGGCAGCGCGATCTGCCCCCGTTTGAAACAGGTATTTTTCTTCTTCTGTTTCTGGAATAAGCTCCGGTACTGTTCGGGGCTTTCCATCATCATCCATTGCCACAAAAGTTAAAAATGATGTGGCTGCAATTTGACGCTCCCCGGTTTTTAAATTTTCTTTAATCACTTTCACAAATACTTCCATGGATGAACGACCTGTCCATGATACGTATGACTCCAAACATACAGAATCCTGAGGCGTAATAGGGTGCAGAAAATGAATAGAGTCTGCTGAAGCTGTCACACACTCTGTACGACTGTGACGATAAGCTGAAATAGACGCAATCATATCAATATCACTCATTAACTTTCCGCCAAATAACGTATTGTGATTATTAATATCATTAGGAAAAATGCGGCTCGTTCGAACGGCCTTTGTATCTTTACAATAATTTGCTTTCATTAGTAAGAACCTCCATTGATGCCTATCATAATAAGAATAAAAGAATGAATGAACCTATACTAGCATATTTTGATAAATTTAGCTTTACAAAAAACTCGTTGATTTATTTACAGAAAACAAAAAAGAGAAGAAAAATTCTTCTCTTTTTTGTCTATCGAATATAGCTTGATCCAAACGTTTTACCTAAAGAATCACTGTATAGGTCACTTGACTTTACAGTCCATTTCCCATCTTCTTTCACCATAAAAATTCGTAGGGGACGACTTCCGTCTTTCGTTTCTAACTCATTTACAATATCTTTGAATTTAGAAGCCGCAAACTCTTCAGAGTGTTCTGTATCGTAATCTTTCGTTTCATCTGTATATGCTCTCTTAAGCTGCGATACGTATGAATATAAGTCTGATAAATTAAGAGTAGTGTACTCCACTTCTACTACGGCTTTATTATTTGCATTCGCAATCACATTTGTTTTCACGCTTGCTTTTTCTTTTAAAACATCTTTATACATGTTAAAAAAATCTTTTTTTGCGTTGTCGGTTAAACTGTTAGAAAAAGCACCTTTTAATTCCTCATTAAACGCTTTTTTCTGTTCTTCTATGACAGCTGTTTTGTCTGCTGTTACATATTTATCATAGTCTACGTTTTCTTTGTTTAAGTAAAGGACTTCTGTATAAGCTTGCAGAGCTTTTTCTGGGTCTTGCAGCTTATTATAGCTTTTCGCGTATTTTTTCGTATCCAGTGTTAATGTCACTTCGTCAATTTTTTCATCATAATCAGATGATGTTGGCTGAAGCCCAATTTTGTACTTTTTATCTTTTTTGACTTCAAAGACAAACGTTAAATTTTTTTGCTTTCCAGCGCCAATCTTGTCAGATGTACTGTTTTCTAGTCCGAGCTCACGACTGTTCACTCCCGTTTTTGGGGACAATTGTTCATCTCCTTCGTATAAATACACACCGTCATAATCTGATAAGGATATACTGTTTTTGGATACATTTTTCACTTTCAAATCAACTTTCAACAGCCCTTTTTCTTCACTTGTAGCTCCTTCATCACTATCTACTAAAATATAAGAAGCGCTGTCAATGGATGCTTCAATCGTCTTATTTTTAGCCGAAGTGGATCCTCCCGTTTCCTTAGAACTGTTGCAAGCCGCTAATACTAGCATAAGTACAAAAGCCAAAGCCAAAACATTCATTTTTTTCACAGCTGCCTAATCCCCTTTATTTTGTTTTTTTAGAACTTTATCCCAAATAAAGGTTCCCTCTATATAAATACTTAAACCTTAAAATCTATATTTTTTACAATATTTTGATAAAAACTAAGTCTAAATTCTCCTCTCATCTAAATAAAAAAAACACGAGCATCAGCTCGTGTTTTTTATTTAGATTGAAAATTTTCTTGATTGATTTGTTCAGCTTCTTTCATATATCGGTTAGATTTGCCACTTTTAATTCCCCAGTAATAAAAAGCTAATGATACACAAGCAATCACTACCATATCCCATCCGAAAGGCAAAATATTTTTGCCTCCGAATTTTTCGCTTCCTATGTAGGAAATAAAAATCATGCACGCTAAATAGATAATCATCCAAGCCCCGGTTAAAAATTCTTTTTTAAAGCCTACCCATTTATTTTTCGCTTGGTAATAAAAATAAATGGGCAGGCCAATTGCCATAATAAAGATCACTTCACCTGTAAGCGGCCACCTTGCCCAGTAAAGCGTCAAAGAAGCAAAAACGAAGCCGCATGGCGCAATAACTGATGCCCCTTTTAAATAAAATGGACGGTAAAAGTGTGAAGCCGTTTTTCTTAATGTTATAAGCGCTACAGGGCCCATAATATAAGAGATAAGCGTCGCTACTGAGATCACTTCTGCTAAGACACCCCATCCTCTAAATAAAAAGAGAAACAAAAAGCAAGCTGCTAAATTTAGCCACATAGCTGGGCGCGGAACATTGTAAAGTGGATGAAGAGTACCAAATATCTTTGGCAAATATCCATTTTTCTGCATCCCGTATAACATTCTAGAAGTAGTTGCCGTATATGTAGCACCTGTGCCGGAAGGGGAAACAAATGCATCTGCGTATAACACAATTGTTAGCCAGTTAATTCCAAGTGCAATCGCTAAATCAGCAAAAGGAGAATTAAAATTCAAATGATTCCATCCATCAGCAATTGATGACGGACTTACTGCTCCGATAAAAACAATTTGCAATATAATGTATACAATTCCAGCAATAAAAATTGAACCAATTACAGCTACCGGAATTGATTTATTAGGTGATTTTGCTTCTCCTGCCATATTTACAGGACTTTGAAACCCGTTAAATGCAAACACAATACCTGATGTTGCAACTGCCGTTAAAACACTGGCCCAACCATAAGGAGCAACCCCATGCTCACTTGAAAAGTTTCCACTATGAAAACCAGCAAAAAATAAAGCCCCTGCCGTTAAACCAGGAATAATCAATTTAACAATCGTAATAAATGAGTTTGCTTTAGCAAAAAGATTTACCGTCCAATAATTCACAAAAAAGTAAACGAATAATAACAAAGACGCAACTGCCAAGCCCTTGGGCGTTAAAATGCCATTATCTACTAATTCATGAGTCCAGCGAGCCCATTTCCACGGCCAAGTACTCATATATTGCACAGATGCAATAGCCTCCACTGTTATCGTTGAAGCGATTGAAATCCAGTTAGCCCAAGCAGCCAAAAACCCAATAAATGATCCGTGTGAATACTGAGGATATTTAACCATCCCCCCTGCTTGTGGAAACATGGCGCCCAGTTCAGCATATGATAGAGCAATGGTCAAAATAACCACCATTCCAATAACCCATGAAAAAATAGCCGCGGGTCCCGCAATTTGAGCTGCTTTCCATGCTCCAAACAGCCATCCCGAACCAATAATCGAACCTATGCCTGTCATGGTTAAAGCAAATGTTCCCATCTTCCTTTGCATATTGCTCATCCAAATCTACTCCTCTTCCCTAGGAAAATAAAAAAAACACTTGCGAAATTTTCTCAAGTGTTTGCCCAGGCGCGCGGCTTATACGCTATATGCTCCCCCATGGTCATCCATGTTGCGCCAGTCACATATAGGAATATATTTTTTATCAGTATATAATATTCATTACTATTACTCAATACACAAAAATATTTACATTGCTTTTCTAAAAATAATAAATTATTCGTAAAATTTCGAATAATCCTTCTGAAAACCTCTTTTAAATTACAAAAAGAACTAAAATCCTAACTTTCTCTATCATTTAATTTTTTTACTCCACGAGCAAATTACCTTCTACAAATTATATTAATATATATTATTCATTTACAAAATAAGAATTAACAGCTATATATCCATAGAATTCTTGCACTAGACCCTTTACTTATATACAATATGAAGAAAAGATACTAAAGTGAACTGCCCACCACTTAGCTACGCTTGAAGTGGGACACTGCTTTTGGGAAAACGTTAAAACCTACATATCATGCACTTCGCAACGAATGAAGTACTTCGAGCAAACTTCTCTGTTTACACAAGCAAAAAACAGGGAAAATTACGAAAAAAGATTGTTAGAGGGATGCTTATGAATTATGCAAATGTAAAAGTTCTTTATTTTGATGACGACGGAACCATTCCAAATCACCCTCGTCTCCCAGTTTTGTTGTATGAACACGTATTTATTAGTAAGAAAGAGAAAGTGGAGAGCATTTTTAATTCTCACAACTGGAAAAACAGCTGGGTAGGCGGCATATATGATTTCCACCATTACCACAGCAATTCTCATGAAGCACTAGGTGTAATTAGCGGATCTGCACGTTTAAAACTAGGTGGACATATGGGGGAAAATATCGTGGTGCATGCTGGCGATGTGCTCGTACTTCCTGCAGGCACAGGGCACATGCGTCTGCAGTCAACTGCTGATTTTAAAGTGGTTGGAGCTTATCCTGAGGGCATGGATTACAATTTACGAACAGGAAAACAAACTGATCGCCCTCACGTATTTGATGAAATTGCCCAAGTACCTATTCCTACAACAGATCCTGTTTATGGCGACAAAGGACCATTGACAGAGTGGTGGAACTAGACAAGCACTTATTGTCTAGTTTTTTTATTTGCTCTGTTTTATTCTTCCCATGAATCTCTATTGGAACATACAAATTCTTTTCTTATGATGCAATAGCAATATACTTTATCTCATCGAAATAACAAAAATTTCTCGGTCAAAACTAAATTTCTTCTTTTCCATTTTCTTTTTGCTTCAAGAGCAACTTCGCTTAGATTCCTCCCCTTTTTTTCTTTCATAATCATTTCAAATATACTCTCATTATAAGCTCTTTTTTGTTTTTCTAAAAAAATTTCCATGGATTATAACGAAATTTTCAAAAAACTTATTGCTTTACCATGTCAGACTTGCTATCATAGTGAACATTGTTAGATAAATTTTTAGTAGGAGGAGTAAAATTGAACAGAAAATTCATAATTTTTATTTTATTCATCATTCCATTTATTGCTCAATTCGCTTTTTTACCTTTTGTAAATAACATTCATCCAATTATTTTTGGATTACCTCTTTTGCATTTATGGTTATTTTTATGGGTCTTCTTAACGCCTGTGTGTACATTTATTATTTATCGTTTACAAAAATCTTGGGGGGACATTGAATAATGCAAGGAAATTTAACAGCACTTTTAATCACATCAGCAATTGTTCTTGTCGTTATCGCAATTGGCTTTATAGCGGGACGTGACAAATCATCTAGAAGCTCAGTTGAAGAGTGGGCTGTAGGTGGAAGACGTTTTGGAAGCCTGCTTGTCTGGCTTTTAGTAGGAGCAGATTTATATACTGCTTATACATTCCTAGGTCTTACGAGTACAGCTTATCAGGGAGGAAGCATCGCATTTTTTGCCATCCCTTACTCTGTTTTAGCCTTTTTAATTTCATACTTTTTTCTTCCAAAGCTTTGGACTGTTGCTAAAAAGCACAAACTTACTACGCTTGCTGATTATGCCAGAGAACGTTTTAGCAGTAAATTTCTCTCCTCTTTAATTGCCATAGTAGGTGTATTGATGCTTATTCCATATATTGATCTTCAGCTTAGCGGTATTCAAGATACTCTTCGCGTTGCAGGAACTGGCTACATTAACGTAAAAGCTGTCGTTATTCTTTCATTCTTTCTTGTGGCTCTTTATACCTTTTTCAGCGGAATTAAAGGTCCCACATATACGGCAATTATTAAAGATATTTTAGTATGGGCGATTATGTTATTTATGGTTGTTTCTCTGCCAATTATGCATTTTGGAAGCTGGGGCAACATGATCGACAATGTTGCAAAGGATGCGCCTCAGCTATTAACGGTCCCAACACAAGGACCTAAAGGCATTCCATGGTTTATTACAGCATCACTCGTATCTGCTTTAGCTTTATTCATGTGGGCCCACGCTGCTACAGGTGTTTTCACTGCTAAAAGTGCAGATTCGCTTCGTAAAAATGCTATTTTCTTACCGCTTTACAATATTGTTTTAATTCTAGTCATCTTCTTAGGATTTATTGCTTATCAAGTATTACCTCAAGATACAACGGATCCTAGATTAGCATTATTAACCTTAATTCAATATTCATATGGCGGCATTGGCCAAGGGTTAGCTTATGCAACGATTGCTCTTGCTTCATTAATTCCATGTTCTATCATGGCTATCGGAGCGTCTAACTTATTTGCAAATAATATATTCAGAGATTTAATTAATCCAAATGTACAGGGTAAAACATTAACAATGGTTACTCGTTCTATGGTTTTCGTTGTTATTGGACTGGCACTTTTATTCGGTTTATTATTCCCTCAAGCACTTGTTTCCCTACAGTTACTAGGGGTATCCGGTATGGTACAAATCTTCCCGGCTATCGTTATCAGCCTGTTTTGGCGAAATCAATCGAAAGAAAGTACGATTGCTGGATTAGTAGTAGGGCTGGTTGTAACGTTTACCGTCCATGCCACAGGAAATTCATTTGGTCTTTATGAAGGGTTCTGGGGATTATTATCTAACCTACTCGTAGTTGTTATTTTAAATCCAATCTTTTCGGCAAAAACGAAAGCAGCAACAAATGGCGTGAAAGAAACATTATTTTCTAAAGGCACTACGCAAACTGAATTAAAGAAAAACGCATAAAAAAAGTTCAGCCGACTGGCTGAACTTTTTTTAGATAATATTCTCTTTTTCAGAAGGGGATGAAGTCGATTCTCTTTCCCAACATTCAATATTTTGATTGTTTTCTAACGCATCTTTATAAAAGACTGGATTTTTCCCTTCCTTTTTCTGCTGATTATAATCATGCAAGGCAGAAAACGCCACTTTCGATAATAGAAAAATAGCAATTAAGTTCACCACTACCATCATCCCCATAAATAAGTCTGCCAAATTCCATACAAGCTGAAGCTGAGCGACCGACCCAAAAATAACCATCGCTAAAACACCTACACGATAAGACCAAAGCCACATCTTATTTGAATTTAAAAATTCAATATTCGTTTCTCCATAATAATAATTGCCAATTAACGTACTAAAAGCAAATAGAAATACCATGATAGCTAAAAACCCTGATGCCCAAGAACCGATATGTGTACTAAGAGAAGCTTGGGTTAATTCAATGCCGCTTAGTCCCTGCTTATAGGCGGGGGATAAGAGAACGATAAATGCTGTGCTTGTACAAATCACGAGTGTGTCCGTCAAGACACCAAATGCTTGGATAAGACCTTGTTTAACTGGGTGACTCGTCACTGCAGTTGCCGCCGCGTTGGGAGCACTTCCCATCCCTGCTTCATTGGAAAACAGTCCGCGCTTTACTCCGTTGATTAACGTTGCACCAATTGATCCCCCAAGCGCCTGTTCAAATCCAAATGCATTTTTCACAATTAGAGATAGAACGGCAGGCATTTGATCAATATTTTTAAAGATAATGAACAGAGCCATTCCAATGTATAAAACGGCTAATACGACAACGATGTATTCCGATATCTTGGCGATGCGTTTGATCCCGCCAAAAATAATTACCGCAAATATAACTGTCATAATAATCCCAATCAACAAGCGGCTCGTTCCGAAAGAGTTCTCAAATGCCAGCGTAATCGTATTAGACTGCACAGCGTTAAACACCAGGCCAAATGATAGTGTAATGAGTACAGCAAATAGACCGCCCATCCATCTTTTATTTAACCCTTTTTCCATATAGTAAGCGGGTCCTCCTCGAAATCCGTTTGACCCTTTTACTTTATAGATTTGAGCGAGTGTACTTTCTACAAAACTTGATACTGAACCGATAATAGCAATAATCCACATCCAAAATACAGCACCCGGTCCACCAAGAGCAATAGCAATCGCTATACCGGTAATATTTCCCGTCCCTACCCGAGCTGCCATGCTTATGCAAAAAGCTTGAAACGGAGAGACTCCCCCACCTTTAGCCGCTCGTCCTTCTTTCAAAACAAGTACCATTTCTTTCAACATGCGAAACTGCAAAAAACGAGAGCGAATCGTAAAATAAATACCAATTGATACAAGTAAAATAATTAATAAATTCGACCAAAAAAAATCATTGATGACGCTAATCATACTTTCGATTGCTTGTTGCATGCCTATCACCTCATTAAAAAATTTGGTAGAACAAATGCAAAACATGAAAGTTTTTTCTCTTGGTGTTTATATTATTGAAGCGAATGAAGAGTACGTAAATAGGCTAAAAAATACTCAAATCCCATTCTTTTGCGATTTTTTTTAGCAGCATAACGCCTTTTACGCTATTCCCGTACTCATCAATAGCTGGACTGTAAATTCCGATACCGCATCCGTCAGGAAATGGAGACTGCTTTTTCGTATTAGGTGGCACCAATGACATGATTCCTCCTGATACACCGCTTTTAGCTGGCATACCAACAAATGCCGCAAACTTTCCGGAGGCATTATACATACCGCATGTAAGCATGAGCGCTTTTGTTAATTTAGCTACTTCTTTTGGAATGACTTGTTTGTGAAACACTGGATGATATCCGTCTAATGACAGAATTAATCCAATCAGTGCAATATCTTCAGTCGTTACTTCAATTGAGCACTGCTTTAAGTAAACCTCTAGCACTTCTTCTACTTCTCCTTGTAAGTAGTTTGTTTCTTTTAAATAGTAGGCAAGCGCACGATTTCGATGAGACGTTTGCCATTCTGATTCAAAGACGGTTTCATTAATGAGCGGTGTTTTCCCGGTAAGCATTGTTATCACATCAAACAAATAGCTTAATTTTTCTTTTGCCGTCTCCCCAGATAAAAGAGATGAAACCGTTAAAGCACCGGCGTTAATCATAGGATTGAACGGCTTTCCTGGTTTATGCATTTCCAGTCTTATAATAGAATTAAATGCATCTCCAGTTGGCTCTACATCCACTCTCTCTAGTACATAAGGAATGCCGCAGCATAAGCAGGCTGCTATAAAGCTAATGACTTTAGAAATACTTTGAAGAGTAAATACCGCTTCATAATCGCCAGACTGGATAACCGTTCCGTCAGCACCAATCAAACAAATACCTAATTGAGACGAGTCCATACCTTTCAGTGCTGGAATGTAATCAGCCGTTTTTCCTTCTGACGAAAATTCTTTTATTTGTTGCACCCACTCCTGTAACCGGTCTTTTGCAGTGAGCTGTAAGTAAGACATTTCCTGTTCAATTTCTCTTTTCATTAAAATCACCTCATCACTTCATTAACTTTTTATTTTAAAGCGCTTTCATAAAGCGGGATTTCATTTTCGTTTTTAATGTACAATGCAACCTACGAGAGCATACAAAAACCTACAAAACTTTTTGGAATTATATTTTTATCTTTGGCACTCTTCTCCATTGTGCTGGACGCTGTCACAATGTATACTAATTCACGAATCACTTCAGGAGGTGTAATTATCTGAATTTTAAATCTTTCATTCAAAAAGATCCGTACATTTTATTGCTCATGCTCATTACTGTTCCGCTGGCGGGAGAGCTAAAATTTTATCCGTTAAATGAAACATTTCGAATTACATTTGGAGCTCCAACATTTTTCTTTTTCCTATTGCTTTTAAAACGGAAAACCGTTTTATCTGGCGGCTTGTTAACCGCTTTAAGCGTCGTTCTCTTTCGCATCATGCTCGATTATATCACGCTCGATCATTTTCAATTTGCGGCTTCTGCACATACGCATTACCCTACGTTTTTCTTTTACTTTACGTATGCACTTTTATTTTTTATTTTTAAAGTAAGCCGCATGAACTATAGTGCTATTGTGATTGGATTAATTGGACTCATCATTGAAATAGCTGCTGATATAGTCGAACTAACTGCGCAGTATATCGTTTTGCACACAACCATTCATATCGATTCATTATCCGACATGGCCGTTATTGCTTTTGCTCACAGCTTTATTGTACTTAGCTTTTTTAATATGATGACAATTTATGAATCACAGTCGCGAGAACGTCAAATTCGCAAACAAAATGAGCACATGCTAATGCTTATTACAAGCCTTTATGAAGAAACCGTTCATTTAAAAAAGACCCTTCATAATACAGAAGTGATTACAAAAGCCTCGTACGATTTATACCGTGTATTAAATCAGCAAGAAAAAGATCATTCTGTGCTAAACCAAACGCTCAGTAAAAAAGCGCTTCGGATTGCCGGAGATATTCACGAAGTAAAAAAAGACAACCAGCGTATTTTTGCGGGCTTATCTAAAACAATTTCAAATGAAAGTTTCCAAAATTATATGAAAGCAGAGGAATTAATCGAGCTGATCGTACGCATTAACAAAAAATATGCCGATTCCCTTCACAAACAAATTACCTTTTTTTCCTCTGTAAACGGGGAACATTTCAGCTACCACGTTTATACCATTTTATCGATCATTAATAACTTGGTAGCAAACGCAGTGGAAGCGATTAAAGATGAAGGAAGGATTGTTTTATCGGTACATAGACAAGCTGAACATGTAGAATTCCATGTACAAGACAACGGTCCTGGCGTGCCTTTGAAGTACGAAAAAGCTATTTTTGAACCTGGTTTCACCTCAAAATACGATCAATTTGGAAACCCCTCTACTGGCATTGGCCTTTCTTATGTAAAAGATATTGTTCAAGAGCTTGAAGGTACGATTAAAGCTACACAAGAAGACAGCGGAATGACGTTTATCATTCAAATCCCCCTTCGTAATCTAATTCAGAAAGGATGAGTTTATGCGATTTTGTATTACAGATGACGATTCAGCTATTCGTTCAACGCTCAGTCAGCTGATTGAAGATGAGGATTTAGGAGAAGTTGTAGAAGAAGTCGTCGACGGAAGCTTTTTAGATGCTTCTATGTTAAATTTAAAACAAATTGATATTTTATTTATCGATTTACTTATGCCAGGACGGGATGGGATCGAAACGATCCGTCATTTAAAAGATTCATTTAACGGAAAAATGATTATGATTTCACAGGTAGAGTCCAAAGAATTGATAGGAGAAGCCTATTCATTAGGAATTGAATACTATATTACAAAACCAATTAATCGAATTGAAATTTTAACGGTTATTCGAAAAGTAATGGAACGAATCTCCCTTGAGAAATCAATCGATGATATTAAAACCTCCTTGAACAGTTTAGCGACAGCTCATCACGCTCCCCCTTCAAGCCAGCCGATAACGAAACAAGTCCATCTATACGATGTAGGAAAATTCTTATTAGCCGAGTTAGGTATTGTAGGAGAAAATGGTGCAAAAGATTTACTGGATATTTTACAGTTTCTGTACACTTATGACCAAAGAGAAAGTGTGGAAAAACATTTCCCTTCTCTAAAAAATATTTTTGTGAATGTTGCTGAGAAAAAATTGGGAGCTCACGCGTCTTCCATTGAAATTAATCGTGAAACCAAAGCTTGTGAACAGCGAATAAGACGAGCAGTTACTCACTCACTAAATCACTTTGCTTCTATTGGATTAACAGATTTTTCAAATCCAAAGTTTGAAAATTATGCTTCTAAGTTTTTTGACTTTACAGCCGTTCGTAAAAAAATGAAAGAATTGCAGGGAGATTCTAAAATTTTGCCGATTCGCATTAACACCAAAAAGTTCATTCAAATATTCTTTTTTGAAGCAAAGCGCTTGTTAAGCAAGGAGAAAAGCTGGTATTGATATAAAAGACGGAAAAGGTGCAAATACCTCTTCCGTCTTTTATGCTAATTGATTCAGTTTTACTAAGGAAGGTCCATATACAGTACGCAGAAGCAGCGTCTCTTCGCCCTTTGCATATTCCGCTAGAGAAAATGCTCCTTTTTCTGTTTCTACCTGTACATCTACAGAAACTGAGCACCTCTTTAGCTTACTGACTATCATTTCCGCTTGTTTCACCGACAAATAAGAAGAAAGGCGAATAAGTACATCTAAATCACTGGTTGTCGTGACAACTTCTTCACCGCTTGCAAGCTCGAACCCTACACTGCCGGTTGGTCCCCACACAAATTTTTCAAAAATAATAGCCACCTTTTCTAAAGCGCGTATAGCTGGCATGTTTCTGGACTGGACGTTTTGAAAAAGTGAAACGAGATCTTCCGGCCTAATCCTTTGTTTAACGTTCTGCTCTGATACAAATGCTCCAAAACGCTGATTTCTTCTTTCTCCTCTTACTCCAACAGGTATCATGGTATCTCGGTGAACAGCCCGTCTTACAACTACAAACGGAGCCTTCGCTAAAGAATGCTCCACCCAATCGGGGATAGGGGTATAACTGATAAGCTTTGCTTCCTCTTTTAACTGAAGCAAATCATGAACTATATATTCCATTGTTTTTCCAACTCATCTCTTACTAATAAAGAAGCTTTTCGCCCTTCCTTTCTTGCTTGCTCACTGTATAGCCGGGTGCTTAAATCGTACACACCTTCACGGCGTATATCTTCTACTGCTCCGGTCAAAATATCTTGAATCGTTTGAACGTCGCGCTCTGTGGGCTGCTCTGCTTGAATACCGCTAACCAACTCATATAAAGCACCAAGTGAGGCAAAGGATTCAATATCATAAGCCATGGACGGGACTTTCTTTGAAGCTTCTTCAAGTTCTTTTATACTTCTTTTAGTAATGCGCGCTGCCGACTGTTTGGACATGGCGTGAACATTCACTCCTTCGTCTTTTAAAGCCACAATTCGGTTTGATTGGTATCCATGAGCCAAAAATGCTCCTGAAATTGCTTTTCCGACAATTAACGTGATAACCGGATGACCTGCTAAGCGCGCTGCTGCATAAGCATCAGCCGCAGCACCGCAAGCATAGTGAATACCTAGAAGTTCTTCATGATAGCCATACGCTTGACTCGGTACGTCCACAATGGCAATTATAGGGCGCGGAGATTGATTTCGATCTTCTTTTATTACTTCACGAACGTGCTTGGCAATTGCCCAGCCTTCATCTAGTCCTACTTCCCCTTTTCGTGCACGTAAGAAACGATTATAAGGATTAGGTACAACCGATATATATCGGACCTTTTCTCTTCCTAGCAATGCGTCTTTATAAAGAACGGAAGGAATGTAAAAATCTGCTTCTTCATCATTTATTAAGGCGTTGATCCACACTCGGCCGCGGCTGTTGGGCATGTTACCTGGAACTTCATTCAGCGAGTAAGAGACTGTTGAAGAGATAGGTTCATTTTTTGTTGCTTTATACAATTCTTGAAGCTGATCAGGAGCCATTTTTTTTGAAGGGTCAACCTTACTAAGCAAATGTCTGTAAAAATCTACTTGTTCTGTTTTACTAGTTACTTTTTCTTTCTTTTGAAACGTCTCTTGAACCGCTCGTTGAATAGCAGTGACATCATCCTGTGCTAAGGCATCTGCAAACCCGGTTTCATAGCGTTGAATACCGCCAATCGTTTTCCATATTAAGCTTCGGTCCCTTGCATCAAACTCTTCAACACCTGCTTCTTGTTCGATCACTTCAGGGCCATTAAGGCCAAACCTTGCTTCTTTTGTCATAATAAGATAACTAAAGAGTGAAGCAGTGATAGACATTCCTCCAAAGCAGCCTACATTTCCTGAAATAACTCCGACAACAGGTGTATGCTCACGCAAAGCAACCACAGCTGAGCCAATTTCAGATATCGACAAAAGTCCATAATTCGCTTCTTGGAGCCTTACCCCTCCTGTATCGAATAGAAAAACAGGTCTAACAGGAACACCTTTTTTATGATTATTAAGGGCTAGTTCTAAAGCTCCTGCAATTTTAGCTCCCGATACTTCACCAATGCCTCCTCCTTGGAACCCTCCTTCTATTGAAATGACAATGGCTGGCTCTCCTGCTATTAGCCCACTTGCTATGATGACACCGTCATCGCTTTGAGGAACAATATCTTGCTTAGGTAAATGAGGCGATTCGATCCCGTCAAAAGGGCCGAGCAGCTCACAGAATGTGCCTTTATCTAAAATTGCCTGTGCTCGTTCTCTTCCATTTAACTCAATAAAGCTTTGATTATTCACTCCCATTTTCACTCACCTCCAAAGCTTGTGCAAGACGCAAAGCGACTACACCAGGCGTAGCACCGAAATCATTGATGACAATTTCCGCTTGAATCGTATGAACATTAAAGAATCGGTCTAATACGGCTTTCCATGTTTCACTAAACCCTTCACTTCCTGTTCGTACTGATACGCAAGCATGTTCTTCATCAGAAGGAACCATTAAAATTTCTAAATCTCCTGAACCAACAACGCCTACATGTGCACGCTGACTTAACTTTCGATCGGCTTTATATTTAAACACTAACGTTTCCATTGGCCACTCCTCCCTGCAGACGTTTACGATTCTTTAAAAAGAGATATTCGGTCTAAAAATAATACGGCAGCCAGTAAATCTGCGCTTCCACCTGGAGAAGCGTTAGATGATAGAAGCATATGATCCAACGCTTCTAGCCGCTGTTTTCCCATTAATGTAGCTACCCCTCCAGCTTCTAACACATTGGATGCAGCCATTTTAACCTCCTCCAACACAACCGGACCAGCACGATGCAAAATACACGTATCATCAAGGTTGGCGATTAATGTTACTAAAGTATCAATCCTTGCTGATGTTTCATGTATGCCTAGCTTGCGAGCTTTATGTAAAGCAGGCAAGCCTATGTGAATCACATGGGGAAACCCTTGCTGCGCTTCTCCAGCCGCTCCTTTTACGCCATACTGTTTTTTTACACGAAGTCCATTAGATGAATGCAGAGGACAGAAACGATCTGCATAACGAGCAATTTGTCCTGCAGCTTCTGCGATGGATGCTGGTGACGCTTGAATACCGCAAACTGCTGTTGCGGAAGCAAGGAGACCTAATGCCCAAATAGCTCCTTTGTGTGTATTAACACCATGCGTAGCTGCGTACATAATTTGTTCGCCCTCGCGTCCAATTCGAGCAATTTCTTCTCTTAGCGTCTGACTTGGCTGCTTTCCTTGGCTATATAATGCAATCTGTGTAAAGGTCGGTTGTAAAGCATAAGCCGAAGTTAACAGCGTCTCAATATTCATGTCTTGATGAGATCCAGTTGTTGCTGCATCTACGAGCCCAGGCTTAGGTGTAAGTACGGCTTCATCAACTAGAGCAGTAACAGCCATTTTGGCTATTAGACGTGAATAAAATACAGCAGCTGTTTTTGACTCTTCTTGAATACTCTGCATACGCATATTCCTTACCAGCTCCTAAATTTAGCAGGAGGACTATACAAACCATCTGACCATTCTACTAAATCTTCTACACTTCTTGCAGCCAATAATGAACGCTTTGCTTCTGTACGGCGAATCTGTAAATCTTCAGGAAAAGCCACCAGGCCATCTCTGCGCATCTTTTCTACTTTATCTTGGTTGTGCCGCAATCCTATAGGCGTTACCCCTGCTACTGCTGCAAGCGCTGCTTTTCTTTCATCTAAGCTTTGTGCTTTGTATAAATAGGCAATTCCTTCTTCCGTCACAACATGCGTTACATCATTCCCGTAAATCATAACAGGAGCGGTAGCTAAATTTGCCTGTTTAGCTACATTTATTGCATCCAAAGACTCCACAAAAACAGGCTCATTTCCCGCTTGAAAGGTTTCAACCATTTGAACAACTAGCTTTCTGCCTCTTGCTAGTTCGTGCTGCTCGTTTATCATATCCAACCAAGCAGGCGTAGAATGTCGGCGACCTCTAGGGTCATGCCCCATGTTAGGCGCTCCGCCAAATCCTGACAAACGTCCGGATGTGACGGTAGAAGAATTTCCTTCTCCATCTATTTGCAAAGTTGATCCTACAAAAGCATCTACCGCATATTGACCAGCTACTTGACACATCGCACGGTTTGAACGCAGGCTGCCGTCGCGTCCTGTAAAAAACACATCTGGACGTGCCGCTGTGTATTGTTCCATTCCTACTTCTCCACCAAAGCAGTGCACGCTCTCAATCCATCCGCTTTCAATAGCTGGAATTAACGTGGGATGAGGGTTCAGCGCCCAATGCTTGCATATTTTACCTTTCAATCCTAACTTTTCTCCATAAGTAGGCAACAAAAGCTCGATAGCAGCTGTATTAAAGCCAATGCCATGATTTAATGATTGTACGCTGTGGCGCTCATAGATCCCCCGAATTGTCATCATGCCCATTAAAATCTGAAGCTCTGTAATATGACGAGGATCTCGTGTAAATAAAGCTTCCAATTGATAGGGTTGGTCCGCCACGACGATGCAATCAACCCAAGAAGCTGGAATATCGACTCTTGGAAGTTCTTCCACTAGTTCATTTACCTGCACAATAACAATTCCATCCTTAAACGCGGTTGCTTCTATAATGGTCGGTGTTTCTTCCGTATTTGCTCCTGTATATAAATTACCTTGTGCATCCGCTTTGTCAGCAGCCACTAAGGCAATGTTAGGAATTAAATCAATGAAAAGGCGTCCGTAAAGCTCTAGATATGTATGAATTTCTCCCATTTTCAACGTATCATCTTCAATCATTTGAGACACGCGAAGGCTTTGAGCACCTGCGTACGAAAAATCAATTTTTTCAGCAATTCCTTTTTCAAATATGTCGAGATGTTCCGGACGTGAAATACTAGACATAATCATATGAAGGCCATTTATTTTATCAGCGCTTACTCCATTCAGCGCCTTTGATAAAAAAGATGCTTGCTTTTGATTGTCTCCTTCAAGCACTACTTTATCTCCGGGTGATATAAGCAATTCTAACGCTTCAATAATGTGTTCATTACCCAATAACTTTCCTTTAAGAAGATGATCTATTTTCGCAAGGCGAGCTGCTTTTTGATCTCGGCGAGTTGTCCATGATTTTGAAGTTTTTTTTATGCCACTCATGTTCTAGCTCCTTTCTTCTATCCCTAAATTAAGGCGCTTACATTTTTTCTTTTTCCATTAAAATTAACACAGACTTCATGGTAGATTCGGCTGCCGAAATAGCCCTTGCTTCCGGAAAGCTCTTAGCAGTCAAATCCGTTAGTACTCTTCCTGGAGCCATTTCAATATATAATCTTGTACCCATTTCATACATAACTTCCGTCGCATCATGCCAACGAACGGGTAGTGCAACACTCGCTGCCAAATCTTCCTTAACATCAGCAGCTTTCCATAATTTCCGAGCTTTACAATTACCTATAAAAGGAACGACCGGGTCTTTTCCTTTCACTTCAGTTATTGTTTTTCGTAACTCGCTCGAAACTCCTTCCATAAGAGGACAGTGAGAAGGCACCGTTACATGAAGTATTTTAGTTTTTCTAGCCCCTTTTTTAGATGCTTTTTCAAGAACTTTCTCAATTGCTTTTAAGGTGCCAGAAATCGTTATTTGATCAGGAGCATTTAGATTCGCTACGTAAACAGGAGCTGCATCAGTTGATATTTCATGTACAATAGAGAGAAGCTGATGTTCGCGCAGTCCCATTACAACCCCCATACCATAATCATCAGGATAAGCTTTTTCCATCAGTTCCCCTCTTTTTTTCACAAGAAGAAGAGCTTCTTTAAAAGATAACACTTCAGATGTAACTGCTGCTCCAAACGCCCCTATTGAATGCCCTCCTACTACGTCTGGCGAGTATCCTGCCTTTTTAAACGCTCTAGCCGTAGCCACTCCTGCAACAAAAAGACATACCTGAACATTTTTATTATATTTTAATTTTTCTGACGAATCTAACGATAATACATCTTGATGTAAAGCCTCACTTGCTTCTTCAAACGTACTCGCTAATCCCCATTTATTTTTTATATCATGAAGCATATCAGCATATTGTGCGCCTTGTCCTGGAAATAAAAATGCAACACTCATCGTGTTTCTCCTTTCGACTTTGTATCATCCAAGGAGATAATGGATACTTTTATTATAAAGAACATAGGATCAATAACTCTAATACATATTTCTTATATATCCTATAACTTGAAATATATAAAAAGAGATTGAGACATAACGAAATCAATGAAATCTACGTTCATCCTACCAATAAAAAATCCGAACGAGTTAGATTCTCCATTAAGAATCTAACTCGTTCGGATTTTCCTTTAACTAAACTGCTTTTGTCCCAGCCTCTTTTTGCTACATATGACCTGGAAAATGCGGAAGCACTTCTTCACCAAGCTCATGTATGACTTCTTCAGCCGGACGCTTACTATCAAAAAGAGCAAAAAAGAGGTGATTAACTCCTATTTCTTTATAAATAGAAAGAAGCTCAATTAATGTATTACGACCTGCTCGAAATCCTAAACGAATTGGCGTTGGCATTTCATTTGGATCTTCTGCCAAATCTAGATGCATAGGCTGTGTAAAAGGTTTAAAAACGCCTGGATGATAGCTGTCAACCAGTTTCCTCCATTGTGTAATAGCTTCTGCCTGAAAATGCGGATGACGAGGATAATACATCCAGCCGTCTCCATACTGTGCAAACCACTCCATATTTTGCTGACTGTATCCCGTAATCATCGTTGGAATACGTTTCGTTGGCTTAGGAACAACGTTTGCTCCTTGAATGGATCCCAAAGCAGACTGGATAGATGGAAATTCTTTATTTAACGCTTCTTCTAAATAATGAAAAGCCTCTACAAATCGCTTTCCTCTTTCTTCATGAGGAATACCTAACCCTCGAAAATCTGCTTGACGGTCTCCAGAAGATACGCCCATAATCAAACGCTCAGGAAAAAGCTGATCAATGGTTGCCATTTCTTTAGCTATACGAAGCGGATGGCGTAAAGGCAGCACAATAGCAGATGTACTAAGCGCAATTTCTTTTGTTTGACTAGCAAGATAAGTCAAATAAATAAGCATATCATAAATTTGACCCGTGGCTGGATCACCAAATGATGGATCTTGAAGAAGGACATCACGGAACCATAAGCTTGTAAACCCATATTGTTCTGCAAGCTGCGTGAGCTCTACTTGTTTCTCCATCGTAGGCGTCGCATACTGATAATTTTCAAGCGGCATATGCAAACCTAATGTTAACTCATTTTCCTTGTACATACGACGATATGCCTTGTGATCTTGAAATGTAGTCATTTGCTTCCTCTCCTTTTATAACTAAGAGATCATCGCAAAAAGCGATGATCTCTTTTTTTATTTTGCTTTTGCTTCTATTGAACGGCTCCATGCCGTTAATAAGACCGCTCCTAAAACCATAACTCCTCCAATCCAGGGAGTATGAACAAGACCAATGGAATCAACGATTAGGCCACCTACAAAAGAACCAATGGCAATCCCAACGTTAAATGCAGCAATATTAAGCGCAGAGGCTACATTTACTGCTGAAGGGACATACTTTTCAGCTAAGTTCACGACCAGCACTTGCAGTCCAGGTACGTTCATAAATGCCAATAAGCCCATGGCAAAAATCGTGATTGTTCCCGCTACTTTAAACGACGCGGTAAACGATAAAATAACTAAGATAACTGCTTGAATTAAAAACATCCAAAACAATGCTTTTAATGGATTTTTATTAGCAGCTTTTCCTCCGATCGTATTTCCGATAGCTACCGCTACACCATATACCAGTAGCAAGATACTAACTGCGCTTGGTGCGTATCCTGTTAGCTTTTCAAGAATAGGCGCTAAATACGTATAAGCTACAAACGTTCCCCCATACCCTAAAGCAGTAATAGCAAACGATAGTAAAAGCGGCCCGTTTTTTAAAATTTTCAATTGATCACTAAACTTTGCCGGCGGCGCTTCTTTTAAGTTTTTAGGTACTAAAAGAGCACTTGCAATAATAGCAATAACGCCAAGTAAAGCTACACCCCAAAATGTTGCTCGCCAACCGAAAGCTTGTCCAATAAATGTACCAAGCGGAACACCTGTAACAGTTGCAACTGTCAAACCTGTAAACATTAAAGCAATGGCACTTGCCCGCTTATCTTCCGGCACCAAATCAGCAGCGATAGTCGCACCGATAGAAAAGAAAATCCCGTGTGAAAATGCAGTAATAATTCGTGCTATAAGCAGCAGACCAAAGCTTGTTGATAAAGCTGCTACTGAGTTTCCTACGATAAAAATAACCATCAATAGCATCAACAGTGATTTTCTGCTCATTTTACTTGTTAAAGCTGTTAATACGGGAGCTCCAAATGCAACCCCCATTGCGTATCCTGAAATTAATAACCCTGCTAGTGTGATGGAAATATTTAAATCATCTGCAAGCGATGATAATAAACCTACTGGAACAAACTCTGTAGTCCCGATTCCAAAGGCGCTAATAGCTAGCGCTAATAGCGGCAAAGCACCGCTTTTTTTACTTTGTTGCGTTTGTGAAAGTGTGTTCACTTCTTAACGCCTCCTGTTCATTATAATAACTTCTTTATAATAGCTTCTTTTACGGCTGATTAGCTTAGGTACCTTTCATATATTCGCTAACTCGCCATCAACAATTGTTATTATGAGCGATGTAAAACCAAAGAAAAAGTACGCACTTTCAAGTGATATAGGTACCTGGAGGTTACAATAAGCGTAAATACTAAAGTCATGAACTATTGGGTATTCTAAAAAAATGCTTACACCTAGAAAATTCTGCGCTATAGTGGTATGATAAACATCAGAAAAAATGCGAAACCATGCATTTAACCGTTATCTCTAGAACAAGGAGAGTTGTTAACGTGAAAAAATATAATATTCCAGTGGAAGCGGCACTAGAAGTCATTGGAGGCAAGTGGAAAGTCGTTATTCTTTGCCACTTAATTAAAGGGACAAAGCGCCCTGGAGAATTAAAAAGAATTATGCCGCGCGTTACACAAAAAGTATTAACGCAGCAGCTTCGCGAACTTGAAGCAGACGGCATCATTGTTAGAAAGATATACAATGAAATGCCGCCTCGAGTAGAATATTCTTTAACAGATTACGGATGGTCTTTAAAAAGCATTCTTGATTCATTATGCTCTTGGGGAGAACATCATATTGAAAAAACGTACCCTGATAAAGAAGCTGTACTTATGCAGCCTGTAGAAGAAGTCACTGTTTCTAATTAAAAAAAGCTGACTAGATAGTCAGCTTTTTCATTCCCTTACTTTCGTTGTTTTTTAAACGATGTACGTATTCAGGAGGAACCCTTATGACAGAACAACTTAAAAAGAAAATTAGTCTTCAAGATGCTATCAAACAGCAGCTTGCTAATAAGAAAAATCAATCTTCAAATAAAGCTAAGAACGGCAGCACCAATCAAGCAACCAAAAAGCTGACGAGTCAACAAACCAAAAAAACGAATAATCAGCGAAAGAGAACAGGTGTATAATGAACGGTCAAAATAGAAAAGACATAGCTCCTGGAACTAAAGTCGACATTGTTTTAAAAGCAGATCAGCGTTCTGGAAAACTTACACACGGAACGGTCAAAGACATTCTGACCAATTCAAGCTTTCATCCACACGGCATCAAAGTCCGTTTAACAGATGGACAAGTCGGACGTATAAAAGAAATTTACCCAAATTAAAAAAGCATGTATTCTACATGCTTTTTTAATTTACACTTTAAATAAATCTACTTATTATTTCCTACTTTTGTTAAAATAAAGAAGCACTGTCGTCCCCTTTCTTTCCCTTGGGAATTCACGCAAGGAAGAAAAAGGTGGTGGATAGTCTGAGACGAATCCTCAAGTCATTTTTCCTAGATGCTGAGAATGTTCAGCTCCTAACGGCTTACGTAGAGCTTTTAGGAGCCATAGTCGCTCTTATTTTGCTATTTTTCCAGTAGTAAAATAAGTAATCACCGATAAGTATCCTCTAAAAGGTTCTTCATCCATAAGGCTCGTGTGCTGATTGTCTTTAGGGAATCGTGTTTGGCGGCACTTCCCTATAGTAAAAAGACAGCTTCCTTGCAGAAATGGACAAGGTGTAATCAACTACGGCCGATTATGGGTGCGGGACCTTTTTCTTTATTAGTCTATGTCTTTTTTAAATTTCCATACACAAAAATAAAAAAACCTCCGAGTTGGCGGTCTCGAAGGTTTTTTCTAGTGAATCGTTTTCGACAAATCCTCATCCGGGCTAACAAGGTTCAGATCCAATAAGATTATGTGATGAATTTCTTCACCTTACAAGTTACACTTGTCAAAGCTAAGAATTCATTCGCTTGTTAAGAATAACTGAACGTGCGCTCCAGATTATCATTTTTCCTAGCCTCAGTATATCATACTTGTTGAAAACAGGTAAAAAAAGTGTTCGACAAAACTTGTCAGCAGCTCTTCACCTATGTCATATTTTTCAAAACAAAAAACATTTTACAAATATGAAGGAATTTCATACTATTAGATAAAAGATAAAAGATAGAAGTATTCTGACTTGGAGAGGATTTCAATGAAGCAACCTCAGTTAGAAAAAGAAATTCGAGCCTTACAATCAGATATTTACCAATTAGCTAAGAAAACAAGCAGCTATTCTCACGGTGAGATTTTAAAATTAAGTCAAAAACTAGATCAAAAAATTGTTAGTTACCAAAAGCTTTTTAACCATACCAAATAAGAGCCGCGTAGGACTTTCACTTGCTATCCCTCAAGTACCATAAACCTACAAATAAAACAGACATGTTTTATTCGCAATAGGTACATCTCTGCTTCCCTAATTAATAGGGAAGCTTTTTATTTAGAAAATTAAAACCTTCTCCTTTCCTTTGGTTAGTTGTCATACAAATTGGGTATTCAATCAGTAGACCTTAAAACTTATTTAAGAAACATAAAGGAGAGAATGCACGATGAGTAATGCCGATACTACTGAAACAAAAAAAGGCGCCGATTTACTAGTAGAAAGTTTGGCAAGTCAGAATGTGCCTTATATTTTTGGCATTCCAGGAGCCAAAATTGATGGCGTATTTGATGTTTTGAAAGAGAAAGGACCAGAAGTAATTGTTTGCCGCCATGAACAAAATGCTGCGTTTATGGCAGCTGCTATGGGAAGACTGACAGGTACGCCGGGCGTTTGCCTTGTCACATCAGGTCCAGGTGCCGCAAATCTAGCCACTGGCCTTGTTACTGCTACTTCTGAAGGTGATCCAGTGGTAGCCCTAGCAGGAGCCGTCCCAAGAGCAGATCGATTAAAAAAGACGCATCAATCAATGGATAATGAAGGACTATTTAAATCTATCGCCAAATTCAGCGTTGAGGTAGAAGATGCTGCAAACGTTCCAGAAGTGATAACAGACGCCTTTCGCGAAGCTGTTTCTTCTCCTTCAGGAGCATCTTTTGTCAGCTTGCCGCAGGATGTAATGGATAGCGAAACATCAGCTTCCACTCTATCCGTTCTAAAAACTCCTACGATTGGCGCTGCTAATTTAGACGCTGTTGCCCAAGCTATACACACTATTCGCACAGCAAAATTACCTGTTTTACTTTTAGGTATGAGAGCAAGTAAATCTAAAGCAGTGGAATCAATCCGTCAACTTATAGAAGAACATGACCTTCCTGTGGTGGAAACGTTCCAAGGTGCGGGAGCTGTTTCAAGAGAGCTTGAAACTCACTTTTTTGGACGAGTAGGTCTTTTTCGCAATCAGCCTGGAGACGTCTTATTGAAGCATGCTGACGTCGTCTTAACAATCGGATATGACCCAATTGAATACCCTCCTTCTCTTTGGAACTCAGAAAGTCAAAGAAGCATTATTCATTTAGATGATGTACAAGCGCAAGCTGACCACCATTATCAGCCGGAAATTGAGTTAGTAGGGGATATTCCAAGCACAATTGACATATTAACGGATAAACTCCCACATTTAATACGTTCAAAAGAAAGTGCTTCTTTTTTAAAAACATTAAAAAGCAAACTTGAACAACCTGACGATCAGTACGAGTTTTCTAATGACACTCACCTTCATCCCCTACAATTAATTGAAATTTTGCAGAACTTTGTTGAAGATGACACTACCATCACATGTGACGTTGGTTCGCATTACATATGGATGGCTCGTTATTTTCGTTCCTATGAACCTCAGCATTTACTATTCAGCAACGGCATGCAGACGCTAGGTGTTGCTTTGCCTTGGGCTATTTCAGCTGCACTCGTTCGCCCCCATAAAAAAGTTCTGTCCATGTCTGGAGACGGCGGTTTTTTATTTTCAGCTATGGAGCTCGAGACAGCCGTTCGGTTAAACTTACCAATTGTTCACATTATCTGGAACGATCAAACCTACGATATGGTTGGCTTTCAACAGCAGATTAAATATGGCCGAAAATCTGCGGTAGAGTTCGGCAGTGTAGACTTTGTTACGCTTGCTGAAAGTTTTGGTGCCAAAGGATTTAGAGTTAACTCACCAGAAGAATTTTCGGACACTCTAGCAAGCGCTTTTCGTGAACAATGCCCCGTTATCATCGATGTGCCTGTAGATTATAAAGATAATGAAAAATTAAATACACAGCTACTGCCAGATCAAATTAACTGAAAGGACTGAGTAAAGAATGAGCAATGAAGAAAAATTAACGATTTACCAAACTTCCACTATGATCGCTTTATTAGACGGAGTATTTGACGGTGTTGTCACTTACAAGGACTTAGCTAAAAAGGGTGATTTCGGCATCGGTACGTTTAATCAATTGGATGGTGAAATGATTGCCTTTGACGGAGAATTTTATCATATTGCTGATGGGAAAGCCGCCCCTATTAGCGAAGATGCAAAAACACCATTTGCCATTATGACAACCTTTTATGAAGATATCTCTTACCGTGTAGAAAAGGAAATGAACCGTGAACAACTAGAAACCTTAATGAACAAGCTTATTCCAAGCCCTAATTTATTCTATGCAGTTCGCATTGACGGGAAGTTCAAAGAAGTAAAAACCCGCACGGTTGCAAAGCAAGAGAAGCCCTATCCTTCTATGGTAGATGCAGCGGCTAATCAGCCTACATTTACATCTTCTGATGTAAATGGAACACTAGCAGGTTTTTACACGCCAGAATATTCCTCAGGCATCGGTGTTCCCGGCTATCACCTGCATTTCATTGATGAATATAAAAAAGAAGGTGGACATGTTTTAGACGTCTCCGTTCAGGATGTTACAATTCAAATCTGCAAAAAAACGAAATTAAATCTCAATTTATCGGAAACAAGTGAATTTTTAAATGCTAATTTAGAAGACCATGATGTAGAAGAAGAAATTGCGACGGCTGAATAAGCAACGATACTTTTACTGTAAAAAAACTCTCATCGTTACGCATGACGATGAGAGTTTTTTCACTAGGGTTCACCCCGCATATCTATCACAACACAGAAACCTTCCGCCTATACGTAAAAAGAATCCGTGTCTTTTAAAACATAGAAAAAAGGTATTTCAGTCTCATTTAGACATCTAGTCATTCGATCCTTAAAGTTATCTAATTTAATGATGCCTTTTGCTTCTTCGAACGTAAAATATCCTACATCCTGCGTTTCACTAGAAACTGAAATTTCCCCGCTAATCGCTTTTCCCTTTAATAAAATAACAGTAGTAGATCGTTTAACATCTTGTTCTACTCCGAGAAAGTTTGTCACTTCAATAACAATTCCAGATTCTTCTTTAACTTCTCGTATACCCGCATCTGTTATCGATTCATCTGCTTCGACAAAACCACCGGGAAATTCCCATCCCCGTCTATGGTTTTTGACTAGAAGCACGTGATGATCTTGATTTACCACCATAACTGCTACAGCTAATTTTTGATTCACTTTTTTCACTCTCCTTTTAAAGTGTTAAGATATTGTTCAAGAAGGTGAAGAAATCTTTCTATATCTCTATACGTGATATTACCAATATTGGCTATTCGAAACGTTTCTAATTTATCGATTTTACCGGGATAAATAGTAAATCCTTGTTTATAAAAAAAATCATGCATGATATCAAAATTATAATTTTGATAGGAAGGTTCGAGGATAGAGGTAATAATTTTAGAATGATGTGTTTCAGGAACCAAATAGGTCAACCCAAGCCGAGTAATTCCATCCGTTAAAGTAGTCCATGATTTTGAATAGCGTTCATATCGTCTCTCGATTCCTTCCCACTGAGTTTCTATAATTGCCTGCTTTAAGGCATACATAGTCTGAACAGGAGGAGTAAAACGCATTTGTTTATTCATTTGGAAATAGCGATACTGATCATATAAATGAAGATAAAGGTTGCGAGGCTTCATTTTCTTCGTTTTTTCTAACCTTTCTTTATTTGCTATAACAAACGACACGCCTGCCATTCCTTGAAGGTTTTTATTTGCACTTGCGGCCAGATAGCTTATATTCATTTTTTGCATGTCAATTGGAACAGCTGCATAGGAACTCATTGCATCTACAATCATCTCGATATTTTCCACTGCGCAAAGTTTCCCAATTTGCTCAATATCATTAAGAAGCCCTGTTGACGTTTCACAATGAACAAGCGCCAGATAAGAAACGTTCGCCGAAATCTTTTTTATAAAAACTTCTAAGTCATTCATATCAATAGCCCGCTCAGCGGAGCTTTTATATTCTGCATAATCCAGCCCATAAATTTCAGCGATTTTACACATTCTTTCACCGTATGGACCATTATTAATAATAACAACCGTACCGTTATCAATTACTGAACTTAAAATCGATTCCACGGCCGCCGTTCCAGATCCGCCGAATAGTACCGTAGTATATTTATCTGAATTCCCAACAAACTTTGTTAATTCAGCAGAGATAAACTCCATCGTCTCTCCAAATTCTTTTTCTCTCGGGCAAATGTCTTCCACTATTTGAGCATATTTTACGGTGTCTGTTGTAGTTGCCGGTCCAGGATTCAGGAGGATATTTCTTTTAACGGCGTGCGGAATACCTTCACGAGCTTTAATAATCGGATAAACAATAGTAGTTGCTCTTGCCCAGTGATCTTCATCATCCACTTCACACCATGCCAAATTATCCAGTTTATGAACATACACATTTGCTTTTTCGGAAATTTTAACAAGCCCGTATTCATAATCAATCGCTTGATTTAGCTGAAACAGCGTATTTGCTTCATCACAAAGTCTCTGAAATGTAGCATAAGAGAGTTTGGTTAAACCAACTAGTTCTGCATAAATACTATTCAACTCTTCTTTTTGTTTTGACATATTCTTAAGGTTATTATTTTCATCAGCTTCGATATACACTTCATCGCCAGCATCGTTCAATTTACTCGCTAGTATAACATCTGATCTCGAATGATTTATTAATGTTTTCAACGCACTCTTTTCATAAATTACATCTGATTCCAATAGTAAAAAATCTTCTTTAATATAACTTTTAAATTGATACAGCGTAAACAGACTTCCCGTTGTTTCGTATCTAGAATTATAAACACATTTTATTTGAGGGTATCTAACCATTAGCTTTTCATATTCTTCTTTCATATAACCTGTTCCAATAAAAATCGTCTTAACTCCTGCTTCTATTAACTTTGAAATGGAATGTTCAATAATCGATTTTTCATCAATCATCAAAAAACCTTTAGGGCGGTTTCCAGCTCTTTTACGAATCCTGCTCCCCATCCCCGCAGCTAGAATAACAGCTGTCTTAATCATCTAAAAACACCTGCAGTCTTTCTCTGACTTCATAAGGCTTCATTTCAGGACGCCCCAGGTTCTTTTTAGATCCCTTCGCTATTTTAAGATATAAAAATGTTAATTTTTTATCATTTTTCCACTGTTTGATATACATCTCTAACTCATTTAAGTTATGAACATGAATGGAATTTTGATACCCACAGGAAGAAGCAATATCTACAAAATTAATGTTATGAGAGACCGTATGTTGTCCCCCTGTAGAATCATGGGTTTGATTGTCTAAAAGAATGTGTAATAAATTTTCCGGACAATAGTATCCGTTGGTTGCTAGATTTCCCATGCGCATAAGCAAAGCTCCGTCTCCATCAATCGTAATGATGTTCTTTTCATTTCTGCTCAAAGCTAAGCCCAAACCAATGGAACTAACGCACCCCATAGATCCAACCATATAAAAATTATTTTTTGCGTCTTCTATTTCGTAAAGCTCTCTTCCCGTTTTTCCTGTAGCGGCCAATTGAATGGTATCATTGTCCTTTATTGAATTAACTACTTGTAGTGCCTCATACCTTGAAGGTAACTCGTCGGTTGTTATCTGTTCACTTTTCATTTTAGGAGTAACGTTTTTCATTGATTTTTCTGAAAGCTTAACTGACTCAAACGTTCCTTTTTTCACAATAAAGAAGTAGCTTTCATTATTTTCAATAGCTTGATTAGCCCGCCGTAATTGGTTTTTAACTTCGGTAAAATCAAAAGATAAATATTCCCATTTTATTTTCATTGTATTTAGCAGAGCAGGAGTAATTTCTCCCATTAATTCATGCTGTGGTTCATCCGGAAATCCAGGTTCTCCGCGAAAACTGACAAATCCAAGGACAGGAATTTTAAACGGATGAATAAGAGAGGTTAAAGGGGAAACAGCATTTGCTAATCCGGAGTTCTGCATTAAAACAACCGCTTTCTTGCCAGCAATTGATGCGCCAGCAGCAATTGCTACTGCTTCTCCTTCATTTGCTGCTGCAACGTATTCACATTCGTTGATAGCGTAATTAATTAGAGGTTTAAGATAGGAACAAGGAACCCCACTATAAAATTGAAAACCTAGTTTTTTTAATTGATTCCCAAATAATGATGTACTAATCATTTTTCCCACCATCTTTTTGAAGCTTTATATACGTTTCGGTATCTATCCATGATCCCATCGTATATTTAACAGCAACCGGATGAATTAAATTAATATAATTAAAAAAATCAGAGAACGTGAGCTGAGCAAAATCTTCTCTTTGTGCCAGTTCTTCCAAAACTTTTTTTACAACCTCAGTGCCTTTTCCGGAAACTTTCCAAAGACCAATGAATTCACCATGAATGTTTTTAGAATTTGGACTGGATGACATTTGAATTAAGTCTACTGTTTTGGAATAAAGCTTTTTGGAATAGGGAAATTCAGCCGTTACATAAGATGTTTGATCCCCTTTTAAATCATAATCAGCTCCTGCTACGATAGTGATATCACCACTTTCATGAATTAACTCCTCAAAAACATGAGTTTTATACACGATGTTACTATCACTGATTAAAGTAGCCGTTCCTAGCTTATCTCTTGCAGCATAAAGATCATATAATTCTCCTTGATTAGGAGACTCCTTGTCTTCCATAGCTTTGTTACTGTCTACTTTTATACTATTTGTCACGCCAACTTTTTTTAATTGATTCATTTGCTCAGTTATTAAAACGTCATTTGCTGATTTTTTTACCAGAATCATAGCGTTAATACTATGATTGGCAGAGCTTAAATAAAGTTTCTCTGCCATATCGAGCTCTTCAGCTTTTTGAAGACGGAAAACTTCCTCAAGCGGAGAGACATTTTTTTCTACGTTAATCAAACTTTTATCGTAATAAATCTGAGCGGACGTTTTCTGCATAGCTGTAATAGAAGATCTTAAATTATGGTTGGCCCAAATGCTTAAGCTAATTCCTAAATCACTAAATTTATCAGTTGGAACCGAATAATATTTGGTTGGAACAATAATAACCGGAAGCCTGTTTCCCCACTCTTTCATAAAAGCTTCAATCTCTGTCATATCTGACCTTTTACTATGAATCAAAACGGCATCGGTTCCCGCTTGGCGATAAGCTTCTGCACGTTTTAAAGCTTCTTTCAGCCCCCACCCTGCAATAAATGCTTCTACACGCGATACCACTACAAAATCTTCGTCATTTTGGCTATCTTTCATTGCTTTAATTTTGCCGCAAAATTCATTAATATCTGCGAGCGGCTGTGCTTCACCTTTAATAAATGAGTTTGTTTTTGGAAACAATTTATCTTCAATACATACGCCTGGAATGTCTCGCTGCTCCAACTTCTTAACTAATCTTCTTGCATTATTAAAATTCCCATAGCCTGTATCACCATCCAGAAGAATGGGAACGGACGTTGCATCACTCATAAACTCTAAGATATCTAATACCTGTGTCCACGAAGCCTCATTATTATCTCTTACACCCAGTGCTGCGGATAAAGACAGGCCGCTGGCCCATATCCCTTTGAACCCTGCTTCTTCTACAATCTTTGCAGATAGCGCACTGTGAGCCTCCATAATAAACTCTAGCTGCTTGCTTTCTATCAACTCTCTTAGCTGTTTGGTCTTCTTCATGTCTATCCTCCTTTTACTCTTCGTTGTCTAGAATAAGTTTATTTCTTAATTCTTTAAAAGTAGGTTTTGTCATAACACAATGTGTTACTTTTAATAAAATTATTGTATTTTCATTTAAATATGGAGCTAGCACATTGTATACTTCATCACCAGTTTTACAAAAATAGACTCTATTAGGGTCCATTCCATATTTTAAAGCTCCTGTTCCAATAGCTTTTGCTTCATCTCCCACTGCAACTAGAATGTCAATTTTGGATTCCGCTGCTTTTTTTCCCATATCTTCATATTGTTTAATTGCATAAGGTCCTTCTCCTAGCTGAGGCATGTAGCCTAATAAAGCGATAGATTGTTTCTCTTTTGACATATCACTGAGAACTCCAAGAGCTGTAGCCATCGATAAAGGTGAAGAGTTCCATGTGTCGTTAATTACCGTACATTCATTCATTCCTCTTTTAAATTCCAAATGTTCTTCTACTTGTTCAAATAAGCTTAGTCTTTGTATGGCAACGGAAATATCAACGCCCACATAAGATACTGCAGCAATGGCAGCCAGTGCATTATACACATTATGTTCACCATATCCAGGGATAAAAGCATCGTATTCTTTGTTTTTGTGCTTTAAAGTAAAAGTCATTCCCCCATTAGCATATTTAATATCTTTTGCTTGAAATTGGGAATCATTATTCTTACCTATATATACAACATTTTGAAGATGCTTTACATCAAGCACTCTCTTAATATTTTCGTCATCTGCGTTTAAAATTAAAATGCCGCTATTTGGATCTAAGCCTTCTACAATTTCGGCTTTTGCTTTCATATATTCTTCAGGTGTTTCACAATCAGCAAGATGGTGCACGCCTATATTTAATAGAATTCGTATTTGTGGCTGAAAGTAGCGGCACGCAACTTTTAAATAACCTGGATAAGCGACCGGCATTTCAAAAACAGCTACTTCTGTCGTATCATCAATACCTGTTAAATAACGTAGATTTACAGACATAGAATTCATACTCATCCACGTAGCTTTCACTTTATAGTCTTCAATTAATATTTGTCGGATCATCTCTTTCGTGGTCGTTTTTCCACAAGTTCCTGTAACTCCAATAACAGGAAGATCAAAAAGCCCTCGGTAGTATTCGATAAATTTCCAATAAGCCTCTTCTAATTGAGCTGTTTTAACAAGAATAATATCTCCCTCTAAGTTTGTGCACAGCTCAGGGTGATCTGTTATAACGACAATTGAATGATTTTCTTTCCAATACTTTCCTCTAATCGGTTCTCTATCTAAATGAAAGATGAGTGTATGATCCTCTATATCCTTTTTAGCGTAGTTTATAGCATGTTTAATAACAGGATTTCCTGATCCATAACAAAGGTCTCCCCCGTTTGTTTAAGGATTTCATTTAATGTAAAGTGCTTCATGTTAAATCCTCCTTTTCTTCTTCGTAACCAGCCAGTGAAGACGCATAATTAAGCAGACGAATCCCCGCCAAAGTACGCAGCTTATAAGCTCTAATTTGTGAGAACAGACTATCTGGTTTTGCATTTATTTCAAGCAACTTTATGGAACCGTACTGATCTATACATAAATCTACCGCTAGCTCTCCAAAAGGACCCACTTTCTCTTCTACTGTTGCCACAATATTTTTAGATATTTTAGCTAATTGGTTTATAATGAGCCTCCTGTCTGTTGGATCGGGATATAAACTATTCAATATTTTACTGAGACGCATATTCGTTTCTGAATCTTCCGTTAGCACATCTTCACCGGTGAGACGCGCAACCATGCCCGTTCGAAGCCAAATTTGCTTTTCATTTTTTTGCATATAAACCCGTATTTCTAAATTTTTATCTTTATGCTGTTTTCTGCGAATTCCTTCTTGAACAAGATAAGGATTGTTTTTCATCAAAGGGGAGAGCAAAGTAAATAATTCTTCCATATTACTGAATTGATGCAGCTCTTTTTTATTAAGATCAAACCAAAAGATGCCTGTTGGTCGGCGAACGATGCGCATGACTCCTTTACTTAAGGCCCCGCCAAGCGGTTTTAAATAAACTTCTCCGTACCTATCAAGCATTTCTGCAATGTCTTTAGGACTTTGTACGAGACGTGACTCTGGAAGAAATTCTTCATATTCTTTCATAAGAAGTTCATATGTTGCCCACTTATCTCCCGTAAGCTGAAACAAGTTTGAAGAATTAACAAAAGGAATTTTATAAATCGCCTGAAGTTTTGCTCTTACTTCATCTATTAAAATATTTTTTCTGCCATCTATGAAATAACGGTCATAAATAACAGCAGGAAAAGGAAAGAGCCCTTCACCGTTAATGGTTGTTCCTTTAACCAATTTTTTCTCCCAATCAATATCTTCGGGTTCAAACACATATACAAGCATTCGCTTTTCATTTGCTAAGCGACATAGATGGTGGAAATAAGTTGTTTGTCTTTCAAAAGGACGGTTAGCAAGAATGCCAATGATAGGACCTAAAGTTATAATGCCTTCTGAAGCTGATAGCTTGGGGCACCAATCTTTTGGGAGAGATAGTTTATCACGGAGAGATTTAGAGAGTTGAACCATATTTGGATGGCGAAATGAAAAAGGATAAGAATGCACAGTTGCCGTTGATATTGCCTTTCCTGCACTAATAATCGTAGACTGCCCCTCTTGGAGGCCGTATTTTAAACGGAGCTTTTTGGGGATTTGGATAATATGTCCGCGGTCATAGATTTCTTTAGAAATTTTTGCATTCCAATTCCTGCGAATATCATTTGATTCATCACAAGGAATTTCTTTTTCGATCATTTCAAATAGAAAAGATAGTTCATTTTGATAGTATGAATAGCTGGATGTTTTCATAAGATTGGCCTTGATATCTTTCCACATTCGTTTAAGAAAGATTTTATTCCCTTGATAGTAGGCACGCTGCGTAAGTGGATGAAATAAAAATTCGCTTTTTAATTCATGATGATGGGTAGCAACTAGCTGAGCAAGAGCTAAAGTGGAGAGAGTAATTCTAGGGTCGATAATCCAAGAGCTTAAAGTTAAATACTCAAATCCATACGGTTTCTCACGATAGCGTCCAAGACCTCCATGGTTCGTTTTTCGTCTGAGTTTAGCGGTCTTAGATTCTTCTATCAGCGCTACGGGAATAGCAAGGTAGTGGTCAAGAGCTCTTAATAAGGATAAAGAAAGCGGAATGCCAAAATGAATATGTCCTCCACATTGATACCCTGAAAACGGCATGCTGCCTGCTCGAAAATGAACATTTTCATATGGTACCTGTGCAGATGCTTTTTCTATTAATTTTTGGATATTCTCAAATAGCTCTGTTGATGAATTCGCTTTTTCAGGCCTAACTTCTACTAATGCATACTCACCGCTATCTTGCTCTATTTGTCTTTCATCACAGCCTACCGGACCTTCAACAGAAAAAAAAGTAGAAGCTGGTAGAAGCTCTCCATCACAACTTAACATAAACTCAACATCAGCACCCATGCTAAAAGGAAGACTAGGCTTTAATGGATTTTCTATCCATTCACTCTCTGATGAGTTAATATCGGTGACGATACACTCTCCATTTTCTAATACCCCCATTTTGACAAAGCCGCTTTTAGCTCCCGTTACGTAGAGCGCTCGAATGGCTACGTTCGTCAGCATTTCCGGTACATCCATGCTGTTTATCTGCTCTAATTTCCAACCGAAGGCTTGCGTTCGAATGGGTATTTCATTAAATACAACATGTTCACTGGTTACTACTTGTACTTTTTTCACGCTCAGTCCTTCTACTTCTAGACAATATTCTTTGTCTATTGCATATATTTTCGTAAAATAATCATATCCTTCATATATTGCTTGGTCCTTTGTATTGACGATAACAATATCTCTTCCGCTATAGTGACCATATTTCCTACCTATCACTGGATATGAACAGGTTTTTGGGTCAACTAATTCAACAGACGGTATATTATTCAGATTAAGAGTTTGCAACGTCATTTCTTTATCAGATAATATCCCTAACTCTTCTCTCATTGGATCCATTTTAAAGCCTCCTAGTTAGAACTTTCTATCGTATTTTGCTCCTTTAATGCCCTATAACAACAATCAGCTACTCATATAGTATGTAACTATACAAAATACTCCTGTACATATATCTATTTATTTCCACCACCTCCGAAAACTTTTTATGTATGTATTTAACTTCTGTAATAATTCACCGATTTTATTTTTACTGCATTTATTATAGAAAGGATAGATTTCAAACGATATAAAAGGAGAAATAGTAAATGACATTAAAATTCATTCATGGAAACTACTTAAAATACAATAAAGGAACTGGCTTTATAAGCTGTCATGTGGATGCACTTCATGCAGAACCACCCGCTGCTGATTTATTTACGGATAAAATTGTAGAGAATTTAGTCAAGAAAACAGGATGTGCAGGAATCGTTAGTACGGTTTCTAGAACCACAGCAGATTTAAATAGAAATCTAAATGAAACAAACTATGAGGGAATACAAGAATATAGAAGAACAATCCAAGAAATTGTTAAATCTTTAAAGATAGTAGATAGTAATAATTGCCTTCTGACACCCTACCTGCATTTATCTTTTCATGGAATGAAGGATACACATTACGGGCCTTATGCAATTGAAGTGGGGACTTTATATGGACAATCCTGCTCAAAGGAAGTTAAAGATTGGTTTCAACAGGCCCTGACTAAAAAAGCTGAAGATTCGTTCCCTAAAATCCATGTAATATTTGATAATAAATTTGTTGGAAACGAATCAATTGCCTTTCACAGACAAGGTGACAATAAGAACTATACAGGTTACAGTCATAATTTTAATACGTTTCAAATTGAATTATCCCGAACTCTGCGCAGCAAACACAGAACTACCATAATAAATATATTTTCCGAGATTATTGATGACTTTCAACAAACATTCGTCGCTACTTAGTTTTTAGGAATCTTTTCCGTCTACTATTTCTTTTATATATTTAGGTAAAACAAATGATGCACGGAAAATTTCAGGATCAACATATTGAGTATGTGTATGCTGTAGCTTCGTCAGATCGGCCTGAAGAGGATCCATTTTTTTAGAAGCAATTGTAAAACTCCAAATGCCACAAGGGAACAGAGGTATAGTCACTAAATATGTGCGGACAATTGGAAATAGCTCCTTTAAGTTTTTAATTGTGCCTTGTAACGTAGAAGTATTGTAGTAAGGAGATCCTGATTGAAAAACAACCACGCCATCATCTTTAAGGCTGTTGTAGACATATTGATAAAAATCAGGTTGAAATAGTTTTTTTCCCGGTCCAACAGGGTCAGGTCGATCAATTATGAGAACGTCATAAACTCCCTTTTGTTCTTGAATCCAATCTATTCCATCGCGATGTATCATATTGAGCCTGGTTTCACCATCGTAACAAGAAGCCGGAGTTAGCCATGTGCGGCAGATTTCTGTAACTTTTGGATCGATTTCGACTACATCAATTTGTTGAATTCCGTCATACTTCATTGCTTCACGTGCAGGACCGCAGTCTCCTCCGCCAATCATTGCAACTTTTTGGGGATTTGAATGCGTTATAATTGGCACATGGCTAATCATTTCATTATAAATAAACCCTTCTCCTGTTGAAATTTGTGGGGTACCATCTAGCACCAGCATTTTCCCATACCATTTTGTATCCACAATACTGATTTGTTGATAGGAAGATTGCTCATAGTGAAGCAGACTTTTTACTTTATACCCCATTTTCACTCTAGCCTGTCCAACGTAACTCCATATCCAGAGAACTCCATTATCATCCTTTTTATAACCTGAAAGAGGATGCTTTTCTGTCACTTTTTCCACCTTCTATTTCGAAAATTTGTGTTCTATATAAAATATGAATTATTTTTGATTTGGCTATAATTCGATAGCACAAATTTATAGGTGCTGACTCTATTAATCTCTCTCATTTTGAATTTCTTTCCCAATTTCCACTATATTTTCACTTACTTTTTTAAAGTCTTTTAACCGTTTCTTTATGAGCACTTAGAGTTTACGACTAGGTTATCCTTTCACTTTTTTCTGCATCCTTTCTCCAGTAAAACCACGGAAGAAAACCTAACACAAAATGATACATAACAAAGAAAGCGTAGTATCATAATTACCATATTGCAACAGCTTTGCGCTGCATATAAAAAAGGAGGTTTTTAAGCAATGTTTTCTAAACGGCCCTTATCTGTACTTCTTATCTCGACTTTATCTATGATTATTGCTTTTTCAGTATGGTCTGTCTTCGCACCTATCGCTGCAGATATTCAAGTGATGTATTCATTAACCAATGCTGAAAAAAGTATTTTAATTGCCACTCCCGTCTTACTAGGTTCTCTGATGCGAATTCCAATGGGGATTTTAACAGATCGCTTCGGGGGAAGAAAAGTGTATTCGTTGACTATGCTGGCTCTTTTGCTCCCCACCATTTGTGCAGGCTTTACTCATTCTTACTCCATGCTGCTCTTTTGGGCATTTTTTATCGGCATGGCTGGAACAACATTTGCTATTTCCATTACATATGTCTCTAAATGGTATTCACCTCAAAAGCAAGGTTTTATTTTAGGAATTGCCGGGATGGGCAACTTAGGATCGGCGGTAGCAAGCTTTAGTGTTCCACTTATCTTTTCTTCTTTTGGCTTGCCTTGGGTATTTTGGAGTTTAGCAATTGCGGTAGCCTTGATGGCTCTTTTATTATGGGTAGGAACTTCAGACCACCCTTCTGCTGCTTCTCCTAAAACGCTTCAGGAATCTTTATCGGTATTAAAGTTTAAAGAAACGTGGTTTTTATCCATTTTCTATTTTTTAACATTTGGTGGATTTGTAACGTTCAGCATCTATCTTCCTACCATTTTGCATGATCAATTCGATGCTTCAACTGTAGACAGTGGGCTAAAAACAGCTGTTTTTGTTATACTAGCGACGTTTGTACGGCCTCTTGGAGGATATTTATCGGATGTATTCGGAGCAAAAAAAGTACTCACCCTCGTCTTTACCGGAATGCTACTAATAGGGTTATTTATTGCATTTACCATCACGGCCTTCTCCCTATTTAGCGTAGGTTGTTTACTTGCAGCTCTTACTCTTGGTATCGGAAATGGAGCTGTTTTTAAAATGGTTCCATCTGTTTCGACAGGAAACATTGGAGCTGTTACCGGGATCGTAGGAGCATTCGGAGGAGTAGGCGGCTTTTTCCCTCCTATTGTGCTAGGCTTTATAAAAGATACAAGCGGAGATTACGTTGTCGGTTTTTCCTTGCTAGCGCTTTTTTCCCTATTCTGTCTCTTACTGAATTATTCTGGATTCAAAAAACAAGATGTACGTATTAACCAAAAGCACCTTGCCTGATTCCACGTAAAAAGCCTCTTTTTTCAAGAGGCTTTTTGCATCAGCATTTTTAATAGCTGCTTCTTTTTACAGAAGGGCTAATATTCACAGCACTTACTTTAAACCCCGGCATCTTACAGGCGGGATCTAATTTCTCAGAGACAAGGTTATTAACATTTTGAGAATCCGCCCAGTGAAAAGGAACAAATACGGTATCTGGCCGAATGCCCTCTGAAAATTTGCTTCTTACAACAATCCTTCCATATGAAGATTCAATTTGTACTAATTCTTGATTCGAAATTTCATATTTTTTCGCTGTTGAAGGGTGAATTTCCATAAAAGATTCGAAATTTCTAGCAGATAAAGACGCACTTTTTCGCGTTTGTACACCCGTTAAATAGTGTGACATCACTCTCCCTGTTGTTAAATAGAGAGGATATTTTTCTGTTATTTTTGCCTTAGGAACAATAGCTTGATTCGAGACAGGGACCATCATCGCTTTTTCATCACTATGAGCAAAACGCGTTTCAAACAGGCGCTCGGTTCCTTTATCTGTTAAGCTTCTGCATGGCCATAAAATTCCTTTTTCCTCTCGTAATCGTTCGTACGTAATACCGGAGTAATCAGCGATCCCTCCTTTACTTGCCGTTCGCAGTTCATTGAATATTTCTTCAGCTGATGAAAACGAAAAATGTTCCTCTTTCCCCAAAACTTTAGCAATTTCACATAGTATTTCCCAGTCGTGTTTGATTTCGCCGCGGCATGGAAAGCTAGCTTCGCGTAATGTAACTCTTCCCTCTACATTTGTCATGGTTCCTTCATCTTCCAAGTAGGAAGATGCTGGTAAGATCAAGTTTGCTAATTTTGCCGTTTCTGATTCAAACATATCTGCTACCACTAGAAATTCAAGCTTTTCAAAAGCCTTCTTAACAAAATTAGCGTTTGGATTTGAAACTGTTGGATTTGAACACATCAAAAACAGCCCTTTAATTTCACCGTCATGAATTTTTTCAATCATCTCATATGCAGAAACACCTTTTCTAGGAAGATCTTTCTCCTCTATGTTCCACACATCTGCTATATACATCCGGTGCTCATGATTTTCGATTGAGCGGTAGCCTGGAAGCTGATCCGCTTTTTGACCATGCTCTCGGGCTCCTTGCCCATTTCCTTGACCGGTAATGGCCCCATATCCGCAGCGGGGTTTACCGATTTTCCCAACAGAAAGTAGAATATTCAAAAAATTTCGCACCGCAGCACTTCCGTCTGTTTGCTGCTCTACTCCTCTAGCAGTAAAAATCATTCCTGTTTCTCTTTGACCAAACATACGGGCAGCTTGATACATTTCCTCCAGTGGCACTCCCGTTATTTCTTCAATGACATTAAACTCTAGAGACGCCACATATTGCATCACCTCTCTAAATCCATTAACACGTTCTTGCAGAAATCGTTCATCCAGATAATTTTCTTCAATAATGATCTTTAAAATTCCATTGGCTAATGCTGCGTCGCTTCCCGGTTTAAGTTTTAGATGTAAATCTGCTATTTTAGTTGTAGCTGTTTCTCTTGGATCAATGGCAATAATAAAAGCTCCGTTTTCTTTTGCTTTTTCAAAATAAGGCATAATCGTTGGCTGACATTCTGCAATATTTGTTCCAGCTAACATAATACATTCAGTAAACGGAATCTCTTGCAAGCTATTCGTAAATCCTCGGTCCATGCCAAATGTTTTACTAGCAGCAGAAGCAGCAGCCGACATACATAAGCGTCCATTGTAATCAATATACTTTGTTTTTAATGCAACTCGAGCAAATTTCCCTAATAAATAAGCTTCTTCATTTGTAATAGAGGCACTTCCATAAACACCTAGCGCATCTGCTCCATTCTTCTCTTGAATCTCTGTAACCTTTTCTTTAATATAGTGAAGAGCTTCTTTCCAAGAAATCTTTACAAACTCTCCGTTTACTTTTAATAAAGGGTATTGAATCCGATCTTTATGCAAAGGATGCTGATGCGCATTCATTCCTTTGATACATAACCTTCCTTGAGAAGTAGGGTTGTCTGTTCCAATTGTTTTATACGTTTTCCTTTTTACATGTGTTTGTTCAACTAACTGCATTTTACACTGCATGCTGCAGTAAGGACACTGCGTATTATAGATACGCTCGGTTTCAACATGCTTTTGCTGCTCACGAAAATATTTCAATAGCATCTCAGTCATCGTAGTTCACCCTTCTTTCCTATAATAAATATGTGATTGCACGAGAGCGTTCTGAGCTGAGCTGCTTCATTAAATACTCTCGATTGTCTACCTCAAACAAAACTTCTCTGACATGAACAATTCCTACTCGTTCGATCCAGCTCCCGACAGTTTCTAAATAGTTCCCCGTTTCACGGTAATATTGAATCAAAGAACAGCTGATTTCTACTGCTTCTTCGTTTGTTTCGGCCACATAAAACAGCTCCCCGCTTCTGGCTTCTGCGCTGCTTCCGCCAGCATATATTTCCCATCCTCTTTCTATTCTTCTTAATCCTATATCACTTGTTGTTACACTCTCTGCAATGTGAGAACACGAAGCAATACTGATTTTGATATCACATGGGGTCTTTACATATTCAAGCTGTTTATCCAATTCATTTGATAAAGCAAGAGCAGGTTCATACTGACAAATACACGTTCCTTTTCCTATATAAACAGATACATTTTTAACTGTACGTTCATATAGCTGCTGAAGTCCTCTATCTACTTCCTCACTTATCAACGGAAGATATTCTTTTTTCACTCCAATAAGTTGAATGCGCTGATCACTTGTTAAACGAATATTAGAGATGTTGTACCTTTCAGCTACATCTGCTATGTTCCTTAATTCCTGTACATTTGTCAGACCACCATGAATTTGCGGTACCACTGCATAAGTCCCATCGTGAAGCAAAACTGCCTGGTCATTCTCCGTAGTAAATAAAGAATGTCGATTGTTTTTATAATGAGGATTCATCATATCTAAATAGTAATGAAGACCGCCTTCACATAACGAACAGCCTTTCATGTCTTTAAACTTTAATATTTCTCTTACTTGCTGAACCGTTTCAAATTGATATTGCTGCATTTCTCTTACCAGCTCATCTTCTGATAAATGTGTACATGTACAAAAGGTTTTTTGTTCAATGATTTCATCAAACTCATCGCTTTGAATATATGTTAAAAGATCTGTTACAAGGGGTTTGCATCCTCCGCATGAACCAGAAGCTTTCGTGCAATTTTTTATTTCATCTACTGTCGTTAAATCATTTTTCTGTACTGCTTCAATAATGGCTCCCTTTGTTACACCGTTACAGTTGCATACGGTATCTGTAAGTGGCATAGAAGTTACTGCATTTTCTTTTTCATGTTGAGAAGGAAATAGTTGTACTTTTTCCGCTTGCGACAAATCCTTTTTTTCATTAATCATTTGTGACAGCTTTATAGCCTCACTGGTATCTCCAAAAAGAACAGCTCCCACTATTTTCCCTTCGCGAAAAACTACTTTTTTGTATATACCATCTAACATATTCGAAATCGTAATGGCTTTTGCACCTTGATTTTCTTTGAACTCTCCGACTGAGTAAACGTCTATTCCTGATATTTTTAATTGAGTGGAAAGAACGGACCCGCGATAACCATCGTTTGTTATTTGGCAAAGGTGTCTTGCTAAGACTTTTCCTTGTTCGTAAAGAGGAGCAACAAGGCCGTATGTCATCCCTCGATGTTCAGCACATTCACCTACTGCATAGATATCCGGGATGCTCGTTTCTAAATAATCATTTACGATAATTGCTCTATTTGTTTTTATTCCGCTTTTTTTAGCTAGATTAACATTTGGCCTCACTCCTGTAGCCATTACAACTAAATCAGCTGCAATTTTACTGCTATCGTTAAATCGGACGCCTTCTGCTCGGTTGTTCCCTATAATCTCATCTGTATGTTTGTTTAACAGAAAACTCATGCCTTGCTTTTCTAATTCTTCTCTTAACATAGCAGATGCTGCTCTGTCTAACTGTCGCTCCATTAAGAAACCCGAATGATGAATCACTTGAACGTCCATTCCCAAATTTAATAGTCCTCTAGCGGCTTCCAGCCCTAACAGACCTCCTCCAATAACCGCTGCTTTTTTATACTGTTTAGAAATTTCAATCATTTTTCGACAGTCTTCGATGGTACGAAAACCGAGGACACCTTCTTTGTCAGACCCTTTAACGGGGAGCATATACGGGCTCGAACCAGTAGCAATAATAAGCTTGTCGTACCTCGTCTCTCTGTTTTTATCTGTTTTTATTATTTTTCTCTCGGTGTCTATGTGCGTAACGCTTTCTCCTTTACATAAAGTGATATTATTTTCCTTATACCATGCAAAAGAATGAATATTTATATCTTCAAGCTTTGTACTACCTTGTAAAACGGTTGATAATAAAATTCGATTATAGTTAACGTGAGGCTCACTTCCAAAAACAGTAATATCAAAACAACCTGGAGAATGAATAAGAATTTCTTCAATACAGCGCATTCCCGCCATTCCATTTCCGATTAATATCAGCTTTTGTTTCGTCATATAAAAACCTCCAACACATAGATTCAGACCGTAAAATATACAGTTTTTATTATTTCATAAACTGCTCTAAAAGAAATGAACCTTGTTATAACTTCTAACACTAAAATCTGTTTAAAGCGTATGAGTACGCCGATACCGTTCGTTGAAAGCAAGCTTTTATATAGAAGATTAATATGCTTTAAAAAGGGGTAGAAAAAAGGATGCTGTGCTTATATCACCTTTCCCTACGCCTTATAAGTAATCTATATAAAATTTTGTTATCTTCTTTTTGCCTACTATTTATTTATTTTGAAATCAATTATGATAAAAGAAAGAGTCTGAATTGGAGGTTTAAAACATGTCAATAACCGTTCACGCCACTCAGTGGATTCATTTTCAGATTAAATTGTATAACCTTCATTCCAAAACGAGATCGCTTAAAGATCAAAAACTAGAATTACCTCTGCCAGAATTCCATCAAAACCTGATCATATTTACATCAGCAGCTCATCATGGCCTTACGTTTGGATATCAAGCCATTCAATGGGATACACCCTATACTTCCTGTCCGATTTACATAGAGCATCAGTCTATTCCATGGTCCACTTTAGAACAACGTTCCCATAAGCACATAACCGAACATATTACAGCTATTTTCTTAGAGACAATGTTTTATAGACAAAGTCAATTCAAACAATGTCAATTTTGTTTTGAATTTATCATTCCTGAGAGTCTTTTTGACCATACAACCTGTCAAAACTGCGCATCACGACATTTTGGAGTGGTGTATTAATTAACAAACAAAAGCCTGAAGGAGTCAGAGGTTCTCTGACTTCTTCAGGCTTTTGTTACATAACTAGCTGAACAAAAAGTGGAATAACGGCAACTGTAACGACGCCTACAATAACAACGGCAATACTTGCCATGGCTGCCTCTACTTCTCCCATTTCAATCCCTACGGCTACCCCTAATGCATGTCCAGAAGTTCCAAGAGCTAACCCTTTCGAAATTGGATTTTTCACCTTGAATACTTTTAAAAATAAAGCGCCAAGCGCATATACGATGACTGCATTAAAAATAACAGCAAAGGATGTAATAGCAGGAATCCCTCCAATATCTTGAGACAATGGAAGCGCAATCGCTGTTGTAGCTGCTTGTGGAAGCATTGATTTCATCACGACTTCGTCCATATGAATACCTTTAGCAATCGCAAAAATAATGGCTACCGAACAAACTGACCCTACCGCAATAGAAGAAAGAATTTGCCACCAGTACTTTTTTAATTTATCGGCTTGCTTATATAAAGGGATGGCAAAAGCAATTGTTGCCGGTTCTAAAAAGAAGCTGATAATCTTCCCACCGCTGCTATATTCCTCATAAGAAAAGTGACCAATTTTCAAAAAAGCAATTCCGAGTACCATTGCCACAAATAAAGGAGTAAATAAGAAAAACCCTTTTGACTTTTTAAATAAATACGTTCCAATGCCGTACGCAGCTAAAGAAACCACGATTCCAAAATACGGATTCATCTTTCCAACCACCTTGTCTCTTTATAATTGATGTTAAGCAATACCTTGTTTTTTTGTTTTTTCACTCATAGCTACATCTTTTATTTCTTCTTTTGCTTTATTATCTTTTGTCATGCCAAGTATAAGCTGTGAAAATAAGCCTGTAACACCTAACAAAATAATCGTTGCCACGATGATGACTAAACAAATTTGAATGCCGTACTGCTGCATAACACCTAATGAATTCATAACAGAAATACCTGCTGGCACAAATAAAAATCCGATCAAAGAAGTTAAAGCCGTTCCCAGTGATTCAACTTGCTCTAGTTTAATAATCTTCAAGCAGAGTGCAAGAAATAACAGCACAAGTCCAATGACTGAAGCTGGCATTGGAAAAGGCAAATGCTCTGCAATAAAATCTGAAATCAACATAATTACGGAAAAAATAAATGCTTGTGTTAAAAAGCCATACACTTTTTTAGCACTCATTTCTTTCACCTCTCTCTGTTTGTTGACTTCATTATATAAAATGAAAATCAATTAGAAAGCGTTTTCAAACCGAAGAGTCAAATATTTATGCTCACTTACAAAAATCGAGCCTTGAAATGCAAAAAGCAGCTTGCCAAAATGCATACGCAAGCTGCTTCTTACTTAAATTCCTAAACGTTTCTTCAATTCTTTAGCATATGTACGGCTGACAGGAACTCGCTCATCGTTTTTCATTACTAAATTATACGTAGAATTAAACCATGGCTGTACCTCAGAAATATGATGTACGTTGACGATATAACCACGGTGCACACGAATAAACGACTGAGAAGGAAGCTTTTTTTCTAGCATAGCCAGCGTATCAGCAGTATGATAGGATTCTGTTATGGTCTGAACCGTGACTTCTCCTTCTATCAATCCTGCAAATAAAATATCCTCTATATTCACTAACACAATCGAATCATCTACAGAAATCGCTAACTTTCCAGTTTGTGAAGAAGAATCTCCTATCGATTCTTCTTCTTTGACAGGGTGATGAGGAATACGCATTTTTTTATATTTATGAATGGCCTGCACAACTCTTTCTTCATCGAAAGGCTTCAAAATGTAATCAATTGCATCTACTTCAAAGGCTTGTAAAGCGTACTGATCGTACGCAGTTGCAAATATAATAGCAGGCGGGTTTTTCATTTTTTTAAGCCTTTTAGCAATATCAAAACCGCTGTCATCTGACAATTGTATATCTAAGAATAATAAATCCGGTTTTTCATCCATCATTTTATCCAACGCCTCTTCGATACTTTCAGCTTCTTCAATGAAGTCTACTTCTTTCGTTCGGTGCAATAAGTATTTTAATTCATCTCGCGCTAACATTTCATCGTCTACTATTAGTACTCGCAGCATATTACATACCCTCGCTTTTTAATTCAATTGGTATAACAAACGAAACCGCTGTTCCTTCTGTTACGTCAAACTCCAGCGCTGTTTCTTTTCCAAACAATCCATGTAAACGTTGTTTAATATTGTAAAGAGCCGTCCCCGTTCCTTTTTCTGAAAAAACGGGCTGATTGCCAAGCAGTTCCAATCGTTTTGTGTCTATACCTTGTCCATTGTCTTTTACCTTTACGTATACATATTTATCTTTTGTCTCAATATAAACTTCTACGCGACAGTGCTTTTGTTTGCGCGGAAATGCGTGCCGAATGGCATTTTCCACAAGTACTTGAAGAATAAACGGCGGAAGCAAGACATCATCTAGCCCTTCTTCAATATACATGTCAATTTCGTATTTATTAGGGAACCTGGCTTGTTCAAGCGATAAGTACGCGTGAACATGATCAAGCTCTTTTGATAACGGAATCAGCAGCTGCCTTGCACCTTGCAAATTGGAACGAAAATAAATGCTTAGCTGCAGTAGCAGCTTTCTGGCTTTTTCTACGTCCTGTCTGCACAGCGCCGATATCGTATTAATGGCATTAAATAAAAAGTGAGGATTCACCTGTGCCTGTAAAGCTTTAATCTCCGCATCTTTTAGCAATTTACTTCGAAGCTCTGCTTCGCCGAGCTCTAGCTGAGTTGAAAAAAGTTTAGCTAATCCTTCTGCCAGCTCTTCCTCCACCCGGCTTAACCCGCTCGCATCTTTAAAGTACATTTTTAGTGTTCCAATGGTAGTACCGTGAGAAGTAAGCGGCATCACAATAGCGGCATGAAGCGGGCAGTCTTTATGCTGACAATCAATTTGTTCTCTCGATTTTGCTTTCATAATTTTCCCCGTCTTCAGCACTTCATGAGACAGCCCGGTAATTAAACTATGGGAAGGAACGTGGTGATCAATTCCTTCTCCCACATGAGCTAAAATTTTGTGCGTATCAGTTAACGAAACAGCATCCGTACCTGTGAAGCGATGAATAATATTTGCAACATTTTCACATGATTCACTAGTGAGGCCCTGACGAAAATGTGGAAGCGTTTGATCCGCGATTAATAATACTTTGTGTGTCTGAAGCGCTCTCATTTGTTCCTCTTGCCGTAAAATGGACTGAATAATTGATAAGAAAATATAGCTTCCCGTACCATTTACAATAATCATTGGAATAGCAATGATACTCACTAGCGTCCATGCCGCATCAAACGGTTTAGCAAATAATAAAATAATCAGCATCTGAAGCGTTTCCATCGCTATGCCTACAAGTGCAGCAAAGCGCGGTGTAATCGTTCGACGTTTTTTCCGGTAGGCATAGCCGATATATCCAGTTAACACCCCTGCTAAAACGGACGAAACTGCACAGCTAAACGCCGTACTCCCTCCTAACATAAAGCGATGAACACCAGCAAGCAGTCCGACTCCTAAACCAACAAAAGGACCGCCAAGCAGACCGCCCATTTCCACACCCATAATTCGCGTATTTGCAATCGAGCTTGATGGATCTACTTTTAATAATAAATCTTCACTTCGAATAATGGTTCCTTGAATTTCAATTCCCGTGTAGTTACTAATAATGCTAAAAAGAGAAAAAATAAAAATAAGTACAGCCTTTCCTTTATACCCTTGCTGTTTGCGGAGAAATTGCCGAAAAACTTTTGTATGTGCCAGCAAAAAACCTAAAATGACAATAACTCCGACTCGTTCTACCATCATAATTAATAAGTGAATCATTTTTAGCCACCCTTTGCTGTCTGTTTCTATTTTATATTGTTACACTGATGGTGGCAGAAATCTAGCTTTACACATATAAAAAAGCTGTTCGAATACGTACTGTATTCGAACAGCTTGACTTTAAGCTTGAACCGTTTTAAAAAATTGAGGCAAGTAATCTTTATGAGCTTCTAGCATCTCATCGACAATTTGTTTAGCTAGTTTATCAGAAGCCACAAGAGGATTAATGGTTAATGCTAAAATAGCTTTGTCATAATCTCCTGTCACTGCTGCTTCAGCTGAAATCCGCTCAAATGACTTAATTGTTTGAACAAGACCTCGGACAGGTACGGGAAGGTCTCCGACTGAAATTGGTTTTGGACCATCTTTTGTAATGATACAGCTCACTTCTACAGCAGAATCAGCTGGAATGCTTGCAATAGCGCCATTGTTTACTGTGTTTACAGGTTGAATATCCCCTTTATCCGTATAAATGGATGTAATCAATCGTACCGCTGCATCACTATAATAAGCACCGCCGCGCTGTTCTAATTGAGGCGGTTTAATGTCTAGGTTAGGATCTTTGTACAGTTCAAACAGCTCTTTTTCCAACTGTTTTACGACTTCTGCTCTCGTTTCACCTTTTTCATAATTAACAAGCTCTTTTTCTACCATTTCACGCGTTTTGTAATAGTACATGTGATATGGACAAGTTAATGCATTCAGCGATTTTGTAAATTCCGGCTCCCACCCAAGTCCCGCTACATTCTTTACAAAGCTGCTGTTAGTTGGATCACTCAATAAATCAATAACTTGATCTTTGACACTTACCCCATCTACATATACATCTAATCCGTAGACCATGTGATTTAAACCAGCAAAATCAATTCGAATGCGAGAGTGGTCTACATCAAGCAGCTTAGCAATCCCCATTTCCATTCCGATTGGCACATTACAAAGTCCTACAATCTTTTTAATGTTACTATAGCGGAGCACAGCTTCTGTTACCATGCCCGCAGGATTTGTGAAATTAATCAGCCAAGCTTCTGGACATAACTCTTCAATGTCACGGCAGATATCTAAAATAACGGGAATTGTGCGAAGTCCTTTAAATAATCCGCCCGGTCCGTTTGTTTCTTGACCAAGCACCCCGTATTTAAGCGGGATTCTTTCATCTTTCGCTCGTGCATCTAACAAGCCAACTCGAAATTGAGTCGTTACGAAATCCGCATCTTTTAGTGCTTCTCTTCGATTTAACGTTAAATGAACCTCGATTGGCAAACCTGATTTTTTCACCATTCGCTTCGCTAAATTTCCAACAATCTCTAATTTTTCTTTTCCTTCTTCCACGTCTACTAGCCACAGTTCTCGAACTGGAAGTTCATCATATCGTTTAATAAACCCTTCTATTAGTTCAGGCGTATAGCTTGAACCTCCGCCAATCGTTACAATCTTAATACCTTTTGTCATAATGTAATCCCCCCAGAAATTTTGATTGCTTCATATAAATCTACAAATTCAGTAGCCATTTCTTTTACCGTCATCGCATTCATTAAATGATCTTGAGCATGAATCATGAGCAGAGAAATGTCTGTGCTATCCCCTCTAATTTCTCCTTGAATTAACGACGTTTGGATATGATGAGCAGCATTTAATTCTTCCGCAGCTTGTGTAAGCTTTTCACGTGCTTCTGAAAAATCCCCATTTTTGGCAGCCGCTATCGCTTCCATTGCTGAACTTCTGCCGTTTCCACCATGTAAGATTAATTTAAAAATATATTCTTGAACGCTTTCCATTCTTTATCCCTCCTCACACAATATCTTTCTGTGTATCATTCGGTACCCCTTCAACTGCAGGCTGTATACCATTTTCTTCAGTGAATTTTTGTTTATCCCACATTCTAAAGAAAGGATAATAAATGCAAACAGAAATTCCGATGTTAATAGCTTGCATAACTGCACCCGATAATTTTCCTCCTGTGGCCAAATAGCCAGAAATAATCGGAGGCATGGTCCAAGGAACCGCAATACCTGCTGGTTTTGCTACCAGTCCTGTCGACATGGCAATATAGGTTGCTACTACCGTCACAAGAGGGGTAATAATAAACGGAATAAGCATCATTGGATTCATCACCATCGGAAGTCCAAAGATGATTGGCTCATTGATATTAAAAAGAGCTGGCCCTATTCCTAATTTACCAAGCTGCTTCATTTGTTGACTGCGCGCTTTTAAAATCATGGCAACGACTAGAGCTAGTGTCGCTCCGCTGCCTCCGATATTAATCCAAATATCAAAGAACTGCTGTGTAAAAATATTTGGTAATGCTTCATGGTTAGCAAATGCAATTCGGTTTTCATCCATAGCTCCATACCAAATTGGAGCCATAATTCCACCGACAATATTCGCTCCATGAAGTCCACATGACCACATGAGCATAATAACAAGCTCGGCAACTAGCGTACCGCCTAAACTACCGCCTAACACACCTAAAGGCTTTCCAAGCAATTCTCCAACAATATTGTGAAGACTTCCAAAATGCGTTTGTTCTACTAACAAACGTAAAATCCAAATAAATGCTATTACCGTGAAGCCAGGAATAAGAGCGGCAAACGATTTTCCAACAGCGGGTGGAACTCCATCAGGCATCTTGATGACAATATCTTTTTGAATAAACCATCTGTAAATTTCCGTAGAGAGAATCGCGACAATCATTGCTACAAAAAGTCCTTTACTTCCCATTAAAGCGGTTGGAATTCCGCCGTCTACTAAAATAGCTTCTTTAGCGCCGCTTGGGAGAAAGGACACTTTATACGGAGTAGCAAGTAAAAAAGCAGCAAGTGAAATAGCACCTGCGGACAAAGCATCTACTCCGTATTTTTCGGCTAATCGATAGGCTATTCCGAAACAAGCAAGCAGCGCCATAATATCGAATGTAGCTCCAACTGGATAGGCCATTTTTGTTGCCCATTCTTTTCCGAAAATCCCTGCCATAAAGTCGTTGTAACCTGGTATCGGTAAATTCGACAGTATTAAAAATACTGAACCGATAATAATGAGCGGCATTGTCAGAACAATACCGTCTCGAAGTGCTTGTAAATGGCGTTGACCCGCCATTTTTCCGGCGATAGGCATTACTTTGCTTTCAAGCATACTATTAAATTTGCTCATGTAGTCCACACTCCTATTTTGAAACTAGTTGAACTGCAAATTTTAACACTTGTTCTCCATTACACGTTCCGTAGTGAACAGGATTTATAACGTCAACTGGCACTCCTTTTTCTTCACCTAGCTTCTTAAGCTGCGGCAGCAAGTAGCGCACTTGAGGTCCTAATAAAAGTACATCTGCTTGATCAATATGGTTGCGAACAGAGTCACCAGGAACCGCCCAAATTTTATACTCCGTACTTTGGTCCTGAGCACTTTTTTCCATTTTTGTTACTAGTAAACTTGTAGACATTCCAGCTGCACAACATAATAGAATATTCATTTGTCATTCCCCCGTTTTTTTATTTTGCTATCTGTTTTGTTGATAGTTTTATCTTAAAATAAAAGCGCTTACATTTATACACAACCTTTTTCCGCTACTAACGGAAAAATTATGTTTGAACATTCAGATAAAAAAAGAAGTCCCTCTCTCAGACTTCTTTTTTTATCTAATATTTTTCATAAACACCTCGATAAATTCCTCATAATCCTTGCACTTTACTAAGCGCTGCACGACCTGCTTATCATCCACAACGCGGACTAACAAACTGTACATCTTCTGCAAATCGCCTTGATTATTCGCTTTTACACTTAAAAGGCAAATAAATTGTACGAGGTTTCCTTCCCACATAATCGGTTTTTTCAACGTGCAAATGGCCCAAAACGTCGTATCCGTTTGAGGAACCATAGGATGAGGAATCGCAACGAGATTGCCAAAACTTGTTGGTGATGCAGCTTCTCTTTCAAAAACAGATTCTATAAATTGAGAAGGAACTAGTCCTAGATGAGTTAATTTCTCTCCTAAAAAATGAAGTACTTCTTCTCTCGTTTGAAATTCTTGCTGTAAATATACTAATTCTTTTTTCGTGTATTCTAACGAAGACTGCGGTTTATTCTTCATTAAACATTCAATTTTTTTAAAATCATTGTTTCCTAGAATTGTGCTTACTTGTACTACAGGAACAGGAAGATCCTCTGGAATTGGAATGGTACTAACAATAAAATCTAAAGAGTGCAGCGACATTTGGTGAAGCTTATAATACTGAGTTGTTCCTAAAATAGTAAGATTTAATCCAAACGTAGCCTGCAGCTTATATGATAATAGCTTGGCACTCCCTACTCCCGATGCACATACAATCAAACAGCGCTTAGGCTGATTGATAATTTTCCGACGTTCAATGGCCCCTCCAATATGTAAAGCTAAATAGCCAATTTCCGTTTCATGCATGTCAATTTCAAGGCGATTTTTTAAAACCTTCCCAGCAATAATTCCAGCTTCAAAAGCAAGAGGGTAATGACTCTTAATTCCTTCAAGCATCGGGTTTCGCAAATTCATTCCATATTTATAGCGGTTGATAGCCGGTTTCAAATGTAAGCTCATACCAAGAATCAGCTCTGAATCTTGACTAATTCCTAAATGAAGCTCTTTTTCAATTGCTTCTAATATAGCCGCTGTTAATTCATAAATATCTGCGGCAATAAACTGCTTCACTTCTTTGTCTTCATGATTGCTACTGTTGAGCATTTTTGTACCTAACAAATGAATGGCAATATACGCTGTTTCTGATTTCGGAAAACGAATCTTGAATGCCTTTTCAATTTCCCTCACAATTTCAGCTGCTACTTCATATTCTTTATGCTCCATAATTTCAAGCAAGTCTTCTGAATACAATGAGATAAAATTTTCTTCTTGTATTCGCTTACAAGCTATTGCTAAATGAATGATTAAATTGTTTAATCCAATATCTGAAACCATAATATTATATCGTTTTATTTGATTTAAAATGTGGGCTTTAATCGTTAAGATTGATTCTTGCGGCAGGATGGATATTTCATTGTATACCATATCTACTTCTTTATCTTTTCGGTTAAATATGTACTCAGAAATACAAAACCTCATTTTCATTTCGTCCCCTTTAGCTTTCAAGCCGTAGTTAGGACGTTTTTCTAAAAGAACATCATACTTACACAGCTGTTTTTTAACATCTCTTAAATCATTTTGAACCGTTGATTTGCTAATATACAACTCGTCTGCTAAATCTTCGAGCTTCAAATATTCGTCTGCTAGCAGCAGTCTTTTAATTAAATAATGCACACGGTCATCAGGAACGGTTGGAATAGAAGTTGAATCAAATAATTGATTAGCCGAAAGTTCTTTTAATAGCTGATGAAATTGTTTTTCATCTAAAACGCTAAGCTCATATCCTGTCCCTCTAGCTGATTTAATTTTGGCCCCGTACTGAGACAAAATGTCATCTAACTGTTTTATATCCGTTCGAATAGTTCGAGAAGATACCTGATTTACTGTTGCTAAATATTCACTCGTAACGGTTGATAATGTAGACTGTACGGACATTAGTTCTCTTAATATGACGATCATTCTTGAATTAAGCATGTTTGTTTCTCTCCATTCTCAGAAGATTTCCCCTTTATAACATAAATTAAAAGGGCTGGTTATTTTAAACAAAAGCAAAAAATACCTAAACAGCAACAAACAGAAACTATCTTTTCTGTCCTTGCAGCTTAGGTTTTGCCTGCTTCATCAGTAACAACCCTAAAACAATAGGAATAAATGTCTTTATTTGTAATCTATCATTCTTTCTGTTTTTTTTCAATTTCCACTAAAGCGTTAGGCTTAGTGGCATTAATGAAATTTATGGGGTCTGTTCATACCGGTGTAACCCCAATACGAACGTACGAATTAAAAAATCTAGTGTCTCATCAGTACTTAACGGCATCCCAAATCCCCCTTTTTGCTCCAAAGAAGAAAACCCATGTAAAATGCTGCGAAGACTTCTAACAGCATGAAGGGCTTCATTTTCCGGAAGATGATACGGTTTCAACACCTCCAGCACTAAAAACACGATGTTATCAGATGCTTTTTGTACTTCCTCATCCTGTATCCTTGGTGCTACCGTTGCCGTTGCTTCGTATATTCCGGGAGACTTTCTTACAAATGAAACGTACGCTTTACTTAGCTGATAAACAGCGTCTTCTGCAGAAGCATGTTCAACAGCACTTTTTAGAAGATAGTGTAGCTGCTGCAGTCCACTTAAAGCCAGTTCTTTGCGCAGCTCTTCTAACCCTTTTATATGGTTATATAAAGACGGTGGACGAACATTTAATTCTTTGGCTAATGAAGCAATTGTAACAGCATAAAATCCTTCACGATTGGCTAAATTTTCACCTGTTTGAATCACCTTTTTGAAATCTAGTCCTTGTCGTGGCGACATCCCTTCATCCCCTTTTCTCTATTTTTATTTTTGCTTGTTGTATTGCTTTTTCCATCAATTTTAGCGGCTGAGAAATAATTCTTCCGTGTCCAACAGCAAGAAGTGACGGATTTAATTCATATAACTTTTCTGCACTTTTAAGCGCTAGCTCTTTGCTCCACGTTCCAAAGGCAGGAAACGGAAACAGCGGTTTTAACTGACCTGATACCGCAACTCCTCCCCGCACTTGGAAAGAATCTCCGGCAATTAATGCGTTCGTTCTCTGGTCTAAAAATGACATAGACCCAGGTGTATGTCCAGGTGTAAAAATAGGAGCAAGTGAGCCTATATAAGACTCTTCTTCGATGAAATGATCAATTTTAGTTGAAATCTTTCCTGGTTTTGGTATTCCTCCACGGATTGGGTTTTGAGGTTCTTCAGAATTCAGTATGAAATCTCCTGAAAATAATCGATAATCTCTTTGCGACATATAAACAGAAGCATTCGGCAAACTTTTCTTCAAATTATCAATCGCTCCGATGTGATCTTCATGAGTATGTGTAAAAACAATGCGAGTAATCGGTTTTCCAATTTGATCTGCAGCTTTCAAAATACCTGACGCGCTGTAAGGAAGAGCTGCATCAATTAATGTAAGACTGTCTTTCTCTTCGACTAAATAGCAATTCACTGGAAAAAAGCGAGGCAAAAACGTCAATTGATACAACATTTTCTCACAAACTATTCTCATTTCCTCATCCCCTATTATCAAAATAAAAACTAATGCCATTAGTTTTTATTTTAACTAATGCCATTAGTTTTATCAATCATATATTGGAAAAACAGAAAAAAGATAGATGCACCAGCACCTATCTATCAAAACTAAACGTCTTTTCTTTCTCCCGTAGCAGCCACTACAATCGCACTACCTTTCTTTAACTCTTCTTCATATTTTTTAGTTTCGTCTTTTGATAAGCCTAGTGAAGCCATTTTTGTTCGAAGCTCATCTTCTCTTGTTAAAAATAAACTCGCTGCTGAATGTAAAGGACCTTCTTCAGACAGTCGAATAATATTTGTATCCGTTACTTCTGTTAAATTTTTAGAATTTTCCTTGTCATAGGTAAAAACGTATACTTCATTTTTCTCAAAACCTTTATCTGTAAATTGATTAACTGCTTCGTTAATATTCGCTCCGTTTTCTACTACTTCAACATGTTTCATAATTTATAACCTCCTGTTTCTATTGCGCATCTTTCTTTTATACTTAGGAAAAAAATAAACTTCTTACTACTATATATACCCGTTTTCAGAAAGGAAAACCCGCATTTAGCGCTTTACAGAGAGTTTGAATCTTATTTCATATTATCTTTTAATTAAATATATACCTCTTTTGATTAACGCATCTAAAACAATCATTCAGCTTATTTTCAGCTACCATTCATGAGAAATTCATCTACATTGCTTACTATAAGAAAGGGAAAAGACGCTAATCAGGTACTTTATACGCATAATGAATGTCTGTGTCAGAGTAAGCCAGATATGGATGCAACAATTCATATCCGGTTTTTTTACATGAAAGAACTTCTGACAATATCCTGTCCTTGCACCTTATAACATACTATAATTCTCCATATTAACTAAAAATTCAGGTTATATAGGAGGTCACAAATGAACAGCCATCCACAGCCACAGTTAAAAAAAGAGTTAAAGATCCGGCATATCACAATGATTTCTCTTGGAGGAATTATTGGGGCTGGATTGTTTATCGGAAGCGGATCACTTATTAACACCGCTGGACCTGGCTCTATTTTTTCGTACGCATTTGCTGGTTTGCTCGTTATTTTAGTCATGCGAATGCTTGGCGAAATGTCTACTGCAAATCCTTCCAGCGGTTCTTTTTCCACTTATGCAAAAGAGGCATTAGGCCCTTGGGCCGGCTACACAATTGGCTGGCTATACTGGTTTTTCTGGGTTATCGTTATTGCTGTTGAAGCCATTGCAGGTGCAAATATTATTCAATACTGGTTCCCGTTTTTGCCATCTTGGGGAGTAAGCCTGGCTCTTACTTTTTTATTAACAATGACCAATCTGTACTCTGTTAAATCTTTCGGAGAATTTGAATATTGGTTTTCCCTCATTAAAGTCGTCAGTATCGTTCTTTTTTTACTTTTAGGTATAGCTATTATTTGTGGATTCATTCCAGGAATCGATTCTCCCGGCACTTCCAACCTTTTGCACAAAGGCGGCTTTTTACCGAATGGAATTAGTTCTGTATTTTTAGGCATTGCCCTTGTGATGTTCTCCTTTATGGGAACAGAAATTGTCGCAACCGCAGCAGGTGAATCTTCTCAGCCTGAAAAAGCCATTACCATCGCGACCAATACCGTTATTTATCGCATTTTGTTTTTCTATTTAGGATCTATTTTTATTTTAGTAACCGTTCTTCCTTGGAATTCATCAAGCCTAATGAAAAGTCCATTTGTATCTATCCTTGAATTAGTGAATATACCTGCTGCAGCTCAAATTATGAACTTTATTATTTTAACAGCTGTTCTTTCCTGTCTGAATTCTGGTCTATATACAAGTTCTCGTATGCTGTTTTCCATGTCTCAAAATGGTGATGCGCCAAAAAGCTTTTCAAAGTTAAATAAAAAAGGCGTACCGGTTAGCGCGATATTAGCGTGTACAGTTATCTCGTACATCAGCGTCATCTTTAACTACATTTCACCGGACAAAATCTTTTTATTCTTGGTAAATGCATCAGGTGGCGTAGCACTTCTTGTCTATCTGGTTATTGCATTTTCACAGATTAAAATGAGAAAAAAATATGAAAAAGAAAATCCCGAAGCATTAAAAATTAAAATGTGGTTATTTCCTTACTTAACTTACGCTACAATCCTTGCCATCACTAGTATTTTTATAGCCATGGCATTTATTGATTCATTACGTTCTCAGTTCTTCTTAACTCTTTTAATTGCTGTACTCGTCGTAGGTTCTTTTTTCTTTCAGCGTACCAAAATGACGAGCGGCTTAGCAGGCAAAGAAAATACATCAAAATAAACGCGGTTGAGACATAACTAAATGAATCCAATCTAAAGACGAACAAGTGAGATAGATGAGCTGGACTGCTTATTACACCGCAGTTGATTTCCGTGCAAGGCTTCGCTTTCCGCGGGCGGCCGCTGAGCCTCCTCGTCGCTTGTGCTCCTGCGGGGTCTCATCTGTTCCGCTGTTCCCGCAGGAGTCTTCGCCTTGCCCTCCAATCAACTGCTAGAAGGAACGAAACACATAAAACTATATTTACCATCACAAAAAAACGAACCATCAATCAAACATGTTGATTAGTGGTTCGTTTTTCACTTTGACTAAAATATTTTTGTCCCAGCCTCTTTTTATTTAATCCGATAAATCTCCTACAATTTTTGTTCCGTGTAATTCAGCTGCTTTTGTTTCTTTCATAACCCGCTCTGCGTCGCCTTCATGAATTCCTCCGCCGGGCAAAATAATAATACGGTCATTAGCATATGTGATCAATTCTCGGATCATATGCAAATTTTGCAAAGCAGATCCTTTCCCTCCTTTGGTCAAAATACGGTCTGCTCCCAATTCACTAAGTATATCAATTGCTTTGTATTTATCTTTAATCTCATCAAATGCCATATGAAACGTAACGCTTAAAGGACGAGCTTCTGTTATTAACTCTTTAGTACGTCCGTAGTCGATTTCACTTTCTTCTGTTAATATGCCGAATACTACTCCATTTACTCCAAGGTTTTTACATGCTTTAACGTCTTTTTTCATAATTTGAAATTCTGCTCCCGAATATACAAAGTTGCCGCTTCTCGGGCGAATAATCACGTTGATATCTGTATCAAGATGTTCGCTTGCATATTGAATGGTGCCGTAACTTGGCGTAGTGCCTCCTTGACTGAGATTGTCACATAATTCAATGCGGTCTGCTCCTAGCTTTTCCGCTTTTTTTGCCTGCTCATACCCTTCTACACACGCTTCTTTTATGTACTTCATACTCTCAACTCCTTTATTGGCTGTATAAATAAAGCCCACCTTTAAAAAGATGGACTTCCTTCTGCTATTTAATCGCTTTATGAACTTTTAATTTCTTTCCTTTAATCGTTTTGTTTTTCATTGCTTGTAACACTTTTGGACCTTTTCCATTCAAAATCTCTACATAAGAGACATTTTCTTGGATCGTAATAATTCCAATATCGTCTGCGGTTACTCCGTCTAATTTCGCAATTGTTCCCACAAAATCAACCGCTCGAATTTTCTTTTTCTTTCCTCCGTTAAAATACAGCTTCATAATGTCTTTATTTAATGACTCACTTTTATCTTTTTTAACTTCTGGACGTTCATTGATTTTTTCAGTAAAAGCGAATGCTGCCTGCTGTACTTCTTCTTTAGAAGGAGGAGTAGATGTTGGAATTGAAAAACCGATATATTCTTCAATTTCCGATAGCATTCTCTCTTCATAAGGCGTTACAAATGTGATAGCCTTCCCTTTTTTACCGGCACGTCCCGTTCTTCCTGTACGGTGAACGTAGCTTTCTTTTTCTAACGGAAGGTCGTAGTTAATAACGTGTGTGATATTATCAATATCAATTCCTCGTGCAGCTACATCTGTTGCCACTAAATAGCGGAATTTACCTTTTTTGAAATCATTCATAACCTCAAAACGGTCTTCTTGTACCATTGCCCCATGAATTTTATCACAAGGATACCCAAAATCATCTAAATCGTCTAACAGCGTATTTACCTGCTCTTGTGTGCGGCAAAAAATGATGCAGCTGTCCGGGTTTTCTACTGTAGTTACGTCTTTCAGCAGTTCAAACTTACGTTCATTTTCTACTGTTATAACAGAATGGTCAATCGTGCTTGTTGTTAATCCGTTCGCTTTGATTTCAACATCAACCGGCTTCTTCATATATTTGCGAGACAGCTCTTCAATATCTTCAGGAAGCGTAGCCGAGAAAAGCATCGTTACACGCTCACTAGGAAGATGTTGAATAATTGCTTCCACTTGATCAATAAAACCCATATTTAGCATTTCATCTGCTTCATCAATAACCAAATAACGAATTTTCTCTAATGCAAGCGTTTCTTTTTCTATATGATCAAGCACTCGTCCAGGCGTTCCCACGACAATATGTGTTTTTTGCTTTAATTCTACTTTTTGCTTGGCAAATGGTGATTTTCCATAGACAGCTGCTGCTTTAATTCTCTTAAAACGGCCGATATTGGTAATATCTTCTTTTACCTGTGCAGCCAGCTCTCGTGTAGGCGTTAACACTAAGGCCTGAGGCTTATTTTCTTCCCAATTAACTAATTCACACAGTGGAATGCCGAAGGAAGCCGTTTTTCCACTTCCTGTTTGAGACTTCACGACAACATCTCTTTCTTCTAGCGCGATGGGAAGCACCTTGCTTTGTACTTCCGTAGGATGATTGTATTGCAGGCTAGAAAGTGCCTTAGCTACCTTGTCACTAAGACCGTATTGACTAAAACTTCTTTGATTCATTTTGTACCCTCATTTATTTTAAATTAGTGATTATCTTTATCATGACCTGATGCACTATGTTTCATTATACTTTAATTCTTCTATACGCGCTCAAAATTTCAAATCACATCAGCCGCTTTTGAATATACACTCATTTTTAAAGTCCAACTTATTTTCAGTTCATACACCTACAATATACAAAATCAGTAAACTAACTAAGAAATAATAAGATAATAGCGCGCACTGTTAAGAGTTTGTTTTGAATATGTAGCATAATCTGTGCAATCTATCCACTTGTATCTATCTAATTTCTTTTCTAACTTTTCACTAATTTCGTCTTCAACCTCGTGCATTAAAGCAACCGTTTCGTAAATGCTCATCCCAAAACGTTCAGCTGCTTGGTGGTGAGGAGACTGCTGTTTAAGAAGTGTTAAAAAATGTTCTTTCGTCTCAGCTTTTTGCGCTAAACGATCTTCGACTCCCTCAATGAATTGATACAGCATTCGCTTGTTAAAAGGAAGAGAAGCAATTATATCTCTTGCAAAAACCTCCATCATCTTTTCATTCATGGTCACTCCACCCTTCAACTTTAAAACAAATCATAGTTTTACTTATTTAGTTTTAATTATTATAAACGTAATGATTACGATTTACAATGTGGCATTCTTCCTAAACCAATGAAGAAAGTGAAAAAGCCGCTCTCTTATTAATAAGAAAACGGCTTTGGTATGAGCGATGAGGGATTCGAACCCCCGACCCCATCCCTGTCAAGGATGTATTCTCCCACTGAACTAATCGCTCGTAATATGTATTGACTATATTATAGAAAGAGTTATCCAATTTTGTCAACTATTTTTCCACAGTTCCCAAGTTGGAAGGATCGTCTTTACTTTTGATAAAATAAAAACATGCCATAAAGGAGCGTGATGGGATGAAAGCGCATATTGAATTTTATTTTGATTTTGTCTGTCCACTATGTTTTCTAGTAACTAAGCCTTTAAGAGAAGTCATTAAAGAACAAAAAGCTAAGATTAAAAGGATTCGCTTCCAAAGAGACAATCGAAAAAGCGCTGTTACATGAACATTCTGCTAAAGACAGAGAGAAATGATTCACTAAGAGGTGTATTTGATGAATATTAATTATTACTTTAGTCGGTTTTTAGCTAAGAAACCGGATAGCCCAACCTATGAAAACTTAGCTGCTTTACAGAACAAGCACATGCTTCATATTCCTTTTGAGAACTTAGACGTTTTGTCTCAAACTCCTATTATCATTGATTTAGAGAGGATTTTTCAAAAAGTAGTTATAAATTTGCGTGGAGGATTTTGCTACGAATTAAACGGGCTATTTGGCTGGCTGTTAAAAGAAAGCGGATATGAAGTCTCTTACGTTTCAGCTACCGTCAAAAAACCCGACGGCACGTGGACAATTGAAGGAAGTCACGCTACAAACCTTGTGAGGGTTGAAAATCAGTCTTACATCGTAGACGTTGGATTTGGAGATTCTGTTCGCAAACCAATGCCTTTAAATGGCGAAGTAGTAAGAGATGTAAGCGGCTCTTACCGCATGACAAACGTTGTTGAGCATACGTATGATTTGCAGCGATGGGAAGATGATGTATGGAAAACGCTGTACCGCGTGTCTACGCTTCCTAAGAAACTGACCGACTTTACTCCTATGTGTGAGTTCAATCAAACGTCAGCCGATTCTCCGTTTGTACACAAACGCCTTGTTACGATCGCAACCCCTACAGGGCGCATTACCCTCTCTGGTGAAACGTTAACTGTAACAGATGGCGAAAAAAAGACGAAAAGAAACGTTTCAGAAGAAGAAATAACTGATATTTTACAAAATCATTTTTATATTATTAAAGGATTTTATTAATATGTCCTTACACAAAAAACCGGCCTCTTATGGGGTCGGTTTTTGTATAGGGGTAATCATTCTGTTTTCTACAGGCGACTTTAAAATAATTGAGGTATTCACATTTCCATAAGGAATCAGTTCATCCACTAGCATTCGAAGTCCATCCATTCCAGATACGGCTGCTTTGATAAAGTAAGAAACCGGTCCTGTTACGCGATGACATTCAAGCACGTCTTCATTTCGCTCAATAAAGTCTTCAAATTCCTCTGGTTTTCTTTTTAATTCGCTTACTTGAATAAACAGCTGTGTATCTCTTCCTAAAGCTTTCGGAGACACCGTAGCGCTGAAACGTTGGATCACTCCTCGTTCCTGAAGACGCTGCAGTCTTTCTGATACGCTCGGACGGCTAAGAGCCAGCTTTTTTGATAAATCACTAATCGTCATACGCCCGTCCCTTTGCAAAATAGATAATAATTGTGCATCGATTTGATCCATACAAACCTTTCCTTTCAAAATGAATATAATAAATAAAATCTTTATTCAAGTTGATAACAGAACAATCATTATTTCCTTCATTTATACATGTGTTTTCTTTATTTAATATCCTATCATTAAAGTAGATGATTGAAAATGAAAATTCCGAAAAAACAAACAAAGGGGTTTATTTATGAAAAAAGTTTTATGGATTATTCTTGGATGTACGATTGCGAGTATTGGTGTTCTTATCTTGCGGCACTCTCACGTAGTGACGGGGGGAACAGCTGGTCTGTCTCTTAGCTTGTCATATGCCCTTCCCTTATCGTTTGCGGTGATCTTTTTTCTCATTAATATTCCTTTTTATCTCTTTTCCTTCTTTCAAATGGGATGGAAATTTACCGCCACAACTATAGGATCAGTGTCGTTGCTATCGCTTCTCACTTCACTCGATCACTTACTTCCTTCTTTTACCCTTCCCAGCCTGATGGGTGCTGTTACGGGCGGACTAATTGCCGGCCTTGGCTTATCCATTTTATTTATGAACGGAGCTTCTCTTGGGGGTGCTAATATTTTAGCATTATTCGCGCAGCGAAAATTCGGTTGGGATCCTGGAAAAGTGAATTTTTCATTTGATTTCCTTGTCGTGCTGTCGAGCATGTATTCAATTGGCCTTTCAAAAGGAATTTTTTCGGTTATGTCCATTGCGATTACAGGTTTTGTCATTAGCTATTTCAAGCAAAAGATTGCTTTACACAATCAACCGACATCTCCTTCTGCCACACAGCCTTTAGATAATGCGCTTTCTAAATAAAAACCACAATTTAGCTGTGGCTAAATCGTGGTTTTTATTTACATTTTTTCTACTTTTATAAAATCAAATTGGGCTTCATATCCTTCTCCTTGAGGACTACAAGCGTAAATGCCAACTTGAACAGGTTCTTTGGTTGAGTTCAATAAGTGAGCGAGTCGGAGCTGAGTCCAAGAATCTCCATCACTTGAATAACAAACGGTGCAATCATCGTTTTTGCGCTGAATTTTAAAATAAAGCGCCGATTTGTTTTGAGTAAAATTTTGACTGGACCAATCTGAGAAGCCATGGTTGGTTACGACTGCTCCTAATTGGTTAGGACCATCGGGATTGTATTCAACTGACGTTTTGATCCACGTATCTTTTGATACACGAATCATGAGACCTGCCTGATCGTAGCGATTAACTGGATATGTATGCACCTTTGTCATGATTTCAAAGTCGCCTTCTACTTCACGGTAAAGAAAGTGTCCATTGTCCGCTTCAAAGCCATAATGAGTACGCTGCCAAAAATCTGTTTTAGCGTCTGTTTTAATCACTAATCGATTCGTTTCCGTATCAATTTGAAATTGAGCTGGTGGACAATACCAAGAAACGTCTGAATCTAATTTTCCTTCTGAAAAGTTTGTGAAAAATACTAGTTGATTACTCACTCTCTGTCATTCCCTTCTTAGAAGCTATTATTCTCCTATTTCTATTCTGCCATAATTTAAAGAATAAATAAAATATTTTGATTATTTTTCTTGTAAATTCTTTTCTTTCATAAAAAAATAAGACTCTTTTACATAGAGTAAAAGAGTCTTACTTTTAAATAATTGCATTTAGAATAAGTGCTCCTGCAAAAGCAATAAAGGATAGAAGCGTTTCCAGAACGGTCCATGTTTTGAACGTTTCTTTCACTGTTAACCCTAAATATTCTTTCACCATCCAGAAGCCTGCATCATTCACATGAGAGAACATTAACGAACCCGCACCCGTAACGATAACAAGAAGTTCTAAGTTAACACCGGACATGTGCTCAATGATTGGTGAGACAATACCAGCTGCCGTTGTTAATGCAACTGTTGCTGAACCTGTAGCGATACGGATCAAACCGGCGATTAAAAATGCAAGTACAAGTGGTGATAGAGACAGATGTTCAGACATTTGACCAATCGTTGTACCGACTCCGCTATCGATTAATACTTGTTTGAAGCCGCCGCCTGCACCAATAATTAAAACAATAGATCCTACAGGAAGCAAACATTCTTCCGTTAGTTTTTTAATAACATCTTTTGTCATACCTTGACGTTTTCCAAGCAGGTAAAACGCTGCAAAACAAGCAATTAAAAGTGCAATTAATGGACTTCCTATTAATTCTACAAACTTCACTACGCCGCTTGGCAATCCGTTAATAACAGGTGCTATAGCTGCTAAGACCATTAATAAAACAGGAAGTAAAATAACAAAGAATGAAACTCCTGTACCAGGAAGATCTTTAGATGTTGTCGTGATACGAATTAAATCAGGCTCTCCTTCTGGAATTACTCGTTTGTTAACCCATTTTGCAAAAACGGGGCCAGCGATAACTGCGGCTGGAATAGAAATGATTAACGCGTATAAAAGCACTTTCCCCGTATTTGCTCCGTAAATACTAATAGCTGCCATCGCTCCTGGATGAGGAGGAACGAGACCGTGAACAATTGATAATCCTGCAATAACTGGCAGAGCAATCAATAATATATTTTGTTTTGTTGTTTTATGAATCGAAATAACTAAAGGCAGTAAGATTAAAATTCCTACTTCGAAGAAAACAGGAATACCAATAATGAAACCTGCTACTAGCATTGCCCATGGCAGTCTTTTCACACCGAATATTCTTACGAAATAATCCGCTACCTGCATGCCAGCACCTGAATCGGCCATCAGCTTACCTAAAATTGTTCCCAGTGCTAAAATTCCTACTAAGTGGCCTAAAACACCGCCCACTCCCGTTTCGTAAGCGGCAACAATTTTATCCATTGATAACCCAGAAGCAATTGCTAAAAACAAACTTGCAACCGTTAAACTAATAAACGCATGCCATTTAAAAACTGAAACACCTACAATAACAATAACAATTGCGGCAACTGTAATAGCTAATAAGTATGCATCCATCTTGCTTTCCACCTTCCCTTTAAGTAAACGCTTTCTCTATGTAGCAAAAAAGCTCTACACCCTGTAAATTTTAAAAAATAAGTTCAAATTATCGAAATCGTTTACATTAATTAATTTAGAAAACGATTTCATTTTTTTATTACTTAAATTATATGAAAAAAAAATTCTTAAATCAATAAAAAAACTCAAAAAAATTTTATCAATTTTCTTCCATAGCGTTTTAACATATAAAAAAATCCAATCATGTTAATGATTGGATTAACCTTATTTATTTGGTGATGGTTGGATCAGCCGTTTGACTATCGATAATCGTTTTTTCGCTTGTTTTTAACGTTATTTCTTCATATTCCCCCGGCGCTAATACACTTTTATCTCCTCTCATGAGATACGTGTAAGCGATGATAGAAATGAATAGACCAAATGTCCAGGCATTATCCCATAAAAAGCGCAGTCCAGGAATGAGTAAGCCTAAAACGGGTATGGCCACGCCAATTACTAATGCATAAATCCCGTTTTTATTAAAACCTGTTGAATAACTGTAGCGACCGTTTACCTCATATAAATCCTTTAATGCCATCTGTCTCCTTCTTACAAGCCAGTAGTCAGCAATGGCGATGCCGTCTATAGGGCCAAGCAGCGCTCCGTATGTTCCAAGCCAGCCGAAAATATAGTTCCCGAAATTAGACATGATGTACCATGGCTGAAGTAAAATAGCAAAAATACCGGTAACTAGCGCCCCCATCGCAAACGTGATTTTCTTTGGATTCAGATTCTCAATTGCACGGGCTGGCGCAACAATATTTGCTCCCACATTAATCGTTAAAGAAGAAAGCACGATAACGATTGTTCCTAAGAAAATGATAAACGGAGGGAATTTAGCTACTAACGCCACTGGATCCCAAATAGCCTCTCCAAATATAACGATTGTTGCTGAGGTAACAGCAATTCCAATAAATGAAAAAATACTCATCGTCAATGGCAAAGAGAAGGTTTGCGCAACCATTTGAGATTTCTGACTTCTAGCATATCGACAAAAATCAGGAATGTTCAAAGCGAGCGTCGCCCAAAATGCAATAACTCCCGTTAAAGCTGGGAAAAATACGGCTAGAAATTCTCCGGTTGATGTAAATTTAGAAGGCGTAGATAAAATGGGGCCCCACCCTCCTGAGTTTGTATAAGCCCATATAAAAAGAATAATAGCTGAAATACCAATAACCGGAGCAGCAATTGCTCCTAATACTTTAATTGCTTGCGGTCCTTTATATGCCACTCCTACATTTAAAAGCCAAAAGAGAGCAAATACAATGGCTGTATGACCTGCTAACCCATTCCAAGACGAAAACGAAGCGCTTAGCAGCGTATCAATTGCTTCCGTTCCAATCCATGTATTAATTCCAAACCACCCAGCAGCCACAATAGCCCTAGCCAGTGCCGGGATATGTGCTCCTTTATCTCCAAACCACAGACGGGCAAATACTGGATAAGGAATGCCAAACTTGGTTCCAGCGTGAGAATTAAGCAAAATAGGAATAAGAACAATCACATTTCCTAAAAAGATTGTACCAATTGCTTGCCACCAGTTCATTCCAAGCGTCATCATTCCACTTGCCATTGTATAAGCTGGAATACACAAACACATCCCAATCCAAAGCGTAGCAAAGTTAACTCCTTTCCAAGAGTGTTCCTTCATCGTAGTCGGACGTAAATCTTCATTCCAAAGATCGCTGTCGCTCAGCTGATTGTGCGTCTCATCTGTGAGCGTCACAATCCCATCTTGCTCGATTTGTGTTTTCATCCATAAAACCCCTTTTCATAAATAAGTTCATTCCAAAAAACTAATTTTATTTGAATTTTCTGAAATATAAAGGCGTTTGTGACGATTCCTTCTAGTATGTGATAAATACTAACGTTATCCCTTATTATATTTAATGCGAAACGGGGATACACTGGACAAATTGTAACATTATTTGAGGGAACTTTTATATATTGTGTAGTGTTAACTCTTTTGATTGTTAGATAACCTAACACACAAAAGATCATCGCCTGAAAGCTTCAAGCGATGATCTTTGAACTTAATGTACGTATTTTTTTTGAAAAGCCGTAATGCTTTCGTATTCTTCTTTAAATAAGCGAGCCAAACGAATATAGATAGTTGTTAACTCTTTATATACTTCACTGTTTTCTTTGATTGGATAATGGTGGTTAGTCGCTCCAACCATATCAGAAACAACGTTTAATGAGTCAACCTCGCCAAGGCTATATAAGCCAAGAATAACTGCTCCTAAACATGAACTTTCAAAGCTTTCCGGTACAGATACTTCTTGGTTGAAAATATCTGCCATCATTTGACGCCAAAGTGCGGAACGTGCAAATCCGCCTGTTGCCTGAATTTTTGTAGGCTCTCCAATTAACTCTTCAAGTGCCAATAATACCGTATATAAGTTAAAAATAACGCCTTCTAATACGGCGCGAATCATATGTTCTTTTTTATGATGCAAACCTAGGCCGAAAAATGAACCTTTCGCATTTGCATCCCAAAGCGGCGCACGTTCTCCTGAAAGGTATGGGTGAAACAATAAGCCGTCTGCTCCAGGTTTCACTAATGCCGCAATCTCCGTTAATACCTCATATGGATCTTTTCCAAGGCGTTTAGCGGTTTCGACTTCAGACGCTCCAAATTGATCGCGAGCCCATCTGAAAATCATGCCTCCGTTATTTACAGGGCCGCCAATTACCCAGTGGTCTTCTGTCAACGCATAACAGAAAATTCGACCTTTAGGATCAACTACTGGCTTGTCAGTAACTGCTCGAATAGCTCCGCTTGTCCCGATTGTTACCGCAACAACGCCTGGTTCAATCGCATTTACGCCTAAGTTTGATAATACACCATCACTTGCACCTACAATAAAGGGCGTATCTGGAAGTAAGTGCATCTCAACTGCAAGCTCTGGGTTTAGCCCTTTCACTTGATGCATAGTTGAAACAGGAGTGGATAGCTGATCTGTTGTCACACCTGCTACTTTTAATGCTTCTTCATCCCACGCAAGATTTTTCAGATTAAATAAACCTGTTGCTGATGCAATCGAATAGTCGATAACATATTCGTTAAACAACTTAAAGAATACATATTCTTTAATTGAAATAAATTTATGTGTTCCCTTCACTAATTCAGGCTGTTCATTAGAAAGCCATGTTAGCTTGGAAAGTGGCGACATCGGGTGAATAGGCGTGCCCGTACGTAAATAAATCTCATGGCCGTTGTATTCATTTTTAATTTTTTCTGTCCATTCTGCACTTCTATTATCGGCCCACGTAATACATTTTGTCAGCGGCTTTCCTTGCTGATCAACGGCAATAACACTGTGCATAGCTGAGCTGAATGAAACGCATAAAATATCCTCAGGTTTTACATCGCTTGTTTTTACAACCGTTTGAATGGTACGTACAACTGCTTGAAAAATTTCTTCAGGATCTTGCTCAGCCATCGCGGGCGTAGGCGAGTATAGTGGATACTCAATCCCATGGTTAGAAATGACTGTACCGTCTACTGAAAATAATACAGACTTTGTACTCGTTGTTCCGATATCTACACCTATTGCATATTTTTTGCTCATGCTGCTGTCCCCCTACTTTACTACTTTACTTATTTACAACACCGTGACCGCCGAATTCATTTCGAAGTGCTGCTACAACTTTCCCTGTAAATGTATCTTCCTCTAATGAACGATAGCGCATCATTAGCGATAAAGCAATAACAGGAGTTGCCGTTTGAAGATCAAGAGCAGTCTCTACGGTCCATTTCCCTTCACCAGAAGACTGCATAACTCCTTTAATACTATCTAGTTTAGGATCTTTTGAAAACGCATTTTCCGTTAGTTCCATTAACCAAGAGCGAACAACAGATCCGTTATTCCAAACGCGCGCTACAGCTTCATAGTCGAAATCAAACTGACTTTTTTCCAAAACTTCAAATCCTTCAGCAATGGATTGCATCATTCCATATTCTACACCATTATGAACCATTTTTAAAAAATGACCGCTTCCGCTTTTACCTGCGTACATAAATCCATTTTCTACGCAAATATCACTAAAAATTGGTTCAATTGTACGGAAGGCTTCAGCATCTCCGCCAATCATTGTACACGCTCCGTTTCTTGCACCTTCCATTCCACCGCTTGTCCCTACGTCAAAGAAGTAAATACCTTTTTCCTGAAGATCGTTAGCACGTCGAACAGATTCTTTATAATTAGAGTTTCCTCCATCTATTACAATATCTCCTTCTGACAGAAGTTCTTTTAGTTCTGTAACAACATTTTCCGTTACTTCTCCAGCCGGAACCATAACCCATACAACTTTAGGTGAAGCCGGCAGTTCGTTGACTAACTCTTCAATAGTAGCAGCACCAGCTGCTCCTTCATTTGAAAGTTTTTCTACCGCTTCTTTATTCACATCATAAGCTACTACTTCATGATGATTATCCATTAAATTTAATGATAAATTATATCCCATTTTTCCTAAACCGATTAATCCAATTTTCATTTTACAAACTCCCTTTGAAAAAAAATTTCACATTACCTCCATTATACGAATTATTTTTCATTTTGCAATCGTTTACAAGAAAATTTTTTTCACGCATATTTTTGTGCTATACTCTTTTTACTACTAAATTCGTGGAAAGGAACATCAGTTATGACGCAAAATTGCTTAGGAAAAATTCGTTCTCACTATGCTAGATTCAGTGAAAAAGAGAAGAAAATTGCAAATTATATTTTAGAACAGCCGGAACAAATTATTCACAGTACCATTAACGAAGTAGCAGACGATTTAAATGTAGCTGATGCAACGGTCTTTCGCTTTTGTAAACGAATTGGCTTCAAGGGCTATCAGGCGATGAAAATAGCGCTGGCTGCTGAAATTATGACGCCCATTCAGCAGATTCACGAAGAAATTGCTGAAACGGATAATGAAAAAACGATTGCTGAAAAAATCTTTCGCTCTAACGTGCGAACGCTTGAGAATACATTACAAATACTAGAGGGCAATGCCATTGAAAAAGCCGTCAAACTTCTTATGAAGGCTGATAAAGTTCAGTTTTATGGCACTGGAGGCTCTTCAGTAGTAGCTATGGATGCTTTTCATAAATTTGTGCGAACAGGAATTAAAACGTTTGCATTTATCGATTCCCACTTCCAGCTTATGTCCGCTTCTCAATTAACGAAACAAGATGTAGCGGTAGTGATTTCTCATTCGGGAACAAATAAAGACACGATGAACATTTTAAATACAGCAAAAGCGAACGGTGCCAAAACAATCGGTATCACGGGTTTCCCTAAATCTCCATTAAGTCAAAACGTTGATGTTTCTCTTTATACAAGTTCAGAAGAAACCGAATACCGATCTGAAGCTTCTCGCCTCGAGAATTGGACAGCTAAGCCTCATTGACGCTTTGTATGTTAATGTAATGATTGCAAATAAAGACACTTCTAAACACTCGCTTGAAAAAGTACGCGATGCCATTGCTGAAACGAGAATTTAATGTTTCATCCTTATATTCTTCAATTCCAACATCAAACAGAGCATAAAATATATGCTCTGTTTAGTACGGTTCTTCACTTGAAATTTTCAGGTTTTCATTCTCATTTAACATTTTCTAAGTTGCTACATATGATAAAGCACAACTTTTAAAAAGTAGGTGAAGTGTGTATGGATATTATCTATCGCACTGCAAAACTAGATGAGTATGCAGAAGTGAATAAAATATTAGGGGAATCACTAGAACTCCACGCAAATGCGCTTCCTTCTATGTTTGATAATCAAATGGCTGTTTTATCTCCCGAACAATATCAAGCTACTCTTTATTATGCAACCATTGATATTCTTGTAGCTCAATATCGGAATCAAATTATTGGGGCTTCTGTTGTTGAATTAAAATATAACCCTCCCACTACATTAGCTCCTCTTTCCTACACAGCATACATCCAATATTTTGGTGTAAAAAAAGGCTTTCAAAATTACGGCGTAGGAAAAGGTCTTTTTTCTGCTACAAAACAGTGGGCTGTACAAAAAGGAGCAAATGATCTCCAGCTTACCGTATGGGCATTTAATGAAAAAGCACGTGCTTTTTATGAAAGTCTTGGACTGAAAAACTTAAGCTACCTTATGACTACTTCACTACAGCCATAAATTGTTCCATTAACGGAGACTAGGCACGTAGGTGATACGTGCCTAGTCTCCGTTATGCAAATAAAAGACTAAATCATTTCGACGTGTTAATTTACGCAGCTTGTATACATACTAAAAGAAATTTATTACGTAGCTGGATTTCCTTCTTGCAGCTGTTCTTGTTCATCACGCTGACGGTGAGCTAAACGACTTGCCGCACTAGAAGCTACGCTCGCTACCAAATCATCTAAAAAGGTATTAACTCCTTTTTCTTTTTTGCAGTCCAGCTTTTCAATAATGCCTACTTTTACTTTATCTAAATAGCCAAAGGTCGTAACAGCGATACTGCCATAGGTTAAAACGGCACCTAAAGCAATCGTTTCATCAACACCAAACAACCCTTCGTCTTGTTCTACAATACTTTGAAGAGGTTCTGATAATTTATTTTGCTCAGCTAACTTATCAAGTTCGATTCCAACTAGAAGCGCATGCTGAATTTCTCTCTTTTGCAGTACTCTTTCTACGCTTTCAGCGCATTCCTGAATGGTTAGAGCTGGATGATAAGGAAGCTGTAAATCATACACAATTTCAGCAATATCCAAAACTGTTACGCCACGCTCTTGCAGCAAATCAAATGTTGCCTTTGCTACTTCTTTGCTCGTTGGGATTTTTTTCGCTGTCATGTCTCTCTCTCCTTTTCAAGTTGTTGTCTCTCTTTATACTAAATTCGATGAGAGGCGCTAAAAACCTTTTTTGTTCATCCGCCTGAGTTCATAAACTCGTCACATATCTCTTTAGGCGCTCATTACATTTACTTGCTATAATGAAATTATCTAATCAGGAGGTTTGTCTACTGTGGAAGAAAAACAAAGTAAATTTAGCAGAGGCTTATTATTATTTTTCATTGGCGCAACAGCCCTTTTCTTTATCGTCTTAATCGTTCTGTTTCTCATGTCTACTTTTGGAAAAAGCGAAAAAGAAGCCGTAGCTCTTCTAGCTGGGAATCACTACGCTATCGTTAAGGAAGAGAATTCATATACTCTTTATGATCAAAAAGAAAACAAGCCTATTTTAGAAGATGTAAATGGCTATTTCGGTGCTCGCAATATCCGAAGTTATGTAAAAAATGACACAGAATTGGTTTCAATTGATGAAAAAGAAGAAGAATATACGAAAAAGCCGCTAGAAAAAGCCACTCAAGCAGAAAAAGATATGTTTAAAAAGATGAAGAAATTAGATTAACGAAAAGAGGCTTGGACAAAAGTAGTGTAGCCGAAGTAAAAAACGAATCATTAATCAAACTGTTTGATTAGTGGTTCGTTTTTTTTGTTAAAGTGGACGCAAATTTTATCTGTTTCGTTCCTTCTAGCAGTTGATTGGAGGGCTCCTGCGGAAAGCGGAGTCTTGCACGGAAATCAACTGCGGTCGAGCAAGCTGTCCAGACTATATATCCAGATTGTTCGTATTTGGATGAAATTCATTTCGTGATGTCCCAGGCTCTTTTTTAGCGAATGCCTCTTTCTCGTCATTCGCTAAAAAATTCGTTACAATAAAATAAAGAACGGTTATTAGAAAATGTGTTACAATAAAGGTAACGCTTTCATTCAAATGCATAGGAGTCGATTATTCATGTCAGAAAGTAAGCGGAAGTTAGAAGAAATTTCTTTTTATAGTGACGCACTACAAGAAGATGTTACGTTACTAGTCTATTTGCCGTCAAACTATTCTACGCTCTATAAGTATTCTCTACTTATCGCCCAAGACGGAAAAGATTATGTTATGTACGGGCGTACACCTCGTTTAATCGATGATTTAATGAACGAGTCAGAAATCGATCGTACTATTTTTGTTGGAATTCCATATAAAAGCGTGGAAGACAGACGCGATAAGTATCATCCAGAAGGAAAGCAGGTAGATGCTTACATTCGCTTTTTAGCACATGAACTTGTGCCATTTTTGGATAAAACATATCCTACATATCAAATGGGAAAATCACGTGTTCTAATTGGTGATTCGCTTGCTGCTACAGTTTCACTGCTGACGGCCATTGCGTATCCTCACACGTTCGGGAAAGTAATTATGCATTCTCCTTTCGTGAACGATGCTGTATTACAAACGGTCAACTCATTTGCTTCTCCTTCACTTCTGGATTTGTATCATGTTATTGGAACGGAAGAAACGGATGTCAAAACAACACAAGACGGCATATTGAATTTTATTGAGCCTAACCGCCTGTTGCACGAACAAATGAAGCAGCGTAGATATTCTGTTTTCTACGAAGAATTTAATGGAAATCATACCTGGAAATACTGGCAAAAAGACGTAAAGCGGTCGCTTCAATATATGTTGAAGTAGAAAGATATCATATTTTTTGAAAATTTGTTATAATAAGCTCGCTTTATACATATTTTATGATCTTACTTTGGAGGGATTTTTTATGAAATTTGGCGTTGTACTTTTTCCATCTAAAAAATTGCAAGATGTAGCGAATTCTTATCGAAAGCGCTATGATTCTCACTATTCATTAATTCCGCCTCATCTTACATTAAAAGAAGTCTTTGAAGCTACAGAAGACCAAATTGATGAAATTGCGGCTAACTTGCGTAAAATTGCCCAAGAAACAAATCCATTTACATTAAATGTAACGAAAGTAAGCTCATTTTCACCAGCCAATAACGTTATTTACTTAAAAGTGGAACAAAAGCCAGAACTGACGTCACTTTACAATAGACTGCATGAAGGCAATCTCGAACAGCCAACTGAGTATTCATTTATTCCGCATATTACAATTGGTCAACGCCTTTCAGATGATGAGCACTTAGATGTGTATAGCCAGTTGAAGCTTGTAGATGTCGCTCATGAAGAAACAGTAGATCGCTTTCATTTAATGTACCAGCTTGAAAATGAAACATGGACTGTGTTTGAAACATTTCGTCTTGGAAAGGGATAAGATACGTGAACATCAAAGTACTAACGAACAAACAAGATCATTCTGATGCTTACTTCGTACGTCAAAAAGTATTTGTAGAAGAACAGCAGGTTGATGTAGAGCAAGAAATCGATGAATACGATTCCGAAGCCTTGCATTTAGTTGTATATAAAGGAACTGCACCAATTGGTGCAGGACGCTTCCGTATGGTAGAGGACTATGGAAAAGCCGAACGAATCTGCGTTCTTTCTTCTTATCGAAAAGACGGTGTAGGAAAGCTTTTGATGGATAAGTTAGAAGAGCTCGCAGCGGAGCATGAGATTGAAAAGATTAAGCTGCATGCTCAAACGCATGCGGAAGGATTTTATAAAAAGCTAGGCTACGTAACGGTTTCGGGTGAGTTTATGGATGCTGGAATTCCACATGTAGAGATGGTAAAGAAACTAAGTAAAAAACACTAGGAATTGAACCTGGTGTTTTTGCTTTTTTAAAGGATAAGAACCTTTGCTTTGCTTATACTAATACCTAATCATGTGAATTAGGTGAAAATATGGATGAACTTATCGGAATTGCACTAGAACTCTTTATCGGATTTATCTGCTTGTTTATTTTAACTAAATTTTTAGGCAGAGCGACGATCACTCAGCTTACCACTTTTGATTTTATCTCTGCTCTTGTATTAGGAGAGTTAGTAGGAAATGCGTTATATGACTCAGAAGTAGGAATAGGCAAAATTTTATTTGCTGTTATCTTTTGGGGAGCGCTTATTTATGTCACCGAAGTTATTACTCAAAAAAATATTCGCCTGCGTTTGTTTTTAGAAGGACGGCCATCTATTATTATTCGAAAAGGGAAAATTTCGTACAAAGAACTTAGCAAAAATCGATTAGATATCGATCAGCTTCTTCATATGTTGCGTTCAAAAGACATATTTTCCATTCGTGAAGTTGAATATGCGATTTTAGAAACAGATGGATCACTAAGCGTATTGCCAAAATCTGATTATGCTAAGCCAACAAGAAGCGATCTGCAGCTTCCTCCTTCTGAACCTGTTTTATCTATCGCCTTCGTCAGTGATGGACGTTTGCTTTTGAAAAACTTAATTCAGTCAGGCTTTGATGAAGACTGGCTAAAGACACAGTTGAAAAAACAGGGATTTACCGATTATAAACAGGTGCTTTATGCTGAATGGCAGCAGGGCCGTACACTTTTTATTGAATCTTACTAAGGTGTTTTTTTACTTGTTCATTACTTTGTGAAAAAATCGTGAGCGCATTTATTCTGCTGCGTTCACGATTTTTTCTATTATACCCGTGTATTAATCACTAGGCCCTTATTTGTCAGCTTGCTGTATACACGCTCTGCTGCTTGAAGCTTTTTTCGCTTTTGTACTGAACTTGGCGTCAATTCCAGTGAGTGAGAACGCGATTGAAACTCTTCGTCAAAGCTTTTTTTCTCAATAGGCCAAATACGATTTGAAAAAGAAGCATTATTTTTTTGAAGGCGATTTGCATATTGAATAGATTGATAAGGCGTGACGGGCAGTATATATCCCATATGAACCCTCCTCTTTTTCAAGATACATTCTACTTCCAGACCTCAGTATTTTTCTCAAGAAGTATCGACATTGAAACAGGTCACTTAAACCCTCTACTTTAGACTTGTTCAAAACAGATGACCCCTTGTATCTATACCGCCTTTTTTGAACATATGTGAGGTCTTATTCAATATATACCCTTTTTCACATCCTATCCCTCCAAAAATATCCGTGCTCTTTTTAAAAAAAGGTGATTTTGATATGATAGACTTTGACTATAAAACAAAAACTGTGCGTATACACACATCTATATCGATGTAGAACGAGAGCGGCTTCTTGCTTTAACTCCCTCTTATTTACTATTGATTGTTCATGTTTTAAAAAGGAGGCCATGTTTTTTGCAACGTGCACTTTATCAAAATCAGATACTTAATCTTTCTATAACGGCTAGAGACCGATTTCAATATTTATATGAAGCTAGTCTCCGAGGAGAAATGACGTGTGCTCACTGCGGAGAATCAGTTAAATTATATCTGGGGATTGAGCATTCTCCTTACTTTTATCATGCTCAAGTTCCTCATGAAAGAGAAGAGTGTTCAGACACACTATCAGAAACAACAGCTGTACAACAAATAAAAGAAAATCCGGCTGAATACAGAGAAACCAATGGATTTCGTATTCCTAAAGGACGAGCTATCGGTGAGAAAAGTTCAACTGTAAAAGAGAAAGCGACATGGAGGTCTTCCGCACCTTTTTCAAGTGTTCCTGCTTTTCGCTTAAAACCAGCTGTTCCTAAACACTCTGACTCTCCTTATTTAAATGAATTTAAAGAGAGCGGTATTGAATTAGATTCGAACCAATGGAAAGCTGTTACACATTCAGAAGGACCGCTCCTTATTCTAGCCGGTGCAGGAAGCGGAAAAACGCGTGTATTAACAGCGCGCACCGCATATATGATACAAGAAAAACAAATTGATCCAAAATCTATTATGCTGGTGACTTTCACGGCTAAATCAGCTAAAGAAATGAAAGAACGATTGGCTACATATCCAAAGATGTCCGGCTTACATCTTCGTCAAATGCTAGTTGGAACTTTTCACAGCATTTTCTTACGTATGATTGTTCATCACAATCCTCAAGCGTGGCAAATGGATCGCCTGCTAAAATGGGATTGGCAAAAAGAACAGATCGTGAAAGAAGCAGCAAGAGAGCTCCACGTGGATGAAAAAGATTTCCCGTTTGATCAGGCTCTTCAGCAAATCGGCTATTGGAAAAACACGCTTGTTGGCGTGAAAGATGTTCGCCCAAAAGACAAATGGGAACAAGATGTGCACTTTTTATATCGTCGCTATGAAGAAGTCAAAAAGCAAAAACAGCTATTCGATTTTGATGACATGCTGTATGGATGTTATGAAATGCTAAAACAAAATCCCGATTTACTAACTCGTTATCAAAAAAGGTTTCGCTATTTTTTAATTGACGAATTTCAAGATATCAATAAAGTTCAATATAAAATTATGAAAATGCTAAGTGAAGACTCTAAAAACTTATGTGTCGTAGGAGATGATGATCAATCAATTTACGCTTTCCGCGGAAGCGACCCTTCGTTCATTTTAAATTTCGAAAAAGATTTTGCTAATACAACTGTTATTACGTTAAACCAAAATTATCGTTCAGCTCACGCCATCGTTTCTTCCGCTAATAAAGTCATTGCACGAAATACAGCGCGCCGACAAAAAGAAATGGCTGCCCAGTTTGATAATGAGTTGCGACCTACCTTCTTCTTTCCATATGACGAAGAAGAAGAAGCAACAATGATTGTAACGGATATGAAAGAAAAGATTAAGCAAGGGGCTTCTCCAACTGACTTCGCGGTCTTGTACCGAACTCACGCTTCTTCACGCGCCATCTTTGAACGTTTATCGCAGTCAAACCTGCCATTTTCAATCGAACAAGATGCGGATTCGTTTTATAAAAGGCGAATGGTTCGAAGTTTACTTTCATTTCTACGTTTAAGCGTGAATCCAAATGACGCAAGTTCGCTTCAAGATTTAGTAAACGCACTCTTTTTAAAGAAAACAGCAGTCAACGACTTAAAAGCAGCAAGTATTCTTCATGATGGTACATTTATTGATGCGCTTGAATATCTTCAAGATTTAAAACCGTTTCAGCAAAAAAAGCTCAAGAAAGTAATTCCTTTATTCAAGTCGCTAAAATCAATGTCTCCTTCTTTGGCACTTGAAACGATTTCTAAAGATATGGGATTCGATGATTTTGTCAAAAAACGCGGAAATGAAGGAAATATGATGGAAAAAGGTTCGGATGACGTACGGGATTTAAAAGTTGTAGCACGTAAATTCAAAACCGTACCTGAACTGTTAGAGCATGTGGATCATATGATTGCCATGAACACAGAGATGAAAGCTTTAAGCAAGCAATTTAATGAAAGTATTCAGCTAACCACTATTCACCGAGCAAAGGGTCTTGAATATAAGCATGTATACGTACTGAGCAGCGTAGACGGAGGATTGCCTCATGATTATGCACTCGAAGCTTATCGAGGCGGAGATGATGTGCCGCTTCAAGAAGAACGCCGTCTTTTATATGTAGCAATGACGCGTGCACAGAATTCACTTTATTTATCTGTTCCTCAAACTAGAAGAGGTAAAACCGCTTATCCTTCAAGGTTCCTGAAGTCTTTTATAAAAAAAGTATAAAGTAAAAAGAGGCTGGGATAAAAGTATTTTAGTTAAATTGAAGTACGAACTGTTAATCAGAATTATTGATTGACGGTTCGTATTTTTTATTGTCATGTGAATGTAGATTTAATATGTTTAGTTGCTTCTAGCTGTTGGTTGGATTGATTTCGTTACGTCTCAACATCTATTATTAACCAAATATTCCACTAAGAGGTAGATATTCATACATAGATGCGTTACACTACGTTATGTACTGTACTACTATATTTTAGGAGGTTCCATTATTGAACGCAAAGCTTATTCATGAAAATGAAAAGATTTTTTTCATTCTGTGTATGGTTATCAGCTTATTAACCTATTTGTTTTTAATTATTTCGCTCGTTGGTATTATCTACCTTGTAATCGGTTTTTTAATTACATTTATACTCCACGGTTTCTCTATTGCTCAAATTCGCAATGATGGGGTTAGATTGACAGAGAAGCAGTTCCCGCACACTTATCAGCAGGCAAAACAGTTATCTTCAGAGCTGGATTTAGAGCTGCCCGATATTTATATTGTTCAATCAGGCGGCTTGTTAAACGCGTTTGCTACACGCTTTTTTGGACGTCACTTTGTCGTTTTATACTCCGACATTGTTGAAATGATTGAAGATAATCAAGAAAAAGAACTTTCTTTTATTATTGCCCATGAATTAGTTCATATTAAACGTAAGCATACATTCTACCACTCACTTATTCTACCTGCTCTTTGGATTCCTTTTTTAGGAAAAGCTTACTCTAGGGCCTGTGAATATACGTGTGATCGCATAGCTTCCGTTGCGATTGGTAATGCCAAAGCTGCCACTCAAGCACTCACTATACTTGCGGTTGGTCATTGCCTAAATAAAAAAGTAAATCAGGAGGAATTTGTTCATACGCACTCACAGGAAAAAGGTTTTTTTATGTGGTTGAATCAAGCTACTTCAACTCACCCCCCTATCGCTCATCGTATTAAAGAAATTAATTACTTAGCACAGCATCCGGAACTGTTTGATCTTGATTCTAACGCATTTCAAAAAAATGAAATTGCATAAATGGAAAAAAGCCCTGACACGTCAGGGCTTTATATAAAAACATTAAATTATTTTTTCTCATTTAGCATTTTAGCGATGGTCGCAAAATCAATGGATTGATTATTGTTTGCAATCGCCTTAACAATTTGTTCCTCTTTTTGTTTTGAAATTGGCTTATTCGCAATTTGTGCTACTCGCTTCACAATATTACGTACCGTTTGCTCATCTTTAAAGTTAGCATTTTGTACAGAATTCGCAAGTTCAAAAATATCCTTCATATTAACGCCTGTTTTCTTTTCTATATTTTTAAACATATTATTATCCATTTTGCATGACCTCCTTTATTTATACTTCATCGTATGCACCATGTGCCTAGATGGTGCCCTTTACATTTAATAAAAAAATAAAATGCGAGTGAAACTTCACCCGCACTTTTCGGTGCCTTATTCATAGAAGGGATTAATTGTAAAAACAAACACAACCAACAATAATTAATAGAATGAATAATACAACGATTAACGCAAAACCACCGCCGTAGCCACCACCGTAACCACAACTACCGTAGCCAAATCCGCAGCCCATAATATTACACCCCCTCTGTTTTACTCTCTATACTGTATGTTCACTAATATGATTTTGTATGGGCTTTTCAACTGTGTACATTAAATTTCATTGTCCAAACGGATCTTCAGCATCTTGCTCATCAAGTCTTTTTACATTTTGCTGCAGTTTCCTCTCTTGCTGTTCCATCTGATTTTCTGCTTTTTCTACTTCTTTCATTCTCTTTCGATGTTCTCCCATCATATGCTGTTCAAAAAACCGTTCAAATTCATCGAAAAAATCTGGCATCTCTACACCTCTCTCCACTCCATGTAAAAAAGCATTGTCCGAGTGACAATGCTTCTATTGCTTATCGCTTTGGTAACTTTGAACCGCAGCCGCAACCACCTTGTTTTGGAGAAGGGTACTGGACTGGCTTAGGAATAGCATGCCCTTTCTTCACCGATTGTTTTGTCATTGGTTGTGGATGATAAGGCAGGGGCTGAGGGTATTGATTAGGATTATAATTATAATGATAATACATCATGTTTCCCTCCTTTTCACAGCATCCTATCTATAACATTATATTCAGGACTAAAGAAAGACGTTCTATCTTATTTGTCCATTTTGCGCTGCAGGGACAAAAATAAATCCGTGCTGTTTTTTGGTTTCCTCACTCTCGGTCTTTCTCCTCCCTTTTGCTCTGTCACTTCACGCAGCCGATTTTGCAGTTCTTGAATTGTCCCTTGAGCTTGATGATTGTACTGTACAATGGAATGTTCGGTTTTTGATTTTTGTTCATTGACGCATGCTTTAAGCCAATCTATTTTTTCCTCTAGCTTCTTTTTTTCTTCTTCATGCTTTTGCTGTAATTCCAATAACTCTTCCTTAATATCTTCATATTCAAATTCTTGGTGCTTGAATTTTTGATATTCTTCTTTATAAAAAGCCAACTCCGACTTCAATGAAGCAATATATTGTTTTGTTTTTTCCTCGCTCATGCCCTTCACTCCTCCATTATAAATAACCCACAGCTTCTAAAAAATCAGTTAAAGATGAATAACACTTTTTATTAACATGAATATGCTGTAATTGAGTTTATTATTTCCTTCATTTTTTATGCTCGCTCCAACTAGGATTTATTCCGATAAATTCCGCTTTTACTAAGGAACATAAAAGCAGGTCATTCATACACTATAGTAGTCCGATACCTAGTAACGAAAAGCGTAAAGGAAGGACAATTACAATTAGGAGGTTTAAAAATGGCAGAACTTTTTGAATCATTATGTATCCGCGTACCTAAAGTGTACGACTGGGTTAGACGTCAAGTTGTTTTACCACAAATCTTTACGAACGACACTTCATTATTTGAAGAAGAAGCACTTAAAGATTTAGGCCATGACGTAGAAGTGGAAATTGTTTTAACAGATAGTGAAGGTCACCCTGTAGATCCTTCAGATGAAGACGCACTTGATAACGTGATTGAGCTTGTGCCGCACGGTGGTCGCAGACCTAAAAAAATTGTGTTACCAGATGGAGAAGTTGTTGTTCTTCATGAAGTAAAATTATCAATTAGCGGCTTTTACCGAGTTAAGTTAATTGAATTGAATGGACATCACAAACACGATGAGGTTGAATCTAGCGTTATTCCTTGGAAAATACATCAAACATTCTATTTATGCGCCCCGGAAGGAACAGAACCTGTTGTCCACCTTGAATCTTTTGAAGGAACTGACGGTTCTCTCAGATTATCAGATTGTCACTTACAGCAATTAAGCTTTGATCTTATGTTATGCCTAAGTGTTCAAATTGAAAAAGATGTTAAAGTTGAAGTAGAAGGAAGCTTCTGCTACCCTCGCCCTGAAATCATTTCTACAAGCAGCTGCTCACCTATTGAATATCCACCTCAATGTGATGCTATTTTCCCTGGAAGACCACATCACGATGATTTTGATGGAGACGATGTAGAGTCAGGCTTCGACCATCACGACTTTGATTAACAAGACAAAAAGCCAGAGGAGAATATTTCTCCTCTTTTTTCATCGTTTACAAGCTTTGTGCATACATATAAATAAAACTGCTGTGGGCAGCTTAGGTTTACAAAATTAATTCATAGCTCAGCAGGAAAGGAGACTACTAGATGAGTCGTAACTCCCCTTCCCCTAAAGATGATTTAACTCAATTAAAACAAAAGCTCATTCACTATAAATCGGAAATTCGGCACGTACAAAACCAACTAAAAAGCTATGAACGAGCTTTAGAGCGAGAAAAAGAAAATACATCGTTTTGGAAAAAGAAACACGCTGAAACGCTTTCTACATCTGAAAAAGAAGTAGAAATTGAAGAATTAGAAAAAGAACTGGATCTACTGAGAAACGAGCTTTCCGAACAAAAAATTATTGCCGAAGCGTTTCGAGAAAAAGCTTCAAGGAAACAGCCCGTTATTGAAGAAAAAATCGTGGAGAAAGTAATTGAAAAGATTGTAGAAAAACCCATAGAAAGGTTCGAAAAAAGCGATATCCTCTGTTTCTTCCAACATTCCATACTGCTGCCAGAACAAGATGAAAGCGAGCTGATGATGTTCGGCAACGTAATTATTCAAAATCAAACGAGCAGTACTTTATACTCTCCAACACTTTGCTTAAAAATGAAGCCTACTGCTTCTGCTATGTTAAGCGGGAAGATCATTGATGAAAAAGATATTGAAGCTTCTAGTATCCCCTCTTCTTCTTTAGAATGGCGCTACGCTCATCCGAAATGGAACGAAAAAATTCAAAATGACGGTGAATATTGGATTAAACCCATTAAGCAAACAGTATTAAAGCCCAAAGGCAAATTACTATTTGACTCTTTTCAAGTAGTCATTCCTCTCTCCACTGATACGACTTCGTTTATTCTAGAAGGCTTTTTCTATAGTGAAGAGTGGCAGGAAGGTATTCCTTTTTTAAATAAAGTTGTGCTAAATTTCCCTTAATCATTAAAAGACATATTGACGATCAATATGTCTTTTAACTCGTCCATTTATTTCATAAAAGATTCTATAATTCCTGCACACCCTGCAATAGCTAAGATCGTAATAATAGGAATAGCAATGTGCGGGACCGCTACATAACTAAAATAAATTCCTACCGCACACCATATGCCTGTACACCAATAGCAGCTGAGCAGTTCTCCAATCCACCTTTGCAGCCCCTTCCCTTTTATCTCCAGGTACGTTACCGTATTTCCTTGTTCATCTTGATCTTCTACAATTTTGTGAAACGGCTTCCGAATAAAAGCCGTAATTTTATCAAAAACAATTAGACGAGTAAGTCGAAACGTTGCAAAGATAAATAGCGTTAGATAAATCCATGTCATCTTCATTCCTCCGTACATTCACAAACTTATGAAAATAAAAGCTAACGTGCTTTTTCACTGTTAGCTTTTAAAATTACTTAAATTTTAACGATAGATATGGTTTGAATATCATTAAAGGTCAATACTGTTTTTTCTTTATTAGGAGGAACGCTTACATATAAACTTCCTTCTTTTAACTCTAGAATTGTTCCTATATATTTTTGATTTTGGCACGTAATTTCACAAATTGGCTGAGACATATGAGGCGGGAAGCTGCATAGAAATTCAACTTTTTCTTTAATCGTCATAGACTGAAACATTTTATTTGGCTTTTTAGTCTCTGATTGCGGTATATCCACGGGAACAATTGAACGCTCTTCCTCTTTTTCTTGCTTAATCTCTTCCACTTTTTCTACGTCAGGCTCTTTGACTTCTTGAATGGAAGAAAAGCTGGGCTCTTCTTTTAACACAGGATCTTTCTCTATTCCTTTATTGTCTTCCTGTTTTGAACTGAAATAATATTGCATAGAACGCTGATTTTGCGTAGCGTTTGGCTGGACAATGTACATTAGCGGCTCGTTTTCTTCTGACTTAGATTTTGAGTTAGTCATGAAGCATACCTCCAATTGCTTGTTATCGTTCTTTTAAAAATGTATGCTTGCACACGGAAAAACTTGTTTATTTTTTTGCCGCAGCTCTTTTGGAAACAAAATCAGCACTGTACTTTTGTATCCAGCATTTGAGAAAACACAATAAAAAAGGTTGAAACATAACGAAATTAATTCAATCTAAAGACGTACAAATGAGGTACACGAGCTGAACCGATTGTTACACCACAGTTGATCTCCATGCAAGACTTCGCTTTCCGCTGGAGTCTTCGCCTTGCCCTCGGATCAACTCTATAAGGAACTAAACAGACGAAACCTACGTTCACCATAACAAAAAAAACGAACCACTAATCAAACATGTTGATCAGTGGTTCGTCTTTCACTTGGGCTAAAATACTTTTGTAACAGCCTCTTTCTCTCATTCAATAAGGTAAAGAATTAAACCTACTACCTAAATGTCTTTATCTAATTTTATACTCAAGAAGCATACGCAGTTCATTCACATACGAACGAGACCCTGTGACAATCAAACGATCATCAAATTCAAGCTCTGTATCGCCATGAGGTACAATGGAATCTTTGCCCCTAAAGATTCGAACAAAAATCACATCTCCTGTAAATGGGAACTTACGAAGCTCTACCCCCTCGTATTTAGGATTACGCATATTGATTTGATAAAGTGCTGTTTCTTGATTCGTTAAGATATTTAGAATATTTGGCGATTCGATTAATGCTTTTAGCAATGCAGTTGTAGATAACAGCACAGAAAAAACTTCAATGTTATTTTCTTTCATCTTTTCGTCTAATACAGGACTTTCTACGCGGGCAATAACCCGTTCTGTACCATATTCTTTTGCAAATAGAGCAATGTCGCTATTTCTCTCTTCTTCCCCTGTTGTTACAACTAATACATCCGCATCTAAAATCCCCGTACGCTTTAACGTTTCTTTACTGTACCCATCGATGTCGACGATATTAAAAATAGAATCAGACGTACGGTTTTCGATCTTGTCCTGAGTAGGGTGATAGATCGTCACATCATATAAATCAAGATCCATTTCTCGAATAACCGGGAGTGTAAATTGATTTGCACCAAGCATATTAACCTTCAGCTTTCTGTCACTGATTTCTGGCTTTGGAAACAGCTTTCTAAAGATAATAGGTGTAATAATACATGTAATAATCGCCACCAAAATCAGCGCACCGGACATTTGTGAATCAATAACACCAATATTTTCACCAACCGTTGCTGCCGCAATAACGAGTGATAAAGTCGATGTTAAAAGAAAACCCGATGCCAAAACAGTTTTCATATCATACCATTTTCTTAAGATTAACGCTGGGACTAGCTTGGATATTAATAATGCAATGAATAATAAAGGCATTAAAATCAGCACTTTTTTATCACTGAACAATGACCAAACGTCAAGCTTCACTCCTACCATCACAAAAAAGATAGGAATTAAAAATCCATAGCCAAACGAATCTAATTTATGAACTAAGTTTTTGTTAGGCGCAAGAAGAGAAACGAGTGCCCCCGCTAAAAAAGCGCCTAAAATGTTCTCAACGCCAATTGACTCCGAAAGACCCACCAGAATAATAATGAGTGCAAATACGGCGCGCGTGTCGATTTGAATTGTACCTTTAGACATTGTCTCAAGAAACGATCGGTTTTTAAACTGCTTCCCTATGAAGTATAAAATCACTCCTACTCCAAACAAAATTAAAATCAACCATGTATTGCTATTTCCTGATTTATCATAGACAGAAGCAAATACGGCTAGTAAAATCATCGTGACTAAGTCCGCAATAACCGCAATCAATAAAATGGTTTGTCCAATCGGCTTTTTCATAATCTGTGCATCTTTTAAGGTCGGCACTACTACTCCTAGTGAAATGGTAGAAATAATAAGCGTCATCAAAAAGGCATTATCAATAAAACCGGTCCATACAAAAACATAGGACAAAAATAGTGAAACCGCAAAGATAGCTGCAAACACTAATATAGAAACGGAAAAAGCATTTGGCACCTTCGCTCCTGATGCCTTTTTGTCTTTTGAATTTCCTCCAGCAAAAGCAGAAAAATCAATTTCTAAACCACTTAAAAACATCAAAAAGATAAAGCCTAAAGTGGAAAGTGTTTCAAGCCACATATCCTGCTCCACAAGGTCAAAACCACTTTTCCCTATAATTAATCCCATAATAATTTCAGCTACGACTACAGGTATAATGTTGAGTTTAAACCGATGCAACAGTATAGGCGTTAAAAAGGCCAAACTAATGACGATAACAAGTGATGTAAAGGACGCGTGCTGTTCCATTAGATTCCCCTCCTTTTACCTTCGCTATTTATAAAACGAAGACGTTAGTATTCAAAATTAAAGGTTAATCATAAAAGCTTGAAGGTTCTCTGTCAACTATATGAACTGATAATGAAAATCCGACATGATTACTCATGTCGAATTCTAAAGTCCCTTCATTATTTTAAATAACTCATAAATGTTGTCGCTAGACCGAAGTAAATTAAAATACTGATAAGATCATTGATGGTTGTAATAAATGGCCCTGATGCGACTGCAGGGTCAATTTTGAACCTGTGCATGAGAAGCGGGATAAACGCTCCTGCTAGTGTAGCCACAATTAATGTTGAAAATACAGAGACGCCTACCAAAGCGCCTAAAATCAGATCTCCTTGCCAAATATAAACAATTAATACAACTAAAAGTCCACATGATGCGCCCGTAATCATTCCGGTAGCTGCTTCTCGGATTAACAGCTTAAATTTGCTTTCTTCTTCGATTTCTCCCGTCGCCAGTCCGCGAACCGCAACGGCTAGTGCTTGTGTTCCTGTATTACCAGCCATACCGCCAATCAAAGGTATAAATACAGCTAAAATAGCTACTTGATTCAACGTATCTTCAAAACGTCCAATTAAGCTCGCTGTCATCATTCCTAAAAACAGCAAAATGATAAGCCAAGGCAGCCTCTTTTTGGCCGCTACTAAAGGATTGTGGTCAATCGTATCATCTACATCACTAATACCGGCTAATTTAGAATAGTCATCCGATGCCTCTTCATCAAGAACATCCATCACATCATCAACCGTAATAATCCCGAGAAGATGCTGCTGAAAATCAACAACTGGAAGCGCAAGAAAGTTGTAATCGCGCATAATACGCGCAACTTCTTCTTGGTCTTCTGCTACTGACACGGATACGACTCGTTCATTCATAACTTCGCTTATCATCGTATCTTCATCTGCTATAATTAAATCACGAAGAGAAATAACACCTGCTAGATGCTTTTGTTCATCAATAACAAATACGTAATAAATCGTTTCCGCTTCTGGAGCTTCCCTGCGTAGAATGTGCATAGCTGAATGTACGGTTTGATTTTCACGAATGGCCACAAACTCAGTCGTCATAATACTTCCAGCGGTATATTCCTCGTAATGAAGCAGCTCTTTAATTTCATCGGCTGCTTCTTCATCCATAATTGTTAAATAGCTCGCCACTTGTTCTTTATCCAATTCATTTAATACATCAACGGCATCATCCGCCGACATTTCCGACAGCATGTCTGCTGCAAAATTGGGATGCATTTCTGAGAGAATTTCTTGATAATCTTCTTCTCGTATCTCTACATTTTCAAAGATATCCGCCATTTCTTCCGGAGATAACATCTCGTACAGCGCAAATCTAGAAGGCTCATCTAATTCTTCAAAAAATTGAGCTTGGTCATACGTATGCATATGTAAAAATTCTTCACGAAATGCATCGATTTCATTTTTTTCTAAAAGTGATAATAAATGTTCGGCGAACCATGCTTTTTCTTCTTTTTCAATTGAATCTGTCATGTCTTCAACCTCCCTGTCGTACAAAACTCATTTAACTTTATGATGAATTTTGTTTTTTTTCAACTCACAGCTCTTTACTCTTTTCCCAATAATATATAAGTTCTACACATAGTTTGCTCCATATAAGGGTAATTTTATATCGTCAAAGGAAAAACCTTTTAAGGATGTGGATAAAAGATGAAAGTAGATATAATAGGTGATATCCATGGGTGCTATGATGAATTAAAAGCGTTAACAGAAAAACTTGGGTATGAGTGGCAAAATGGGATTCCTGTCCACTCTGACGGACGGCGCCTTGGATTTGTAGGTGATTTAACAGACCGAGGACCTCATTCACTAAAAGTAATTGAACTCGTATGGTCACTTGTAATAAAGCACCAGCAAGCTTACTACTGTCCAGGCAATCACTGCAATAAGCTATATCGCTTCTTTTGCGGTAACAAAGTGCAAATTACTCATGGGTTAGAAACGACAGTTGCTGAGTACGAAGCTTTACCTTCCAGAGAACAAAAATTCATTAAAAAAAAGTTCATTGAGCTTTATGAACAATCACCTCTATATGTGCAGCTTGATCAAAACCAATTAATTATTGCTCACGCCGGTCTTAAAGCTGAATACATTGGCAGAACGGATAAAAAAGTAAAAACCTTTGTGCTATACGGAGACATTACGGGTGAAAAACATCCAAATGGCATGCCTGTCCGACGGGATTGGGCCAACCATTATAACGGAAAACCTTTTATCGTGTATGGACATACACCTGTAGTAAAAGCCAGAAAAATTCATAATACCATTAATATTGATACAGGCGCAGTTTTTGGAGGGGCTTTAACGGCGTTTCAGTATCCTGAAGGAAATATTATATCGGTGCCTTCATCTATGCCTCATGTAGAGGAAAAATTTAATCACTTCGTGTAAAAAGAAAGTCGCTTTTCATTAAAAAAAGCGACTTTCTTTTACGATTTGAAGTTTCTGCATATCTGGCGGCAAAGGTGCTGTAAAAGACAAAGTTTTTTGTAAAAAAGGATGAAAAAAAGTGAGCTCATAGCTGTGAAGAGCTTGACGAGAAATAAGATGATTCGTTCCGCCATATAAGGTATCTCCAAGCAGTGGATATCCTTTATAAGCCATATGAACACGAATTTGGTGAGTTCTCCCTGTCTCAAGCGAAAGAGCAACTTCTGTAAAAGAAGAATACTGACGAAGCGCCGTGTAGTGTGTAATAGCAAATTGCCCATCTTCTCTTACTTCTCGTTCGATGATACTTGACTCTTTTCGGCCAATCGGAGCCTCTATCGTTTCTTTGCCAACAAGCTTACCATGAACAAAAGCTCGGTACACGCGTTTAATTTCATGTTCTTTTTGTGCTTTAGAGAATAAGTAATGAACGTGCCTATGCTTAGCGACAATAAGCAGTCCAGATGTGTCTCGGTCCAACCTATTTACAAGATGAACAGTCGAGTTAATGTTATTTTCCTCATAATAATAGAGCACAGCATTACTTAGTGACCACGTTAGATGTTCTCGAGAAGGTATACTTGGCATGTTTGGCTGCTTATTCAAAACTAAAATATACTCATCTTCGTATATAATATCCAAAGGTATAGCTTTAGGAAGAAGGCTTTCACTTGCTTTTTCTGGTGGAAACGCCACCTTGATTTCGTCACCTTTTTGCAAAATATATCGAACAGTTGCATGCTTTCCATTTACTTCAATTGCTCCTCCTCTAAACTTAATGTCCGTCAGAGAAGCTTTGGAAATATCATGTTTTTTTAAAAATTCACGAACCGCTACACCCTCGAAAGAATGATCTACGGTCCAACTCAACGTAAAAACTTGTTTCATTCTCTTCCCTGCCTTTAATCATCACATACAAAAGAGTCTCTGACACGCTGCCAGAAAGGAAACGCACGAAAGCGAGCAAATCGAATTTTTTCGCTTGCTACCCGAAATTGAATCGACTTTACATCTTTATGTAAAAGAGTTAAATGATCAATGGTAATTTGAAAGTCTGCGTCGTTAACAGGCTTTAACAGCGCTGTATGATGTCCAGGAAGAACCAATGGAGAACCTATCGTACGGAACACTCGATTGTTAATAGAAGCCATTTCAGCAATTTGAATAGCTTGAAGCGAAGGATGTAAAATCGCGCCTCCAAGGGATTTGTTATAAGCTGTACTTCCCGAGGGCGTGGATACGCAAAGACCGTCTCCTCGGAAGGTCTCAAATCGCTGCCCTTTAATTTCCACATCCATTACTAAAGAACCTTCTACACTTTTTACCGTACATTCATTCAGAGCTAAGTATTGAGCTTCGCGTCCACCGTTTGTGTAGCGAATAATCACTTCGAGCAGTGGATACTCTACAGTCTGATAGGGTGTCTTTGCAATAGCAATCACCAGCTTCTCAATCTCATCAGGTGTCCAATCTGCGTAAAAGCCTAAATGGCCGGTATGAACCCCAATAAAAGCCGTCTTGTCAAGTCGGTTTCGATAGCGGTGAAACGCATAGAGAAGCGTTCCATCCCCTCCTACTGACACTACAATATCAGGCTGGTTTTCATCATATTCTAAATGAAAATCTAATAAATACGTTTTCATTTTTTGCATAAGCGTATTTGATATTTGGTTGCCTTTTGATGTAATAGCAAATTTTATTTTCTCCACCTAATTCTCTCCCCCTATCCATCCAATGTACAAAGCTGTTGCTGAGTCATACCTAAGATTCTTCCGCCGATTCTTTTTTTCGTGAGAAAATAGCCTGAGCTTCTTGAATCTCACCTCGTATTTGAGACATTTCTTCATCGAGCTGAGTAGCCGCTTCAGAAGCACGCTGAAGTCGCTTTTTGATATTCTCAGGAAATTTCCCGCTGTACTTATAATTTAAAGAATGCTCAATTGTAGCCCAAAAATTCATAGCCAGTGTACGAATTTGAATTTCCACTAAAATTTTCTTTTCACCTTTAATTGTCTGAACAGGATAACATACGACCACATGATATGAACGATAGCCGCTTTCTTTTTTATGAAGAATATAATCTCTTTCTTCAATCAATTCAAAGTCTGTGCGCTGACGAAGGAGCTCTACGACCGCTTTAATATCGTCCGTAAATTGACACATCATACGGAGTCCCGCAATGTCCTGCATCTCTTCCTCTAAGCGATCGAGAGAAATTCCTTTTCGAGTTGCTTTATCCAAAATACTGGCGATAGGCTTTACTCGTCCCGTCACGAATTCAATAGGTGAATGCGTAGACTTCATATCATACTGTGAACGAATTCCTTTTAATTTCACCTTAAGTTCTTCAACGGCTTGTTTATACGGTGCTAAAAATAAATCCCAATGCCTGATCATTAATAACACCCCCCTTTTTTCTCTCTATTACTTATTTTCTTTATCTAAAAAAACTTCCTCTACTCTTGCTACCATCTCGTCTCCATAATTCACATTTCCTTCGATGTTACTGATGAGATAAGATAGCTCTTCTTTAACGGCTGATAGCTCAATTACTTCCTTATTAATTTCTAAAAATACTTTCATATCTTTATGTAAGACGTGCTTTAAATTTGCCCAAATATTATCACTAAGGCCAACATACATAAATTGATCATTAATATCTACAACATATACAAATGACATGTTATCTGAGTCAACAAGCATTTGTTTTGTATCTTCCAATTGTTCAATTTCCGTCTCAATAGGGTCTGCTTTTAAATGTAATTCATTTGATTTCATCACACAGGTAGTGATGTCAATTCGATTGTGCATAAATAAACTCCTTCCAACTATACAATTCGTTACTATTTTAACACATTCCAGGAACGTTTAATAAAGGTAAAACCTAAACAATCCGTATTTCTTCATTTTCCAAGTTCCCCATATGGATATTCCTGTTAGGAAATGTAGTTTTACTGTCTCAAAAAGTGTGATAAATTAAGATGGAAAGTGACTTACCAAAAGACCTAAATTAAAAGGATGATTTCATTGAAACAAGAAATTGAAATTGAATTTAAAAATATAGTAACGAAAGAAGAGTTTGATCGTCTCCGCTCACACTTTCAATTAACTGAAGATCAGTTTGTTTCTCAAGAAAACCACTATTTTGATACACCTGCTTTCTCATTAAAAGACTGCGGGGCTGCTCTGCGAATTCGAAGCAAAAAAGATAAGTTCGTTCTCACGCTCAAACAGCCTCATCAAGAGGGTCTTTTAGAAACACATGAAGCATTAACAAATGAACAAGCTAAAGAATTGCTAGATGGCAGCGCCAAGATTCCGCCAACAATTCAACAGCTTATTAATGATTTACAAGTCAAGAGCCATGCGCTAACTTATTTTGGCACTTTGCGTACAAGTCGAGCAGAAATTCCATATAAAAACGGGTTACTTGTACTCGATCATAGCTTTTATCTAGGTGCTGAGGATTATGAACTTGAATACGAAGTAACCGATGCCAATGAAGGAGCCAAATATTTTGAGCAATTACTTGCGGAGCTTGATATTAAAAAGAAACCAACGGAAAACAAAATTCGCCGGTTTTACAAGCGAAAGTATACGTTAATGGATGGAGAATAAATTCATGAGCATGAATATTAACAATTACATGTCTTCCGTTCAAATTCCTGGCACTCAGCCATTTTCAGTTAACAACCAGCTGCCAACAGCTAACGTGATGCTTGGTACAACTTTACTCTCTGTATTTGCTCAGCTTTTTCAAGACTACGTCAATCAAGAGCCTCAAATGAGTACTAATCTTTACTTGAAGGCAGCGCAGATGTTTCCATCTACGGCGGTTCAAATCCAGTCCGAGCCATCTGTTTCTTCCTCAGGTAAGACAGCGGCTTCAAATGCTGCTTTACCAGCACAAAAAAACGAAACCGCAAAGTCCAGTTCTCAGGATGTACAAACAATAATCACAGAAGCAGCTGCACGCTACCAGCTGGATCCTAAACTTATTCGTTCTGTTATTAAACAAGAATCAAACTTTAATCCATCTGCCAAAAGTTCTGTAGGAGCGGCTGGGCTTATGCAGCTAATGCCAGCAACGGCTAAAGCTCTTGGTGTAGGAGATCCGTACGACTCCAAGCAAAATGTATTTGGCGGAGCCAAATATCTTCGGCAAATGTTAGATAAATACAACGGAAATGTGAAATTAGCGTTGGCGGCCTATAATGCTGGACCAGGTAATGTCGATAAATACGGCGGAGTACCTCCTTTTCAAGAAACGCAAAAATATGTAAATAAAATTATGTCTTCTTATCTTGTGTAAAAGAGCCAAAGCATTGGCCACTCGAACGTGGAATGGCTATAGTTTGTCGAGGTTACACTATATAAATAGAAGGAAACGTTTGTGAAAGTATTCCTTTGTTTCTCATAATTAGTGATTCGCCACAGCAACATAGACTTTTCTTATGTAAAATTCCACTTTATCTCTTTTCCAGTAGAAGAAGTAAGCGGATAGTTTGAGTTAACGAAATGACACTGCTAAAATTAAGGAAAGTAAAAAACACCAAAGAGTTAAGACGTATATTTCTTATAACAAAGGAGTTATCAACATGAGAGAAAAAATCCACTCCCCTTACGAATTATTAGGCGGTGAACATACGATTTCAAAACTTGTTGATGCTTTTTATACACGCGTTGGACAACATCCTGAGCTCGCGCCAATTTTTCCTGATAATTTAACAGAAACAGCACGAAAGCAAAAGCAATTTCTGACACAATATTTAGGAGGGCCTTCGTTATACACTGAAGAGCATGGTCACCCTATGCTGAGAGCTAGGCATCTTCCTTTTGAAATTACACCGTCAAGAGCCAAAGCCTGGCTGACGTGCATGCATGAAGCAATGGACGAAATTAATTTAGAAGGCCCTGAGAGAGATGAACTTTATCATCGTCTTATTTTAACTGCCCAACACATGATTAATTCACCGGAACAGACAGATGAGAAAGGATTTTCACATTGAGTAATCTAAATAGCCAATACCCATCCTTGCATCAGCTTTGTCAAGGTTCAAATAAAAAGCCGCTTGAAATCTATGTATTTGTTGACCCTCTTTGCCCCGAATGCTGGGCACTCGAGCCTATTCTAAAGAAGTTACAAATAGAATATGGTCAGCTGTTATCCCTCAAGCATGTGCTTGGCGGAAACTTACAGCAATTAAATATTGGAGCACAGCAGAAATTTGAACATATTGCAAAATCGTGGGAGAAAACTGGAAGCCGCTCCGGTATGTCATGTGACGGCAATCTGTGGCTTGAAAACCCAATCGATACTCCCTACGCTGCATCAATTGCGATTAAAGCGGCCGGTCTGCAAGGAAAGAAACAGGGCATTCGCTTTTTGAGAAGACTTCAAGAAGTAGTATTTTTAGAAAAACAAAATGTTACAGAAGAATCTGTCTTAATACAATGTGCAAAACATGTGGGGCTAGATGTTAATGAATTTGTAAAAGATTTGCATTCAGATTACGCTGCGAAGGCCTTTCAATGTGATTTAAAAATCACGTCGGAAATGGATGTCGATGAGATTCCAACTCTTGTGTTCTTCAACGAAAAAGTTGAAGAAGAAGGCATTAAGATATCAGGATACTATTCGTACGAAACATATGTACACATCATTAAAGAGATGTTAGAAATTGACCCAGATCCAGCTTGTCTTCCGCCTCTTCGTTCATTTTTAAGCTATTTTCAATTTGTTGCTTCAAAAGAAGTTGCAGTTGTGTATGGTTTGTCATTAGAAGAGGCTGAAAAAGAATTGAAAAAACTTCAGCTTCAGCAAGTTGTTGAAAGAGTTCCTGTCAAATACGGAACCTTTTGGAGAAGTACTGAAAAGAGCTGTTAATCATTACATGTTGATGCTTCTCCTAAGCATCAACTAAACAAAAAAGACTTGGCTTTCGCCAAGTCTTTTCGTTTGTCTTAAGACAACAAGGGGATGGGAGAAATTTTTCACGGTCAAACAAAGGGGTATATGTTTGTTTTGTGATAAACTTCACGATTAATACTATAGCAAATTATGTCGACTTTTGGCAACCCCTTTTTTCAATTTTATTCACTTTTTTATAAAAAAACTTCATAAACAGCCAGATTCACTCATATAGTACAACCAATTATGCTTTTAATAGAGGTGTTAACTATGAAAATTGCTGGAATTACTCTAGGGGTTGTTATTCTTTTGTTTTCTTTTTTATTCTATATTTTATCTCTTATGCAGCTTGTTCCTCTCATTATCGCAGGCCCTCTCTTATTTTTAGCTATTCTTATTATTTTTACATTGCTTAACAATCACAACAAATTTCGAGGATTTAAAAAATGAAGCAGGATACAGCTCCTGCTTCATTTTAATTTTATTGATTTAATAAACGTTCCATTTCCGTTAATTTCTCTTCAAATACGGCTAGCGCTTCTTCAATAGGCTGAGATGTTGTCATATCCACTCCTGCCTTTTTCAACACTTCAATTGGATAATCAGAGCTTCCTGACTTTAAGAAACCTACATAGCGCTCAACAGCTGCATCTCCTTCTTCAAGGATTTGCTTACTTAATGCTGCTGCTGCACTGAATCCTGTAGCATATTGATAAACGTAGTAATTGTAGTAGAAATGCGGAATACGAGCCCATTCTAATCCAATCTCTTCGTCAATTACTAAATTGTCTCCAAAATACTTTTTATTTAAGTCATAATACAATTTTGTTAATAATTCAGGTGTAAGCGGCTCTCCGTTTTGAGCACGTACGTGCACATCGTGCTCAAATTCAGCAAACATCGTTTGACGGAATACAGTACCGCGGAACCCTTCTAAATAATGGTTAAGCAAGTACAAGCGCTGCTTTTCATCATCGATTGTTTTTAGTAAATAATTGTTTAGAAGCGCTTCATTACACGTGGAAGCTACTTCTGCAACGAAGATTGAATAATCTCCGTAAGGATATGGCTGCGTTTTTCTTGTGTAATAACTGTGTACAGAATGGCCAAATTCATGGGCTAGTGTAAACAAGTTATTTACGTTATCCTGCCAGTTCATTAAGATATAAGGATTGGTACCGTACGTTCCTGAAGAATAAGCACCGCTTCGCTTGCCTTTGTTCTCATGAACGTCTACCCAACGATTTTCAAATCCTTCTTTTAACACATTAAGGTAGTCTTCACCTAGTGGTTTCAGACCTTTTAAAATATAATCTTTAGCTTCTTCATAGGTTACTTCCATTTTTACGTCTTTTACTAAAGGCGTATAGAGATCATACATATGAAGCTCTTCAATTCCCAATACTTTCTTACGTAAATCAATATATCGATGCAGTAAATGCAAATTATCGTTCACTGTTTTAACTAAGTTATCGTATACTTCTTCTGGAATATTATTTGTGCTAAGAGCTGAGTGACGAGCTGAATTATAGTGACGAACGCGAGCGCTAAAATTATCTTTCTTCACGGTGCCGCTTAATGTACTTGCAAACGTATTTTTAAATTTACCGTACGTTTCGTAAACCGCTTTAAACGCTTCTTCTCGTACGCGGCGATCGCTGCTTTCTAGGAAACGAATATAGCGCCCGTGCGTAATTTCTACTTCTTCTCCATTTTCGTCTTTAATGGAAGGGAATTCTAAATCTGCGTTGTTTAGCATTCCAAACGTGTTACTTGAAGATCCTAGCACTTCAGAAGCCTGAGCAAGAAGCGCTTCTTCGCTTTCTGATAAAATGTGCGGACGCTCGCGAGTAATTTCATCTAACGCATGAGCATATAACTTTAGCTCTTTATGTTCCGCCATGTATTGTTTAATTTTTGATTCTTCAATAGACAAAATTTCTGGTGTTACATACGATAGTGCACTTGCAATTTGGGTATAAAGTGTTTTGATACGATCATTTAACCCTTGATAAAAAGAGTTAGTGGTATCTTGATCGTAGCGCATATGAGCATATGTATAAAGTTTACTAACGCGCATTGTGAGCTCGTCTTGCTCTTGAAGAGCGTCGTATAAAGTTTGAGCGGACTCTCCAAGTTTCCCTTTGAATTTCTCCATTTGCGGAATAAGAGCTTTTACTTCTTCAAATTCTTTTTCCCATGCGTCATCTGAAGCAAAAATATCTTCTAGTTTCCACGTATCTTCTACTTTTATCTCGCTTCTACTTGGTAACTTTTTTACTTTTGATTGTTCACTCATGGTCATCCCTCCATCTTTTTCTACCTGTCTATAACTGTTCGCTTTTTCTAAGGCGAATCCTTTTTATTTCTTTCGTTATTGTATGTTGTTTTAAAAGAATTAATCAAAAGTCAGTACGCTTTTGAAAAAAGGATTCTTTCTTAAGCGTACTGATTTTCAGTGATTATGTCACTTCTTTTGCTTGATTTAACCACCTTTTCATCATTTGTCCATCTTCTAAAAAAGCATCAGATGTTTGCTTTGGAATCGTGTAGTGCCTTCTGATTTTGTATACCCCAGAAGTTACATACGTTAGCATCCCTAACCGGCATAATACCTCTATATACTCAAACAGGGGCTGTTCCACAGCAACAGGGGCCATCGGCAAAGACCGAAATACAATGTGCCGCTTATGAATTCTGTAGAGCCATAGCCGGCATAACTCTTTTTCTGTAACTAAATCCCCTACTTGCTTCTGCTGCATTAAATCAAGAAGCAGCCACGTTTGCCATATAGTAGCAGACGTTTCAACCATGTATAAAGAAGGCAGCGGTATGCCTGCTTCTGCTGGAATATGGGAGGGAGGAATATTATTTTCATAAAGAGCTTGTAAAAAAGGCTGAAGCTTCTGATTAGGATAGAGGATATAATGCGTTCTCCATGCCTTCTTTTTCTTTATCCATGAAGAGAAAAATTGAGGTTGTGTATGTGTAGAAAAAAGATCATGAAAGGTATGCTCATGAGGAGAGAGCACGACAAGCTGTGCATAACAAATCTGAGACGAAAAAGGAATAAGATGTTCAAGTTTCAACAGTTGATTAGTAGAAGGTGAAAAATAAAGAAGTGTGGGCGTATAATCGTAAAGAGTAAGAAACTGCCACTCTTGAAAAGAAAGTTGATACATATAAGTGGATAAGCGCTTCATTCTTTTTGCCCCCATAATCCAAAGGGGCATATAATTTCCTTTCTCATAATGAATAGAACGTTTGGTTAGCACTGAGGAAGATAAGGAAGCACATTGAAATTCGATTGCATATTTTTGCGAGGGCGTATCTACAAGAAGATCTGGACGTTGCATAATGTCAGGAAGATAACTTTCTAACTCGACTTCAAGATGAGAACTAAACCAGTGAAACAGCTTTCGTTTTCCGTCGAGGTGATAATCTGTTTCACCTTCATGCTGAGCGACGCACGTTTTTTTCAGGTGAGCAAAATGAGGGATTTTTTTTGTACCTACCTTTAACTGTACAGGGGCTTGACAAGAGGGACAGTAGAACTGCTTTTCTTTTTTCCACAGCTTAAGCTGTTCAAGCGAAAAGCGCTGAGCTAGTGAAATGAGGCCTTCTTCTGTTCGGGCAACTAACAATCGTACATTTCTCCTTCCTATAGTAGCGAGCTATATCCTTGTATTCGACGCCTTTCTACTAAACCCTTTTCTTTCAAGAAAAAACCACATTGCAGCATACGCAATGTGGTTTTCAGGGATTATAATAGCGGTGAAAGCAAACGGGCCGTTGATTCAAATAGCCGCTGTATAAATGGCCGCTTTTCAAAGTCTTTAAAGTGAAGCTCACTCGTTTCTTCTAAATCTTGCATATATTCATATACGAGCTTTTGGGTACTAGCTGTGCGATATAAAAAAGCATTTACTTCAAAATTCAAATGAAAGCTTCTCATGTCCATGTTAGCTGTTCCAATAGAGGCAATTTCTCTATCAACAATCACAATCTTGCTGTGCATAAATCCTTTTTTATACTCGTAAATTTTCACACCTGCTTCTAGCAGCTCCGGAAAATAAGAGCGTGATGCATGAAAAACAATTTTTTTATCAGGCTTCTGAGGTACAAGAAGCCTTACATCTATACCGCTTAGAGCAGCTACTTTGAGGGAAGTAAAAATATCTTCATCAGGTATGAAGTAAGGAGAAGCAATCCAAATGGACTCTTTCGCAGACGTAATCATCGAAAAAAATAAGTGTTTGATAATTTCCCATTCACGGTCTGGTCCGCCAGCAATCATTTGAACACCGCCGCACTTTTCCATATCAATGTCAATTAAATCCGGCGATAGATACGTTTGAGTAAGCATCGTCTGACCTGTCATATAATACCAGTCTTGCAAGAAAATAAGCTGCAATGAACGGACTGCCTCACCCTTCACCATCAAATGTGTATCTCTCCAAAAGCCGAAATGCCGACTTTTCCCGAGATATTCATCACCGATGTTCAAACCTCCTACAAATCCAATTGTTCCATCAATGACTACAATTTTACGATGATTACGGAAGTTGATTTTATTATTAAGAAAGGGAAGTCTGACCGGCAAGAATGGAATCATTTCTACGCCCGCGTTTCTTAACTCGTGAATATAATGCGGTGAAAGCTGAAAACTGCCCACGGCATCATACAAGAAACGTACATAAACTCCTTCTTGTACTTTCTGAATTAAAATATCTTTAATTTGTTCTCCTAAGTGATCATGTCGTACGATGTAATACTTTAAGTGAATATGGTGCCTTGCATGCTTTAATGATTCCATAATTTCGTGAAACGTCTCTTTTCCATTCGTCAATGCGCGCGTATCTGATGAAAAAGAAATTGGACTCTTGCCAAGCCTGACGGCTAGCTTCAGCATTTGCTTTCTACTGGTACCCAACTGTTCAAAGTGATTTTCTAATATACCGGAATCTCTTTCCATCTTTAAAAGCACCTGTTCATCCAGCTTTGCTTTTTTAGCAAATAAACGCCGTTTTCGCGTATTGCGTCCAAATAACAAATAAAAAAAGAACCCTATTACCGGGAAACCGCCTAATACTACGAGCCACGTTAGCGTTTGAGTTGGATGCCGGTTTTCTAATGAAATAACAAGACCGATGAAAACAACACTAATCGTAATTAAGATACTTAGCACGCCAATAAATTTACCGTCCCAATACCCTTTTGTAAAATAAAGCAAAGCAATAATACCAACAACAAAAATTAAAAGCTGTAATCTATTTTTCAACTTGTTTTCACCTATCCTAAAACCAATCTTTCATCATTAATAACAGGTCTCTATACCGTTATTATCCTCAAACTTGTTATTTTAACACTACACTTTCCCGTGTAGGAACCAGCCGTCTGCTTTTTCCACCTATATTGTTCGACATGAGCGGAGAGCTTTTCCAAAAAAGAGGGCAAAACAAAGACCGATTTCATATACATGAAATCGGCTGCTATTATCGTAAAGGAAAATACTGCTTTACTTGTTCAAGTGCATTTTCACTGATTAATTCTTTTCCATATTCCATTAAACGATGAACTGTTACATTTGATTCATTTGCATATTCTAAAATGATACTTAAAATGTTATCAATTTCAGCTACAAAATCTTCATCATCTGTAAACTCAACGTATAAATAATATTTCCCTTCAAACACGTACATGCTGTTAATGATATCATCTAACTCTAAATGGTGACTTAAGGAAATTAAATGTTCTAAGTCTTGAAAGCGTGCGACGAACTGTAGCCCTTCGTCTTCTATAATTTCTTCTTCAAAATCAGCTTTTTTATTTTGATTTGCTTGATGATCAAGCAACGCTTCAATTTTTCCATCTACAGGGATATCGATTTTATCATTTTCACCAACAGGTACTTCGAACTTTTGACCGTCTTTTGAAACTTGTGCTCTTGTTACAATAACCTCTAGCCCCTTCTCAAGCGCATGTACTTGAATCCAAAGAGGACCTTCTGCTACAAACTCTTCTTCTTGATGAATTTCGTCCATCATCTCCCAGAATAGCTCTTCACTGCGCTCTCGGCTAAACCAAATTTCATTGCGATCAAATCCACGTTCTTCAATATCTACGTAAGTGACAAAGAATTTTACTGTGTTTTCATTAATGCGTTCGATTTCCATTATCATCTCTCCCTTCGGAAAAATCAGTGAAGGTAATCCGGCCATTTCGAACATTACCCCTAAACGATGAAGGGACTATTTTACCCCCGTGTTAAAGCAATATTACATGTACTTTCTCACTTTGTAAAGCATTCTAACTTGGGATATACAAGCATACACTATTTGAGTGAACCTTGTATATCTATTTTATGACAAAATGCGAAAGAAAGGAAATAAAAAATACTCTGACAACTCATAGCCACCTTACACCTTACTTTGTTATATACATAATCTCTTTACCCTATGAACGCTTTTTGTTAAAAATGAACACAGATAAAGCAATATGAGCTACTTATCCTTACATATTGGGAGGGAAGACTATTGGATTTAGAATTAATAACCTCCATTCTTCTTATTATCGGTATCGATATTGTATTAGGTGGAGACAACGCTATTGTTATTGCCTTAGCAAGCCGCAACTTACCTGAATATCAGCGAAATAAAGCTATTTTTTTAGGGACTGGCTTAGCTGTGATAGTTCGCATTGTACTTACTATTTTAGCTGTTTATTTACTAACTATTCCTTACTTGCAGCTCATCGGCGGTTTTTTATTAGTGATCATTGCCTTTAAGCTTCTTGTATCAGACGGTGATGATGCATCTTCAATCCGTGCAGGTGTGACATTAGGGGCCGCTGTAAGAACGATTGTATTTGCTGATATTGTAATGGGACTAGATAATGTAATAGCTGTAGCAGGCGCAGCTCATGGAAATATTATCTTGGTTGTTACCGGATTACTCGTATCCGTCCCCATTATTGTTTGGGGAAGCAAGCTCATTTTGTATTTGATGGAACGATTTCCCCTGCTTGTTTATGGTGGAGCAGCTATTTTAGCTTATACTGCTGGAAATATGATTGGTCATGAAAAGAACTTACATTCATTCTTTGCAGAGCATACATCTCTAGGAACATTTATTCCGTTTATAACAATTGCTGTTGTGCTGATAAGCGGCATGGTTGTTAATACCTTTCGTTCAACTAAACGATAAAGAAAAGGCCATACTAAACATTTTTATTTAGTATGGCCTTTTCTTTAGTTTAATGAGCACAGCAGTCTTTTATTCATAAAACACTTTGTACACTTAAAAAATAATCTCTGTGAGTAAAAAAAGAATAGATGGTACGAGTAAGCAACCCAGACCTGTATAAAATGTAGCTGTCATGGCTCCATAAGGTACAAGTTTTACATCTGTCGCGGCTAAACCAGCTGCTACACCGCTCGTCGTCCCCATAACTCCTCCATAGATCATTGCTGTACGAGGGTTGTTTAGTTTGATTTTCTTAGCAAATATCGGTGTCAAAATCATAACTGAAATGGATTTAATTAAACCTACAGCTATACTTAACGCGATAATATCAGAAGAGGCTCCAATCGCAGTTCCAGAAACCGGCCCCACAATATAGGTCACGGCTCCTCCTCCGATTGTGGTCAGAGCAATGGGATCTCTATATCCAAAACAAAGAGCAACAATTACACCTATTACAAAGGAATAGAAAACCCCAAAAAACAAGGCCGTAATCCCGCTGATTCCCGTTTTTTTGACTTCGCTAAAATTGGCGCCGAACGCCGTAGCAATAATGGCAAAATCTCGCAGCATCCCTCCGCCCATTAAACCAATTCCTGAAAATAACTGTACATCAGAAATTCCTTTCTCTCCTCCTGTGTTCACTCCACCGATATAAGCAAGGATCAATCCAAACATAATAGCAATAGCAGATCCGTGAACTCTTCCTTTTGTTAGTTTATCTGATAAAAAATAAGCAAGATACATGACAATCCCAATAATAGCAAATGCCGTAATCAGTCCGTTATTTTCTAATCCTTCTTTGATCATATTCATCATTTTATCTGCTCCTTAGGTAAAATAGAAAGCTCTATTTCTTGTTCTTTCACCTTCGCTTTCTCTCCTATTCTGCTGATAAATGGTATGGATAAAAAGCCTACAACGACTACTACCACCCCTGCAAGAAGGGCCATGCCTCCTCCATCAAGAGCAGCTACAACATTTTGCTGTGCAGACATTGCTACCACGATAGGAATATAAATACCTCCCCAAAAAGCAATGCCTTCTTCGGATTTTACTTGGAGCTTATTTTTCTTCTTTAAATAATCCACCGCTAGTACAAGAAGAAGCATGGATACCCCTACTCCTCCAACGTTGGCTTCTACTCCCATCAGCCCTCCTAATGCGTCCCCTACAATTACCCCTATCAACATGCAAATAGACAGCAGCGCTACACCGAAGATTATCATATTACTTCCTCCCCACTCCATCATTGAAAGCGTTTACTTTACAGTTTAAAAATAGTGTAAAGGAAAAAAGTTGAATAACCTATGCATTTTTAGTTATATACTTATATCAAAAATGACATAATGCAGCTTTTCTCTACGGTGCACTTTAGCTTTATTCGAAAAAGGAATAAAAATCATGACATTTAGTCATGATTTTTATATGTATTCATGAGTCGTACCAGAGGGCAAATGTTTAAAATAATCAATCACAAACTGCCTGAAGATTTGTTGTAAATCTGTCACGTAGCCTCCATTGTTCCAGGCTAAAAAGATAGTACGTTCAAATGTTTCCTCTTCCATCTTCAGCAGCTTTACATCTTTTCCTGTAGAACCTCCCCAAGTTACTTCAGGAATAAAGCCTATTCCTTGCTTCGCTCTAATCAACCCCCTCACTGTTGCTGGATCATCGCTTTCAAACGTAATTTGAGGTACAAAATTCTGTTCCTTACAAATTACATCCGTTATTTTCCTTAGCTCTTTCCCTTTCTTTAGCACAATGAATTTCTCATTTTTGAGTTCACTTAACTTTACACGTGATTGCTTGGCTAAAGGATGATCAAGAGGCACTGCAAGCAAAATCGATTCACGAAGCAAATGGGTATGTTCGATCTGACGGGTTATTAATGGAAAAGCTGAAATACATAAATCAAAATCAGGCTGTGAATTAGAATTAGTCAAATGCTGCATCAGTCGAAAACGCACCTGAGGATATTGCTCACGAAACCTGCTTAATAGCTCTGGGAGTAAATGTGAACTAGCTAATACAACAAGGCGAATTTCTTCACATGGATCGTTCGACATATCCTTTAGCTCGTGCTTTGCATCTTCCAATGTTTTTAAAGCAAGTTCTACTTTGGCACAGAATGCTTTACCATACCGATTTAATTTAATGTATTTACCGTTTCGATCAAACAAACGAATGCCTAGCTCTTTTTCTAACTGTGAAATTGTTTTGCTGAGCGCAGGCTGAGATACGTATAGTTCTTCGGCCGCTTTACTGATATGTTCTAGTCTAGCAACTACTTGGAAATATTTTAGCTGTAAAAGCTCCAATCCGTTCACCACCACTTTTATATGTTTAGTTACTCTCTTTCTTTACTAATTACATATATACTTCATTTTCCCTGCTATTTCGACAAAAAATAAGCAGCAGGGGGCCACTGGCTCCCTGCTGCTTATTTTTTATATACCAACTTCAAGCAAACGTTACTTGGTTGGTTTCTTATTTAAATCTTAAACAGACAAATATAAAAATTAACCATTCACAAGTCTTTGAGCTTCGCGAAGTTGGAAAGTACGCACTTTACGTGGTAAGAAACGACGGATCTCGTCTTCATTATAACCAACTTGTAGACGTTTTTCATCAATGATAATCGGACGGCGCAATAAGCCAGGATTTTGCTGAATTAATTCATACAAATCTTGCAAAGGCATAGCGTCTACCTGAACGTCTAGTTTTTGGAAAGTTTTCGAACGTGTTGAAATGATTTCATCTGTTCCATCTTCTGTCATACGTAAAATTTCTTTAATCTCGTCGATTGATAACGGCTCTGAAAAGATATTACGCTCTGTATATCCAATATCATTTTCCTCTAACCAAGCTTTCGCTTTACGACAAGATGTACAACTTGGTGATGTATATAATGTAACCATTTACTCCTTCACTCCTTCTATCATAATCGGTCATAACATTTAAAACATGAACTGTAAATCATGTTGTTTTATACAAACTTCAACGAGTGTAAATATTTAATGACTGATAATGAAAATCGATACTACTTTATAATTACTTTTAAAAAATAATATCTATTTGCATTATACTATAAACTTCATCGGAATGATATACTTTTTGAAGTGAACTAGTACATTAGTTCGTTCCTTCACTGTCATTATTTTCATTGCCGATTTTCTTCATTATTTATTTACCACACTACTATTACGAATAAACCTGTAGATTAGTTTCATTTTTTTATTATTTTTTCTTTCACAAATTCCTCAACTTTTTCAGTCACTAAAAAAGCCTTGCAGAAGAACTGACTTTTCTGCAAAGCTTTTGAGATAACCTCTTATTTATTTCATAGCTGATGTGCTTTTTCCTCGTCTCATTAAGATAGGATACAGTAACAGTCCGATTACAAATAAGCCAATACCTAAGAAAAATGTTTTTAAATCAGCTGTACCTGTCTTAATCACCCAAAGCGAATAAATAAGTGCTAACGAGGCAATGATTCCGTCTTTTACTCGCGATCCTTTAATCGTGTCGTACGTCTCCCCCGTCACAATAAGCTTTAATTGATAAACTGTCGTCACGAAATAAGGAACTAAATAAGCGAGAGTAGCTACAACGATAGCGAAATTATAGGCTTGCGAAACTGTACCTGAAATAGTCGCGAACAAAAACAACTGTGTTAAGCCATTTGTTAATGTTAGTGAGCGGGCTGGACTATTATTCTGATTCGTTTTAGCAAACCACTGTGGAAACAACCCTGATTTTGCTGCTTGATAAGGAACTTCTGCACTAACAACAATCCATCCAACAGTAGAACCTAATAAAGAAATAAGTGCTAAAATGGCCATTACGTAAGCACCTTTATGTCCAATCACCATTTCTAACGTATCTACCAAAGGTTTTTGAGACTGCTGAAGCTGAGCTGTTGAAAGAATCCCCATAGCTAAAAGCGTAATCCCCACATAGATAACCATTGAGATCAATAATCCAAGCAGCGTTGCTTTCTTCACTACTTTTTGTGATTTTGCACGGTTAGATAACAGTACAGCCGATTCAATTCCGATAAACGCCCACAGCGTAGCAATGGCTGCCCCATTGACCTGACTTCCCAATCCTACATTTATACCCTTTGAATTAACAAATTCTGTACTGACCAGATTGGATGCGCTAAATAGCGATAGCGCCACAACAATAAATAAACCGAATCCAATAATTTTAGCTGCCGTTGTGATAAAGTTAATATTACCGGCGCTATTAATATCTCGCTGCAAAATAGCTTGAATTCCCCATAGGACAATAGAACATACTAAAAACGTAATGAATTTTCCAGCTTCTAATTGAAAATTTCCGACTGAAAATAAAATATCCTTACTCTCCATTACTGGAAAGAACGTTGTTAAATATCCCGCAAACGATATGATGACAGATGCTGTTGCAGCCCAGTTAGCTGCCCAATAGCCCCAAGCCATGCTATACCCTGCTACTTTACCCGCTTTAGGTGATGAAAAAAGATTCGCTGCATAACTTTGAGGCCCTCCTTTTAATTCGGGCTTTCTCATGACTAAATTCCCGAATACAAGAGCAATCATGAACACGCCAAGACCTGTTGCAATCCAAGCAAGTGTTGAACCGATTGGACTTGATACGTTTGCTAAATTAGAAGGAAGCATAAATACTCCGCCGCCTACCATGTTACCAACTACAAAGGCTGTTAAAAACCAAAGGCCCCATTTTTTATCTTTCATTTGCTGTGTCTCCTTTTGCTTTCTAAGAGCTTAAACTTTTGACATAGAAAGCGCGATGCTAATCTATTAACACGTAAAAATTATTTGTTTTTTCATTCATCTCTTCATTTGTTTAACAATATAATATATTAGCACACTAAAGCAAAAAGTGAAATAATAAATCCTTCATTTTCTTTTGGAAAAAAATGCGGCTGAGACATAACTACATTAATCTATAGATGAACAAACGGGATATATGAGCTCGTATGGATTGCGCTTGTTACACCGCTGTTGATTTCCGTGCAAGACTTCGCTCTCCGAGGGCGGTGAGCTTCCTCGTTGCTTCCGCTCCTGCAGGGTCTCACTTTTCCCCAGGAGTCTTCGCCTTACCCTCCAATCAATAGCTAGAAGCCCTACATACAGTAACCCTATGTTCACCATAAAAAAATGCGAACGAGTTGGATTCTTAATCAAGAATTCAACTCGTTCGCATTTTCCTTCAACGAAACTACTTTTGTCTCAGCTTCATTTTTTATCTTTTATGAAAACCTTTTGAGTAGTAGACAACAACCAATAAAACAAACCATACCGGACCTACAATAAGGGCTATTCTTGTATCAGAGGAAAAACTCATCACCACTACTACTCCCGCTAAGAAAGCAAGAGCGAGATACGACGTATACGGGAAAAACGGAAGCTTATATTTTAAATCACTTACCTGCTGATCGCTTAATCCCTTGCGGAAGCGAATTTGGGAAAGTAAAATAATTCCCCATGTCCAAATCGCTCCAATAGTAGCAATACTTGTTACCCACGTGAACACCTTATCAGGAACAACATAGTTTAAGCCAACTCCGAGTAGCAGTACAACAGCTGAAGCAATAACTGCTGCACCAGGCACGCCGCCTTTTGTTAAGTTGGCATAGCGTTTTGGAGCTTCCCCGTGCTGAGCTAAATTAAATAACATACGGCCTGTACTAAAAATTCCACTGTTACAAGAAGATAAAGCCGCTGTTAACACTACAAAGTTTATAATCCCTGCTGCAGCGGGAATTCCAGCTTTATCAAAGGTTAAAACAAATGGGCTTCCTTGTGTTCCGATCTCTGGCCAAGGATAAATAGACATAATAACAAACAAAGCTCCGATGTAAAAAATCAAAATTCTCCACAGTACATTATCAATTGCTTTTGTTAATGTCTTTTCTGGATTTTTCACCTCTCCTGCGGTTACCCCAATCATTTCAATACCAAGGTAAGCAAACATAACCATTTGAAGTGATAAAAGAACACCTTTCATACCATTCGGGAAAAAGCCCCCGTGATTCCATAAATTACTGATCCCTGTTGCTATACCGCCATTTCCAATTCCAAAGATAATCATGCCTAGTCCAAGCACAATCATAAGGATAATCGTTACTACTTTAATAAGAGAAAACCAAAACTCTAGTTCGCCATATGCTTTTACAGCTAAAAAGTTAACCCCTGTCATGATAACGAGCGCTGCAAGTGCCCATATCCACTGAGGTACACCCGGGAACCAAAACTCCATATATACTCCAACAGCTGTAATTTCAGCCATACATGTAATAATCCACATAAACCAGTAGTTCCAGCCTGTTAAATAACCAGCAAGTGGCCCTAAATAGTCGTTAGCATACTTACTAAAAGAACCGGCAACTGGATTTTGTACTGCCATTTCACCTAGCGCTCTCATAATAAAAAACATAATAAGACCACTGATTCCATACATGATAAGAATACCAGGACCCGCTAACCGAATAGCGGATGCAGAACCTAGAAACAGTCCAACTCCGATAGCTGCACCTAAAGACATTAAGCTAATATGTCTTTCCTCAAGTCCACGGCTTAATTCTTTTTCTTGCGTGTTCCCTTGCATAATTCTCTCTCCTAACATGTCCATTTCATTTAATAGCGGCTAATTGTGTAGCATTACGTTATTTTTCAGCTAAATAATTCCAGAGATTGTATGTACTAAAAATCTGATGCTGCAAGTTCCAAACCTGCACTTTTACCGCTATTACATCTATAAAATACAATATTAAAAAAACTTCACTTTGTTCATTTTATCAAAAATCACAAAAAATGCGATAGTTTTTTGTGATTTTCACAAATAAACTTACGATTTAAATATAATTAAACTCATTTTTACCATTATATGTTCTTATACCACTATAATTATTTAATTATTTTGAATAATCTATCTTTTTTGGTCTATATTTTCAATTATAGATGCTTACTTTTCCCTAAAAAGGGTAAAGATAAGATAACTGTTTAAACACTATTATGAACATCATCATGAAAAGATCAGTAGGAGGGTGCTATGAATTGGTACGAAAAACTCAGTCAATATTTTCCCATTGAAGAAATGAAATCAAAGAAGCATATCGAAACGCTTTTACAAGAACGCAGCGATATTTATCATAAAAATGAAGGACCTCATCACGTATTAATGTACGTGGAAACAGACCAATTTATCTTTATTGATTACCTCTTTGTTTCAAAAGACGCTCGAGGTCAAGGGCTTGGCGGTAAATTAATTGATGAGTTAAAACAGCATAACAAACCAATTATCTTAGAAGTAGAGCCTGTAGACTATAAAGATTCAGACTCAGCAAAACGACTGCATTTTTATAAACGTGCAGACTTTAAGCATGCTCAAACAATTGGCTATAACCGCCGCTCATTAGCTACAAATGAAATTAACCAGATGGAAATTCTATATTGGTCTCCTACCTCTGAAACAGAGGAAAGCATTTTAAATAAAATGAAAAAAACGTACGAGTTGATTCATACGTACAAAGACAAAGAAATATACGGTGCGTCTTATCAGCCGGCAGATCAAGTGTTAAAAATTGACAAAAACCGTAAAGACGGCGACATTTTAGCAGATTTATAAAAAAAGAAGGTAGACAGATGTCTACCTTCTTTTTTTATTTTTTGAATTATTATTCAATATAAAACATTATTAATCACTTATATTCCTTTAGTTATAAGGTTTGTATATAGATATTTTGTCTTAAATATAAAATTCTGAAAATTTTTAATAGTATTTTTCAACCCTTTACTGTATAATACCTGTAAAGCGCTAATGTTACTTGTTCTTACATGTTTTTTGCAACTTGAAGCTTAGTGTTCTTTGATAACTAAATAAAAAACGACCTCGTTGTGAGATCGTTTTTGTTATGTTGTATATGTGGCAAACTCTGCTTGAGAACAAGACACATAGTGACCTGGAGATACTTCTCTAAGCTCTGGTTCTTCACCGTTATAGTCGTGAATACTTGGATCATAAATTTTGCGCTGACGCGTTTTTTCACTATCAGGATCGGGAAGCGGGATAGCTGAAAGCAACGCTTTTGTATATGGATGAAGAGGGTTACGATAAAGTTCATCACTTGGTGCAAGCTCTACAATTTTCCCTCTATACATAACGCCGATGCGATCGCTGATGTATTTCACCATTGACAAATCATGGGCGATAAACAAATATGTTAGTCCACGTTCACGCTGTAACTTCTTCATTAAGTTAACAACCTGAGCTTGTATAGATACGTCCAAAGCTGAAATTGGCTCATCTGCGATGATAAAATCAGGTTCTACTGCAAGTGCTCTTGCGATACCGATACGTTGACGCTGTCCGCCACTAAACTCATGTGGGTAGCGATTTGCATGTTCTTTGTTAAGACCTACTGTTTCAAGAAGCTCATGAACCTTTGCCATACGCTCCTTTTTGGTTTTGGCTAAGCCGTGAATATCAATGCCTTCTGCAATGATATCTGCTACGGTCATACGAGGATTAAGCGACGCATATGGATCTTGGAAAATCATTTGCATTTTACGATTGAATTTTTTAAGCTCTGAGCGAGATTTACGACCATGTACATTTTCGCCATTGAACAGCACCTCACCGCTAGTAGCATTGTATAAACGAATAATCGTTCTGCCTGTTGTTGACTTTCCGCAACCAGATTCACCTACAAGCCCTAATGTCTCTCCGCGGAAGATGTCAAACGTCAGACCATCAACTGCTTTAATTGTCCCTTTGTTTGTGAAAAAATGTTGCTTTAATCCTTTAATCTCTAATAATTTATCTGTCATGTTATTCACCATCCTTCGCTACAAGTACGGGTGTGCTGTATACATTATCAACTTTACGCATGCGGCGTTGAACTGAAGCAGGCGGCTCTACTTTTGGTGCATCCGGATGTAACAGCCATGTTTTCGCATAGTGCGTATCAGATATTTTGAACATTGGAGGTTCTTGCTCAAAATCAATTTTCATTGCGTATGGATTTCGCGCTGCAAATGCATCTCCCTTTGGAGGATTCGTTAAGTCAGGCGGCGTTCCAGGAATAGCAGCCAGTTCTTCTTCTGCCTCGTTATCTAAACTCGGCATAGAGGCTAACAGTCCCCACGTATACGGATGTTTTGGATCGTAAAATACTTCATCCACTGTGCCCATTTCAACAATTTGACCAGCGTACATAACGGCTACTCGATCGGCTACGTTCGCTACTACACCAAGATCATGGGTAATAAAGATAATAGACGTATCCGTTTTTTTCTGAATGTCTTTCATCAACTCTAAAATTTGAGCTTGAATTGTCACATCAAGCGCCGTTGTTGGTTCATCAGCGATTAGTAACTTCGGATTAGAAGCAAGAGCCATCGCAATGACAACACGCTGTCTCATCCCGCCGCTGAATTCATGGGGATATTGATTCACACGCTGTTCTGGAAAAGGAATCCCTACAAGCGTTAATAACTCGACTGCACGTTTTTTCGCTTCCGCTTTAGATACTTTAGAATGCTTGATTACGACTTCACCAATTTGAGCCCCAACTTTCATCGTTGGATTTAAAGAAGTCATTGGATCTTGGAAGATCATACCGATATCTTTACCGCGAATAGCTTCCATTTCTTTATCCGTTTTCTTTGCTAAATCAATGCCGTCAAACAGCATTTCACCACTTTTAATTTGGCCAGGAGGCATCGGAATAAGGCGCATGATCGTTTGTGAAGTTACACTTTTACCAGATCCTGATTCACCAACAATTGCTAGTGTTTCACCTTTATTTAAGTGGAAGTTAACGCCGCGAACAGCCTGAACTTCTCCGCCATATGTTTTAAAGGATACAGCTAAATTCTTTACTTCTAATAAACGTGACATATGAGTTCACTTCCTTACTTACGTAGTTTTGGATCTAACGCATCTCGTAATCCATCACCAATTACGTTGAACGCTAAGATTGTTAAACAGATAAACAAACCTGGGAAAAATAAGCGCCAAGGATAGTATTCCAAAGCAGGTAAGCCCTCTGAAGCCATTGTTCCCCAGCTTGCAAGCGGCGCTGGAACACCTAGTCCCAAGTAGCTTAAAAACGCTTCTGTAAAGATTGCTGAAGGAATCGTTAGTGTCATTGTTACTAAAATTGGACCTGTTGCATTAGGAATAAGATGTTTAAATAAAATACGTTTTGTTGTTGCTCCTAATGTTTGTGAAGCCATTACGTATTCTTGGTTTTTCAATTGTAAAACTTGTCCACGCACAATACGTGCCATGTTAATCCAGCCGGTAATGGTCATTGCCAAAATCATTGTACCCAATCCCTGGCCAAGCATAACCATTAAAATGATAACAAGTAAAAGGTAAGGAACACCGTATAAGATATCCGCAACACGCATCATTGTTTCATCTGTACGTCCACCGCGGTATCCAGAGATGCTTCCCCAAACTACGCCGATGAATAAATCAATTAAAGCTGCTGCTAACCCGATAAATAATGAAATACGAGCGCCTTCCCACGTACGAGCAAACACATCGCGCCCTAATTCATCTGTGCCGAACCAGTGCTCAGAAGATGGTGCCTGATTAGCATTCAATAAATCATTGGTTGCATAATCGTATTTCACCATCAATGGACCAAATATAGCCATAAAAACAAGGAGAACCATTAGTACTACCCCAAACATAGCAAGCTTATTTTTGCGAAAACGAATAAAAACATCTTGCCAGAACGAAAGACTCGGTTTTTCAATCTTTTCTGCTTGAGCATGGTCAATCCCTGCTGTTTCAAACATTTCTTTAGGAATTTTCGGAAGTTGCTGCATAGTTACTCTCCTTTCTTAGCACCTGTAAGTTTAATTCGAGGATCAATAAAGCCGTATGCAATATCTACAAGCAGGATACATACAAGTAGTAAAATACTGTAGAACACTGTTACGCCCATAATCGTTGTATAATCTCGGTTTGAGATACTGAGTACGAAGTGTGAGCCTAATCCAGGGATACCAAATATTTTTTCAATAACAAAGCTTCCTGTTAAAATCCCTGCTACTAAAGGTCCCATATAGGATACGACTGGAAGCATCGCATTTCGCATGGCGTGCTTAACTGTAATAACGCCTCTGCTTAAACCTTTTGCTTTCGCCGTACGAATATAATCATTACTTAATACTTCAAGCATACTTGAACGAGTTAATCGTGCGATAAACGCCATAGGGGTCGAAGCAAGTGCAAGAGCCGGCAACACCGTATGCGCCCATGATTCCCAGCGCGCAACAGGAAAAATTTGCAGCTTCATAGCCAGAACGTATTGTAATACCGCTGCCATGATAAAACTCGGTACTGAAATTCCTAGAACCGCAATAACCATCGCCGTGTAATCTTGCCACTTATTATGCTTTAAAGCTGCAATAACACCTAGCAGTACACCAATAGCAATCGCTATTAAAATAGCTTCCATCCCTAACATGAATGAAACAGGGAATCCGCCGTTGATCAAATCATTTACCGTTTGGCCTTTATATTTGAAAGATGGACCAAAATCCCACTTTAAAATTGATGTTAAATAATCAAAGTATTGATGGTACCAAGGCTGGTCTAAACCGTAATACTGATTTAGATTTTTTTGAATTTCAGGGGGAAGCTGCTTTTCTGATGTGAATGGACCTCCCGGAACAGCACGCATTAAGAAAAAGGTCGCTGTTACGATCAGCCATAATGATAGAAACATATAAACAAGTCGTTTTCCTATATATTTGAACACCCTGACACACCTCCATATTTTTACAAAATTCGCGCACAAGAAAGAAAAGTATATGGAGCACCAGGCCCCATATACCCTTTGTCATAATTGATGTTACTTACTCAAAATGAGCCCATTTAATCTGAATGTCTCCAAGACCAGACATCACAACATCTTTCAGCTGCTTGTCTTGTACCCAAGCATTTGTGTAGAAGTAGATTGGTGCCACTGGCATTTCATCCATGAAGATACCTTCTGCTTTTTTCAACATTGCCTGACGTTTTTTAGGATCTGTTTCTTTTTGAGAGTCAATTAATAACTTTTTATATTCTGGATTTTCCCAGTTTGTATCATTGTTTCCGCCTTTTTTGTCACGGAATAATTCTAGGAAGTTGATTGGATCGTTAAAGTCTCCTAACCAGCCCATACGCCCAACTTGATAATCTCCTTGGTGTAACTTTTCAATGTAAACAGCCCACTCAGAGTTGTCTAACTGTACTTTAATACCAAGGTTTTTCTTCCACATATCTTGAACAGCTTGTGCAATTTTTGCATGTTTTTCATCGGTGTTGTATGAAACCTTAATTGCTGGTAGTTCTGAAGCATCTTTAAGGCCCATTTCTTTCAAGCCTTTTTCTAAATATTCTTTTGCTTTTTTCACATCATTGTCTTTGAAGTAGCCTTTTTTGTTATCTTCAAACATTGTTGGTGGTACAGCCGCCATCGCTGGAACTGAACCGTCTTTTGTAATTTGCTCTGTAATACCTTTACGATCAATTGCATAAGCTAATGCTTTACGAATGTTCACGTTGTCTAAAGGTTTTTGTTCTGTATTAAACTTGTACCAGTAAGTACCTGCAATCTCTTGAATGTTTAATGAACCGTCTTTCTTTAATTCAGGAAGTGCATCAGCTGGTAATTGACCAGTAGGCATACCCGCCCAGTCTAATTCACCGTTTTTGAACATTGAAAGTTCAGTGTTGTTATCATTGATCATGTACATTTCAACTTTTTTAAGTTTTACAGCATCTTTATCCCAATAGTTTTCATTAGGAACTAACTCGATTTTGTCATTATGTTTCCAAGTTTTTAGCTTGAAAGGACCGTTTGACGTATAGTTTTCGCCTGCATTTGTGTACCATTTTTCATTTGATTCAGCAATTTTCGTATTCACTGGGAAGTACGTATAGAAAGCTGTTAATTCTAAGAAATATGGCGTTGGGTTTTCTAATGTTACTTCAAGCGTTTTATCATCTGTTGCTTTAACTGCAACATCATCTAATGAACCTTTTCCTTCATTAGCAGCTTGTGCATTTTTAACATAGTATAATTGATATGCATATTGAGATTCGTTTTTAGGATCTAACGCCCATTTCCATGCATATTCGAAATCTTTTGCTGTTACAGGGTCACCATTTGACCATTTTGCATCGTCGCGAATAGTAAACGTATATTTAGTTTGATCATCGCTGACCTTCACATCTTTCGCCATTGCATTTTCAGGTTTTCCATCTTTACCGATACGAGTTAAACCCTCAAATGTTTGTAATAATACGTTTGATGACGTTGAATCATTAGCTAAGCCTGGGTTCAGTGAAAAAGGCTCAGTTTTAATGTTTACGCGAAGCTCTTGCTCTTTCTTCTTGTCGCCGCCATCACTGCTAGCATTTTCACTGCCACCAGATTCTTTGTTAAATCCACATGCAGCTAAAAACAAGCTCATGACAAGCAGCAAACTGAAAAGAATCGACAACCTTTTCTTCATTGCGTGTTACCCCCTATTAAATTTTGTTTGTGTGGCAACCATATTTTTTTGATATGCACTAATTTCTTAATCCTCTTTCAATACAAAATAATCAGTTATTTTTTCACATAGTAGAGTGCTAAAGACCTCACTGCAAAATTATTCTTCTACCCTATGAAACTGTCATCAATTGTTTACATGCTGTAAATCCAATGTATGCGCTTAATATGTAGAAGACTCATTCATTACAAAATTCGCTAATTGAAACAAAACATTGTCTATTTTGTGTTTTCTGAAAAATTAAGAAATTGTAATACCTTTGTAAAAAATATGTTTGTTACGCCTATTATAAATATTTTAAAAATTTATTGCAATACTATTATTTAATGGTATTTTTTTGTCATAAGGGAAAAAACCTTATCTTATAAGGATTGTGCCTACTTGTCAGACGTCTAAAATCTTTTTTGTAGTATAGGTATTACAATAGTATTACAAAGTCATTAGAAATACTAAACGAGCGATTTTTACCAAATCCTCCACCAAATTTTCATCAAGAAATGCTTTAATTAAAAGGTTCTTGTCTTTTTTTGCCGCAGAAAAATTCCAGTAAATTGTCTTATAAAACTTTTTAGTGATAAGATGTTTAAATTCCTGCTTTTTCGCGTTATAATAACGAATAACTATATATGATTAAAGCTGTGAAAAAGAGTAGTATGCAGAATTTTCATTTTTAGAGAGTTTGTGGCTGGTGGGAACAAACATTGAAACCTGCAGAATGGACTTTGGAGCTTTCAAGTGCAAAGCTTGAACGTTGACCTCAACGTTACATGAATAAAGATAGTTCACAGTTATGTGTGCTAATTAGGGTGGCAACGCGGTTCATTCGCCCCTAGCTTATGCTAGGAGCGGATGGGCCTTTTTATGTTGTATCCGTAAATTAGCATCATATATGTGCAGATGAAAGGAAGATTTGATGAAAACAATTTTTTCAGGTATTCAACCAAGCGGTACCATTACTTTAGGTAACTACATTGGAGCGATGAAGCAATTTGTTGAACTTCAAAATGACTATAACTGTCATTTTTGTATTGTAGATCAGCATGCGATTACAACGCCTCAAGATCGTTTAGCACTTCGTAAAAACATTCGCAGCCTTGCTGCTCTGTATGTAGCAGTAGGAATTGATCCAGCAAAATCGACTTTATTTATTCAATCAGAAGTGCCCGCCCACACAGAAGCGGGATGGATGTTACAGTGTGTAGCGTATATCGGTGAACTTGAACGTATGACTCAGTTTAAAGATAAGTCCGCTGGAAAAGAAGCAGTATCAGCAGGATTACTAACTTATCCTCCATTAATGGCAGCTGATATTCTTTTATACAACACCGATTTGGTTCCAGTTGGTGAAGATCAAAAGCAGCATTTAGAATTAACGCGTGACTTAGCTGAGCGCTTTAACAAAAAATACAATGATATTTTCACTATTCCTGAAGTACGTATTCCAAAAGTGGGCGCACGCGTCATGTCTCTTCAAGATCCTACGAAAAAAATGAGCAAGTCCGATCCAAACCAAAAAGCTTTTATTACGCTCTTGGATGACGCTAAAACAATTGAAAAGAAAATCAAAAGTGCCGTAACGGATTCAGAAGGTATTGTTCGCTACGATAAAGAAAATAAGCCAGGTATTTCAAACTTATTAAGTATTTATTCAATCCTAGCAAATAAATCAATCGAAGACATTGAAGCAATGTACGAAGGCAAAGGTTATGGTGACTTTAAAGCTGACACAGCTAAAGTAGTAGCTGAAGCACTTGCTCCAATTCAAGAAAGATATTATGAATTAGTTGATTCTAGCGAGCTAGATGATATTTTAGATCAAGGTGCCGATAAAGCAAATGCAACGGCTAATAAAATGCTTCGCAAAATGCGAAACGCAATGGGAATTGGCCGTAAACGTTAAAAAAACGACTGCTATGCAGTCGTTTTTTTAATTCACTTTTGGCTCTTGTTCAATTTCCCAAAGTTTTTCAAAGAAAGGTTGTCCTTTTACCAAGCGTTCGCATAATAATTTATGTTTCGGTGACCACCCTGACTTCGTTTCATCGTATAGCTGATTCCATACGTCTTGAAACGGCATCTCTTGAATGTCTTCGTATTTCGTTGGATTCCACTCTGTGTACCAGTAGCGGATTTGAGCTGTATTTTTTGTTGTATGTAGCTGATCAAGTGCCATAAATAACAGCTGTTTTAGCTGACGTTCTTTACGTGTTAGCCCTCTCATCGTTTCAGGAGACGGCGAAAGAATATGATGCTCTTTTTTATTTAGCTCGTCTTCACTGAACTTATATTCTAGCTCTTCTTGATCCGCAATCATCTCATAGACTAACTGTTCTTGTCTTGGAATTAAGCGGCTTTTTCGAATCGGAATATGATATCCCATCGTATCAATTGCTAAAATATTCGTTCCATCTGTAACGATAAAACAATATTCAACCTGCGTGCGTTCATGATTTTTCCGAATGTATGCTTTCTGATAGACATCTTGTAGTAGTTGTTGAGGTAGCTCGGAAAGATCATTTTCAATGTAATGAAATAAAAGCGGATTTACTTTTAATAACGGTGCTTGATCGAGCAGTTCTACACAATCGTCTTTTCTCCACTCATGGAAATGACACACATTATAACCGTTTTCTTCGCCTTCAAACCAATTAACCCATACATCATGAAGATATAGCATAATTTACCCCTCACTTACTATCTGTTTGTTATCCATCAGTATAGGCAGAGAAAGGAATTTTTATTCCAAATCATGTTATTTTTCTAAAAATTAATTGTAAAATACCTTCGTTTTTGGCTATTATTCAAATGTACTTATTTCGAAGCCCAGACATAACGCCAGTGCTAATGATTATTAAACGCTTTATGAGCTATATCCACCCCTATAAGCAACAAAAAAGCCGAGTTTCTTCTATAGTAATAGGTTTGTCAGGAGGTCTGACAAACCTAGAAAAATCTATCACACTTTTGTGATAGATTTTTAACGAAGAGATTTTGGATTCAACGCATCTTTTAATCCTTCACCAATGAAGTTGATAGCTAGGATCGTAAATGTAATAGCTAAACCTGGCGGAACCCACATCCAAGGCTTATTCTGCAGCACATCTGATTCCCTTGCTTCTGTCAGCATATTCCCCCAGCTTGGCGTATCAGCCGGCACGCCAAAACCGATAAAGCTAATCGCTGACTCAAACACAATAAGGATGGCCATCTGCAAACTGGCTTGAACCACAATCGTTGAAAACACATTTGGCAGCAAATGTTTAAAGATGATTTTAAACGGGCTGCACCCAATGGAAACAGCTGAAAGCACATATTCGTTTTCTTTTTCAGCCAAGACTTTACTTCGAACCAGCCGGGCCGTACTTCCCCAGCTTAAGAAACTAACAACTAGAATTAAGGTCCAAACGCCTGAAATTTTTCCAATTAGGATTGTATTTAACACTACAACAAAAACAATGAGCGGAAAGTTTAACACAAAGTCTGTAAAACGCATTAAGAATTGATCTATCTTTCCTCCGTAATAACCAGCAATTGAACCGATAAGAGTTCCGATTAAAATAACGAGTGTTGTACAAGCAATCCCAATCAGTAACGAAGTCCTTCCTCCATACAGCGTACGTGCAAATACGTCTCGCCCATTAGTATCCGTTCCAAACCAATGCTCACTAGAAGGCGCTGCATTCATCGCCATATAGTCGATACGCGTAATATCTGCTTTTGTAAGCAGCGGTGCAAAAATAGCCAGAAGCGTAATCACAATCATGAAAGCTAAACTGATCATGGCTAGTTTATTTTTAACAAACTTCTTTCGCGCAATCGCCCATGGAGAAAGGTTTTTAGGAGCTTTCATATTCACTTCTGGCTGCACATCTTTTTTCGTTACAATTTCCATACTTTCTCCTCCTAATCCAAACGAATACGCGGATCTGCTACGCCGTATAACAAATCAGCAACCAGATTCCCAACCAGTGTTAAAATTGAAAACAACATTGTAAGCGACATCATAACTGAGTAGTCACGAGTTGCTACAGAGTCAACAAACAACTTTCCGATTCCTGGATACGTAAAGATCGTTTCTGTAATGATAGAACCGCTAATGATTGTTACAAGATCAAACCCTAAAAACGTAATAAGCGGAATCATTGAGTTGCGTAAGATATGAACATTATAAATTTTAGATTCTTTTGTTCCTTTTGCTCTAGCTGTGCGTACAAAATCTTTGCGACTGTTTTCAATAATATCATTGCGCAAAAATTGGGTATACTGCGCGGTCGACATCAAGCCAAGAATCAGCGCGGGTAATATAACGTGATGAATTCTACTTTGAATAAAGTCCCATGATCCCTCTTTCAATCCTACTTCAACAGAACCGCTAAATGGAAACCAACCTAACTGAAAGGAAAATAAATAAATGCCTACGATTCCTGCGATAAACGATGGAACCGCTAATGCAAAGTAATTATATCCTGCAATAAAGTTATCTGCTAAGGTATACGGTTTTCTTCCTGCATACATACCTAAAATAAATGCAAACACATACGTAATCAAAAGCGAAGTCAAAGCTAAAAAGATAGTATTAGGCATACGCTCTAAAATAATATCTAATGTCGGTAGCTTATGAGTTGTTGACTTTCCTAAATCTCCTTGTGCCACTCCCTTTACCCAGTTCCAATATTGAACGTAGATAGGATCGTTATATCCTAGCTTATCACGCATTTCCTCAATGTATTTTGGATCTGTATTACTAGGGTTGATTTCTCCCCCAAAAGGGTCCCCTGGCATCATTTTTGCCAGGGAAAACACAACAAAGGAGATCAGAATCAACATTGGAATCATCCCTAAAATACGTCTTAGTGAGTACTGCAGCATCGTTGACTCTCCTTTACATGTAAAATACTTATTCCGTTACAGACCATTTCTCAGGATCTACAACTACCGTTGATGGATCTAAAGTTACATTTTTCACACGCTTATTCACAGCATAAATATTGATATTTTCCCATAAAGGAAGTGCTGGCAGCTGCTCATTAAAGAATTTTTGCCATTTTACATATACATCTTTACGGTATTTATCATCAAATGATTTTTCACTCAAACCGTCTTTAAGCATTTCATCAGATTCCTTATTTACCCAACGGCCATAGTTCCATTCAGCATCAGAGCTCCATAATCCTGTAGGATCTGGATCTGAACCAGTGTCCCAAGAACCAAAGAACGCTTCTAACGCCTTATCGTCGTTATCTTTCATTTCATTGTACAAGTTAAATTCAACAAGTGAACCCGTTGCTAATTTTGTTTTAATACCAATATCATTCCATGCTTGCATAATAGCCTTCGCACGACCCTCGAAGTTGGCTGGACCAGCATAGTGACCGAATGAGATCGTAAATGGTTTTCCGTTTGGATCTTCTACAAAACCGTCATTATTCTTGTCTTTATAACCAGCTTCAGCTAATAATTTTTTAGCTTTTTCAGGACTATACTTGTACTTTGTTAAATCTTTTTGGTCAGCAGCAATCCAGAATACAGACGGAATAACTGTGTTAGAAACAACCGCTTTGTCGTTCATAAATGCTTTTACCATTGCTTTTCTATCTATTGCATAAAGCAATGCTTGACGAAGTTTTAGATCTTTGAACTTTTCGTAATCATCTACGTTTTTACCAGCTTTTTGATCACGATGTCCAAATCGTAGACCAATATACGAATAACTAGTTGATTTCCCTTCCAAAAAGTCTAAGTTTTCTGCTTTTTCAACTTGCCCTAGATCAGCTGGGCGAACATCCATAATGTCGACATCACCTTTTTTCAATGCTCCAGCGGAAACAGATGGATCCAGTACTTTTACAACAACGCCATCAAGATGAGGCTTACCTTTCCAATAGTCATCATTGCGTTCCATCTGAACATATTCACTTGCTACCACTTTTTTCACTTTAAATGGCCCAACGCCGATTGGCTCTTTACGAACTTGTTTGGATTCTGCAAGATCTTTTACAGCAATTCCTTCATAGTACTTTTTCGGCATCGGATACGGCCATAGATTGTCTAAGTTATTTACACGAACTTCTTTAAACGTTACTTTAAATGTTTGCGGATCTACCACTTCAACTCCGGAAATAGAATCCGCTTTGCCATCGTGATATTCTTGAACGCCTTTAATATGCTCAACGTTTACATAGCGTGGACCTGTATAGTCTTTATCGGCAATCGTTTCATACGTATATTTAAAATCATCTGCAGTTAATGGATTTCCGTTATGCCACTTAATGCCCTTCTTTAATTTAAACGTGTAAGTTAGTTTATCTCCACTCACGTCCCAAGTAGCTAAGTCAGATTTAATCTTTAATTTCTTATCATAAGTAAAGAGACCTTCATTGATAAATTCTAAGATTTGGCTATCATATGCACTACCATACAACGCATACTCAAAAAGGCCTTCTGGCGCTCCGTCAATTCCATACGTAATCGTTCCGCCATCTTTTGGCTTGTCTGTTTTTGCACCTTCAGTTTTTGTTTCTCCGCCTTCTTTATTACTAGAAGATGAAGAACTGCTTCCACCGCTGCATGCCGCTAGAAAAAGCGATAGCACAAGCAAAATGGAAACAAGTGATAAAAACGATTTCTTTTTCATCATGACGTTCCCCCTATTTAACTAATAATCTGTTCGTATGTAGCTTTTACGAGTTATATAAATGACAAGCTACTTGATGGCCAGGTTTCACCTCCTTTAAGGCAGGTTTTGTTTGGCTGCACTCTGCCATTGCATGTATACAGCGAGGATGAAACGCACAGCCTTTTGGCGGATCAATTGGGCTTGGCACATCTCCCTGTAAAATAATACGCTGTTTTTTCTTTCGGGGATCGGGTTCAGGTATAGCCGATACCAGCGCTTGCGTATAAGGGTGCAGCGGCTCTGCATATAGACTTTTCTTGTCAGCAATTTCTACTAAACCGCCTAGATACATAACACCGATACGGTCACTCATATGTTTAACAACACTCAAATCATGGGCAATAAATAAAAAGGTTAGGTCGAATTCTTGTTGAAGTTCTTTAAGAAGGTTTAAAACTTGTGATTGGACAGAAACGTCAAGTGCTGACACCGGTTCATCAGCGATGATAAGTTTTGGACGAAGTGCAAGTGCACGTGCAATTCCAATACGCTGTCGCTGTCCACCAGAAAATTCGTGAGGATATTTATAGTATGCATCTTCTGGTAACCCTACTTTTGTAAGTAGATTCATAACTTCTGATTTTAATTCATTAGTTGATTTTCCTGTAAAATTCCGAATTGGTTCAGAAATAACATCTCCAACCATTTGCATTGGATTAAGGGAAGCATAGGGGTCTTGAAAAACCATTTGGAAATCTTGTCTGATTTTACGGAGAGAAGTCCCTTTTACTTCTGTGATATCTTTACCATCAAAAATAATTTTGCCACTAGTTGGTTCCAACAGCCTTAGAATCGTTCTTCCAGCTGTGGATTTTCCACATCCAGATTCTCCTACCAGACCGAGCGTTTCTCCTTTTCGAATCGCAAAGGAAATACCGTCAACTGCTTTTACATCACCAATTTTCTTTCGGAAAAATCCGCCGTGAATAGGATAGTAGGTTTTTAAATGTTGAACTTCTAGCAATACATCTTTCACCGCTTTAGTCATTAGCTTGACTTCACTCCTTTTGACGGATAGCTATTTTCATACAGCAGACATGCGACATCATGCCCCTGTGAATCGGGGTGAAGAACAGGTGTAACGGAACTGCAGTCTTCCATTGCATGAGGACATCGGTTAACGAAACGACAGCCTGTCCGCGGCATGTTTACAAGAGAAGGCACAATTCCTTTAATCGTATTTAATACTTCTACATCATCTTCCATGCGTGGAATTGAGTGAAGAAGCGCTTTCGTGTACGGATGTTTTGGGGCATAAAATAACGTATCAACATCTGTATGCTCAACAATTTTCCCGCCATACATGACGATCACTTCATCACACATCTCAGCAACTACTCCCAAATCATGTGTAATCATAATAATAGACATGTCATTGCTTTCTTGAATTTCTTTTAACAACTCTAAAATTTGAGCTTGAACCGTAACGTCTAAGGCGGTTGTCGGCTCATCAGCAATTAAAAGCTTAGGCTGACAAGCTACCGCCATGGCAATCATGACACGCTGCCTCATTCCTCCAGACAGCTGATGCGGATATTCATCGATGAGCTTTTCGGATCTCGAAATACCAACGCTTTTTAAAAGCGCAATGCTTTTTTCACGCGCTTCCGCTTTCGATATATTCATGTGGTTAAACAGTACTTCCTGCAGCTGATATCCAATGGTTAACACAGGATTGAGAGAGGTCATCGGTTCTTGGAAAATCATTGAAATGTCTTTTCCACGAACGTCATTCATCTCATCTTCTGATAAGTGTGTAAGATTCTTTCCGTTAAATACAACGCTTCCGCTTCTAATTTGACTATTTACTTTAGGTAATAATCCAATAACGGATAAAGACAATACGCTTTTTCCACATCCAGATTCTCCTACAACTCCTACAATTCGCTTTCGTCCGACTTGAAACGACACGTCGTCCACAGCATTATGCCAGGAATCATTAATGGAAAAAGCAGTTTGTAAATTCTTCACTTCTAGTAAAGGTGTCGATTCGACGGGCTTTTTATCCATTTATAGTGCACACCTCTTTTTTCTAAAAATTGTTATATTTGAATAAGATATTATTACAATTTCATTACAAAATCAATATATTTTGAAAATTAATTATATTTTTTATTTTTAAAATAATGATTTTTGAATATCTCTTCAGCACTTTAACGCATAAACCTCCTAATTTTTTGTTGAAAACAGGATAAAATTTACTATTTTTTGTTTTAGGTATATAGAACTTGTTTTTTTACAGTTGGAACGCAGATTTTTTTAAGATAGTATTGGTACTAAGAGGAAGCAGCTGGGTAGTAGTTAAAGTGTGAGGCTTCATACTTGAAGTAACAAGATGATAACCAATATTGTAGCCCATCATTTCTGGATACCAATTTTGGCCGAATAACAGTTGATCATATTTTTTTTCGTCAGCGCGCAGATTGTAATAAGGTTTAACATGCTTTTCCCACATTTTTTTAGCTTCTTCAATGGTATAATAATTTGTCCAAGGAGCTAAATATTTTTTACCACAATATTCCTCTACAGCTCTTTCAGCTAACCCTTCCATCATCATAGCGTCTAACAAAGTAATCGTTTCATCAGATTTGTTAATGGCTTTTAGCCTGCAAACGTGATGGTACTCATGGGTAAGTACCGCTAACATTTCTTCATCAGATGTATGACTTGTCATAAACACAAATAATTTATCGGTAAAGGCGACACCTGCTCTTCCGTTAAATTCACGCTGCATTTTTCGATTTCTAGGATTGCTTGGAAGCACTAGCACCGCTACATCCGGCCCATTCCATGCTTTTTTAAGCTTTTCGTAATGTGCTTTAACTTTCTTCCACACCTGCCTTTTCTTCATTTCTTCTAATTCTTTTATAAACATTAAAGAAGGCGGACACATTCCATAGTTAAAAAGTAATTCCATATATTCTTTTTCTTTTAATTTCTTAAAATAGCGCTCAAGATAACGGCTTATTTCTTTCGGCTCCGTCCAACTAGAAGTTGAAACAATCGGCATGTTTTCCCCTCTCTTTCTTCATCCTTTTGTTTCATGATATGTTCACAGCTACTCTTTTGGTTATTAAAAATAAAAAAAATTCTAGGCATCCGCCTAGAATTTTTCATTATGCTTCGTATTTTTTAAAGATGATTGTTGCATTGTGACCGCCAAATCCAAGTGAGTTGCTTAGCACCGCTTTTACTTCTTGCTTACGCGCTTTGTTTGGAATGTAGTCTAAATCGCACTCTTCATCAGGTGTTTGATAGTTAATTGTTGGAGGAAGAATACCGTCTTGAATTGCTTTCACACTAAAAATAGCTTCTACTCCACCAGCAGCTCCTAGAAGGTGGCCAGTCATTGACTTTGTTGAACTAATTGCTACTTTTTGAGCGTGGTCACCAAATACTTCTTTAATAGCCATTGTTTCAAATTTATCATTGTATCCTGTACTTGTACCGTGAGCATTGATGTAATCAATATCACTTGGCTGTAGGCCTGCATCTTCAATCGCATGACGCATTGCACGAACGCCGCCTTCTCCTCCTGGAGCTGGTGCTGTGATATGATGAGCATCTCCAGTTGAACCATAGCCCACAATTTCAGCATAAATACGTGCGCCGCGTGCTAGTGCATGTTCAAGCTCTTCAAGTACAATAACACCCGCACCTTCTCCCATAACGAAGCCGTCGCGGTCTTTATCAAACGGACGAGATGCCGTTGCAGGATCTGGATTTGTAGAAAGTGCTTTATTTGCACAGAAACCAGCAATAGATAAACGCGTGATTGGTGCTTCCGTCCCGCCTGTAATCATCACATCTGCATCTCCGCGTTGAATGACTTTAAACGCATCACCAATAGAGTTTGTACCCGTTGCACATGCTGTTACCGTACAAGAGTTCACGCCTTTCGCTCCTAAAGCAATGGAAACTTGTCCTGTTGCCATATCAGGAATCATCATCGGGATGAAGAATGGACTTACACGGCGAGCACCTTTTTCTAATAACGTTGAATATTGATTTTCAAACGTTTCCATACCGCCGATTCCAGAACCAATCCAAACGCCGACGTTTGGAGCAATTTCTTCTGTAATAGTCAAATCAGCATCTTTAACAGCAGCCAGTGCAGCTACCATTGCATATTGAGTAAAGCGGTCCATCTTACGAGCCTCTTTGCGATCAATAAAATCTTCCACGTTAAAATCTTTTACTTCAGCCGCTACTTTAGCCGGGAATTCATCTGCATCTAGTCTTGTTAAAGGACCAACCCCAGATACGCCTGCTACTGCGTTTTTCCAAGCTGTTTCTACGTCGTTTCCAATTGGTGTAAGTCCACCAAGTCCTGTTACAACTACACGTTTTTTATTCATCGTACATTCATCTCCTTCAGTTGCTTTAAAAATGTAGTGTTATTTTCCCCATCTAATAGCAATAGCTCCCCATGTTAAGCCGCCTCCGAAGCCAACCATTACAATTAAATCATCATCTTGAATTTTCCCTGCTTCAAGCTCATGAACAATTGAAATTGGAATCGATGCTGCTGATGTATTGCCGTAGTATTGGATTGTTTTAGACATTTTTTCTTCAGGCAAGTCTAATCGCTGTCTTGCAGCTTCCATAATACGAATATTCGCTTGATGAGGTACAAGAAAATCAACATCTTCTTTTGTTAAACCTGCTTTTTCAATTACATTAACAGCAGATTCCCCCATTTGTCGAACAGCAAACTTAAATACTTCACGTCCGTTCATGACAATATGATCAAGCTCGTTTTGATACAAGTGCTTGCCTCCCGTACCGTCGGATCCTAATTCAAAGGATAAAATGCCTCGTCCTTCTGATACTGGTCCCATTACAACTGCACCTGCACCGTCTCCGAATAAAACAGCCGTGTTACGGTCGTCCCAATCTGTAATCTTAGAAAGCTTTTCTACACCCACCACTAGTATATGCTTGTAAGCATTAGTTTCAATAAATTGCTTAGCTGTAATCATGCCATACATAAATCCTGCACATGCTGCACTCACATCGTAAGAAGCTGCTTTTTTTGCTCCCAATTTTTCTTGTAGCATACATGATACTGTAGGAAACGGTTGATCTGGCGTTACCGTAGCAACAATGATCATGTCAATATCTTCTGCTTTGACGTTAGCTTTATGTAAAGCTTCAACTGCTGCTTTATAAGCTAAATCAGATGTGTCCTCGTTATCGGCTGCGATTCGGCGCTCTTGAATACCTGTGCGCGTACGAATCCACTCATCTGATGTATCCATTACTTTTTCAAGATCTAAATTTGTTACAACTTTCTCTGGTACATAACGTCCAATTCCTAGAACACCAGCGTTCATATCAACCTCTCCTTTAAATAAAAGGCTTATATTCCTATAAAACCTATATCCGTCATTTCATTTATCGATTATATAATCAATTATTATGAGTTGGTACTAATTTTACTTCATTTTTTATTTTTTGTCTATATAGGTGTTCGTCCTACTCAGGTATCTATCATGCTACATATAGTAATCATACGGGTCCCTCTTACTCTAGTATGGGACATTAGGTAAGAACTTACCCACCATTAAAATAGTGAAAGGAATGAGTATCATGGCAAGAAGACAAAGAAATGAAGCTTTTTCTGATTTTATGTTTGGCGCTGGGCGCAGAAAATCAAGAGAAGAAAGAGAGCGAGAGGAGTGGGAAAGATTATTTAAACAAATCGATGAAATTGTACTCGCCGTCGAAGAACTAGCTCCTCTTCTTAAACAGTTTGCCCCTTTAGTCGATTTATTTTCCAAACAAAAATAACAGCTCGGATTCTACCGAGCTGTTTTCTTTAGTTGTTTTCATTTTCAGCTAATGCATCTTGCTTGCCAAGCTCATAAGCGTCGTTCATTACTTTTGTTAGTAATGTCAATACCGGCTGTACGTGTTCCATTGATAACTCAACGCCTGTTTCATCTAAGATCTGCTTTGCTTCTGGCAGGTACTTCATTGCAATTTGCATGAATTGCATATTTTGCTCTTCCATAGTGAAATCTCCTTTATTAAAAACATTTATTCCTCCTTATATTAGCGAATCTATTCTATAAGTACAACTTTCTCCTTTTAATGAAGAGGTAAAAAGAATGTTCTCATATGTTTTTTTTGCAGATAAATGCCTTCTTTAGCCGTTACTTTGGAAGAAAAATGCAGCAGTTCTTTCGCTTTCTTGCTGATTTCATATTTTTCTTGAGCCGCTTCTTCCTTCACCTCCATATGAGTAATGTTTGCTCCTGCGCTCCAAGGCTGTAACTTTTCTTCAACTAAATGAACCACTTCATATGAATATGCAGAAGTTTTACAGCGTCTAAGTGCACTGACGGCGTCTTCAATATAAATAATAAAATCCGTGCCTTCCATAATGGTAAAAGCTTCTTCGTACCCGGCAATATTTTTGGAATAGCACATTGACAAAGGCTGCCAAGGTCCGTAAAGAGTCGGCGTTCTGACAATCATAATGGGCCATCCATCATCTTTATATTTTTCTATCATTCGCTCAAAATGAACGTATAGCCTTCCTTCACTACTGTCCGGTTCTGGAATCGTTGTTTCTTCAATCTTTCGCTGCTGGTCTCCAAATACGCGCATGGTAGAAACAAACACAAATCGAATGTTGAATTGACGGCATTTATTAAGTGCTTGAATGAGTACTTGCTGCGCTTTTTGCATTTCTTGTCTTAAAAAATCTGGATGATAAAAATCTCCTCCATCGAAATACGTGAAGTAGACAATATCCGTTTCTGAGGTAATCATATCTAATGAATCGCCTACTTCAGTCGATATATAATTAGCGTTTCGCCCTAAGAAAAATTTCATCTCTTCCTGCAAGTCATCTTCTTCTTTATGAGCAGAATGTGTATACCCTTTTACTTCTGTACCTTCGTCTAAAAAAGCCATACATAAATGAAAACCAATAAAGCGGTTTGCCCCTATTACTACTACATTTCCCATATCGCTTCCTCCAATTCTTCATTCATCATTTATTCAACAAAAAGCTTAAAGCCCTATAGTTATAGAGAGTAATCATTCCTTATTTCAAAGAAGTTCATCCGTAAAAGCATCATGAACTCTCTTTTTCCTTTTATCTCTTATACAAAAAGCCCCTATGATATGTATAATCATAGAAGCTTTGCTTATAACACTTTTTCATGCTGTTTATAAAATTGGAGAAGGGACCGTTCAAATAAATAGTTTTTTTCCGGCAAATAAAGTGAAAGCATAATCGGAGAGTGAAGTTCTTCACGATGTAGTTCATATTTTTTACTGTGTGCAATTGGATAATGAGTAGAGGCATTAGGCGCGGTCCATATCTTCACGGGCAGCGTTGATTTTAATTCTGTAACGGAAGGGTACTCCTTAATTAGCTTTGATACTTGCTTCCGCTCCACTTTATAAGCTTGAGTCAAGTCCTTCGTGAATTGTTTATAAAAGAATTTATTGTTTTTTTCATGTTCTGCATGCGTATGAAGATCAATACATGGATTTAGTAAACCAGCTGATCGAATGAACGTATTCCCGTCATTTTCCATTAGCTGCAGCGCTAACAGAGCCCCCATTCCTTCAGCTAAAATATGAATTCGTTTATTTAAAATTTCTTGTTTCATTACTAAATGATAAAGTTGTTTTGCAAGGTGATATGCTTCAGGAGACCCCCAATGCCGGCCATATAAATTGGAATAAAATACTGTGTATCCTTCATCTTGTAAACATTGCAACAGCTGTGACCTTCCGCCGTGCTGAATCCATAAGCTAGTTGAACTTTCAACAAAATGATCTTTATCACCCAATACTAACACACCGAAACCATTCGGTCGTTCAGGGACATGTACGACATTCCATTGCGTATCTAAGCTAAAAAAGCGTCGATGTATCATAGCTCTTCCTCCGTAACTTACTAGTTGTTCCATACAGTGTATGATAGAACCATCAAAAAGCGCACTAGAATAATGCCTATTTCTGACTTATTGCTCTTTTGTTTCTAGATGGGAACACGCCCCTTATTTATTCATAAAAAATTCAATTTCTTATTTGACTGCTATATGCTAAAATGAAATCAAACTGTACTGTAAACGAGGTGAATAGAATGCGTGTCGTAATGGCTTTTGTTTGGGGCTTTTTACTAATGAATATGGCAGTGTACGTAATCTCTGCAATGACGGGCGGTACTTACAGTTTCGCAACCGCTTCCATCCTTGGAGTAGTTTTCACCCTAGTTGTAATTTTGATTGGAGAACTGGGTGTACCGAATAAACCAGCAAATAATCACCACTAAAAAGTGTTGGCTGTAAAGCCAGCGCTTTTTTTATCTTTTGGCATAGGCTCTTCTCAGTACTGCCTTTCCTTACCTCGTATTCAAGACACAGAACTGAGAGTACTTTTCTAGATTTATATATAGTCGGAATCATTGATTATCCCAACCTTTAACTATATAATTTTAGAATAATCAAACTATTAACTTTAGGAGTGAATACTGCTGTGACTAAAGAAAAAATTGGTTTTATCGGAACAGGCGTTATGGGTCAAAGCATGGCCGGGCATTTAATTGACGCAGGATATGAAGTCGTTGTTTATACACGAACAAAAACTCGTGCTCAAGCACTACTTGAAAAAGGGGCCAAATGGAAAGAAACCGTTCAAGAAGTGGCCGAACAATCTGATGTTATTATCACCATGGTAGGCTATCCCCACGATGTAAAAGAGATTTATTTAGGAAAAGACGGCATTATACATAATGCAAAGAAAGGCTGCTATACAATTGATATGACGACATCGAGCCCTATACTTGCTCGTGAGATTTATCAAGCAGCAAAAGAGAAGCACATTCATGCGCTTGACGCTCCTGTTTCAGGAGGAGATATTGGGGCTCAGAAAGCAACCTTAGCCATTATGGTAGGAGGCGATTCTGAAGCATTCTCTGCCGTTACGCCTATACTTAAAAAAATGGGAACAAACATCGTTCTTCAAGGAAGCGCTGGTGCTGGTCAACATACAAAAATGTGCAATCAAATTGCTATCGCCTCTAATATGATGGGTGTCTGCGAAGCGATACTTTATGCTGAAAAAGCCGGATTAGATCCGAATACCGTTCTAAAAAGTATTGAAACAGGCGCAGCGGGAAGCTGGTCGTTAAGCAATTTAGCTCCTCGCATGATTAAAGGAGACTTCGAACCAGGTTTTTATATTAAACACTTCATTAAAGATATGAAGATCGCCATTGAATCAGCTGAAGAAATGGAGCTGTATACACCAGGATTAAAATTAGCCAAATCTCTTTATGAACAGCTCGAAAAACAAGGCGATGACAATAAAGGAACACAGGCTCTATATACCCTGTTAAAACAGCATGCATTAACTGTATAAAAACAGGCAGCTCGTTATGAGCTGCCTGTTTTTATTAATGATTTACTCTTCATTTAATGAATTCATAAAACGACTGAACGCAAGCTGCCCTTCAGCAGTTTGTTTAAACACACCTGCATGTTCTAAAATAGTCGCAAAGACCAAACCGAGCTCTTGTTGAAGAATGCTTTGGACATTTTCCGCTTCAATATGCGGATACTTTTTCTTGATTTTTTCGGCCCACTTCACGTGTTTTTTCACTTGATCATGTCTGCTGGCTACTTCGCTCAGGTTATTCTGAACTAACCCTTTGGCCACTAGACTCATTTCATCTTTCAAACGACCGGGTAAAACCGCAAGTCCCATTACCTCGATTAAACCTATGTTTTCTTTTTTTATATGATGAACTTCTGCATGCGGATGGTAAATACCATCTGGGTGCTTGCTGTTTGTTCGATTGTTTCGCAGTACTAAATCTAATTCGTACAAATCTCCTCTTTTCCTAGCAATAGGCGTGACCGTGTTGTGAGGAGTTTGATCTGTAAAAGCTAAAATACCGGCGCTTTGATCACTATATGATTTCCATTTCTTCAAAATAAAATCCGCTGCTTCCACTAATGATGCATGGTGCGAACTTTGAAGACGAACGACTGACATTGGCCAATGAACAATTCCAGCTTTCACGTCTGGATGCGCTTCAAGAGAGAACAATTTATTTATTCTTGCTTTAGCCATAGGAAACTCATGATAGCCTCCTTGAAAGTGATCATGCGTTAAAATAGATCCTCCCACGATGGGTAAATCTGCATTTGACCCTAAAAAATAATGTGGGAATTGTTCAACGAAGGCAAGCAGCCGCTTAAACGTTTGCTTTGAAATATGCATAGGTGTATGCTCACTCGCAAAAACAATAGCATGCTCATTATAATAAACATAAGGTGAAAACTGCATGTACCACAGCTCTTCCTGCAATTCCACAGGAATAATCCGGTGATTTTGGCGAGCTGGGTGATTGATTCGACCTGCATAACCAGCATTTTCTTTACAGAGAAGGCATAGCGGATAGTTGCTTTCCTTCAGTGATTTGCTTGCTGCAATTGCTTTTGGATCTTTTTCCGGCTTTGATAAGTTGATGGTAATTTCAAGTTCTCCAAAGTCAGTGTTTGTTACCCATCTTTCGTTTTTAGCAATTCGATCTCTGCGAATATAGTGAATGTCTTTTGACAGCTTGTAATAATAGCTTGTGGCTTTTTGGGGGCTTTGCTGATAGTGATCATAAAATGTCCGATTAACCTCTGAAGGCATGCTTGTAAAGCATCCCATTATTTTGGTATCGAATAAATCTCTATACGTGATAGAATTCTCGGCGATTCGATTATTTTTGGCAGCCCAATCAAGCATGTTGTCTAAAATAGCAGCTGGGTGTTCCAGATTCTCTTCTTTGACTTCTACCATGATACATTCATCGAGCTCTAACACTTCCAGCAGTTTATTTCTCACCACATCTATATCCCATTTTGTTAATAGATTCTTTTGTAAACCATATTGAATAAGTCGGGTGATTTCTTCATGAATGTTGACTGACATACACTCGTTCCTTTCTCTATCTGTTTTCTCTTATACTGCTTCTAATGTGAGTTCACGCGCTCCTTCTCCAACCGTAACCACATAAAACTCAGCTTCTAAACTCGTTTTCTCATAATAGGTATTCCTTACTTGTTCAATAAACCTATCAACCTGTGCTTTTTGTACAATGCTGATTGTACAGCCGCCAAAGCCTGCACCCGTCATGCGTGATCCAATCACACCATCTTGCAGCCAAGCTGCTTCTACAAGAGCATCTAGTTCTTTTCCACTTACTTCATAATCATCTCGCAGCGAACAGTGCGACTCATTCATCAATTGGCCAAACCCTTTTAAATCACCGTTTTGCAATTTAGCAACCGCTTCTTTTGTGCGTTCATTTTCATATACCGCATGTTTAGCGCGCTTACAATCTACTTCGTTTTGTATTAAAGATTTGTGCTTTTCAAATTGCTCTTTCGTTAAATCACCAAGCGAATCAATGGAAAGTGAAGTTTGCAAATCTGACAGCGCTCTTTCACACTCCATGCGGCGTTCATTGTATTTAGAATCTGCCAGCCCTCTTCGTTTGTTTGTATTAGAAATAACGAGCACAGCATCTGTTAATTGCAGGGGGCTATACTGGTATTCAAGAGTTTGACAGTTTAACAATACGGCTTGATTTTCCTTTCCCATTCCAATGGCAAACTGATCCATAATCCCGCAGCTTACGCCGATAAATTCATTTTCAGCTTGCTGCGCCATTTTCACAAGATCCATCATATCAATATTCAATTCAAGAATTTTATTTAAAAGTACGCATGTGACTAACTCAATTGATGCCGACGATGAAAGCCCTGCTCCGTTAGGAATGTTGCCGAAGAACAAGATATCAAAACCAAAAGGAAGATCATATCCGTGCTTTTTAAAGGTGTCCATTACTCCTTTTGGATAATTAGCCCAATCATCCTCGGTTTTGTACGTTAATTGCTCTAAAGAGGATTCAATAACGCCTGCTTCAGAGAAGTTTTTAGAGTACATACGTATTTTTAGATCATGACGTTTTTGTACTACCGCATACGTTCCTATACTCAATGAACAAGGAAAAACATGCCCTCCATTATAATCAGTATGTTCTCCAATTAAATTGACACGTCCTGGCGCAAAAAAGCAGCGAATAGCTTCTGACGAATGAAATATTTGTTTGAACTCTTCGATTAATTTTCCCAGCATTTATTATCACCTATTTTAAGTAGTTTTTTGGAAACGGATTCATATGTACATTGTAAAGTCCAATTTTCCTTGCCTCAATGGTAAAATTACTATCGATAATCGGTACTTTTTTGCTTATCACTTTAAAAATGATTCTTTTGAATTGACGATGAACTACTCTTACCCAAAAAAGGTGTTATCTTTATGTGAGCCTTGACTTGCAAATTATAAGAAAATAATAGATTTAGAGACATTCCCTAAAAATAATCACGATATTTTCAAAAAATTATAGAAAAATGAAAGCGATTACGTTAAAGTAAGAATTAAGTACGACTTTATTTCAAAAAGAAGGTGAAAATTTGCTCTCACATTTCCAAGCTCAAGAATATTCAACGTACGCATACAGGTTTTTAGAATCCCGCACAAATGAAGTTGCGCAGCTATGGTCGGTTGGGTGGGATGAAGTTTTCTCTCCCCTTTATAACTGGAGCGGAAATCAGCGAAAAGACGTAGGGAAATATATTTTTCAATACACGGTTTCTGGGTACGGGATGATTGAAATAGATGGACAAGAATATAAAGTGGATGCTGGGAAAGCATTCATCGTCAATATACCTGGAAATTACCGCTATTACTTACCAAAGGAAAGTGAAAACTGGGAGTTTATTTTTCTTACATTATACGGAGATGAAGTACAAAAATGCTGGGATTATATTCAGTCAACCCACTCCCCTGTAATTAGGTTTCATCCTGAATCAGCACCTGTTCAGCTGCTTGCTCAAATATATAAGCGGGCAAGTGAAAAACATATAGCAGATCCATTTCATGCCTCAAGCTTATCTTACCGCTTTGTAATGGAGCTGTACCAATATATTAAAAGCATGGACAGTTTTACAGAAGATTGGCCTGAAAGTATCATTAGCTCTATTTTATTTGCCCGTAACCATTATCATGAAGAAATCGGTCCGGATGAAATGGCAGATGCAGCTCATTTATCTCGCTATCATTTTAGCCGGTTATTCAAACAAACAACTGGGATTACGCCTATTCAATATTTAACGAAGCTTCGCATTCAAAAAGCGGCCGAGCTATTGCATCAAACCAAGTATTCAATCGAGGAAATTGCTGAAAACGTCGGCTATGCAAATGCCAATTATTTAACAAAAGTATTTCGCAAAACAACCAATATGACACCGGGGCAGTATCGAAAAAGTGATGCATCCATTGATGAGCACTTTGCATTGCCAAAATAAAAACGACTTCCATAAAAGGAAGTCGTTTTTATTTTTTATCGGGAATTTCTACTACCACAGAACCTTTTTCGTAAATAAAAGTCAATTTTTTACCCGGGATAATCATATTTTCTAAAATATCTCGTGCAGCTTGAAGTGCAAACTCTGTCCGTTCTGCCTTTTCCTGCACTTCTTCATTTTCAGCTTGAAGATCATTTTTATCCAGCGCTCTTATTTTAGTTAATGCCTGATCTATAAAATCATATGCTTCGTCATATATAAGCTCTATACGGTCCTTCATGTGCTCATTCATGCTCCTTTGCCCATTTTGTATTATCATAAATGAATTAGATATATTCTACAACCTAAAACTGAATAAGTTTTTACGCTTAGCTCTCACGTATTTTCTTTCATTTCTTTTTATTTATTTTAAAAGGAGAACTGCTTTTAATAGCAAAAAAAGACCATTCAATTTATCATGAATGGCCTTTTTAGAAAACTTATACGCTGACAACAAACTCATCATCTTTTACATCCACTGTCACTTGACTATAATCTTCAATTTGCCCTGCAATTAACTCTCTGGCAATTTTTGTTTCAATATATTTTTGAATAAACCTTTTTAAAGGGCGAGCTCCGTATACCGGATCAAACCCCGAGGCTGCAATATAATTTTTTGCTTCTTCTGTTAACGTTAACGAAATATGACGATCGGATAAGCGCTTTTCAAGCTGAAGCAATAGCTTATCGATAATCCCTTTTACTTCATGAACAGTTAGCGGTTTGAATAAAATCGTGTCGTCTACTCGATTTAAGAATTCTGGACGAAAATGCTGTCTTAATTGAGCCATTACTTGCTCTCTCGCTTTTTCAGTAATCTCGCCTTCACTTGTTAAACCGTCTAATAAAAATTGAGAACCGATATTCGACGTCATAATAATGACTGTATTTTTAAAATCAATGACTTTTCCTTTTGAATCTGTTGCTCTTCCATCATCTAGTATTTGAAGGAGCACATTAAATACTTCGGGATGAGCTTTTTCAATTTCATCCAACAAAACGACTGAATAAGGCTTGCGTCTCACCGCTTCCGTTAGCTGGCCGCCTTCTTCGTATCCTACATAGCCAGGAGGCGCTCCTATAAGCCTAGAGACCGCATGCTTTTCCATATACTCAGACATATCAATACGAACCATTTGTTCTTCACTGTCAAATAAAGAATGGGCCAACGTTTTGGCTAGCTCCGTTTTTCCTACTCCGGTAGGTCCTAGGAAAATAAATGATCCAATCGGACGGTTCGGGTCTTTAATACCTGCCCGTGCGCGAATTACGGCATCCGTCACTAAGGATACGGCTTCGTCTTGTCCAATCACACGCTGCTGTAAAATTGACTCAAGCTTCAACAGCTTTTCTCTTTCCCCTTCAACTAGTTTTGATACCGGAATTCCCGTCCATCTTCCTACAATTTCAGCAATTTCTTCTTCTGTTACTTCTTCTCTTAACAAACGATTTTCCTGTGCTTTTTGAGCAGCTGTTTCTTCCAGCTGTTTTAGTTCTTTTTCAAGAGCTGGAATGCGTCCGTGGCGAAGTTCAGCTGCTTTATTTAAATCATATTTCCCTTCAGCTTCTTCTAGGTCTCGCTTCGCTTTCTCAAGCTGCTCCCGGACATCTTGCACCGTTTGAATCGACTGCTTTTCTTTTTCCCACTGCAGCTTCATTGTATCTGCACGTTCTTTTAAATCAGAGACTTCTTTTCGAATTGCCTCTAACCTTGTGATGCTTGCTTGATCTGTTTCTTTACTTAATGCCGCTTCTTCAATTTCAAGCTGCATGACACGTCGTGTTACTTCATCTAATTCTGATGGCATCGAATCAATTTCTGTTCGAATGGTTGCGCATGCTTCATCAATTAAATCAATTGCTTTATCAGGTAAAAAGCGATCTGAGATATAACGATCAGACATAACCGCTGCTGAAACAATCGCTCGGTCATGAATGTTTACACCGTGATGAATTTCAAATCGTTCTTTTAAACCGCGTAAAATAGAGATTGTATCTTCTACGGAAGGCTCATCGACAAGCACCTGTTGAAAGCGTCTTTCAAGCGCTGGATCTTTTTCAATATACTGACGGTACTCATCAAGAGTTGTAGCTCCTATACAGTGAAGTTCTCCTCTAGCAAGCATTGGTTTTAAAATATTCCCTGCATCCATCGCTCCATCCGTACGACCTGCTCCAACGATTGTATGAAGCTCGTCAATGAATAAAAGAATTTGGCCGTTGCTTTTCTTAACTTCTTGAAGAACAGCTTTTAAACGCTCTTCAAATTCTCCCCTGAATTTCGCTCCTGCTACTAAAGCTCCCATATCTAATGAAAAGATGGTTTTATCTTTTAATCCTTCAGGCACATCTCGGCGAACAATACGCTGTGCTAGACCTTCAACAATTGCTGTTTTACCCACGCCAGGTTCTCCGATCAAAACTGGATTGTTTTTTGTTTTTCGCGATAAAATGCGGATAACGCGGCGAATTTCTCCGTCTCGTCCAATGACTGGATCAATGTTCCCTGCTCGTACTTCTGCCACTAAGTCTCTTCCATATTTCGCTAAGGCTTCATATGTGACTTCCGGGTTTTGACTTGTAATTCGCTGATTTCCTCGAAGGCTGGTAAGAACATCTTGCAGAGCTTTTTTTGTTATACCGTGACTTGAAAATAACTTGCCATATTCATTAGAAGATGGTTCCTGTGCTAACGCTAAAAAGATGTGTTCAACTGAAACATAATCATCTTGCAGACGAGATGCTTCTTCTTGAGCTTTCACAAACAGCTGCTGAAGTTTATTTGTAATATAAACCTTCCCTGCTTCAGCACCACTTCCTGTAACGGCTGGTTTTTTCGCAAGCAATTGATTTACCTGCTGCTGAAAAGATTGATGATCTATATGTAAATGATCTAATATGCGAGGAGCAATACCATCTTGTTGATGAATGAGCGTATAAAGCAAATGAGCAATATCCACTTCCTGCTGATTTCGTTTAATAGCTTCGGACTGCGCTTCCATCACGCCTTCTTGCAATTTTTGGGTCATTTTATTTATATCCATTGAACATCCTCCTTCGATACATTTGACCTTTATTGACCTTTATTTCATTATACCCAGCAATAGGAAAACAAGTAAAGCCATTCAATTTAGAATGGCTTCTTTATTTTTTACTATTTAAGGCTTACGCATGTACGTCCAGTGGCGATCATCGTTGGCCGTCTCTGGAAAACGCTCTCCTGCTTTTAATTTAACCTTTTGAGGATTATTTACGTTGCTTCCTGTTTCACCAATTTCAATATACACTCCGTTATTAGGAGCTTTTTGACCCGGTGTGAAATGACGATTTTGTCCCATTGTCCTGCCTCCTCATTCCTGAAATGAAATGTTCTCCTATACTATTCCCTTAAGATTTCTGTTTCATAATGGAGATGTTTTCATATTAGGAAGAGAAAAAGAGCAGACCTTTAGATCCGCCCTTTTGTATCAATGAGTAAATTTGATAGCTTGTTCGATTTCAGTTTCTCCAGCTAGCATTTCAAACGTTTTTCCTATTGTAGCTTCTTCGTTTAGACATTCTACAAGCACAGTTGCTACATCTGCTCGGGGAATCGTCTGAGATTTATCTTCAATATCATTATTGATATCAATTTTCCCAGTAGCTTGATCATTCGACAAAGTTCCTGGTCTTACAATTGTATACTGTAGATTAGACTGCTTTAGGTATTCATCCGCTATCGCTTTCGCACGCAAGTAAAGCTGTAAGCCTTCTGGTCCTTGTTCAGGTGCGTCTGTTCCCATTGAACTTAACATAACAAAGCGCTTTACACCTTGATTTTTTGCTTCATCAATGATATTTTTAGCACCGTTTTGATCTACAGCGATTGTTTTTTCGTCTCCGGTATGCCCTCCAGAACCTGCTGCAAATATGACAGCGTCCATACCTCTTAAAGCATCTGAAACATCTTGCTCCAAGTCAGCAAGCACAACGTTGGCACCTAGCTTCTTTAACGCGTCTGCTTGCTTTTCGTCGCGAATCATCGCATAAGCTTCGTGCTGATTGCTGTTTGCAACTTTTTCTACCACTTGTTTTCCCGTTGTTCCGTTTGCTCCAACAACTAATACTTTCATCATAAATCACCTTTCGTTCTGTTTAGTATACAATTGGTGTTCCCTCAATTAATTCCCTTTAAACAAAAAAACCTTTCTGATATTCTCAGAAAGGTTTCTTTCTTAGCCTAAAATGGCTTGAAGCAAGGCTTTTTGTACATGCATACGATTTCCAGCCTGCTGAAAGACAACAGAATTTGGTCCGTCAATAATGCTTGCTGTCACTTCTTCTTCACGATGGGCAGGCAAACAGTGTAGAAATAAATAATCTGACTTAGCATAGGCAGCTAGTTCTTCGTTCACTTGATAAGGAGCAAATATTTTCAAGCGCTGCTGTGCTTCTTCTTCCTGTCCCATACTTGTCCATACGTCTGCATAAATAGCATCGGCATTTTTTACAGCCTCTACAGGATCTTTTGTAATCGTAACTTTTGCACCCGTTTTAGCAGCTACTTCATTAACATATCCTGTTACAAAGTCTTTTGGCTCATATCCATCAGGGCAGCCAATTGAAATATCTATACCCATTTTTGCACATGCAATCATTAACGAATGCGCTACATTATTTCCGTCTCCAACATAAGCTACTTTTAGACCTTCAAATGATTTCTTGTGCTCGTAAATCGTTAATAAATCAGCTAGCGCCTGACAAGGATGATAATCATCTGTCAAACCATTAATGACGGGAATGGATGCGTAGTCTGCAAGCTCTTCAATCTTAGCATGTTCAAACGTACGAATCATGATAGCATCGATAAATTCAGATAGTACGCGAGCTGTATCAGCAATCGTTTCTCCGCGTCCAATCTGTAAATCCTGGCTGCTTAGAAAGAGAGCGTTCCCTCCAAGCTGCATCATTCCCGCTTCAAATGAGACTCTTGTTCTTGTTGAAGATTTTTCAAAAATGAGCCCCAGCGTTTTTCCTTTTAACGATGTTACGATTTCACCATTTTTATGCTTTTCTTTCAGCTCAATGGCGCTTTCCAAAAGTGACATAATATCGTCTGATGATAAATCTTTAAGCGTAAGCAAATCTTTTCCTTTTAAATTGGTATTTACCGATAATGTACTCATGATACTGTCACTTCCTTTTTAGTTTTTTGAAACCATTCTTGTAGTGATGAAACGTGATATTCATCCACTTGGAACGATTGGAAAAATAGCGAAGCCGTTTCAGCCTCCGTCATGACCTTCAAACCGTGTTTTAATGCTGCCATGCGGCTTTCTTTATCTTCAGGCTGCAAGCTTACGTATAATAAAGCTTCCTTTGTCTTCACCCATTCGCTAACTTCTTTATCTTTAACAAGGGTTAAGCCGGCGCTTTGCACAAGTTCTTCAAGACCCTGTGCTTCTCCGTTGATATATACTTCCGTAGCACCTTTTTTGCTTAACACATACTGATGGAACACTTTTTTGGCCGCTTCTTCAATCGTTGAAGAAATCGCAATTCCTTCACCAGTTGACTTCATTTCCGGTCCAACAAGTGGATCAACTCCTGATAATTTACTTGTCGAAAATACCGGAAACTTAATAGTTGTGTAAGCCGGATCTGGCAATAAACCTAGCTTTTCACTAATTTCCGACAATGATTTCCCAAGCAATATTTGAGTTGATAGCGAAACAAGCGGCGTGTTGCACACTTTGCTTACTACAGGCACTGTACGGCTGGCACGCGGATTAACTTCCAGCATGTAGACTTCATCGTTGTAAATAACATATTGGATATTCATAATCCCTTTATATTGAAGTTTATTTACAATTTTTTGAGCGTAGCTCACCATTTTTTCTTTATGTGATGCTTCTACTGTTTTTGCTGGTAAAAGCGCATAGCTGTCTCCTGAATGAACGCCCGCTTTTTCAATATGTTCAACGATTGTCGGAATCAACACATCTTTTCCGTCTGCTACAACATCAATTTCTGCTTCTTTTCCGGGGAAGTAAGCATCAATAAGCATTGGGAAATGAGACGCTTTAATAGCCGGTAAACAAGCCTGCAGCTCCGTTTCGTTTTGAATTGTCAGCATTCCTTTTCCGCCAATCACGTAAGAAGGACGAATAAGTAATGGGAAGCCCATATTTTTTGCTTTTTGTACAAGTTCTTGCTCATCTTTCGCCATTTCACCTGGGATGTGCGGAATATCGCAGTCATCCAAAAGCTTATAGAACAGGTCACGATCTTCAAGTGCATCAATGACATCATTTGTAATCCCTAATAAATTAACGCCAGCTTCTTCTAGACCTTTAACAAGCGAAATAGCCGTTTGACCTCCGTATTGAACAATTACATCCGTCACGTTTTCAGCATCAAGAACGTTTAGCACATCTTCTACTGTTACAGGTTCAAAATATAAGCGGTCTGCTACTTCAAAATCCGTACTTACCGTTTCTGGGTTGTTGTTAATTAAAATTGTTTCGTATCCTTCTTTTTCAAGAGCTAACACACCGTGTACAGAGCTGTAGTCGAATTCTACTCCTTGGCCGATACGAATTGGTCCAGAACCGATAATCGCAACTTTTTTATTCGTTGATGGTTCAATTTCGCTCTCCCCATAATAACTAGAGTAGAAATAAGCCGTAGAAGATTCGAACTCTGCTGCACATGTATCCACCATTTTGTAGCTTGGCGTAATATGTAGTGCTTTACGTTTCGCTCTTACGTCAAGCTCTGGCACGTTCCATACGTTTGCTAGATACGCATCTGTAAAACCATGCTCCTTCACTTGTTTGAAGTGTTCAGCTGTAATCGAATCAAAACGCACTTCCTTTAAAGAGGCTTCCATCTTAATCAGCTGTGTAAAATGTGTTAAATAGAAATAATCAATTTGCGTTACTTCATGGATATACTCAGGCGTTGTGCCGCGGCGTAAAAGCTCAAGGATAACAAAAATACGCTCATCACTTTGTTCGCCAAGCTTGCTTTTTAATTCATCCGTTGAAAGTTCTTGCAGTTCTTCTACTTCTAATCCCTGTAAGTCAATTTCTAAAGAAGACAATGCTTTTTGGAAGCTGCGTGTAAAGTTACGGTCAATAGCCATTACTTCTCCAGTTGCTTTCATTTGCGTGCCAAGCGTTCTCTCAGCGTAGAAAAACTTGTCAAACGGCCATCTTGGAAATTTCACTACTACATAGTCAAGAGCAGGTTCGAAGCTTGCATATGTGTCTCCTGTTACAGGATTTAATAACTCATGAAGCGTGTAGCCTACCGATAGCTTTGCAGCAATTTTAGCAATCGGATAGCCCGTTGCTTTTGATGCAAGAGCAGACGAACGGCTCACACGCGGATTTACTTCAATTAGATAATACTGCTTACTTTTTGGATCAAGTGCAAACTGAATGTTGCATCCCCCAATAATGCCAAGCGATGAAATAATTTTAACTGAAGCAGAGCGAAGCATTTGATATTCCACGTCTGTTAGTGTTTGAGAAGGAGCAACGACTACCGAATCTCCAGTATGAACGCCTACGGGATCAATATTTTCCATGTTACAAATTGTAATGCACGTATTGTTCACGTCACGCATAACCTCGTACTCAACTTCTTTGAATCCAGCGATACTTTTTTCAATCAAGCATTGAGTAATAGCACTTTCACGTAAGCCTGACGCTGAAAGTTTTTCAAGCTCTTCCATAGAATGAGCAATTCCTCCACCCGTTCCGCCTAACGTATAAGCAGGACGTACAATAACAGGAAAACCAATTTTCTCGGCAAAAGCCAATGCTTCTTCTACTTTTGTGACAACTTCACTTTCCGGCACCGGTTCATTCAGTTCATTCATTAATGCACGGAACTCTTCACGGCTTTCACCTTTTTTGATTGATTCAATCGGTGTTCCTAAAAGTTTCACATCGTATTTTGGCAAAATGTTTTGTTCATGAAGCTCAAGGGCTAAGTTTAAACCCGTCTGTCCGCCTAATGTGGCTAGCAAACCATCCGGCTTTTCTTTTGCAATAATTTTCTCTACGCAGTCTACTGTTAATGGTTCAAAATAGATTCGATCTGCTACGTGAGTGTCCGTCATAATTGTAGCTGGATTATTATTGATTAAGATAACTTCATAACCTTCTTCTTTTAATGACAAGCATGCCTGAGTTCCTGAATAATCAAATTCTGCTGCTTGCCCGATTACGATTGGTCCTGATCCGATTACTAAAATCTTTTTTAACGTTTGGTCTTTAGGCATATACTTTTCCGCTCCCTACTTGCTGTACTTTCGTCATAAATTCATCAAAGATATACGTGCTGTCACTTGGTCCAGGGTGTGCTTCTGGATGATATTGCACCGATATAACAGGAAGGTCTTTATGCATTAAACCTTCAACCGATCCGTCATTTACATTTTTAAATCGAACGTTTAATGGCGTAGACATAATCGTCTGTTCGTCTACTACATAGCTATGATTTTGAGAAGTCATACACACTTTGTTAGTCGTTAAATCAATTACAGGCTGATTAGCTCCTCGGTGACCGAACGCCAGCTTTTTGGTTTGTGCTCCAAAAGCGAGCCCAATTAACTGATGCCCAAAACAAATTCCCAAGGTTGGGTACGATGAAATAATTTCTTTTAATTCATCCAGCTGACTGCTCACTTGAGTTGGATCTCCAGGTCCGTTTGATAAGACAATGCCATCCGGCTGCAGCTCTTTTACTTTTGAAGAACTTGTAGAATAAGGAACAACTGTTACTTTGCACTCTCGATTTAACAGCTCTTGTAAAATTGATTTTTTATAGCCAAAGTCCATTAATACAACGTGTTTTTCACCGTTCCCATAAGTAACAGGTTCTTTTGTTGATACTTCTTTTACTACATATCCATCGCATTCAGCAGTAAATGCTGGCGGTTCAGCAGATGTCGAAAAGGCAGATTGCATCGTACCTTCTTTTCGAATTCGTTTTACGACCGCTCTCGTATCCACATGTGTAATAAGCGGAATGTTCCATTTCTTTAAATATTGTTTGAAGCTGTACATTGCTTCGTAATGGAACCCTTCATCTGAACATTCGTATACGACAACGCCTGCTACGTGAGGCTTTTTGCTTTCATAGTCTTTTTCATTGATACCATAGTTCCCAATTAAAGGGTACGTAAAAACGATAATTTGATCTTTGTAAGATGGATCAGTCACAACTTCTTGATAACCAGTCATTCCAGTAAAGAAAACAATTTCTCCTTCTGCCTGGTGCGTTGCTGTATGTTCAATGTGTCCGGCGAACGAATCGCCGTTTGCTAAGTGTAAATATCCGTTCATTGTGCATCCCTCTTCGAATAATTATTTATAAAACAGAATTTTTATACAAACATATTCAAAAAAATTTGTATTATGAAGTAATTTTTGTTTGGCTAAACGCTTCTTCAATGATATGAATCGCTTGGTCCAACTCTTCTTTTGTTACAGTTAAAGGCGGCAGCAATCGTACCACATGCGGTCCTGCTCCCAGTGCTAACAAACCTTTTTCACGCATTTCTGCAAGCAATGCCGACTGATGTTCCCCGCATTCAATTCCAATCATAAAACCTTTTCCACGAACATCGGTAACAAATGAATAATCTGCTACGCTCTTTTTCAAAGCGTTAGTAAAATAAAGGCTTTTTTCTGCAACCTCTGCTAAAAATGCTTCATTAAAAATAATGTTTAAAGTTGCTTTAGCTGAAGCTAGTGCAATTGGGTTTCCTCCAAAGGTTGTTCCGTGAGTACCAGGTCCAAATGCTTCTTTGAGATATCCTTTTCCAATCATCGCACCAACCGGCATTCCGCTTCCTAATCCTTTAGCTGCTGTAATAATATCTGGTGAAACGTTAAAATGCTGATAAGCAAATGGTTTTCCAGTTCTGCCAATTCCAGTTTGCACTTCATCGACTATAAACAGCGCTTCATGCTTTTGGCAAAGCTCTTGAATGGTTAATAAAAATGCTTCGGTTCCTGGAACCACTCCGCCTTCTCCTTGAATGACTTCAACCATAATTGCTGCCACGCTATCATTCATCTCTTGTTTTAATGCTTCTTCATCATTGTATGGCACGTAAACAAACTCATTAACAAGAGGACCAAACCCATCATGAATTTTTGCCTGCCCTGTAGCTGTCATTGTAGCAAATGTACGTCCATGAAATGATTTTGTAAACGTAATGATTTTATGTTTTTGCGTGTACTTGCGGGCTAATTTAATCGCCGCTTCGTTGGCTTCTGCACCGCTGTTACAGAAAAATACTGCATCACCGTTTGAGTGTTCCACAAGCTTACCTGCTACGTCTTCTTGAATCGATTGATGAAATAAATTTGACACGTGCCACACTTTATTTAACTGCTCTTCGACCGCTTTTTGAACATCAGGATGACGATGACCTACGTTACAAACAGCGATACCTGAAATAAAATCTAAATACTCATTTCCTTTGTTATCTATTAATTTTGTTCCTTGCGCCTCTTCTACATGGATATCAAACCGTTGATATGTTGGAAACAATGAACTCATCGCTATCTTCTCCACCTTTTCCACTATATTTAATTGCTGTACCAATCAGCTTTCCTTCCTTATCTAAAAATCCATCAGTTCCGCTAATAATATGAACTTCTTCAAGTAAAGGAGATAACGCATTTACCGCTGATGTTACTTTTGGAATCATTCCGCCGTAAATTACTTTTTCTTCAATAAGTGCATCAATCTCTGACTGTGTAAGTTCAGGAAGCAATGTTCCATCCTTTAGCACTCCTTTTACATCCGTTACAAACATCAGCTTTTCAGCATTTACTGCTTGTGCAACGGCTCCGGCTGCCACGTCAGCGTTAATATTATAGCTATTGCCTTCTTCATCTGCTCCAATGGAAGAAATAACTGGAATATACTGACTGTCAGTTAGTTGTTTTAATAATGTATCGTTTACGCCTTTTACTTCTCCAACGTAACCTAGACGTTCTACATCAATAGCCTCTGCTTTAAGCAATAATCCATCAATTCCTGATAGTCCTACCGCTTTTAAATTCGCTTGTTGTAGATCTTTTACAAGCTGCTTATTAACCTTGCCTGCTAATACCATCGTCACAACTTCTAATGCTTCTTTGGACGTTTTTCGAAGCCCATCTACAAATTCCGTTTCAATGTGAAGTTTGGTAAGCGTATCTTGAATATCAGGCCCGCCTCCGTGCACAACGATGATCTGATATCCACTCGCTTTTAACTGCTGAATACTTTCAAAAAAAGCGCTTGTTAACTGATTGACAATGCTGCCTCCGCATTTTACAACGACGATTTTTTCACTGCTCATTTCACTCTCTCCTTACGTTCGATAACTGGCGTTGATTTTGACATAATCGTAAGTCAAATCGCAGCCCCACGCCTTGCCAATTCCATTTCCCTGCTGCAAGTCAACATAGACTTCAACCATATCATTTTCTAGATAAGCCTTTGCTTCTTCTTCACTAAATGAAACAGGCTGACTGTTTTCTAACATCTGGATATCACCTAACGAAACATTCACTGTTTCTGGATTAAGTGCTACTCCGCTGTACCCGACTGAACAAATAATTCGTCCCCAATTAGCATCGGCTCCATACATGGCCGTTTTCACTAGGTTCGAGCCCACAATTTGTTTAGCAATCACATTTGCTTCTTCGTTTGTATGAGCCCCAGATACGTTTACTTCAATTAGTTTTGTTGCTCCTTCACCGTCGCGTGCAATTTGTTTGGCTAAATCTTCACACGTCAAACGCAGTGCTTCATAAAACGAATTCCATTCAGGATGATCTGGTGTAAGCGACTGGTGATCAGCGTTTCCATTTGCTAAAACAACAACCATATCATTCGTTGATGTGTCACCATCCACTGTAATTTGATTAAAGCTTTTATTTGTAATAGAACCTAGCGCATCTTGTAACACTGAAGCTTCAACCTTAGCATCCGTTGTGATAAAGCTAAGCATCGTAGCCATATTTGGGTGAATCATTCCTGATCCTTTCGCTGTGCCGCCAATGGTAACTACTTTGCCATCAATTTTTGTTTCATAGCAAGCTGACTTCATTACGGTATCTGTTGTTAAAATAGCCGTTTGAAATTCTTCTGCTTTTTCTTTGTTCGATGAAGGACTTAATAACCCAATGCCCTTCACGATTTTTTCCATATCTAGAAGCTCTCCAATTACCCCTGTAGAAGCTACCGCTACATGATGAGGTAGGATATTAAGCTTTTGGGCACATGTATTTCGCATTTGGTATGCATCTTTTAATCCTTGTTCTCCAGTACATGCATTTGCACATGCGCTGTTCACAACGATTGCTTGCAGCTTCTGCTCCACTGCTACACTTTCTTTTGTAACAGCTAAAGGCGCTGCTTGGAAGGCATTAAGCGTGTAAACAGCTGCGCAATTAGCTGGCACATCGCTTACAATAACTCCTAAATCTTTTTTAGCATAACGTAAACCAGCGTGAACGCCATCTGCTGAAAAACCTAGCGGCGTTACAATTGTACCGTTCTCTATTTTCTTTATCTTTTCTTTCGTTTGTTTAACCGTAATCACTATACGTTCCCTCCTGCTTTTATCGTGATTAGTGATGCTTTGCTTTTATGGGAAGACAGGCAGTAGTCCAATACCCGTTTGCTGTTCAAATCCCATCATAATATTGGCATTTTGAATGGCCTGACCGGCTGCCCCTTTAACTAAGTTATCAATGACAGAAACAATCGTGACACGCTTTGTTCGTTCGTCAAATGCAATACCAATATCGCAATAATTTGATGCACTTACTTCTTTAGTAGACGGAAATTCACCAGCTTTTCGAACGCGTACGAACGGGGAGTTTTGATATGTATCTACATATAGCTGATGAAGCTCTTGTACTGAGCTCTCTTCAGAAAGTTCAGCGTATATCGTACTCATAATCCCTCGAGTCATTGGAACTAAGTGCGTACTGAACGTAACATGGCCAATTTCCTCATCCCACTTTTCTAAAATAGATTCGATTTCTGGGATATGTTGATGTTGATTAACTTTGTATATTTTCATATTTTCATTGATTTCAGCATAATGAGCCATTTGCGAAAGACCGCGTCCTGCTCCTGAGATTCCGGACTTTGCATCAATGATAATAGAGTTTGATTTTACCATTTGTTTACTAACGAGAGGAGCTAGCCCAAGCAGTGTAGCTGTTGGATAACAACCCGGGTTCGCAACAAACGTACTGCTTTCGACTTCGTCTGCAAACCATTCTGATAATCCATACACAGACTGTTGTAAAAACGCTTCGGCTGCAGCAGGCTTTTTGTACCATTTTTCATAAAGCGCTTCTGTTTTTAATCTAAAATCTCCAGATAGATCTACCACTTTTATTCCTTCTTCTATTAATTGAGGTACAAGTTTGCTAGAAACACCGGACGGAGTTGCTGTAAACACTAAATCTAATTCTTCAGCCATATTCTTAGGGTTTATATCTTGCAGCGTATATACAGTATTAGAAAGGTGAGGATAAACTTCTGCTAGTTCCATCCCATCCTGAGAAGATGAATAAACTGCATAAACATGAAAATGTGGATGATTCGCTAACAAACGAATCAGTTCTACTCCTCCATACCCTGTTGCTCCAACAATTCCTACCTTGTATTCTTTCATTTTAAAACTCCTTTTTCCACGTATCTATTTGAATTATTTATCATTATAATACCGTATAAAAATAAAATCAAATGAATATTTAAAAAATACAACACTTTATTCTATATTTTTAAACATTTTTATTTATTCATAAGTTTTTATTTTTATAACTATCTTTCTATTTTTGTTTAGAAATTGTTCACAGATAGTTTTGGAAAACACTGGTTGTTTTTGTGTATAATAAGAATATCGATAAAAATCATCCGTATGACATTTTTTCATACGGCTAGTGGACGTACAGCATATACAGACTGTTCTAACTTAATAGATTAATAAGTAACAGTCGCAAAAATTTTAATTAAAAGGTGATAACATGATGAACATCACAACGGATTCTTTTTCAAATGAGCTGCAGCAATTTTTTATGGACTTTGATCATAAAATTTCGTTTAAAAAAGGTGACTTTCTCTTTCAAGAAGGTTCACCTTCAACTCATTTATTTTTTATTACTTCTGGAGCTGTACAAGTAGGTAAAGTGACGCCGGAAGGACGCGAACTGACGCTTCAGCTGGCAAGCTCAGGAGACTTAATCGGGGAAGTTATGCTGTTTTGCGGATCTACTCCCCATATGCTTCAAGCAAAAGCCATTGAACCTTGTACAGCGATCAGCATTCAAAAACGGGTGTTAGAAAACGAACTAGCACAATACCCTGCTCTTTCTATGGAGTACATGAAGTGGATGGGACTCCAAATTAAGCGAATGCAGACGAAGTTTAGAGACTTAATTCTAAATGGAAAAAAAGGAGCTCTCTATTCTACTCTGATTCGCATGTCCAATAGTTTTGGGGTAATGAAGCCAAATGGTATTTTATTAAACGTAACGTTGACAAATCAAGAGATCGCTAATCTATGCGGGACATCCCGAGAAGTGGTCAATCGCATGCTCGCTGAGTTGCGAAAAAATGAAGTAATTTCAATGACAGATGGAAAAATTATCATTCATAAGCTCTCTTTTTTAAAGAAAGAAATAGACTGTGAAGACTGCCCTGTGGAATTGTGCAGAATTGAATAAGAAAAAAAGCCATCATTGATGGCTTTTTTTCTTATTGAACACCTAATGCAATTTTAGCGTAGCGCGTCATGCGATCTTTATCCCATGGCGGATTAAATGTGATATTCACTTCTACATTTTCTACTTCTTCAAGCGAAATTAATTGTTTTTTTACTTGTTCGCCAATCACACCAGCTAGCGGGCAGCCAATAGAAGTTAACGTCATCGTCACGATGACTGTGTTGTTCTCTTCCATTTCTACACCGTACACTAAGCCTAAATTTACGATATCAACGCCAAGCTCCGGATCAATCACTTCTTCTAGTGATTCCATAATTTTATCTTCTAACTGTTTATCCACATTCATTCTCCTTTCTTTTACTTCCGTAATTATCTTCACGTATTAAATATACCCTGAAACAATTTATCGTAAGCAATCAATAACTATGACTTACACCGTAACAAGACAATTTTTACATGTCAATCGTTCTGCTTTTCTCATAGGAAAAAGTTGTGTAAAATATGGGAATACAAGCATGAATACTGGTAGAATTCAATATAATCGTATAACTACTTCAATTTAAAAGGAGCCTATATGAGAAACGACCAACACTTAATCGCATTAGATCTAGATGGAACATTATTAACGAATGAAAAAACTATTTCCTCTAAAACAAAACGAGTATTAGAAAAAGCCAAACAAGAAGGACATATTGTAATGATTGCCACTGGCAGACCTTATCGTTCCAGTGCTATGTACTACAGCGAATTAGATTTATCCACCCCTATCGTAAACTTTAATGGAGCGCTGGTCCATCATCCCCTACAGCCTAATTTTGGCACGCATCACGAACCTTTAAACCGAAGTACTGTTCATGAGATTGTAACCGCTATGCAAGACTATCGCATCAACAACATCATGGCAGAAGTGCAAGATGATGTATACCTTCATTTTGAAGATCGAAAGTTAATGGATGTCCTTAGCATGGGGGATCCTAAATTACAAACGGGTGATCTGCGTCATACGCTGCAGCACGATCCAACGTCTATTTTAATTCACGCAGATGAAGAACATGTACAAGATATACGCTCTCATCTTTCAGATGTTCATGCAGAAGTACTAGAACATAGACGCTGGGGAGCACCTTGGCATGTTGTTGAGATTGTAAAAAAAGGACTGAATAAAGCGGTAGGTCTTGAGCGCGTAGCTAATCATTATCAAATTCCACGCGAACGAATTATTGCGTTTGGAGATGAAGACAATGATTTTGAAATGATTAAATTTGCAGGACATGGAATTGCCATGGAAAATGGTATTAACGAATTAAAACAGCTAGCGCGTGAAGTAACAAAATCTAATGAAAATGATGGTATTGCTTATTATTTGGAAAAAACGTTAAATTTATAACTTAGCTTTTTTTGAAAAGCAAGGTAAATTTTTATCGCTATCATTTTTTTTATTTAGCACACACTATAACCGACACTTCTTAAGGTGTCGGTTTTATTTATATTACGAGGAGGAATTTATGATGGGCAGAGGCAATCGATCAAAACGTTTTGTGAAACAAGGTGCAGACGCAGTTCAAAAACATGATGAACGAATTCCTTATCATATGACTATGGCGGAGGCAGAAGCATTTCAAGCTCAGCAGCGCCAAACTCCTCATGGAGGACAGTAACTTATGAAAAATTCACTTTTTGGTCAAGTAAAAGATGCGATTCGAAATGCAGTATCCGGCCATTCAGAAGATCAGCTTCACCGTCAAAAGAATGGCAACGGTGAACTTGATATTTCAGAAAGCGTATTAAATAGCATTGCTTCTAACGCTTCTCCACAAGAACAAGAGCAGTTAAAGCAATTCCAAAATTCATTGCATCAAGCGTATCATACAGATGGAGAATCACATTCGCGAGAGAAAAGCGCAGATATTACGTCGGATACGCTGTCTCATATCGTTCAGAATGCTTCTTCCGAAGAGAAGGCACAGCTTGAACAGCTTCAAAGCACTTTAGAAGGCGGTCAGTCTCACGCTCACGGTGAAGCTCACACGTCCAGCGAGAGCGTTGCAGCTGATATACTATCTCATGCACAGCAAAATGCTTCTCCTGAAGAAAAGAGCCAGCTTGAACAGCTTCAAAGCACTTTAGAAGGCGGTCAGTCTCACGCTCACGGTGAAGCTCACACATCTAGTGAAAACGTGGCAGCTGACATGCTGTCTCATGCACAGCAAAGCGCTTCTCCTGAAGAACAAGCTCAGCTTCAGCAGCTTCAGAATACTTTGGGAGCTTCTGGTCAAAATCATCAAACGTCTCAGGCTCATACGTCTGCAGCTTCTGATGAAAACATTGCAGCTGATATGCTGTCTCATGCGCAGCAAAATGCTTCTCCTGAAGAACAAGCTCAGCTTCAAGAACTTTCTAATGACTTAAAAGGTACACATTAATACAAAGGGTCCAGGTAATTAATACCTGGACCTTTTTAATCTTTGCGAAACAAACCAAAGATTCCCGTTGTCTGAACAATATTGGTAAATGCCTTAGGATCTACCTCTTTAATTACTCGTTCCAAGTCAAATAATTCATATCTAGTCAAGACAATCATTAGCATTTCTTTATCTTCGTTTGTAAAGCCGCCTTTAGCCGGTACCGCCGTAATGCCTCGCACGAGTTTGGCGTGAATCGCCTTTCTTAGCTCCACTCCTTTTTTCGTTACGATCATTGCTGTGAGTTTGACATGACGCGTATGAATAACATCAATGACGCGAGTGGTCGTATAAAGCGTCACAAGCGTATAGAGTGACTTCTCAGCACCATATAAAAGACCTGCTAGCACGATAATAATTGCATTTAATATGAACATATAAGTGCCAATTGGTCGGTCTTTTACTCGAGACAAAATTAGGGCAATAATATCGAGCCCACCAGTTGAAGCTCCAAATTTTAACGTAATTCCTACCCCTACCGCTAAAATAACGCCTCCAAAAACTGCGTTAAGGATGATGTCTTTAGAAAGTGCTTGAATAGGAATAATTCCAAGAAACAAAGTTGTTGCAGCAACGCTGATAAAGCTGTAAACAGTAAATGACTTCCCAACTTTTTTCCACCCTAAAATAGTTACAGGGATATTTAACAACAGCAGCAGCACTCCAGTGGAAATAGTAAAAGGGGTGTAATCTGTCACGATACTCGAAACAAGCTGCGCTACTCCCGTAAAGCCGCTCGAATATACATTAGCAGGTATCAAAAACAAGTTGAGCGCAAGCGCATTCAATAATGCTCCTACCAAGACGACTATCGCTTTTTTTGCTTCAAGCCACATATTCAAATGACCGACCTCCGCTTTTTTAAAACTTCTTACTTTCTTATACCCATTTATAAAATGAATAAAGTCAGCATCTTTAAAATAGTTAGTACATATAGTATGTACGATTTGGCAGAATTAAAAAAACTTATTCAAAAATTGTATTTTCCTCAAAGTGCTTATACACTAATACTATGTCGTATATAACGTTTCTCAATGTTTATACATCAAACTCATTTAATATTTTATAAATGCAATTAGGAAGGTGACATTTATGTCAATTAAACTTTTAACCGATAGTGCAAGCGATTTGCCTTTATCTTTTTTTAAAGAAAATAACATTGGCTTTTTACCGCTTCGCGTAAGCTTGGATAACCAAGAATATTTAGATCTACAAACGATTGAACCAGCCTCTGTCTACGAAGCCATTCGTAAAGGCAAGATGCCAAAAACATCTCAAGCGGCTCCAACTACTATGTATGAAGTCTTTGAGAACATAGCTAAATCAGGTGATTCGTGCATTTATTTAGCATTTTCTTCAGAATTATCCGGTACATATCAAACAGCAATGATGATTCGAGAAGAGCTCCTAGAAAAATATCCTGATTTCCAATTAGAAATAATCGATACGAAATGTGCATCTCTTGGCCAGGGAGTAGTTACTTATTATGCAGCACAATTATTACAACAAAACCTCTCACTAGTAGAGATGACAGAAAAAATAAAGCAATACGCTCTGCATATGGAGCATATTTTTACGGTAGATGACCTAGATTTTCTTGCTCAAGGAGGCCGCGTGAGCAAAGCTTCTGCTTTTGTAGGAGGTCTGCTTAATATTAAGCCGCTGCTTCATGTGGAAGATGGAAAATTGATTCCAATCGAAAAAATCCGCGGTCGTAAAAAAGTATTTAAACGCATGCTTGACGTGATGGAAGAGCGAGGAAAAAATCTCTCTTCTCAAACCATTGGAATTAGCCATGGAGATGATTTAGAAACAGCTCTTCAGCTGAAAGAGATGATTCAAGAACGTTTTGGAACCAAACATTTTATTATTAATATTATTGGTGCAGCCATAGGTTCTCACTCTGGCCCAGGGACGATTGCAGTCTTCTTTTTGAACGAAATCACCGAATAATTTAAAGAGGTCAGGGCATTCTAAAGGTACGATCAAAAAGGGGTGTATCACAATGCCAAAAACGAGCGATAACGATAAAAAAGCAAAAGATAATAACGCAAAGCTTCACGAAAAGAATCTGCAAGCTAAGCATAACGGTGAGCTTGGAAAACATTCATTTTCTAAAAAAACTGATCACTTATAAAAAGAAGCCGCTGAAAATTCAGCGGCTTCTCCTTTTAGTTTTCTTCTTTTTTAAAATATGTCCATCCTTCTTCTTGATAAACTTTTCCTTCTTTCATCATTTTACCAAGCGCACGCTTAAACGCAGCTTTACTCATATTAAAGCGCTCACGGATATCTTCTGGATAGCTTTTATCCCAAAATGGCATAACGCCACCGCGACTTTCCATGTAATCGTATAGTACTTGTGCATCTTCATCCATGCTTTCTTGTTTGCGAGGAAGAAGTGATACGTTTAAGGTTCCGTCTTCTTTTACATTAATGACACGGCCGGTTACATACGTACCAAGCTTTGGTTCTCTACGTCTTTCGCTTTCGTGGATAAACCCAACATACCCTTCATCTGTCATAATAAATGAACCTACGCGCAGGACGCGATAGATATATCCGCTCACTTCACGATTAAAAAGTTCAGGTGGAGCATCTAATGCCATTGCTTTCATCACATCATCTGTAGCAATTTTCCCGTACATCTTACCGCGCTTTGAAATCTTCATCGTACAGTAAACTTTGTTTCCAACTTCTGGCCACAGCTCTTCTAGAGCAGGTAAGTCGGTTGAACCAATTAACATATCTTTGTTCATGCCGATATTTACAAACACACCTAAACCTGGATTAACGTCTACGACCTCAACCCACTCATAGACACCTTCTTCAACAAGGGGTAAGTGCATCGTTGCCGTTAAGCGATCATGCTGATCAAGGTATAGGAAAACTTCTACTTCTTCTCCTTCAGCAAGTTCTCTTGTTGTTTCATTTTTATGTAGCAAAATTTCTTCTTCGCCTTCTGCTAACATATAACCAATCGGCGTTTCCCGGTTTACTGTTAAATACGCTTTCATCCCAGCTTCTACATTCATCGTTCTATCCATCCTTTATATAAATTAGTAGTGATTGTTCCTTCACCACATACCTTCTCACTTTGCATCAAACAGCATTCTAAAGTTCAAATTAACTTAAATGCATACGTTTTGTTAAAAAGCTGCTTCTATAGCTTACAACAAAAAGCATAACTTGTATTGTATCAATTACCGGCTCTCTATTCAATATCAGTTGTATACAGTTTGTGTTTTATTTATAATAAAAGAACAAACTCTTTACATATGGAGGTTATTATGGCTAAAGATAGTTCATTTGACGTTGTGTCACAAGTCGATTTATCAGAGGTAACAAACGGCATTACCATGGCAACAAAAGAAATTAAAACCCGCTACGATTTTAAAGGCAGTAAAAGCGAAATCTCGCTTGAAAACGAAGAGCTTGTTCTTATTTCTGATGATGAATTTAAGCTTGAACAGTTAAAAGACGTACTGATTTCTAAGCTCATCAAACGCGGCGTACCTACACGCAATATCTCCTACGGTAAAATTGAAAATGCTTCTGGAGGAACGGTTAGACAGCGCGCTAAGTTAATTCAAGGTATCGACAAAGACAACGCTAAAAAGCTAAATACAATTATTAAAAATACCGGTTTAAAAGTAAAAAGCCAAATTCAAGATGATCAGCTTCGCGTAAGCGGTAAAAATCGTGATGACCTGCAGCAAATTATTTCAGCTATTCGCAGCGCTGATTTACCTATTGACGTACAATTTATTAATTACCGCTAAAAATGGATGCCCCTGGCATTCATTTTTTCTTTCAAAGCCTTTTTTTATCCGTTTAGGCTTATCCCTGTGCATAGATACACTCTCTTAACAAATACTAGTATACGCTTACATACTTATATTAATTAAGGAGTGTATACCAATGAATCAAAATCAAAAACAAAACTTCCCTCCTCAGCATCAGCAAACTCAGCCAGGTATTGAGAAAGATATGCATCCAATCCCTACCTCTATCGCTCCAGACTATAAGGCAAGCGGAAAATTACAGAACAAAGTAGCCGTTATCACAGGAGGAGACAGCGGAATTGGGCGTTCTGTCGCTTACCATTATGCGAAAGAAGGTGCAAACGTTGTTGTAACCTATCTTAATGAACACGATGATGCAAATGAAACTAAAAAACAAGTTGAACGAATGGGAGCTTCTTGTTTGTTGCTTGCTGGTGACATAGGAGATGAACATTTTTGTCAAGAAGTCATCTCAAAGGCCATTCAGACTTTCGGAAAAATAGACATCTTAGTCAATAATGCAGCTGAACAGCACCCTCAAAAAAGTATTACGGATATCACGACTGAACAGCTTACCCGTACGTTTCAAACGAATATTTTTTCAATTTTCCATTTGACCAAAGCTGCATTGCCTCATTTAAAACAAGGAAGCGCTATTATTAATACAACGTCTGTGACAGCCTATCATGGGCATGACCAGCTGATTGATTACTCTTCAACCAAGGGTGCTATCGTGGCTTTCACACGTTCTTTGTCAGCTTCGCTCGCAACAAAAGGCATTCGTGTAAACGGCGTAGCTCCAGGACCCATCTGGACACCTCTTATTCCGTCTACGTTCGACGAACAGCAAGTTGCAACATTTGGATCTAACACACCTATGAAACGCGCAGGACAGCCTTCTGAGCTCGGAGCGGCCTATGTATATTTGGCAAGCTCTGATTCTTCTTATATGTCAGGGCAAGTCCTTCACATTAATGGAGGATCCATTGTAAACGGATAACATTTCTCTTCGGTCATTCATTTATTTTTATGTGGAAACACTATCAGAATTCAGCTATTTTTGTTTAAATAGAGATATGAACACCGCTAAAGGAGAGTATTTGAATGACCGATACATTAAGCACTCTTAAACATATATATGAAACCATTTTAAATAAAGTCGATGCTGGTATCCATGCGGTCGATGAAACAGGAAAGACGATTATTTACAATGAAAAGATGACAAAGATGGAGCTGATGGATGAACAAGACGTTTTACATAAAAACTTGCTAGATGTGTTTATGTTCAAAGAAAATCAGCAAAGCACGCTTGTACAAGCGCTGCAAAAAGGAAAAGAAACGGTTAACGTCAAGCAAACGTATTTTAACAATCAAGGGCAAGAAATCACAACGATTAATAACACCTTTCCTATTTTAAAAGACGGTGTCATTCACGGAGCGGTTGAAATTGCTCAGGACGTGACAAAACTAGAGCGTCTAATCCGGCAAAACATTAGGCAAAAAGGAAACACACGCTTTACGTTTGATAGCATCATCGGAAGCAGTCAAGCCGTTCACGATGTGATTGAAGACGCCAAACGCGCCACTAGAACTCCTTCTTATGTCTTAATTATTGGAGAAACAGGCACGGGGAAAGAACTGTTTGCTCAAAGCATACATAATGGCAGCAGCCGCTCTTCTGCTCCTTTTATTTCACAAAACTGTGCTGCGCTACCGGATAATTTAATTGAAAGCCTTTTATTCGGTACGAAACGCGGAGCTTTTACAGGTGCAATGGATAATCCTGGTCTTTTCGAACAAGCGCAAGGAGGCACATTACTGCTAGATGAAATCAACTCGTTAAACCCAAATCTGCAGGCTAAGCTTCTTCGAGTACTGCAAGAAAAAACCGTACGAAGAATTGGGGATACAGTGGACAAACCGGTGAACGTTCGAGTCATCGCGAACATGAATGAAGACCCAATCGATGCGATTGCAGAAAATCGATTACGCAAAGACTTATATTATCGACTTGGCGTCGTGACGCTTTTTATTCCTCCTCTTCGTGAACGAAAAGAAGATATTATTGAATTAACAAAGTTTTTCATCAAAAAATACAATGATTTGTTTCAGATGAATGTAAAAACCATAGATCACCAAGTCATGTCTTCGTTTCTCTCTTATGACTGGCCAGGGAACGTACGGGAATTAGAACACATTATTGAAGGTGCAATGAACTTGGTGATGGATGAAGATGTTATTCACTATTCTCACCTGCCTTTCCAATACAGAACGAAGTTCCAGCTAAAGCAGCATGAACACTTTGAAAATAAAACAAGCAGTGAAGCACCTTCTTATCCAAGCGCTTTTCAACCTTCTCTTCCTTTAAAGGAACAGCTGTTAGCGTTCGAAGCAGAATGTATTAAACAAACGCTTGAACAACACAGCCACAACATCTCAAAAAGTGCTAAGATACTAGGGCTGACTAGACAAAGCTTGCAGTATCGTATGAAACGATTAGACATCCGCTCTAAATAAAAAAGAAGTGCACAGTGCACTTCTTTTTTATTTTGCTTTATAAACCGGTGAATCCGATTGTTTTTGATTAATATTTTTCTTGATTCCTACGTGATAATACACGTAGAGTACAATAATTAAAGGGACCCCGCAGTAAAGACCAATTCGTTGATCCGGAATAAAAATTAAGCTGATTAATACAAGTCCATACAAACAAAAACCTAGAATAGGAACGAACGGATAAAGGGGCGTTTTAAATTTCAATTCCTTTACATCTCCCCCTTCCGCTAAAAAACGACGGCGGAACATAAATTGAGAGGCACAAATGGACATCCAAACAATAATGGTCACCATTCCTGAAATCGAAATAAACCAAAGATATACGGTTTCAGCAGCCACGACGCTTGTAATCAACGAGCATCCCGAAATAATCATCGTCACAATTAACGCGTTAATTGGAACACCTTTTGAAGATAATTTCTTTAAAGGTTTTGGCCCCATATTGCTGTTTGACAATGACCAAAGCATACGGGAAGCAGCGTAGACCCCAGAGTTCGCCACGGATAACACAGCTGTTAAAATGACAAAGTTCATGATATCCGCTGCATAGGGAATTCCAATTTGATCTAATACGGCAACAAACGGACTTTCAATAACTCCCGCTGTTTTGTATGGCAGAATAGAGACTAAAACAAACATAGCTAACACAAAGAAAAACAGCGTTCTCCAAATGACGTTTCGAATAGATCTCGGCAACGTTTTCTCAGGACTTTCACTTTCTCCTGCTGCAATGCCAACAAGCTCCGTTCCTTGAAACGAAAAGTTAACCGTTACTAAAGTCAATAAAACTGCCAGTATTCCATTTGGAAAAAGACCTGCGCCTTGGGTAAAATGTGAAAGAAACGGTGCGGGTTCTCCTCCCTTAAAATCAATAAAACCAAAAACAGCAGCTCCTCCAATTAAAATAAATAGAATAATAGCCGTAACTTTAATACTCGAAAACCAAAACTCAGTTTCAGCATAGCTTCGAGCAGAAAGAGCGTTAATTAAAAACGTAATGACCCCAAAAATCAAGCACCATGACCATATAGGTACATCAGGAAACCACCTCTGCATTAAAATTCCTGCTGACGTAAATTCAAGCCCTGTCGTATTTGCCCAGCTGAACCAGTACAGCCATCCAATCATAAAGCCTGTAGAAGGTCCTAAAAACCTTGTAGCGTATTCTTGAAAGGAACCTGAAACCGGCATTGCTACCGCTAGCTCTCCTAAACAAAGCATAACTAAGTACATGAGGAAGCCGCCTATTATATAAGCAAGAATGGCTCCTCCCGGCCCTGCCTGGCTAATAGTAAAACCCGAACCTAAAAATAGGCCTGTTCCAATCACGCCTCCTAACGCAATCATAAATAAATGTCTGCTTTTCATTGTTCTCTGTAATTGGTTTTGTTCTGTATGTCTATTCATCGGTACCTCCGTTCTTCATTTTCTTATATGTGGTTTGTACAAGCATGCCTACTTTTTAGCATCTGAACAGTTGTTTCTTGAATCAGCTTAGGAAGGACGCCGAACGAATAAGGCTTATACACTCGCTCTGTCCACTTATGTCCGTCTTTCCCATATACTCCTATATTGATGGACGGAATATTTAACTCTCGAATTTCACGGAAAGGAATCGCCCCTGCAATCCCCCACCCCGGAAAGTTACGTGTAAAAGCATCGATTTCCTCATCTGTCTCATGAAGAGATAAAAAGCTGCCATCCGCTAGGTAGGGAAAAAATTTTTTAAACTGAAACGTCTCTCCCGTCTGTTTTCCAACCTTCTCCACAGCCGCTTGTAAAGGATAAAGAAGCTGCTGATCTCTACTTTCGTCTTTCTTCAAGTGATTATGAGGCAAGTAAGGCGGTGCAAAAAAGACAATTACGCGCGGACTTTGATGCGGATCTAACTTTTGAAGTTCTTCAATTACTTTAAAGCACCTTGTTCTAAGTTCTAAATGCGCATACTGTTCGAAAGCTCGTTCAATACAAGCCTGAGCATTTATCCCTTTTTGATCCAATTCTTCCAGATAATCTTCCAAACTCACAACATCCACTTTCCAAGACAAGTTTCGCTTTGGTAAATTCGTTCTTCGCGCAAAAAGTTCGTAATAATCAGAAAGTTTTTTCTCTACTTTTTCACATGCTTCGATTGATAATCCAATTAATTGACTCATCACTTCTTTTGCCGTTCGTTCATAGATGAAATAGTTAAAATACAAATGACTGCTTACGGCGGTTTGCACATTATAAGCCTCTTTATTATCTCGTTGATACAGACAGGAAGGTGGCAGTACCAGCTCTCCTTCAATATTTTCAGCTAGATTAATATTGTTATGGATGCTTCCCGTAATCTCAGATGCAATCAAATTAGGATCTATACCAGCAAGCGTATCTCCTACGTGTACCTCCCTTCCGTAAATATAAAAACATGGAAGCAGTTTCCCAGCAGCTCCTGTATAAATATAGCGCGTGGAATCTCCATCGTAAAGAGGTGTAATAAAGTCGGTATTAATCGCTGCTACATATGAAAGATTTTTCTCTTTTTTCAAACGGTTCAGTTCAGAAACAGCAGAAATAATTCCAGCATGCTGACTTTCCTCATCTGGGTTGACCATAAAAAGGACGTTTCCTTCTAATTGATTTGGATGCTTAGTAAAATGCAGCACATTGGCTAAATGTACAGCAATTCCACTTTGCATATCAACGGCTCCTCTTCCAAACATCCATTCACCTGAACGAGCATCTCGCTGTACATCTTCATTAATGTTATGCATAGAGAAATAGTGCTGAAGTTCTTCTGGATCTAACGCTATGTCTTTTAATGGACCAAAATCTTCAATGCCAACCGTATCTAAGTGAGCGTGATAAATCATTGTTTGAGCATTTTTTTTGCTGCCTTGAATAAAAGCAAATACATTTTTTCTACCTAGCGTATCGCCATTAATTTTCTGTTCCCAAACGTGAAGGGGATTTTCTTTGAAATAAGGAAAACTTTGAAGCGTGTTTTTAATGAAATCAGCAATCTTTACTTCGCCGCTTGTCCCATTGATACTTTTGATTTTCACTAACGCTTTTGTTAAACATTCAACTTGCTCTTCTATGCTTAGCTGTGAGAGTTGGGTATACACTTCTATTCCTCCTGCCTATCAAATAAAAACGTTATTTAGCTGCATATGAACAAAAATAGTACGATATATACATATCGTACTATTTTTATTTATTTTAAACCGATTACTCAGCAAATACTTTTTCAATTCGTTCAATTGCCCAGTCCAACTCTTCTTTTGAAATCGTTAGGGGCGGAGCAAAACGAATAACCGTACTATGCGTTTCTTTACAAAGCAAACCTTGGTCTTTTAATTTTTCACAATAAGGACGAGCCTCTTCGTGTAATTCTACCCCGATGAACAGGCCTCGGCCGCGCACTTCTTTAATAACTGGATTGCTTAAGCTTTGGAGCTTCTGCTTGAAATAAGAACCTAATTCTAATGAACGCGCTGGAAGTTCTTCATCTTCAATTACTTCCAAAGCAGCTAATGATACGGCACAAGCAAGCGGGTTTCCTCCAAATGTTGAACCATGAGAGCCAGGGTTAAAGACACTTAAAATGTCTTCGTTAGCGACTACGCAAGAAATAGGGAAAACTCCTCCTCCAAGCGCTTTACCTAAAATCAGCATATCTGGTTCTACACCTTCCCAATCACAAGCAAACATCTTCCCTGTACGCGCTAAGCCGACTTGGATTTCGTCAGCAATAAATAGCACATTGTTTTCTTTACATAAGTCAGCTGCAGCTTTTAAGAAGCCTTCTGGAGGTAAAACGATACCTGCTTCGCCTTGAATTGGCTCAATTAAAAATGCGGCCGTATTTGGTGTAATAGCAGCTTTTAACGCTTCTAAATCACCGTAAGGAATCGTTTGAAGTCCTGGAAGCATCGGTCCAAAACCACGTTGATATTCTGCTTCAGATGATAATGAAACAGCTGTCATTGTACGACCGTGGAAGTTGCCCACACATGCGATGATTTGTGCTTGATTTTCAGCAACACCTTTCACATCGTAAGCCCAGCGGCGTGCAGCTTTAATGGCTGTTTCCACCGCTTCTGCTCCCGTATTCATTGGAAGAGCCATATTTTTATTTGTTAATTTACAAATCTTTTCATACCATGGACCAAGCTGATCATTATGAAACGCTCGTGACGTTAACGTTACTTTATCAGCTTGACGTTTTAATGCTTCAATAATTTTTGGATGACGATGTCCTTGGTTAACAGCAGAATAAGCACTTAGCATATCCATATATTTATTATTTTCTGGATCGTGTACCCATACGCCTTCTGCCTTTTCAATTACAATCGGCAGCGGATGATAGTTGTGTGCCCCAAATTTTTCTGTTTGTTCAATGATTTTCACCGTTTTTTGTGTTTCAGTTGTCATATTTACTCCTCCTTATTTCCCAATTAGAATGTTTCAGATGTTGTTTTTGCTTGCATGTGAAGAACAAGATAATCCGGTCCGCCTGCTTTTGAATCCGTTCCTGACATATTAAATCCACCAAAAGGCTGGTAACCAACAATCGCTCCTGTACATCCTCTGTTAAAATACAGATTTCCAACATGGAACTCTTCACGAGCGCGTTCAATATGCTCGCGGTTATTTGATAATAAAGCGCCTGTTAATGCATATTCTGTATTGTTTGCAATCTCCATCATATGATCAAAATCTCGCGCTTTAGAGAATGCTACTACCGGACCAAAAATTTCTTCTTGCATGAGACGAGCTTTTTCATCTACATCCGCAAAAATAGTTGGCTGAATGAAGTATCCAGTTGAATTGTCTGCTTCTCCTCCCGCAACGAGACGCCCTTCTTCTTTTCCAATTTCAATATACGATAATACTTTATTGTACGAAGCCTCGTGAATAACAGGTCCCATATAAGTCGAAACTTCTTCCGGGTTGCCAACGGTTAATGTTTTTGTTAGCGCAACTGCTTTTTCAAGCACTTCATCATATACATCTTGATGCACAACAGCACGAGAACCTGCGGAGCATTTTTGCCCTGCAAAACCAAATGCAGAATATACGATTGAAGAAGCTGCTAAATCAAGATCTGCATCTTTGTCTACAACCACCGTGTCTTTTCCGCCCATTTCAGCAATAACTCGTTTTAGCCATTTTTGTCCCGGCTGTACTTTTGCTGCTCTTTCGTAAATGCGGCAACCTACTGCGCGCGAGCCGGTAAATGAAACAAAGCGTGTTTTTGGATGTTCAACTAAGTAGTCACCGATTTCAGGTGTAGCACCAGGAATAAAGTTTAATACGCCTTTCGGTAAACCTGCTTCTTCCATTACTTCTACAAATTTCGCTGCTACTACAGGAGTGGCATCAGCTGGCTTTAATAAAATCGTGTTGCCTGTTACGATAGCTGCTACTGCTGTTCCAGCCATGATAGCTAACGGGAAGTTAAATGGTGAAATGATAATACCTACGCCAAGCGGAATATAATTGTACTGATTATACTCACCGTCTCGACTCTGTACTGGAGAACCGTCTTTTAACGTCAAGACTTGACGTGCGTAGTACTCTAAAAAATCAATTGCTTCTGCTGTATCAGCATCTGCTTCGTTCCAAGGCTTTCCTGCTTCTTTTACAAGATAACTAGAAAATTCATGCTTTCTGCGACGAATGATGGCCGCTGCACGGAAAAGAATATCTGCTCGATGTTCTACTTTCCATTTTTTCCACGTTTCAAAAGCTTTTAAAGCTGACTGCATCGCTTGCTCTGCTAGATCTTTATTTACTGTAGATACATATCCAATCACTTCTTTTATATTCGCTGGGTTAACAGACGTAATTTTCTCTTCAGTTTCCACTTTTTCACCGTCGATCACAAGCGGGTACGTTTTGCCAAGCTGTGTATTTACATATGTTAATGCTTCTTGAAATGCCTTTTTATTGTTTTCGTCCTTAAAATTTGTAAATGGTTCATGAGAATAAGAAACTACCATGATATATACCTCCTAGTATGCAAATCTTTGTTTACTTTATAGTTATGCAAATAGCGTGCCAACTTTTAATAAAACTTTACAGCCTATTTGTCATCAAGGTTTTCGCCACTTATATGATTCTTTCTTTTTGATAAAGAAAAAAATAATTGGCATGTGTATATTTTTTTTGCGCTTTAAATGCCAATTTATTTGGCATAAAAAAATATATTGAGACATACCTAAATCAATCTAATCTAAAAACGAAAAAATCCGAACGAGTTTGATTCTCCATCAAGAATCAAACTCGTTCGGACCTTCCTTCAACTACAATACTTTTGTCTCAGCCTCTTTTCTATTTGTATATAAAGTTATCTTTTCGTCATTTGAATGGTTTTGCAGGACTGTCTTTTAATCATTTTGTGAGGAACGCGCACTTGTTCTGCAACGGCATATGGCGTTTCAATCTGCTTAATCAAGCAGCGTACAGCCTGATAACCAAGTTCAAAAATATTAATATCAATAGATGTGAGAGCTGGTCTAGCCATTTCGGCGATTAAGACATTGTTAAAACTGACAATTGAAATGTCTTCAGGCACTGAAATCCCCAATTCATCTAATGTATTTAAGACACCTAATGCCATTAGATCATCTGCTACTACTAGAGCCGTTGGACGTTCTTTTAGAGATAAAAGTTCGCAAACAGCTTCTTTTCCTCCCTTTTGTAGAAATTCTTCATGAATCACATACTCGTCCCGGTAAGGAATGTTGGCTTTTTGAATCGCTTTATCATAGCCTGTTAAACGGTCAATGGTAACGACTAATTCAAGACTTCCACCAATAAACGCAATACGCTCATGACCAGATTCAATTAAATATTCCGTCGCTTCTTTTCCAGCTTTAAAATTATCATTATCAACAAACGTGATGCTTTCACTATGTTTAAACGGCTTTCCAATAACTACAAACGGTACGCTCTGCTCTTGCAAATAAGAAAGCACCTGATCATCAACTTTGGAGTACAACAAAATTAATCCATCCACTCTTCTCCCTTGCACCATTTGAACAACTTCTGCAAAAATCTCTTCTTCCGTTTCCCCAGTGGACATATAAATCGCTCTTTTGTTTTCATGAGCTCCAGTGCTGATTCCTCTTAGCACTTCAGGAAAGAATGGATTTTGAAACACCTTATCCGCTGAGCTCGGCATCACTAGGCCGACTGCCTCTGTCGTTTGATTTGCTAGACTTCGTGCAATAATATTTGGGTGATAACCAAGTTCTTTCATAGCCGATCGCACGCGCTGTTTTGTTTTTTCACTAATTCTTGAGCTGTCTGCAATGACGCGAGATACTGTCGAAGGGGCTACATTTGCTAAAATTGCCACATCTTTTATTGTTACACCCATAATTCCACCTCTTAATTATGTTTTCTTCAATACTTATCCAATATAATTTGACAACTACGACGCGCTGTCCTTTTTACGAGATTGAAAAATTTTCTTTTCTTGTCTTCTTTTTGACGATGCTTTGTACAAAAAGATGCCAAATCCCGTATAAACAGCGGCAACCGCTGCGATATATCCAATATTAAGCCCTGACTTTTTCACTACTTTATATACATTTGTGGTCTCAGGCTCCAATGAAATGTTGTATACATCGTCAACTGGCCGTATAATTCCTTCCGTTATTAACCCTCTTAGTTCATTTTCTTTTCCAACTTTTTCAAGCGGGACATTAATGGCCGATGTTTCCTTTGTATTATTAATCACAACAAACGTCGTTTCATCCTCATATTTTCTCTTATATACAGCCACACCTTCTTGTTCAGAAACAAGGGTAAAGCTTCCATTTCGAAGGGAGGGTGACTTTGCTCTAAGTTCAGCCAGTTTTTTCAAATGATCTATAATATCAGGATTAGCTAAAAAATTCATCATGCCATAATTTTCTGCTCCCTTTCCCCCATTCAGCGCAATTTCTGTTCCATAAAAAACGATTGGTACACTCGGCGAAGTATAAAGGTAGGAAAGCCCTTGCTTTGTTCGGGCTCCAGGGTGATTTTCACTCTTTAATGCTTTTGCTGTAAAACGTGTGCTATGAACATCATCTAAAAAGTTGGCTAAAGGCTGATTACTTCCTTTTCCCCACTTGTCATACAACATTTTCTGCGGATGATTAGTACCGCTAAACGTAGCGGCAGTGGCTTCGGCTAGCGTTCTATCTACAAGCAAATCCATTCCTAACGAATCAGTCTGCTCATTTTTTTTAAATCGTTGCCCGTTTATTTCTCCTATTAATAGAAAAGAAGGATCCATGCTTTTTAGCGTCTGAGAAAATGATGAAATAAATGCAGAAGGAGCTTGATCGATATCTTTAACGTAATATCCGTCAATATCTGCTTGTTTTCTCCACCAAGCAGCATTTTTAATAAGGTATTTCTGCACAGCGCTTTCTTTTAGATTAAGATGAGGCAATGCTTTAATTACTTCGTTATCTGTACCGGATTCATTACTTATCCATGTTTGTTTTCCTTCATCTGCTAACCAGGTATGATCGTTGCTGATTGTCAAAGGAAATTCGACCATAATTTTTATATTGCGCTCATGTGCTTTCTTCACAAGATTTTGTAAGTCTTTTAACGTTCCAAAATGATCGTCTATTTTATAATGGTTGGTCACCGCATATCCATGATAGCCTGTCTCGTCATTTTCCATAAAAGGAGTCAATAAAACAGCGGTAAATCCCATCTCTTGAATATAGTCTAACTTTTGTGCTACTCCCTGTAAATCGCCTCCATAATAGGCATCTGAGCGTTCATAGTTAACATTTCGATCATTTTGTTCACTTCCGTTATAAAAACGGTTAATCATCAATGAGTATATCACCTCATCACGTATATCTTTATGATCTTGCGCTGAGGCGCTGCTTCCAAAAAGCAATAATAGTATAAGTAGCATACTTGTCCTTTTCCATTTCATCTATTCCCCTCCTATAGACGAACTGTTTCAAACTCACTTTTGTTTCCATTATAACGTTAACGCTTACATTATTGTTAAATAAGTTGATAAAAACAAAAAAAGTGATTAAAAGTTTTTACTTTTAATCACTTTTTTCCATCTATATACTGCTATACCGTCTCATTTACGTTCGATATATGAGGTTTGTCCGATACTTTACCAACTTTATTTAATCGATCAATCAATCCAACACCAAATTCAGGATGAAGATTACCGTCTCCTGTCGCTACAAAACTTTCACGAAATTCGTAGGCGGATGAACCGTGTTCAGCAAAATCTAAACCAGCAATTTCTTCTTCGCTTGATACTCGAATAGAAGAAAAACGCGTGAGAACAAATAAGAATAACCCAACCGTTCCAATTGTCCAGCCCATCACAGCTATAATTCCAAGAGCTTGAATACCTAATAGCTGTATGCCGCCGCCATAAAATAAACCATTAGTCGTATCAAACAGCCCCACTGCTAACGTCCCCCAAATACCGCAAATTCCATGAACAGTAATAGCGCCAACTGGATCGTCTAACTTCATTTTGCTATCGATAAGATGCACAGCTTCTACTAGAATAATTCCTGCAATTAGCCCAATGACGATCGCACCTGGAATCGATACGTTTGCTGTTCCAGCTGTAATCCCTACAAGTCCAGCTAAGGCACCGTTTAATGTTAAGCTAGCGTCAATACGTTTGTAGCGAAACTTTGTATATAAAGCAGAAGACAGGACTCCACATGACCCAGACATTAATGTAGTTGCGATGATTCCTGGTACAAGGGCAGGATCCGCTGCTAATGTACTTCCTCCATTAAATCCAAACCAGCCAAACCAGAGGATAAATACACCTAATGCGCCAAGTGGAATGTTATGTCCTTGAATAGCATTGACTTTTCCATCGCTTCCATACTTTCCAAGGCGTGCTCCTAGAAAAGCAACTGCTACTGCCGCACCAAGAGCTCCAGTCAAATGAACAACTGTCGACCCTGCAAAATCTACGAAGCCTAGTTTAGACAACCATCCTCCTCCCCATACCCAGTGGCCTACAACTGGATAAATAACAGCTACCATCGCAATTGTGAGCAGCATATAGCTGGATAATTTCATACGTTCCGCTACCGCTCCTGAAATAATCGTAGCGCACGTTGCTGCGAAAACAATTTGGAAGACAAAAAAGCTCATTTGATCGCTTTCTCCATTTAAAAAGAAACCGCTTGAACCGATAAATCCTCCTTTAGAACTTCCGAACATAAGAGCAAAACCAATTACAAAATACAAGACGGAGGATACAGCTACCGTTAGCATATTTTTCATTAAGATATTAAGCGAATTTTTCGAACGAGTGAAGCCTGTTTCAACCATTGCAAACCCTGCGTGCATTAAAAACACCAATACTGCCCCAAACATTACCCACATCATATCAATTGATGCGCTGACTGATTCAACAGTTGGATCAGCGGCATTAACGCGTGTTGCTGCCAACAAACTAATAAACAAAACCGCACTAATTTTCTTTTTCAACGCTTAACTCCCCCTCTATTAAAATAACACTCTCTTTTTATAAAATTGCTTCTATACCTGCTTCTCCTGTTCTAATTCGTACAGCATCCTCTACCGGATATACAAAAACCTTTCCGTCGCCTATTTGATTCGTAGAACAAATTGATTGAATGATCTTAATGACTTCATCAACTTGTTCTGTTTCTAAAATCATTTCTACTTTGACTTTAGGTACTAGTTTTATTTCAAAACTTTGTCCTCTGAACAGTCCCTGCTCTCCTTTTTGCTGACCGCAGCCTGCCACTTCTGAGACAGTTAATCCGTTTATTCCTACTTCCTCTAATTTTACGCGCAGTGCTTGAAATTTTTCTGGACGAATGATAGCTTCTACTTTTTTCATCGTAATCCCTCTTTCATGTTAGTTTTATTCACATTTAATGTTATATATATTATCATATAGTTAATTTTCTGAATATTCAAGTTAATATATCGTAAAAATGAGACTTTTTTCTTATTTACATAATAGTTAACGCTTTCATATCTTTTCAAAAAAAAGTAACGCAAAGGAAAAGTAATTCCTTTGCGTTACCCCGTAGAAATAGATGTCATAATTTTCTTTTTCACTTGACTTGTGACAAAGTGCTTTTCTGTAAATACGTCATAATTTTCTTTTCGAATTTTATCAAGAATCGCTCGGTATAGATGCGCCGCTCCTGTAAGAGGTAAACGAGAAGCCACGGGATATTTATGAATCGACTGAAGCCCTTTTATATAATACATTTCCGCTTCTTTGGCCATGTGCTCCCACATTTCTATAAATTCAGAAGTGACCCACCGGTTCTCTAATAGCGTGCGCGTATATCCGTAAGAATTCATAAGGTCTTTCGGTAAATAAATGCGCCCTCGCTCTAGGTCTTCTCCCACGTCTCTTAAAATGTTGGTCAGCTGCATCGCAATGCCTAATGCAACTGCTTCTTCTTCTAATTCTTTATGAGTAGTTGGAGCTAAAATCGGTAACAGCATTAACCCTACCGTACTCGCTACGTGATAGGAGTATGTTTTCACTTCATCAAGCGTATCGTATTCTTTTTTTACTAAATCCATTCGCTGGCCGGTAATCATATCATCAAACGCTTGAACATTCATCTCATATTGTTCAAATACATTTCGCAGAGCTACCCACATGGGGCTTTCGTTTAATAATTCTCCATTTTTAAACCGGGCAAATTCTGATTCGAATTGCTGCAGCTCTATTTCAGGGTTGCTTCCTTCATCCACAATATCATCAACTTGACGGCAAAATGCATATACCGCCCATACTGCCTTTCTTTGTTTTGACGGCAGCATGGAAAAAGCTTTATAAAACGTTTTTGAGTTTTCTTTAATAATTTCTTCACACTGATTGTACGCTTTGTCTAACGAAATGTTCATCATATAGGACCCCTTTCTCTATTAAAGGATAAACCATCATTTCCTAATGGCTTCACAAGATCTTAAGAGAGCTTTGCAACCGTTTGAATAGACGATTGTTCAATGAGATGATCAGCCAACATTTTTGCTCCTTGCATAACAATTGGCACGCCTCCGCCTGGATGAATAGATGCTCCGACCGCAAAAACATTTTTGTATTCGTACGGCTGATACTGGGGTCTGAATACGCCTGATTGAAACAGCTCAGGAGCAATACCAAAGCTTCCGCCTTCGTAAAGTCCAAATGCTTGCGCATCATTTGGCGTGCGTACTTGTACCCACTCTATTTCTTTACGAAGGTCTTCAAACCCTTTTTCTTCCAAGGTGCAAATAACTCTATCAACAAATTCTTGCTGATTGCTCCAGTCAATATGTCCACCTGATGGAACCGGTACAAGTGCATACAGTACACTTTTTCCTTCAGGAGCTAACGACGGATCAATAACAGAGGGATTAAATGTATAAATAGCTGGATCTTCAGGAATCGTTTTATGCTTAAACACCGCTTCCATATGTTTAGCCAAATCATTGCCCATGAAGTATTGATGTACATTGTGATGATCATATCTTCTCTTCAAACCAAGGTAAAGCAGCAGACAGCTGGACGAAGGTACATATTTTTTTTCTTTTTTTTGAGCAATTTTCGCCATGTTAGGAAAGTCTCCATTTAAAATAACTTGATCAAATGGGTAAAGTTTTTCGTCAACAATAACCCCTTCTGTCTTGTCTCCTGATATAGAAAGTTCCTGAACCGCCTTATTCAAATGAATGTTTACACCCTGCTCCATTAGCGCCTTTTCAAGAAGTGGCACAAGACTTGCGTATCCACCTTTTACATAATAGATGCCGTGAGCGTGCTCACTGTAAGGAACAAGGGAATAAATAGCTGGTGCCGAATAAGGATTCCCTCCAATATAGAGAGATTGCAGAGAATAAGCATCTACTAGACGCTCGTCATCGAAATACGTTGAAACAAATTTTCTCATTGATTTATTTGCATTCATTTTTTTTAATGTCTTAATGTTTTGCCATGTCCAAAAATCTCGTTTATTTACAAATGTTTTTTCCAAAAATGCCTTGCTTCCTAATTCAAATCGTTTTTTTAACTCCTCCATAAAGCGCCGGTAGTTTTGCTCTTCACCTGGAAATAAACGGCTAATCTCCTCTAACTGATCTTTTTCAGTCGCTTTTTTGGTATAGGTCGTTCCATCTGGAAAGTGAATATCGTAAAGTGGATCACAGCGTATTAGTTCATATTGAGAAGAAGAAATGCCCGCTTCATCTAAAATACGTTTAAGCATTAAAGGCAATAAGACAATTGTTGGGCCTTCATCAATTTTATAACCGTCTTTTTCTACAAACGCCAGCCGGCCGCCCAGCTTGTTTTCTTTTTCGAAAATATCAACAGAAAAACCTCGTTTGCTTAATAACAAAGCGGTGATTAAACCGCCTATGCCGCCTCCAACAATTGCTGTTCTCATAATGCACTCTCCATTTCCTTCATGTTTTTAAACGGCTCATTCAGTAATTGTCCGTCTCTTTTTAAGATGAGCTTTGTCGTAATGCGAGATGATTCCAGAATAGTTGGTAGACCGCTCCCTGGATGAGTTCCTCCTCCAACTAGCCAGCAGTTTTCTAATTCTTCAAATTTATTATGCGGACGCAGCACCATCATTTGAGTGAGCTGATGTCCAAGGTTAAATGTCGCTCCTTTATAAACCAGCACGTCTTCTTCCCACTGCTTAGGTGAAATGATTTTTTCAACTTCAATATGACTCTCTAAATCTTTGAAACCCGTTTTCTTTTCTACAATTTTTAATACTGCATCTCGAAAAGCTTTTTGTTTTTCATCCCAGTTTACACCGCTGAAATTATTCGGAACCGGCGCTAAAATATAAAGAGCGGACTTTCCTTCCGGCGCTAAAGTTGGGTCTGTTACAACTGGGTTTTGGATGTAGATGGAAGGGTCTTCTGAAAGAGCTAACGTTTTTGTGATCTCTTCTACATTTTTCTTATAGTCTTCAGCAAACACAATCGTGTGATGAGGCAGGTCTTTGTACTGTTTGTCTATGCCTAGATAAATCATAAAAGTAGAACAAGAGTATTTTTTCTTCTCTAGCTTTTTAACTGCATATTTTTTAAGCGTACCTTCATCTAGTAAATTCGTCATCGCATGGGCAAAATCTCCATTGATAATGACGTCATCTGCCCCTATTCGCTCTCCATTTTCTAGAATAATTCCTTTTACTCTCTTATTTTCAACCCAGAGTTTCTGAACACCTTGGTTTAAGTGGATGTGCCCTTGATGTTCTTCCACTACTTTTGCCATTGCTTGAGATAGCTGATTTACTCCTCCTATTGGATGGAAGATACCGTAAGCATGTTCCATAAAAGATAAAATAGAAAAGGCTCCTGGACATTCCCAAGGGGACATTCCCAAGTACTTTGATTGAAAGGTAAAAGCTAATTTCAATTTCTCATCAGTGAAATATTTGCCAAGTACATCATAGAGCGTTTTACCTAAGGATAAATGCGGAAGTGCTCGAATTGCTTCGGGCTTTAAATAGTGATGAAAACGATCCATCTGGCCCTGCAATAAAGGCAACAAAGCCGCCATCTTTGCTTCGGTGTCTTTCATGAAACGCTCATACCCTTCTCCGTTTCCTGGGTATAAACGTTCAATTTCTTCTTTCATCTTTTTATGGTTATCCGTCATCTGAATCTTTGCATCATCAAAGATAAGCTCATACATGAGATTTAGACGTTTTAAGTCCATGTAATCATGCGCATTGCAATTAGCAGCTTGAAATAATTCTTCAAAAATCTGTGGCATGCTCAAAAATGTAGGGCCCATATCAAATGTATAACCTGACATTTTAATCGCTGAATTTCGCCCGCCCACGTATCCTTGCTTTTCATATACATCTACTTTATAGCCATGACTTGCTAACAGCATCGCTGCCGCTAGTCCTCCTGGACCTGCTCCAATCACGATTACGTTTTTTTGCATACATACACTCCTAATCCTATACAATAGTTATACAAACATTATACAAACCTTTATTATTAAACACAACGATAAACTGCTTGTCTTTATCCAAATCATAAAATTACCAGTAACTACACCATTGAAATATGACGTTTGTACCATTTTTCCGGGGTTTCAATACACTTTCCCTTTATTCGGTGCTTTCAAGCGTTTATTTTATATCTATGTAAAGTTATACAAAAATAGACTGCAGTCTCCTTCTCTACTTAAACGTACAAAAAAGAGAAATAGATGACTAATGTCATAAAAAAAACCCTCTGTACTGAGAGGGTTCTGTCATTCAACAACCTGAATATTATTGTGAGTAAACCAGACGTGAATTTGAGCTAGATGAGCTAGCAGCTGAGGCCCTGTCATTAATTGACCAAACCACGGTGCTTTAAACCCTTCTCCGCCTGTATCAATAATATGCTTTAACTGCTGCTTATCAAAAAATTCATGAAGAGGTGACTGTTTATCTTGTAAAAGGGATTGAAGCCATACAGTTACAGCCTTTGTATAAGCAGGATTATGCGTTTTAGGGTACGGGCTTTTCTTGCGATAAAGAACGTCATGAGGCAAAATCCCTTCAAGGGCTTTACGTAAAATGCCTTTCTCTTTATTGCCCGTCATTTTCATCTCCCACGGAATGTTCCATGCATATTCCACAAGACGATGATCTGCAAAAGGTACGCGTACTTCTAAGCTCGCTCCCATGCTCATGCGATCTTTACGATCTAATAAAGTTGTCATAAACCAAACCTGATTTAAATAAAACAGCTTTCTCCGCTGCGCATCTTCTAACGATTCACCTTCTAATTCAGGCACTTCCTTTAATGTTTCTTCATATCTTGCACGCACATAATCTTCTAACTGTAATTTCTTTCTCCATGAACTTTGCAGCAAATCAATTCGAGCATCTAATGAACGCATCCACGGAAAGGTATCCGAAGACAAATCGTGTTTTCGGTGAAACCACGGATATCCTCCAAAAATTTCATCTGCACATTCTCCTGATAAGCTCACGACAAAGTCCTTTTTGATTTCACGGCAAAACCAAAGCAGCGATGAATCTACATCAGCCATTCCAGGAAGGTCTCTCACCTCTACAGCCTCTGTTAAATGCTGCACAAGGTCCTCCGTTGAAATAATGCAGCGGTGATGATTTGTTTGAAACGTATCCGACATGAGCTTGATATAAGTTCCATCAGAATTGGGCTGAAACTCATTTGCTTTAAAAAATTTATCATTGTCTTCATAATCGATAGAATACGTATGAAGAGAGCCCTTGCCGCTTTCTTTGAACGCATTTGCAGCGATTGCTGTAATGGCGCTTGAGTCTACTCCACCGGATAAAAATGTACAAACCGGAACATCGGAAACTAGCTGTCTTACAATCGCGTCTTGCACTAAAAATTTAACTTTTTCTGTCGTTTCACCTAGATCATCTGTATGCTGCTCACTTTTTACGTTCCAGTATCGCCAAATCTTCAACCCGTTACGCGTAAGCGTGAGCGCGTGAGCCGGACGCAATTCATTTATTTCTTTAAATACGCCGTGGCCGGGAGAACGAGAAGGTCCTAAGCCAAATACTTCTGCTAATCCATCTAATCCTACTTCCGCTTTCACTTCAGGATGAGCTAATATCGCCTTTAATTCTGATGCAAATTGAATTCCGCCTTCATAAGATCGATAGAATAGAGGCTTCACTCCCATTCTGTCACGTGCTATAAATAACTTTTCATTGGCTTCATCCCAGATTGAAAACGCAAAGATACCGTTAAAATGATCTACGCACGCTTCTTTCCATTCTATATAAGATGTTAGAAGTACTTCCGTATCGGAATGCCCTTGAAATTGATAGCCCCTTTTTATTAATTCTTTCCGAATATCTTCTGTGTTGTAAAGCTCCCCATTATAGCAAAGCGTGTAGAGCTGTTCGTTTTTTTCTCTCGTCATCGGCTGTCTTCCGCCTTGAGGATCTACTACGACTAAGCGTTTGTGTCCAAAGGCAACATGCTGCTGTGTCCATACGTTGGTGTCATCAGGACCTCTTTTCGATAAAGTATCAGCCATTTTTGTTATTGTTGCTGTTTCATTTAAAAGCGATCGCTTTAAGTCGACCCAACCCGTTATACCACACATCGTTTATCATCCTTTCTTTCACGCTCTTGTTTATGAATGAAATAATGCCATTGTATGCACGCAATAGGTACAGTTGAATTGTCCTTATATTTTATTTTCACTTTCGAGTTATAAAGACAGCTTTTTTAGGCAATAAAAAAATATGGATAAATTTCACACGGAGGTTTGATTATGAATCATTATTCTAAACAACAAGCTATGAACAATCAGCCGCGTTCCTTCGTGATTGGTACGGTTGAATGTGTTGATTCACAGTGGATTTTCTTTGAAGATGAAAGTGACGAAGCTTCCATGCTCCATGAAGTAATGGATGATACATTAGAACTTCTTATTGATACACGCTGGGAAAAAGCCATTATGGTTGATGACCGTCAAATAAAGCTTCACGATGGAACGTATTTATTGCGAAATGGGGATAAGCTAAGACTGACCAAAAAGCTACCTTATGCATACGAACAGCTGCTTCAATCACTGCCGAAAGAGACCTTTTTATCATTTACTCATCACTTAAACTCATTAAAATTCTCTCTTTATGATTGTATTTACTGTCACAACACATTATGTTTTTTACCGACAGACGGTGATACAAAAGGTGCTAATTTTATCATTTATGACAATGAGGAAAAAATTTGTGCGGTTCAGCATTTATTCGAACGAGGCACGCATCATCTAGACCGGTTTGAATATACGGTTAACGATGGAGAACGTTCAATGAATCTTTTTTTAGATTAAAGCAAAATAAAAAAGCTATCTTGTTTAAGATAGCTTTTTTATTATCCTAGTACAACATATCCGTAATAGAATACTAAGATAAGCGCAATTGCAAGAACTGCCCAAGCAACGCCTGTACGCTTGCTTTTTTCAGTACGAACAAGTACCATTTCCATTCCAACAAGCACTAACACTCCGGCAATTCCTTTAATAAGAGCTGCGCCTTGAAAATGATACCAAGCTGCTAACATATGCAGACCTGACACTAATACTAATAAGTATAAAAGTCTCGCTACCATATGTAAGATCTTTTGACCTTTAGCTTTACCTGCTCGATGTAAAATCAACGAAACCACAAACGAGATAATCAATAATGTCCAAAGCGTTACATGAATATGTAGTGGAGCCATTTATCTCACGTCCTTTCTGAAAATATCATATCATGAAAACCTTTCCTTCACCAATAATAAAAGGAAGGAAAAGGATTTTTAGCGACTTCGTCCATAAGTAGCATACCGAATGAGTTTTTCAAGGGGCCCATCTGAAAATAGGCTAATCCATATCCAGCTTCCCAGCAGTTGAATAGAAAGGATAATCGCCGCAATAGACAAACCTTCTACAATTGAAATATGCCCATAGTATCCTAATCCATATGAGTAAAAAAGAAATGTACATACAATAGACTGGACAATATAATTAGTTAAAATCATTCTTCCCAAAAAAGCAAATGGCTGCATGACTTTTTGAATAGATACGCTTCGCATAGCTAATGTAACCAACGTTACAATAAAAATTGCTCCTGCCGTTCCTCCGATTGTATCGTGAATATAGGATGTGGCTACATTGTGATCTAAAGTATAAGGCAATACAGATGATGCTCCGTATACGATGAATGAAATAAGACAAATCCACTTTGTCTCAACTATATATTCTTCTATTTCTTTAAACCATTCGCTTTTTGCTATAAAGCCGCCTAATAAAAACAGCGGAAATAGTGATAAAAACATAAAAGGAACCGTATTTAAATTATAAGCGTAGTACCAATCAAGCAGGCGCTGATGAAAGATTGATGCAAAACTTCCGTGTCCATATACTTGAAGAGCTTTATCAATAATTGGCTGGTAAATTCCTGCTGCTGTCTCTCCTTCATTAGCAAAAGCAGCTACTGTTAAAATAACAGTCATAATTACAGCGTAAATACTAAATATTCCAGTTCCCCACGCTAATAACACTTCTTTCTTTGCTTCTTGAAAAAACAGCATAATCAAAGCAAAAAAGCTGTATATCACAATCATATCACCATGCCAAATAAATAAAGCATGAATGGCTCCAACGATAAGCAAAGCCGCCATTCTTCGTACATAAAAAGGAGTAAAACTTATTTGTCTTTCATATGTACGCTCGAACATTTTCATAAAACCAAACCCAAACAAAATAGCAAGCAGCGCGTATCCTGTCTGCCCTACAACTACATCAACTAATCCGTTAGCAACATAATTCATTCTTGAACCGTCTAACAAATTATTGTCGTAATACGAAGCAGGCGAATAAAAATTCGGCATGTTTATGAGCAAAATACCGATAAGGGCAATTCCTTTTAATACATCCGCCGCTTCAATACGCTGTTCTTTATCAGCTGCATTCATTTTAAAACGTTTCATTCTTTCACACCTTACATGATTTCATTATTGCCTTCACATTATATCGAACGCAAAAGTTTTTCTTCAATGTTTACTATTTCCATTCCTCTTTTTAATGTTTTACTTCTCCTCTGCATATAGATAAGGAAAAAGCATTAATCACCTTTTTATCTAGGCTTCATATGCTGTTACTAGACTAAATTAAAAGGGTGTTTGCCTATGCCTGCCATTGTTGGTGTTGTTAATCTTAACAGTGTTGGTTCAGCCAGCGTCTTTCATATTGGAGATGTTTATACAATAGCCCCTATTTCCACTGCTAAAACATTTGCTGGCGCAGGTTCGTTTAATACAGGTGACGGATTATATGTTGTGAATCAGCAGAGCTCAACCAATACGTCAGACAATGACGTAAATGACCAAAATGTCGCTGGAAATCTATAATAGAAATGAAGCTCATACAGGGGGATGCTTATGAACTTTTACGTGAATCAAAGTATCTGTATTCAAAGTATGAAGATTAGTGCTGTAAGTAACTCGTCGGTACTTCAAATTGGAAGCGTAGGTGTTATTAAACCGAACTCAAATCTCTTTAATACAGGAGGATTTACAGGCGCTGCACCTACTGAAACAAAAAAAGGAATTCTTGGATCTGTCTCTCCTTCTACCTTTACTCCAGGAACCGGCGCAGGAGCCGCCCCAGCCCCTTTTTCACAGTCGCTAACTCCTCCAGCTCGAGACAACGACTGACATGTTACAGCCTTCAGCGCCATATGTATATATATAACTATTTTCTTTATCAGAAGGTAAGGAAATCGAGGTGATTGAAGGTGGATAACATGGACTATATTCAGCAGGTACATCAGTATGTTCAGCAAATGTCTTCGTATATTCAGCAGCAAGAAGGACGAATTGCTCAGCTTGAAAAAAACGTACAAGAACTTCAGCAGAAAATAAAAGAGTTAGGTGAACAGCCACCTATTAAAATTGATAAAATTGAATATAAATTTGAACAGTTAAAAATTGATTCTTTAGATGGAACACTTAATATTGGATTAAACCCTCTCACACCTGACAATTTAGAAGATATCATTATTAATGAGAAACCAGAAGTAACATTTTCGCAAGGAGCTCAGCCACAAGGGCAGCCGCCTCAAGGTGAGCAGCCGGGACAACCCGGAGGCCCTGGACCCCAAAATCCTAGCTTAAAACCATTGGAACGTCACTTAGAAAAACAGTGGGTCTCAGATATTCACGAAACGATTATAAGTGAACTGAATCAACATGGATTTTCGATGGTTCAACATGTGCTAGATGAGCGCTCGATGATGATTGATGAATCGTACTACGAGTTTATTTTAGAAGATATTAAAAAGCAGCTGCAGCAGCGAATTACTTTTTATATACAGCAAGTTCAACCGGAAGAAATGGAACGAAATTTCGAACAAATCAAACCTCAAATTATCGGTAAACTTTATGAAGATATGAAAAAAGGAATTGACGCATTTTTAACGTATTTACCTGAATCTTTAAAGAAAGGTGGACCCCCTTCATGAACTTTAACGTTGTAAACCGCGAATTGCTTGTTGGAGACGTTAGTATTACAGGCGTATCTTCTTCCTCTCTTTTTTTAATTGGTGATGCAAACTATATCTCTTTATCCTCAACATTTGATACGCCAGCTGAATCTTTGATTATCGGCCCTTATGTCCCACTATCGTTATCATAAAGGAGCTTATGTATGCTTTCACGCACATCTTCTGTTAATTATATAGAAATTAATTCCTTGTCGGCGAGCTCCTTTTGCCAAATTGGAGATTCAACAGAAATTCACTTACTTAATAGAGCTTTAGCTGATCGGAGACAGTATCCGTTTTTCTACGGCAGAGAAGGAAATTTTGATGATTATGCTATCTTTAGTGAGCCTATTCCCCATGGTGACTACGAACCTATTCCCGTTCAAACGTGGAATGAAATACCTTTAATCCGCGTTAACAGAATTGATATAAAAGGGTGCTCATTCTCGTCAGTTATTCATGTTGGCTCGACCTGCAATGTTTATGCAGAAGCCCGCATTAAGCATATTCGTGAACTGATCAACGATGAACCTTCAAAGGAAGCTGAAGCCGGAACATCGAAAAAAGCTGCCTCAGCACCTAGCGGCAGTGAGTGAACCTTTTAAGAAATGGCTCATATACTAAACTAATATCACGAAAAAAAGGGTGTGAACCTCATGCCAGCAATAATCGGACCCGTTAGTATCACGAGCGTCGGGGGCGGTGTCGTAACGTTTGGAGATACGTTTTATGTTTCTCCAAAAAGCGCTGCTAAAACAGCCTCAGGCTCCGGCTCTTTAAATACAGGTAACTTTGTTAATACAAATAACGGCATTTCAGGAACAAATACGTTAGATCCAGATTTATTCGATCAAAATATAGCGGCAAATGCTTAAAAAAACCCCTTATCTTTGCTACTAAAGCAGATAAGGGGTTTTTTATTCACTTGGATTTTCGGCTGTTTGATTTTTTGGTTTTAGGTAATTTAGAAGAAGGCTGTTTACGAATCCATTTAATAAAAGAGCTAATTTTAGAATCAGCTTGTAATAAAGAAATCGTATTAAGACGAATGGCTAATTCATCATTTGTGTATAACGCATGAATTTGTTTATGACACGGAATACATAAGTTTGCCGTTGGTTCAAACGCTCCGCCCATTTCCTTAGGCGTTAAATGATGTACGGTCGTCAAGACATCCTGCCTTCCGCATAATTCGCATGTTCCTATTCGCCTGTCTTTTTTCTTCATATAGATTTCCTTCCCTATAAAGTTTCTACTCTTACACTAGTTCCTTTGCCGGAAGGCTCGGACGGCTCAACAATCAAACGTTTTGGCAGCCGAGCCCGAAGTTCTTGCACGTGACTAATGACTCCAATTGATAAATTATTGGACTGAAGTTTTTCAAGCGCCGTAACCACGGTATCAAGAAGCTCGCCATCAAGCGTTCCAAAGCCTTCATCTAAAAAGAAAAACTGCAGCGGATATTCTCCTCTTAGCTGAATTTGTGCAGACAATGAAAGGGCCAAAGCCAGCGAAGTTAAAAACGTCTCTCCTCCGGATAAAGTTGAAACCGGACGTTTCACCCCTCCATTTGCATCATCTCTCATGATAAAGCCGCCTTGTGAATCAACTTCAATCGCATAGCGCTGACGTGTTAATATACCCAGACGCTCTGAAGCATCTCGGCTAACGGACATCAGCTGCTCTTCAGCAATATATTCCACGAAAGCATTCCCTTTAAATACTGTTTGAAGCTTCTGATACTGTTCAAATAAAGCTTGTTTTTCTTCACGGTTCTGTTCAAGCACTAAAAATCGCTCATGTCGTTCTTTGACGCTTTTTAACGTTTGCTCAGCCGCTCCCTTAAGCTGAACCGCTTCTTTTACAGCCGCTTTTATATCATGAAGCAGCTGCTGAGTTTCTTCAAATTGCTGCTCTTCTATGGACTGGTGATTCAGCTGGATATTTAACTGTTCAATTGATGACTTCATCTGTTTTATGTTGTCCCAATAAGCCTGAACAGTTTCATCCAACAATTTCATCTCATCATTTGATAACAAAGCTTGCTGAACTTCTTTTCCTTCGCTGAATAAAGAATTCCCTATAGCTTCTTCCCATTTTTCAGCTGCTTTTTTATACTGGATATGAGCTGTTTCTAGAGATTCGCTCGCTGCTTTTTCATCCATTTGCAGCGTTTGATACGCTTTTTGAACAGTCTGCCAATGCTGATACGCCTGCTGTTCATTCGTCTCTAACTCCGTAAGTAAGTGCACTGTTTTTTGCAGCGCTTGTTCAATATCTTCTTGATCTGTAAGCGTACGCAAGCGTTCAATTTGCGAGTGAACAAGAGATTGTTTATGAGACAGCATTGCTTTTAATTCTGTAAATTCTTTTTCGCCCGCATATTTCTCTTCTTTTAGACCTTCGATTTTCTTTTGCTGATTTTCAAAAAATATGCTACTTTTTTCAATTCGAGCCTTTATTGTCTGCTCTTCTTTTTCTCGCTCATTTAGCTGTTCATTAATTTTTTCCATCTCTTCAAATACAAAGGAAGGATAATCTTGTTGAAAAGCTTCTTTTCCTGCTTGTAACGCTTGTTTTTGCTGATTGACTTTTCCTTCTAATTCAATTTGTTCTTTTTGATAATGAGCAAGCTCTAATTCAATCTTTTCAAGACTTTGCTGGACCTTTTGTACCTTCCCTAGAATTGCCTGCTGTTTTTCACTTACCTGCAAATAATCCTGCTCAAGAGATTTGATTTCAACTTCTATTTTCTTAGCATACTGGCCAAAGGCATCTGTACCCATTTCTCCTAAAGCAGAAACTTCGCCAGCTTCGTTCATAAACTCAGCTAACTCAGGTATTTTTTCAACAAGAGGTTTAGCTAGCTGTTCAAGCTGCATTTTGAGCGACGAATAGCTAAATCGCTGTTCACGCAATTGATTGACTTGATCTTCGAACTGATCCGCTGACTCAGTTGTGACGTCATCTTCTTGTTGGTGTAACACGGGGTTAGGATGATGCTCAGAGCCACAAACTGGACAAGGCTCTCCTTGGGTCAGCTGCTCAGCTAATTGATGAGCCAGACGGCGTGACCATTCTTTTTCTTTGCGTCTTTTTAGATCGCTCATTAAACGATCTGCTTGTTGAAAAAGCTGCTGAAACTCTTTTTCCCGCTCACATACAGTATGATACAAGCCTTGAATATCTGAAAATAACGCTTTACTTTGTTCTATTGTTTGCTGATATCTCTCTTGGTGTGTCTGTTTTTGTGTATGCAAATGCTGAAGCTGTTCCGCTTTTTCTTTATACGTTTTTTGGCCTTCATCTAGATTTTTTTTATCATTATTCCATACTTGATAACGGTAAAATGCTTGCTGAACAGCCTGCCGATAATCAGGTTGAATCTCCACCTTTGTTAATGCTTCTTTTAACTCTTTTTGAAGAGTCAAGCCTTGCTGATACCGCTTATCCGCTTCCATTAATTCATCGTTTTTCGCTTGAAGTGCCTGCTGCTTTTGCTGAAGAGAAACTTCCGCTTCTTTTATTTCTTGCTGACCTTCTTTAATTTGTTTTTGAAGATCAGAAGCTTGTTGAAGCTGTTCTTTTTGAACAACTAATTTGGGCTGCTGTTCATTTTTGTACAAGCGAGCCTGCTCATATAAGCTATTCGAACGCTTATATTCCTCACTTTTTTGAACAATTTGTGCTTTTAAATTTTCTACTTTATCTTCATAAAGCTTCTGCTGTTTTTCAGCTTGTTCAAATGTTTCTAAATAAGGAAAAAGACGCTCAGCCTGCTGAGCTTTCGTCAGCACATCCTGCTTTTGTTTAATCTCCTCTTCCTGTCTAGAAGCATGTACTAGCTTTTCTTCTAGCAATGTTTTTTCCTGCTGTGCTTTCCAAAGAGACGCCTGCTGATCGTATCGCTCTTGCAAATCAGCCGCTTCTTTTTCTCGTTTTTCCAAAAGTACAATGCTATCACTTACAAGCTGCTCAGCTTCCGTTACTTTCTCTGTTGAAGCTTCACCTAATCCCGTTTGTTCTGCCGTAATTTTATCTAGGTCTGTTTTTAGCTGCTGAACTTGATAGCGTATTTTCTTACTAAGCTGATCCCCGTACTGCTCGAGATTAAAAAGACGCTGAAGCATTTGACGACGCTCCGTCCCTTTTAATGATAAAAACTCCGCAAATTTTCCTTGTGGTAATACAACAGCTCTTGTAAAATCATCAATTGTTAAACCAAGAAGTTCCTGTACCTGCTGGTTTACATCATTTGTTTTATCCGCTAATACGTACGTTTCATCTTCGATTTCAATCAACCGACTGGAAGCTGATTTCACACGCAGCTCATCCGTCCGTTTAAAGCTTCGTTCAACAGTATAGCGTTTTTTATGATTAGCATTTTCCAGTTCGAACGTAAACGATACTTTCAGTTCATTTTCCCCGTGATTTAAAATTCCTTGTGTATTATTAGCTGCACGCTCTACTTTTCCGTATAAAGCTAGTGTAATGGCATCCAAAATGGAGGATTTCCCGCTTCCAGTAGGACCAAATATTCCGAAAACACCGCCTGAACACAGCGCTTCAAAATCGACAGTTTGTTTTTCTCTAAAACTGTGAAGCCCCGAAACGGTCAAGTTAATAGGTTTCATTTTTCATCCTCCTTTCCCGATATATCTTCGTCGTTAATCAAGGTTAAAAACAGTTTGACTAATTCAGTATCAGGTGCCCCTCCGCCGGTTTGCCTGCTGTAGAACTTTGTAAACAGTTCTTCGATTGGCACTTCGCGCTGTGAACGTGTTTCAAGTGCTAGTTCTTCTGCTTTGAATACCGGACGGATATGAATAAAGCCTGGATGAAGCTTGCGAAGACGATGGATTTCTTCTAGTGAAAGTGCATCTTCTACGTGAACTTCTAAATCAACCCATGCCTGCGTATCTTTTTGCTCATCAAGCCATGTATATACTTCTGCCAATCCGTTTTTCGCTTTCCAACGCGTCAAGGGCTTTCCGCTAGATAATGGAATTTCAGTCATCTCAACCTCTTTTCCTGGCTTAGCATCTAAAATGGTAACCGACTTTGCGTATCCTGACTCCGAAAAGCTGTAAGCAAGAGGTGAACCGGAATACCTTGCCAGAGTGTGGGCGCGATTGATCATTTGCGGACGATGCAAATGCCCTAACGCTACATATTGAGCGTTGGCAGGTAAACTAGTTGCCGCCACCGTATAAGCTCCTCCTACTTCAATTGGACGTTCTGAGTCCGTTGAACTTCCTCCTGCTACGTAAATATGGCTCATCGCAATGTTAACGCTATCTGTAGTAAACTGCTCACTCATTTTATCGAAAATACCTTTTACTCTGGCATCATATGAATTTCGAAGAGCCAGCTCATCATTTTCTTCTGCTAACAGTTCTTTTAATCTAGATTCAGATGGGTAAGGAAGAGCCGCAACCCTTAATATTTCATCTGATGTAGGAATGTGAATGCTTTCTACATCGGTAGTAGGCAAACCAAGAAGCGTAATATTTTGATGAACAGCTAATGGAGAAGCTGCCGAAAGCCGATCTGGATTATCATGGTTACCCGCAATAACAATAATTGGACGTTTACCATTGTTGCTCAGCCTAGACATACTTTCGTAAAAAAGCTGCTCTGCAGCTGCTGGAGGGTTGACCGTATCAAAGGCATCGCCCGCCATGAGAATAGCATCTATCTTTTCCTCTTCCACAATGTCTGCCAGTTCATCTAAAAACTGTGCTTGCTCAGCTAGACGGCTTCGGCCTTCTAACGTTCGCCCCAAATGCCAATCCGCTGTATGTAATAAACGCATGTTACTCTCTCCTTATTGGTGAAAAAGAAGAAGACTATCGCCTTCTTCTTTTTTTATATTTCAACAGCATGTCCACCATCTAAAAAGTACAGATAGCGATGCTGCACAGGTTGTTTTACAATCCGCTCAATGGCCTTTGCGTAAAGCTCTAACTGAATGCGGTACCTTTCGATTAGAAACGGTTTTGCTCGTTCAAAATCCCCTTCAAAACGATCCGAAATATTATCCGTTTTAAAATCAAGTAAAACGAGGCCTTCTTCCGTTTCATACAAACAATCAATAATACCTTGCACTAAAATCGTTTCGTCTTCCTGCTCCCAATGATCATAGATTTCTTTAGCCGAGACACCTAAACTAAAAGGCATCTCTCTATAAACCTTGCGAGCCGTTCGAATACCTTGTGCAATGTCACTGTCTAAAAAGTCTGCTACATCATTTGCATCAACGGCATCCGCTTGTTCTTGCGTCAATAATTCTTTGGTAACCATTGATTGAATAAAGTCTTGAACCATTTCGAGGGTATAAGCTTTATTTAATGGAAGCTGCTGCATAACGGCATGTGTGGCTGTTCCTTTTTCAGCTCCTGTGAGAGATTTTTCTTGAAGAAACAGCGGACGGTTTTCAAGAGGTGCTTTAGATCCCCGAACGAGATCGTCGCTTCCACCTGCATCCGTCAGCTGCTGCTGCCTTTTTAGTTCAGAAACAGATTGCTTCGAACGATGAACGGAAGCTACACGATAATCATAAGACCAATTTAAGCGTCTATACACTTCGTCTTTATAATCGCTGGACTCTGAAACTGGCTCATGCTTTTGAAGAGCGTTCAAGAGCTCTTCATGATGCTGCTGCTCTTCAAGAGGCTGTTCGGCTAAATCAACCGCTAATAACGTTGAAAGTTTCCAGCTTGAAGCATGCTGATGAACCATCTCAGCCGGCTGGACCTCTCCTTCAACCATGTGACTAACATTTTGGTGACGAATTAAAGAAGGTCCAATCCAGTCTAAATAACATTTTGCATCTCTTCTCACGTGAGCTGGAAGCGTCCAATCTTCATGTGCCATAACAGAGCTCCACTGTCTAAGCTTTTCTGGTGCATCTTTTACTGTTCCGACTAAAATAAGCTTTTCTTTCGCACGCGTCAAAGCTACGTATAATACCCGCATTTCTTCTGCCATGCTTTCTTTTTTCATTTTTTTCTTCATGGTCTGCTGAAGAAGCGTTGGGTACGTAATACGCAGTTTCGGATCAATATATTTAGATCCAAAACCTAGTTCTTTATCGAGTAAATATGCTTTATTCAAGTCCATCAAGTTAAACTGACGCGTGAGGCCAGCTACAAAAACAACAGGAAATTCAAGACCTTTACTGCTGTGGATCGTCATCAAACGCACCACATCTTCTTGTTCTCCTAGTGCTCGAGCAGCTCCTAAATCGTTCCCCCGGTCCTGCATACGTTCAATAAAGCGTAAAAATCGAAACAGACCTCTAAAGGAAGTTGCCTCATACTGGCGAGCGCGATCGTAAAGAGCACGTAAATTGGCTTGACGCTGCTTCCCGCCAGGAAGTCCGCCAACAAATTCAAAGAAACCCGTATCGCGGTAAATTTGCCAGACTAGTTCTGACAAAGAGCTTTGTCTAGCTTGTGTTCTCCATGCTTTTAACTGATCATAGAAATATTTTACTTTATCGCGAAGTTCTTCATCATCTGAAACCGCTAAGTACGTTTTTAACGCATCGTAATACGTTCCTTTCTTTTGCTCTGCTCTCAGTGTAGCTAACTCTTCATCTGAAAGTCCTACTACCGGCGAGCGAAGAACAGAAGCTAATGGAATGTCTTGATGCGGGTTATCTACTACTTTTAATAAAGACATCATAATCATCACTTCAGTAGCATCAAAATAACCTGTTGATAAATCGGCATAAATCGGCACGCCTTCTTGCTTAAATTCATCCATAATCTGCGCAGCCCAAGGCATGGAACGAAGCAAAATAACAAAGTCACGATACGTCACGTTTCTCATAATATCGAGCTTGCGATCATATATTTGAAAACGGTTTCGAACGAGTTCTTTGATTTTACGCGCCATTGCTCTTGCCTCTAACTGAGCCGTTTCAAGCTCCGCTTCTGAAAAAGCGACGAGAGAAGAATCCGATTCTTCTTCCGCTCCTTCTTCTGCATTTTCTTTTGCAATTAGCAGAAGCTCCGTTTCCATTCCTTCCACTTTTGGATACGATGCTCCTAATTTTAAAGAAGCATCATCGTCATATGCAATTTCTCCTACTTCTTCATCCATCAGCTGGTTAAAAATAAAGTTTGTCGCATCAAGCACTTGAGAACGACTGCGGAAGTTTTTATTCAAATCGATACGTTTTCCGAACTGGCGACCATCTTGTGTAAAGCGCTTGTACTTTGTTAAAAATAAAAATGGCTCCGCTAAACGAAAGCGGTAAATGGATTGTTTTACATCTCCAACCATAAATAAATTTCCTTGTTCTTCACTATCTCTCGTCACTAATTTAATCAATGTTTCTTGAACCATATTTGTATCTTGATATTCGTCAACAAGTACCTCTTCAAACTGAATGCGATATTTTTGGGCAATGGACGAAGGCTTAAGCACACCGTCTTTTTTTACACTCAAGATTTGCAGGCAATAATGTTCTAAATCAGAAAAGTCCACTAACCCTTTCTCTTTTTTAATGTGTTCATATCGTTCACCGAAGCGCTGAACTAAAAAGATTAGCGTTTCAATAACCGGCTTCATTTTTTCAAAATCAGCCATGTAGCCTTGCAAAGGCCTAGAAAACAGATCAGCATGAAGCTTTTCAAGGCTTGTCTTAGCTTTTTTGCGAAGCTCTCCGAAATCATCTAAAAGCTGAGGGTCGTATGCTTCTCCTTTACATGGCTTTAAACGAGTAAAATTCAAACTCTGCATTTCTTCATGCAAATCAGCAAAAGAATGCTTAGAAGCGCTGAGCAGCCGATGAATTTGAGCCAAGTCTTCCTCTGCATTAACAGCGCGAGGAGCAGGCCCTCCTGGCAGCTTTGTTAGCTCTAAGCATTGTTTTAAAATCGATTCAATGCCAATCAGCTGCGTTGTTACTTCTTGTAAAAGAAAAGATAGAAACGGAAGTGAATCAATAGAAGAGTCCTCTGTGACATCATATTGACTCACGATCATTTCAAGCCAGCCGTTTGGGTCAGGGTTAGATCTTGCAAAGTCATATAGCTTTCTTACCATAAGCTGAATATCTAAATCATTTCGGTCACTTGTATAACGATCAATTAAATCAAAGAATCGCTCGTTCTGTTCAATACTGTACTGTTCTTCAAACAGTTCTTCCAATACTTCTTCACGAAGGAGCTCTGCTTCCGTATCATCCGCAATTCGAAAACCAGGGTCTACATCAATCATATAATAATACGTACGAATGACTTCTAAACAAAAAGAATGAAGCGTAGAAATAGACGCACGGTTTAATAAATTAAGCTGTCTGCGCAAGTGTAAAGAAGATGGATTCTTTTTTAACTCTTTTTCTAATGCTTCGCCAATTCGATTTCTCATTTCGGCGGCAGAAGCATTTGTAAACGTAGCAACGAGTAATCTATCAACATCGATTGGCTCATCACCCATCGTAATCTTTTTAATAATACGTTCAACTAAAACCGCTGTTTTTCCTGAACCAGCAGCCGCGGCTACTAATATATCTTGACCTGATGAAACAATGGCGTTCCACTGATCATCCGTCCACTGGGAGTCGGCCGGTTTTACGTGTATATCTTTACTCATCTCGTTTGGCCTCCTCTCGAATTTTATCTAAAATAACATTTTGGCTCTCTGTACTAAGCTGACGATATTCATTGTCTTCCATTGATTCATCGAACTGACAAATTGAGCGGTATTCACAAAACGCGCATGGTGTTTTATCTTTTAGCTTATAAGGCGAAATATCAATTTTTCCATTTGTAATCTCTGTACCTGCCTCCACAAACTTACCTCGCACATACTGACGGAGATGTGTAAAATCTTCTTCGCTCGCAACCGAAGAATTGGAATAAAAGCCCCCTGTCTTTTTAATGCCCGCCGATATAACTTGTGAGTGCCCTGATTCTAACGTTTCGTCCATTAATCGTACTGCTTCCTCGTCCCCTAAAAGCAGTCCTTTCATTTTAAACTTCTTGAAGATTTCGGCTTCAATTTGATCAGGTTGTAATGCTTTAGTACTGTTGATCATTGGATTATGAACATGGAAATAAAGAACGCCAGCAGGCAATGCTCCTCTATTGTCATGAAGAAGCTGTTCAGCATACGTCACGACTATGTCTAAATAAGCTAAAATTTGAAGAGATAAACCGTAGTACACTTCCACTAAGTTTAATGCTTTATCGCTTGATTTATAGTCGACAATACGCAGTAAAAGTCCTTTGGAGCTTTCCGCTTTATCTACCCTGTCAATTCGGCCAACGAGTTCCATCGTATGGCCATTTGGCAGTGTGAACTGCATAGAAGGCAGCTCCGCGCTAGGTCCAAATCCAAGCTCCAATCCAACAGGAACAAACCCACTCACCTTAGCGTGCTCACTTAACACAAGCGACGCCCTTTCAATAATTTGCTGCAGCTTATGCGTTAAATAATGGTGACGATTAGAGCTCAATAAAATCTCGTTTTGTAAGCGCGGAGCAAGTTCGTGCACCGCAGCCGTAGAAAGCTGCTGACAGTCTTTTCTCGTTAAGTTCTTCCATTCTTTTTGACCGCCCCGAAGCTCGTCTGAAATCATCTTCAGCGCCGCGTGAAATAACTCGCCTATGTCAGGAGCTGCTAATTTGAAAACTTTTCGTTCTTTAAGTTTGAGCCCATGAGAAGCAAAATGAGCGTACGGACAGGCTTCAAATTTCTCCATTCTCGATACGCTTGCTTGAATATGCTTTCCATACAGACGCTGACTCGTTTTCTTTGTTAACCTTTTTGCTTCGTTTTTATAAAATAAGCTGCTTAGTACCCTCTCACTGTATGAGTTCCAATTTGGATTTTCTACATAAAAATTATATACATCCCACCAAGCCGAACTCATCGGATAATGACGTTTCCAACCTTGCAGCTGGCTGGCTAAATGCGCGATGCTTGTTAAAGGATTTGTTATATAATCAACTTGCTTTTCTTCTTCTAAATTCGTAGGCTCCATCATTAACAGCTTTTCCTGCAGGAGCGGAAACAGCTCTTTTACTCGATTAATAACGAGTGAAGGCAGCAGAGTCTTCCCTTCCTCATTGGCAAGAGGATACGAAACATAAAGTTTTTCAGAAGAGCTGGAAAGTGCTAAATAAATGAGAAATTGTTCGTCAAACAACTTTTGCCTTCCAGTTGGCGCAAGTAATAAACCTGATTCAAGCAGCTGCTCTCTCTCCTTCTCAGATAACAGGCCATCGCTTTTTGGTTTAGCTGGAATCACACCGTCATTTACACCTAACACAAAGCTTGCTTTGATACCGGATAAACGCGAACGCTCGAAGCTTGCCACAACCACTTGATCCAGTGCAGGCGGAACAAGTGCAAACTGCATGCTGTCAAGCCCTGTCTCAAATAGATCTGCGAACAAAGAAATCGATACTTTCTCTTCTCCCATCATTTCAACAAACTGATCAAATAAGTGAAGAATTGCTTTCCATACCTGCTCGTGCTCTCTTGCTTCTTGAAGCTTTCCTTCTTCTTCACATCGATTGCGCAGCGCTTCTATCTTTTGTGGAATATCTAAATTCGTTAAAAAACGATAGAGTGCTTCTGCTTTTTCTTTTCCTATTTTCGCTTGCTTTAATTTTTGCTGAAGCGAATAAATAGGAGGAACAATCATATTTTTTAATTCATTTATTTTTTGCTCAAAAGCAAGCTCTTCGTCCGTTTTCCCAAGGTTCATATCTTCAAGCGAACGATATTTTCTGTAGGTAAATGGTTCCTTACTCGTCCACTTAGATCCTTGAATACCGTAAGCAAGTACGTAATTTTCTAATTCATCCATCTCTTCGCGAAGCTGGTGCACATCAGATGACAAAGGAAATAAAAGATCTGTTTTCACTGCTCGAAAGATGGTTTCATATCGCCATGACCCGCTTACCACCTCTAAGACTGAACGAATAAATTCAACGAGTGGATGATGAAACATCGCTCGCTTTTGGTCAATAAAGTATGGAATTTCATAATCTCGAAAAATGGTTTGAAGCAAGTCATGATAGTCTTCTGCATTTCTAACAATCAAAGCAATGTCACGATAGCGATAGCCCTGATCACGCACAAGCGACAGCACTTCTCTTGCAATCCCTTCTACCTCTGCTCTTCGGCTAACCGCCGGCAGCAGCTGAATGTGCTCGGGCTCTGACTGAAATTCCGGCGTTGGCCGTTCATCATAATATCGTTCTAAATAGGCAAGCTCTGGACTGTTTTGATGCCTTTTTTGTTCATTAAATACGTTTGGCTCTTGAACTTCTATCCCGTTTTCAGCCGCCAGACTCATTATTTCTTGATACGTTTCGCTCGTTAATCGAAACAAGTGCAAGTCATTTGGAATAAAATCTTGATATGAATAATCAGAAGTCACCGCTATTTTCACTTCTCTACAAACTTTCATCAGCTCTACTAATACCGTTAATTCTTGAGGAGTATAGTGATGAAATCCATCTACATAAATCGTTGCTTGAGCAAGGTAGGCAGAAGACGCTACTTTTTCACTCAGCAGCTTCAAATAATCTTCTCCATCTACATATTTTGTCATCAGCTGTTTTTCTAATTCTCCGTAAATAAGATGTAAATCATGTAATTTATCAGCAAGGACCTTCTCATCTTCTACTTGCAGCTTTTGCTTTATCTCTTCAAGAGACGGTGCATCCACCGTGTACTGTTTAAACTCTTTAACCATTTTTTCTAATTCTTCAATAAACCCTGCTTGTTCTGAAGAATTCGCAAACAGTCGAAGCTCTTCTTTTCGATGCTCGATAATTTTTTTAAGCATCATATGAATACCTGTTTGATCCACATGATAGCGGCTAATACCTCCGACTTCTTGCAGGATACGCCATGCAAGACGTGTAAAACTATAAACTTGAGCACGCATCATGCCTTCTAAACCAGGTGTTTGAACAAGCGCATACTCCGACTGAAATGTCATCTGTTCAGGTACAATATAAATAAGTGGATGCCCAAGCGGAGCATTTAACAGCTCTTGGCGCATGCTATTTAAAAGATATTCCGTTTTCCCGCTTCCTGAACGTCCTAATAAAAACTGTAGCCCCACGTTTTCACCCCTTCATTTTTCTTCTCTATATTTTTAGTTGTTTAAGTGCAAAATGGATAAACGCCACGCAAACACGTGACGCAGTCGTCAAAATTTTATAATGATAATCATCAAAATCTCTCTATCTCTCTCCTTATTATTTTACTGAACTTGCAGACAAAATTCCACTTTGCACATATGTGAAATGCTGGATGCAATAAAAAAACTTTTCAGTAGCCAAATGACCACTAAAAAGTTTTAGGAAAGAGAGTTATTTTCTACTTTTACATCATGATTCCACCATCTACATGCAGTGTTGTGCCGTTAATATAGTTGGACTCATCAGAGGCTAAATAAAGATAAGCATAACCAATGTCAGAAGGCTGACCTAACCTTTGTAAAGGAATAGTGGATTTCATTTGATCAATGATTTTGTCCGGCATCGCCTTCACCATATCCGTCTCAATAAACCCGGGAGCTACAGCGTTTACATTAATTCCTTTTCGCCCAAGCTCTTTAGCCCATGTTTTTGTCATTCCCACTACGCCGGCTTTTGTCGCCGCATAGTTCGTTTGACCAACATTTCCATATACGCCGGATACCGAAGATGTGCTGATAATTTTCCCTTTACCTTGAGCAATCATATGCGGTACAACGGCTTGCGTACAGTGAAAAACGCCTGTAAGGTTTACGTTAATGACCGCTTGAAAATTTTCAACTGATAATTTAGTTAGCATTCCATCTCTGGTAATACCTGCATTATTAATTAAAATATCTATTTTAGAGAAGCGTTTCACGACTTCTTCTACCATTGCATCTACACTGTCTCGATCCGCTACGTTTACTTGAAAGAATGCTACATCTCCGCCTTCTTCTTTTAGCTGAGCTGCTCGTTCTTCTCCTACTTTTGCATCGTAGTCAACCATAGCGACCTTTGCACCCTCTTGTGCGAAAATTCGAGAAGCTTCGAACCCTAACCCATTTGCTGCACCCGTAATAATTGCCACTTTATCTTTTAATCTCATGTCACCCGCGCTATAAGACGCTTACTAACAACGATTAATCAGCAAGTCGCTTGAATCTTAGTAGCGCATTCCCCTCCTCAAAACGACGCCAAGCACGTCTTAATGATCATTCGGTGCTTTTCTAGTAATGATCCCTCTACTTACATCTTAGTAGTCAAGCTCAAAAATCATTCATATAATTTTTAAGAAAACGTTTTGAAATACATGAGGTGATAATACATGTTGAGAAAAAACATGTATATCTCGAGAAAACAAAGGGTTCATTACTTAGGTGCAACTAGGAATAGATATCTAATTTATTCCCAGTTTTTTCTTTTATTTTAGCATATTTTTCATAATTGATAAACAAAAAACTTGTTCATTACTGGACAGATATTCTGTATGTGCATTGTTCTTCCAACCGAATAAACAGACAAATAACTTCTTTAAGAAAAATTTTAAGATCCTTTCAAAAATGCTGCTGTATTCCTATAAGAAAAGGCTTCTCTATAGTTTACGATACCCTTTTTGGCTGCATGTATAACAAAAGACTGCCTATTAAAACGCAGTCTTTTATCACTATTTGTTATATATAAACAAACTATTTGTCATACTGTTTCACTTTAGATTTTTCATTTAACCTTCGTTCAATTTGCTTTCCAACAAGCCATAGGACAAAAATGATCACTAAAACAAGTACTGCTTTTAAAGGCTGTTTCACAAATGAAACAAAATCGGCCCCAATAAAACTCATCATAAATATCATTACCATTTTACCCGCTAATACAGCAAGCATAAACTGAGCCATACTGACACGTGATAGTCCGGCTACTACATTAATCGCTGAAGATGGGGTAAAAGGAAAACAAAGCATAATAAACAGCGGTCCAAAACCGTGTCGTTCCACCCAAATCATGATTTTTCGAATTTGCGCATGGCGGCTGATGAAATGTAAAAACCTCGCCTGTCCATATTTTCTAAAAATCAAAAAGACAAGCAGTGATCCAACGCAGCTCCCAATCCATGAAATTAAAAAGCCTGACCATAAGCCAAAGGCAGCAGCATTAGCCATTACAAACGCAAAAAGCGGCAAGATAGGGATAAACGCTTCTAAAATAGGCAACAGCAGCCCCGGAATGATTCCAAATGATTGATATTGTTTTAATAACTCGAGGACGCCGTCTAATGTCAAATAATGCTTTAATGTTTCAAAATCCATCGAATGTTCTCCTTATTTAAACAACTGTGCTACTTTTCACTTATTGTACTACTTTCCTTTACCAAACAAAAGTTTTACAGCGTTTTATCTTTCCTGCCCTTTTACGTTTGTCATACAGCCTTTATTTACGCACACATATTTGGTTGAACAGCCATGCACTTTTTACTGAGACTGTTTTAAATAACGTTTAAACCAGCTTGTTAAATATTTTAGTCTCGCCGTTCGTAAATTGGGCTTACCGCTTCTAGAGAGTTCATGGTTAGACTGAGGAAACCGAATAAATTCTACTTCTTTATTTTTTCTTTTCAGCGCTACATAAAGCTGTTCAGCTTGTTCAATTGGACATCTATAATCCTGTTCGCTATGTAAGATTAAAAGTGGTGTTTTAACGTTCTCTGCTAAACGAAGCGGCGAGTGACTCCAAAGTTTTTCCGGGTTTTCATAAATATCAGCTTTTAACTCCCATTCGGTAAAATAATAGCCAATATCACTAACGCCGTAAAAGCTCGTCCAATTTGAAATAGACCGTTGCGTCACCGCTGCTTTAAACCGATTTGTACTTCCTACAATCCAGTTTGTCATAAACCCTCCGTAGCTTCCTCCTGTTACGCCAAGCTTATCTTCATTAATATAAGAGTAGCGGTTAATTGCTTCGTCGGTCACTGCCATCAAGTCCGTATAATCCATGCCTCCGTAATCTCCTCGAACGGCATCTGTAAAGGCTTGACCATACCCTCTGCCGCCTCTTGGATTAGAAAAGATAATATTGAACCCTTTTGATGCAAGTACTTGGAATTCAAGCATAAATGTATGACCATACATAAGATGCGGACCTCCGTGGATTTCTAAAATGGTTGGAGATCCATGGTTTGTGGCAGCAGCTTTTACTACCCAACTATGGATATGTATACCGTCCGTAGAAGTCGCGTAAAAAGATTCTGCTTCTGTGAGCTGCACATGCTTTAAAAATAAGTCATTAACGCTTGTCAGCTTCACTAGTTCCTCTGTTTTTAAATTTAGAGAATAAAGATCTCCGGGATGTGTAAATGTGCTGATTGCCACGATAGCCTCCTCACAGTTTGGAAGAACAGATATCCCATATACGTGAGCATTGTCCATAAGCACAGGATCTAACTTCCCATTTACATTTCCTTTATATATGCCTACAGACCCCTTTTCACTTACGACAAAATAAAATTCTTGATTACTGCTCCACATAATTCCCGCTGCGGTTCTTCCAAAGTGGAAATCTCCCGCTACCATATCTCCTATTTCTACGTCTATACCAGCAGTGATACAAGCTGTTTTTTGGTTGGAAATCTGATAAATATATATGTCATTCATTGAAGCCGATCCGTATGTACGTTCATTTCCAATGTAAGCTATGTATGATCCATCTGGTGACCACGAAACTTGATGAAAATATCCTGTTTCTGCTGTAATAGATGTTAATTTTTTAGTATCACGATGCAAAATAAACACGTCCATGGTTAACGATAAATCCGGATTCTCTCCTCGGCTGCTGCAAAATACAATTGAGCTTGCATCGGGAGACCAGCACCCTACAGAGTGATGATAAGGTCCATCCGTTAAAAACGTCACTTCTTTATTTTTAAGTTTAACGACAGCAACTTGCGTATATTCACCTTTTAAATAGCCGCTACCATCGGATTTGTACAGTAAACGTTCCACTTCATACGGCTGGGGATGTTCATGATTTTGTTCAACTCTTACAGCTTTTTCTTCTACTTTTGTGGAAAACATAATTTCGTCACTATAAGGAGACCACACTGGATTACTAACGCCTTTTTCAAGATCTGTGAGTGCTTCTGCTTCCCCGCCTGTCGCTGCTAATAGGTAGAGCTGAACGGCTTGACTGCGATCGGATAAAAAAGCAATCCACTTGCCGTCCGGGGACCAGGCGGGAGAATGATTATTCCCTTTATAGTACGTTAATTGCTTAGTTTCTTTCGTTTCAAGATCTAATATAAACAGCTGCGTTTCATACGCGTTCTCTATTTTCTTCGTTTCTCGAACCGTATAAACTACACTTTTTCCATCTGGAGAAATCTGAGGATTATAAACAGACTTCAATTCATACAAATCCTCTATCGTTACCGTACGCTTTTTTAAATGATTCAATTTCTTCGCCCCCAAGCATTCATTTTTAAACCAAATAGTCAATCGATAAAAACGAAAGTAGCGTTTCCCTCTTACTTTATCATTTCTAAAAATAAAAATCTAAAAATTTAGAAAATTAGTTGTTTTTTCTTCTTTTAATCTATATAATAATAAAAAGGGTGCAGAGGTGATGAGGTATGAACAATGAAAAATCGTACACGGAAATGATGAAGTCCCTCGCTCGCAAGAAAAAAGTAATTGATACTGTGAGTATGTTGGATGTTTATATCGAAATGGTAATTGATGAATCGCTTTTTAAGCGTCAAAAAGAACTGTTAGAAACAAACATTAACACGGCATTAGATCAACGTGATGAAATTGCTTTTTATGAGCTATCAGCACAGTACCAATCCCTGCTTCAAACATCTACTTAATATTTTAAGAACTTAATTCATGTTAATGATTTATATGTACGTTTAACAGGCAGATACTTTCTTCTCAGGAAGAACAGCTGTCTGTTAAATCGTGTTTACTACATAAAAAAAGATTCTTACAGATGTAAGAATCTTTTTTGTTAGGATTTTTCCTATGAGTGGAAGTAACTAACCGTTCCACTCATAGATTTTTTGTTATTTATGTGCCTGAAACTGCTCTTCTTCCGTTGAACCTTTTAAAGCTGTGGTAGAAGAAGTCCCACCAGAAACTACTTGCGCCACTTCATCAAAATAACCCGTTCCTACTTCACGCTGATGTCTTGTAGCAGTATATCCATTTATTTCACTAGCAAACTCTCTCTCTTGTAACTCTGAATAAGCTGCCATTCCTCTTGTTTTATATCCTCGTGCCAGCTCAAACATGCTGTGATTTAAAGCATGGAAGCCAGCAAGCGTAACGAATTGGAATTTGTAGCCCATTTTTGCGATTTCTCTTTGGAACTTTTCAATCGTTTTCTTATCTAATTTTTTCTTCCAGTTGAAAGATGGTGAACAGTTATAAGCAAGCATTTTACCTGGGAATTTTTCATGAATAGCATCTGCAAATTTTTGTGCTTGTTCCAAGTTTGGTTCAGACGTTTCACACCATACTAGATCAGCATATGGCGCATATGCTAAGCCACGAGCAATAGCTTGATCGATTCCGGCTCTCGTGCGATAAAAACCTTCAGCGGTGCGTTCACCTGTAATAAACTGGCGATCTACAGGATCAACATCACTTGTAATTAAATCAGCGGCATCAGCATCGGTACGAGCAATCAGAAGTGTTGGAACACCCATTACATCAGCAGCTAAACGAGCAGCAATCAAATTTTTCACAGCGGTCTGAGTTGGCAGCAATACCTTGCCGCCAAGGTGGCCACACTTTTTCTCAGAGGATAATTGATCTTCAAAGTGTACGGCAGATGCTCCCGACTCAATCATTCCTTTCATTAGTTCAAATACGTTTAACTGTCCTCCAAACCCTGCTTCTGCATCTGCTACAATTGGAGCAAAGTAATCGATATCCCCTTCTCCTTCTAAATGCTGAATTTGATCGGCACGCTGCAGCGCTTGATTGATTCGTTTCACAACATGCGGCACGCTGTTTGCCGGGTATAAACTTTGATCAGGATACATGTTTCCTGAAAGATTTGCATCTGCAGCTACTTGCCATCCGCTTAAGTAAATTGCTTTTAACCCCGCTTTTACCTGTTGTACTGCTTGATTTCCTGTTAAAGCTCCTAATGCATGAACGTATGGCTCTGTTTTTAATAAGTTCCAGAACTTTTCGGCTCCTCTTCTAGCAAGCGTATGTTCAATATCAATGGACCCTCTTAGCCCAATGACTTTTTCTGCAGAATATGGACGTTCAATTCCTTTCCAACGCTCATCGCTTTTCCAGTTCTCTTCAAGGTTTTTTACACGAATGTCTTTCATTCTTTATACCCCCTAATGAATTTAAAATTCTATATTCATAAAAATATAAAACGCAGCAGTTAGAATATGTCTGTTTCATGATGAAGTAAATTAGCAGTTTGCCATAGTGTTAGCGAGAACGTAGATGAAATAAGTAAGTAGTTGAAGGACATGTAGTAAGACTTAGCTGAGGTGAATATACGCTGAGAATTTAGACTGCTATCTTTTCAATCACAAATAACTATTCCTCCCTATTGTTATAAAACAGTTTTTATTTTACATACGTTATTATATAACAGTACTTTCGAAAATGAAACCTCCTTTTAGAATTTTTTTCCTACTCGCAAGGAGGCTTTTCTATTAATACCTACGTATAAAAGGCTTCATATATCCTTTACTTTTTCTTATATCACTTATTCATTTCTTTCATACTTCTCAACAAATGAAATTCTTTCCAGTATTGTTGGGTGACCATATCGGAAAATCTTCACTAAATACGGCGGATTTACCTGAGACAGTCCTGATTTCGTTAAGTCCTGAAACGTTTTAATAGCAGCTTGCTTATCTCCTGTTAGGTCCATGGCGTACGTGTCAGATTGAAGTTCATGATGACGCGACTGCATATTTGTTAACGGACTCACAGCAAATGTAAGAACAGAAAAAATAAGTAGAATAAGCGGTAAAGAATTTAAATCACTAAGAGAAGTAATTTTTAATGCTTTTCCCCATCTCTTAATCACAAAGCGAGCTAAGTGCTTCGTTAGCCATAAACCTACGATCGATAAAACTAATGCTGAAGCAATCCCCACATAAATATGTTTCTTTACATAATGACCCATTTCATGCGCCATGATAAACAAAATTTCACGTTCTGTTAATTTATTAAGAGTAGTATCCCATAACACAATTCTTGAATTAGAACCTATTCCCGTCACATATGCATTGAGAGAGTTCGTTTTTTCAGACATGTTTACTTCATATACATGCTTAGCAGGTATATGAGCTTCGTCTGCTAAATGTAAAATTTTCGTCTCTAGCTCTTTATTCTTTAATGGATAAAAATCGTTATATAACGGATCGATAACCACTGGTTGAATAAACGTCAAAAATAGCGTAAATGGAATAGATACTAGCCATGCATACAGCCACCATCTTTTTGAAAACTTACGAATGAATGCATATAACACAGCAATCACTAAAAACATGGTGGCATAGTTTACCCAAAAATCTGTAAAGAGATCCTTCATCCATCCTTGGAAAGGTTGCGTCGTAATATGGTAAGCCTTTGAAAGCTTAAAGCTAATCCAGTCCATAGGAAAAGAATAGATCAGCAGCAGAACGGATAACCAAAATACATAAATAGCAGTTTGGAGAAGACTGAAACGGCTGATGTCTTTAGACCACTTATTAACTTTCTTAGATACACCTAACACTAAAATTAAAATAAACCCTAGCCACTCATATGGAATTCGGATAAAAAAGAGTGCATCTCTAATTTTTGAATATTTTTCGGTCAACATAAGTTCTCGTGCATTCATAAACGTAGCCGGGTCTACGCTGGTGCCCTTTAATGATTGTGGAATAGAGGTATCGCTTATATAGAATAAATACACCCAAATACACGCTCCATACACAAGAAAAACTCCGATGGACCACCAAACAATTTTTTTCACGCATTCCCCTCCTTTTGTACAAACAGTATGCCGTTATTACTATTGTAGGTTTTTTTTCGAAATTTAGAACAAGCTTTTATAGATGTGCTATAAGAAATGCAATTCGGAGAGAGGCAATCATAGAAAAACGAAAAATAGAGTTTAGACAAAAGAATAAACTCTGTTTACAAACAAAAAAAGCAGTTTGCATATGCAAACTGCTTTTAAGATGACCCGTACGGGATTCGAACCCGTGTTACCGCCGTGAAAGGGCGGTGTCTTAACCGCTTGACCAACGGGCCAGTATGGCTCCACAGGTAGGACTCGAACCTACGACCGATCGGTTAACAGCCGATAGCTCTACCACTGAGCTACTGTGGAATATGGTGGGCCTAAGTGGACTCGAACCACCGACCTCACGCTTATCAGGCGTGCGCTCTAACCAGCTGAGCTATAGGCCCATTATTTGGAGCGGGTGATGAGAATCGAACTCACGACATCAGCTTGGAAGGCTGAGGTTTTACCACTAAACTACACCCGCGTTACTTAAGATGGGGCGACTGATGGGAATCGAACCCACGAATGCCGGAACCACAATCCGGTGCGTTAACCACTTCGCCACAATCGCCATCTTAAAATGGTGGCTCGGGACGGAATCGAACCGCCGACACAAGGATTTTCAGTCCTTTGCTCTACCAACTGAGCTACCGAGCCTTTATGTAAATGGCGGTCCCGACGGGAATCGAACCCGCGATCTCCTGCGTGACAGGCAGGCATGTTAACCGCTACACCACGGGACCACTTTGGTTGCGGGGACAGGATTTGAACCTGCGACCTTCGGGTTATGAGCCCGACGAGCTACCGAACTGCTCCACCCCGCGATGATATAAATAGATGGCGGAGGAAGAGGGATTCGAACCCCCGCGGGCTTTAACACCCCTGTCGGTTTTCAAGACCGATCCCTTCAGCCGGACTTGGGTATTCCTCCGTATATTTATAACAAATGTAACTTATATGGTAGCGGCGGAGGGAGTCGAACCCACGACCTCACGGGTATGAACCGTACGCTCTAGCCAGCTGAGCTACACCGCCATATTATTCGTTACAATTATTTATTTAATTTAATTGGTGGAGCCTAGCGGGATCGAACCGCTGACCTCCTGCGTGCAAGGCAGGCGCTCTCCCAGCTGAGCTAAGGCCCCATAAATGGTCGGGAAGACAGGATTCGAACCTGCGACCCCTTGGTCCCAAACCAAGTGCTCTACCAAGCTGAGCTACTTCCCGTTTATGGCGCGCCCGAGAGGAGTCGAACCCCTAACCTTTTGATCCGTAGTCAAACGCTCTATCCAATTGAGCTACGGGCGCTTTATATGGAGCGGAAGACGAGGTTCGAACTCGCGACCCCCACCTTGGCAAGGTGGTGTTCTACCACTGAACTACTTCCGCTTATTAAAATGAGCCATGAAGGACTCGAACCTTCGACCCTCTGATTAAAAGTCAGATGCTCTACCAACTGAGCTAATGGCTCTCTATGGCTGGGCTAGCTGGATTCGAACCAACGCATGACGGAATCAAAATCCGTTGCCTTACCGCTTGGCGATAGCCCAATAAAGATGGTGGAGGGGGGCAGATTCGAACTGCCGAACCCGAAGGAGCGGATTTACAGTCCGCCGCGTTTAGCCACTTCGCTACCCCTCCGATATAAATGGTGCCGGCAAGAGGACTTGAACCCCCAACCTACTGATTACAAGTCAGTTGCTCTACCAGTTGAGCTACACCGGCACGGTGGTGGAGGATGACGGGATCGAACCGCCGACCCCCTGCTTGTAAGGCAGGTGCTCTCCCAGCTGAGCTAATCCTCCAAATATCATACACAACATTCAGTGTGTATTGTATATAAGTTTTTTACAAATGAGCCAAATAAAAAACCCCTAGACTCTTTTACAAGAGCATAAAAAGGGGTCTTATTCATTGCCTGGCAACGTCCTACTCTCACAGGGACAAAGTCCCAACTACCATTGGCGCTAAAGAGCTTAACTTCCGTGTTCGGTATGGGAACGGGTGTGACCTCTTCGCTATCGCCACCAGACAAGAGATTATTCTCTCAAAACTAGATAACAGTTCGCTGAGTAAAGCTTACGCTTTTAAAAGTTTGGTTAAGTCCTCGATCGATTAGTATCAGTCAGCTACACATGTCGCCACGCTTCCACCTCTGACCTATCAACCTGATCATCTTTCAGGGATCTTACTAGCTTGCGCTATGGGAAATCTCATCTTGAGGGGGGCTTCATGCTTAGATGCTTTCAGCACTTATCCCGTCCACACATAGCTACCCAGCGATGCCTTTGGCAAGACAACTGGTACACCAGCGGTGTGTCCATCCCGGTCCTCTCGTACTAAGGACAGCTCCTCTCAAATTTCCTACGCCCACGACGGATAGGGACCGAACTGTCTCACGACGTTCTGAACCCAGCTCGCGTACCGCTTTAATGGGCGAACAGCCCAACCCTTGGGACCGACTACAGCCCCAGGATGCGATGAGCCGACATCGAGGTGCCAAACCTCCCCGTCGATGTGGACTCTTGGGGGAGATAAGCCTGTTATCCCCGGGGTAGCTTTTATCCGTTGAGCGATGGCCCTTCCATGCGGAACCACCGGAT